>CAYWRU010000013.1:0-67961 GCA_964460795.1 uncultured bacterium | reverse complement strand
GTGAAGACCTTCAGCCCCTGCTCGATGAGAGCGATCATCGTCGTCGGCTGCATGTTGGCCATGTTCGACGAGCCTTCGAGCACGTCGTTAGTCGCGGCGATGGACTCGCCGGACTTGATCAGCAAACCAAGCAACTGGAACAGGACATCACTGGGCCCAGCCACCTGAAGCGGGACAATCGAGTTGCGGATGTCCTGCCCCGGAGAGTTGACCACCTTGTACTCGCCCGGCTTGAAACGGACGGAGCCAGAGTGCATCGAGATGCCCTTGCCGACAAAGCCGCCGCCGGCAGTCTGGAGGTGGCCGGCATCGAGCATCATGTTGATCGACGTATTGATTGCCGCATTGATCGGATGCAGCAACTGACCAAAGCCGGTGCCGTACAGACCGCCCTCGACGTTCGGCAGGAAGTCGTACTTCGTATAGTACTGGATCGGCTCGATGCGCACGATCATGCTGGGGTCGCGCTTCGAAACCTTGATGCCATCGGCATCGTACCGCGCGACAATGCGCACCACCTTCCACGTCGACTTATGCAGCGTGACGATGTAGGGCTCCTTGTAGCCATCATCGTCGAGGTCATACCAGCAATGCTGCTCGATGAAGTGGTGCGGCGCGTCCTTGTCGTCATCGCCGTCTTCCGGCAAGCCAAGCTCGGACACAGCCTTCTTCAGAAACTCGCCGAGGCGCGACTTCTCCTCGATCTCGTTCGGGTAGAACTCGACCTCCTCGGAAATCCGAGGGGCTCGCTCCATCGACTTGGCCTTGTAGTGGATCACGAGCTTCGTCGGACCGACCAGAGTCGATCGGTTCACCCCCTCCGTCGCCCGATAGTAGGTCTTGCGGAACCAGCAGCCGGCGATCGGCAGAAGATGCAGGAGCTTGTCGGTGTCCTCCTCCCAGTTCGGCGTCAACTCCAACAACTGGTAGCTCATGTGCTCACCGATGCGGTCGGCGCGCTCCTTCTTCGCGCCGGGCGGCGTCGCCCACGCGCCCATCACCGGGCCGCGCGGCGTATCGAACACCGGCCCCTGCATCGGCATACCGGGCTGGAATGGACCGACTACGACCGGCGTGCCGTCAGGCGCGATCTGGGGAATACCATCGTCGCTGCCGTAGGTGACACCCTTGACCACGTTGCGGCCGGCGACAATCGCCGGGTAGGCACGCGCAGCAAACGAGAATGCTGCCTGCGTGACCAACGGGAAGACCACGTTCGAGGCCTTGGGCCACGGGTGGTTCTTTTCCTTCGTATACTGGGTCGCGAGTTCGAAGGCCTTCTCGTTTTTCTGGTAGTAGTCGTCGAGCGATCTCAGGTCTCGCTCATAGCCGCGACGGCACTGGTCACTGACCTTCGACAGCACCGTATCGTCGATGTCCTCGGCGATGTTCGGCGTCTTCTCCTCATCAGCCCACTCAAGGAGTTTGAGGTGCTCAGGGCTGATCTGCTGCTGCGACTGCAGGTCCGGCTGCGGCGTCGGCAGCGGCGCTCCCCCGATCGGCATCAGGCCGTCCATCGGCGCGCCCAGCCCCGGGAGCATCGGCGGCATCTGCCCCTCCTCCGCCCCCGACGACAAACCCATCGGTGGCTGCCGCAGACCCGCCGCCGCCCCGTCCAAATAGGCCATCAGCATCCTCCTGAATTTCGACTGTTGCTGGCGAACCCGCTAGCCCCACTTCCTTCGGGGCGAGCCTCACCTCGATTGTCCCCACCACACTGAAACGAGCGGCCGCAATACGATGCGTCTGACGGGCGTCAGCTATCGTGATGCGCCACAAATCCATTGTCGGTCGCGCCTGCAGCCGCCAAGCCGAGATCCCGGCGCGGCGCAATTCTGCGCGCGCGGTCTCAAGCCACAGCGACACCGCAAGCTCGCGGTTCAGACACAGCACCGGAGCCGCATCAATAGGACTACCGATGCGATCCCCACTGGAGATGTTCAGCGTCAGATCGGGATCGAACGCAGCGGCCTGTGAACCAAACTCAGCCTCAAGCTCGGCAATGGCAGCGTCGATCGTCATCGCTCGCCCTCGAAGGTAGTCGCCTCAGCCGGATCGCGAGGCATGAAGCGCCCGCTCGACAGGTCTCTGGCAGCGTGCGGCCCTCGCCTCTCCGGCCGGCACTGCTCGCGCGGCGTGACGGTGCTGTCACGCTGTGGCTCCTGCTCAAGCTTCTTGGGCGGCATAGGGGCTCCGGAATCGGGTCAGAGACCGGCCCTTTATAGCGCGGGTTTACTGCCCTGCACAGGAGGCCCCACCACCAGCCCCAACCTCTCCAGTCTGCGCATCTAGATCGTTCCGTAGATCGTTTGCAACGATTTTTAGAGAAGCCCAGTCTCAATGAAGCGTTGCAGATGCGTCACAAGCTCGGCCGCCATGTCGCGCGTCAGATGCATCCGAGCGCCCAAAGGCTCGCCGGTTGCGGTATGCTTGTCTTCGTGATCGCACCCAAGCCAGATGCAGTCTTCATCGGCCAGTGAACTTTCCTGAATGCTGCATTTCGCCCCCGTAACGATCCCTAAACTCGCCGCGCTTGAAGCCTCGACTCGTCTCTTCCAGTTTGATGATCATCGGAGTTACATCCTTCTTTTCCGCCCGCGGCCAACGCGCCCAATATTCGTCGCTGCCCGCGTGGTCGTAAATCCGAAGCGAAGTTTCGGCGTCCACGAGTTGTTCCCGCAGCCGCTCAATCTCGCAGTCCCGCCAGTCGCGCATCGTTTTCGCGATATCTTGCGTCATCGACAACTCCGTTCGCGCTTCGTCTTGCCGCAATGCGGGCATCGAAGCTGATAGACCTCGACGGCGCACGGCTCGCAGTACCACGACCTCGGCGGCTTATTTGTCATCCGCTTGCCCTGTTGTGATGTTTGCGCTGTTCTCTGACGCTACGACGAACGATTGCGTTCGCGTCTCGACCTGCAACGCTGACCGGCAATCCTCTGCCGCCAGCGCAGCCAATTCGGCCGGATCAACATCGAGGGCGACCGCAACGCAGCAGATGGTCTTTATCGTCGGGTTCGGCGACCCCGTTTCCAACTCCCACACATGCGCCTTGCTAAGAGCGGCGCGCGTGGCCACGTCTTGGAGGGACATGTTCGCGGCCTCGCGAAGCTTCTTTATCCGGCTCCCCAATTTGCTCACGATTGCCTCCGTTAATTTTCTCAGTTGACGACACGTTTACACGTCCATCGGCTCTATCGTGATCTTTGCGTCCATCATGGGGACACCATCGGCGTCGGATATGCCTGGTTCCCATTCAGTGGGGAGTTTCATCGGCACGATGGCGTAGCCTGCGCGGGCGAGCGCAGCCGTCCATTCGTCTTCGACAATCCGCCCGTTCGTGATTGTGATCGGGTAACTGTTTGTGACCGTCACATCGCCAGTGATTTTCATTTGTCCTCCTGTGGCGTTACCTGCTCAATAGCATCGTTCCGCGACGACGCATGTGTGATGTTAGCGCAATTCCATTCTACGATGTCGTGGTAGAGCGGCTGCGGCCGAAGGTTCTTTCGTGGCACATAGCCGCCGATCATCTTCACAAAGGTCACGACGGCTTTCATGCCCTGTATCACGATGATGTCTGGCACTCTCGCCATCTGGTCGGCAACGCGAGGGGTGTGGAATTGCTTCACCTCGACGTAAATGTTTAAGCCCGGCAAATAGAAATCAAGGTGCCGCTGCCCATCGTCGGCCCGACGATACTCGATCCCCGCCTTCTCGAAGCCGCGCTCCAAGACGATCTCAACCGGGTCCGGCAATCCGTGTCGAGCCATCGCTTACGGCCTGTTTGCTAATTGCGGGTACGCTCTGGCGCCACACAGAGAACGGCTTGCGCCGCCGGGTTGTTATCCGCGCATCGCCTCGCGGCGACTGGTGGGCATTCTCCCTCGCACCCTGACCGCCCGTCGCCCGGATCATCACGCTCTGCCTTTGGCAGAATGCTCCCCGTTTGAGTGTTGGCGGTTTCTCGATTCATAATCGACACGTTTGCTAATCTGACATGCGGAGGCTGTAGGCCATCGCGCCCATGCCGCATTTGGTGCAGACGCGCTCGCCGCCCATAACGCGGCCATCGTCGTCGTGGTGTTCCTGCCAGCCTTGGAAATCGTGCTCGCAGGCGTCAGGCTTAGGGCTGGCGTGCTTGAAGAAATCCACCCACGTCACCGTGCCCGGACAACTCGGGTGCTCGCACTTTGGCGGCCTCCGGTCGTCCGAGACGTTCATGCAGCCGGGGAATCGTTCGCAATGCGCTTTGCCGCTCATGGTCCTATCTCGTTTTTAATGCCACCAGCGCGGCGGCGAAGATCAATGCTGCGATCAAGAGTGCCTTCCATTTTCGACGACGCAGGCGGGCATCAGGAAGACCTTGCGATGTGGTCGAGTTGATCTCGCCGGAACGGCGTCAGCTTTCCGGTGCGCCTCATCCGGCACAGGATGGTGTCGCCATCAAACTGCTCCACGGTGCCGTCGATGTCGCCGCAGAAGTGTGCGAGGCATCCCTCCCGCGCCTTGATCGTGTCACCGATTTTCAGATGGTGGCGGCTCTTGTAGTGGTTGAACCGCCCACTTCCCGGCTCGGGGCACGGCTCAAGCTTCACGTTCGGAAACTCGTAGCGGAAGCCCAATTCGCTGGCGCTGTCCGGCACTTCAATGAAGTCGCCATCTGCAAGGGCAGTCTCGTGCGGGTCTTCAATCCCGCAGTCGAGGCACCAAGCCCCCGGCCAGCCGCTCCAATTGTGTGTCACCCTGTCTCTCCAATATCCAGTTGCCCGATTAACAATTACCCCCGCACCTGTTTGGCGAGCACCACACTGGCATAGGCGAACAGTGTATCGTCGCCATGCGCCACCCGGTCTACCCTCCCGTCTGACCGGGCCACCACCAATACAAACAGCTTCGTCTCCGGTGCTTGCAACGATTTGATGGCGCGCTCCCTCATTTCATTAAAGTCCGCGACCTCCTTGACCGCGCTCACGACATCATCAACCAGCTTCTTTTGTTCTTCCGTCATCCTGCTTCTCCGTTGCTGAAACCGTTGATCTGCGCTTTTTTGAGCGCGGTCTTTGCTATGGTGCGGACCACTTCGTATTTATCTACCGCGTCCCATTCGTTTTCTTCATCGGGGTATTCGGCGATCTTCTTCAGCGCCTCGATCATGTCCGGCACGGCCGCGATAGTGAGGCCGTCAGAAAAGCCCACTCGATCTGCGACAACCCGGTTTTCGGAATCGAACACTGTGTTTGCTTCGTTGCCGATCCCGCGCCGCCAAGGCCCCGATGTTCGCATGTGTTAAGCCTCTATCTGCGTCGTTTCGACAAACTCACGAAGGCCGAGCGCAACAAAGCCGGTGCGCAAGCCGAAGGCGTAACCCATCGGGTCGTCGCCATTCAGCATGTAAGTGACGAGGCGCTCGGCCACGCGGCCGGTGTATTCGTCAGGGCCGGGGGCGTACTCGTGCAGGACGAGCGTGTCGCCCACCTGATAGTCCCGGTCGTTCTTCCTGATCTCGAACGGCTTTGATCCAACGTGGATGGCTGCAAAGTATTCCGGCCAGACCTTCAAATCGTGTCGCTTCGCCACGGAATTAACCTCGTATCTGCGTTGTGGCGGTGGGCTTGGGGACCACATCCCCGCACTTATCATCCTCGGGGCTTGATGGTGCCGAGAACCCACCTTCTCGCTATCGACTATTCTGCGTGAACACGTTGAACGCCCGCTCTGCCACCTCGACGATCAGCCACGCGACCCCAAAGCTGGCGGGGATAAGCAGGGCCACGACCATCCAGACGTCCATTGCTCAACTCACTAATCAACACGTTCTCGACCCGGTGAAGTCGCATTTGCTACAGGCGATAAGGGAGCGCGGCGGGTCGCTCGCCAGCACGATCCCGGGATTGCTGTCGATGCACTCGGCTCCGCATTTCGGGCAGGCTATTCCATTGCGACACGGCCGGTTGAAATGGGCGCGGTCACGGGCGCGTTCTTCCTCGTGTTCCTCTAGCGTCTTGAGCGGTGGAATCATTGTCTAATCCTTCGCGCATTACAGTGCCTCGCCGATCTTTTCCCTACCCCCGCCAACCTGCACGAACTCGCCACACCAATCATCGGGGCGAACACTGGGGAAGGCAGACAAAAACTGGATCGACTGCGCCGCGGGTATACCCGGGAGTATCGGCTTGCTCTGCGAGACAACCATAGGGACGGCGATCGGCGGCACTCTCTTACAGTGCCGGATGTTGAAACCTTGCCCCGGGATCATCGCCGAGAAACGACAGCTACCGCACGCAGCACCACCAACATTTTCCTTCGCCATCAGACCAAATCCTCTATTCGTTGAGCGCGAAATTCCACCAGCACAAAGCGGCCCTGCCCAGAAGGATCGCCGATATTGAACGCCACATGCACGCCTCGCCTCTTGAGCTTCGCCATATCGTCGGCGACGCCCTCAAGTTTCGCCTTCAGCGCCACAGCCAAAGCCGCGTCGGTCTCAAGCGTCACCACTACGGGCTCAGACATCAGGTTCCTCCAGAATTTTTAATCTCGGCATCGCCGGTTGCCGGCGCTCCCGCTCTTTCCCGCCAGCGCTATATTTCTGCTCGGCCTTGGTGCGAGCAGACCGCATCAATTCTCGCCGACGATCTTCCGCTGGACGCTTGCCCGGCCGACCACCGTATGGCGGCTTACCCGCCATACAAATCCATCACGACGGCGGCAATGCGAGAGACTGTGGCGGCCGGGAGCCCCGGCGCAACGCCACGAATGGCATCACCGATCTGCGTCTTGCTTGGGCCGCGCCGGATGGCGGGGGTCGGCCGAGCAACAGTCTGATCGACAGCCCCCCGGGCCGCGAGGCCGCGCCCCACAAAGGCGGCGGCCTCGCGCACCTTCGGGTCTTCGGATAACTTGGGTTTCTTGGTAGCCCTCGGCTTCAAAGCCATGCCGCATCTCCTTCGGTCCGCAACCACAGCGAACACCCGGCGGTGGACAAATTCAAGCCCCGCTTTTATCGAGAGGCGGGAGAACGATCTCGGTTACCTTGGATAGGTAGATCAGGTGGAACGACTCGTCGGCTGTCACATCCCAGTCAATCGCCACAGAACCCGGCGACTCCCCGACAATCCTCTTCAGGAAACCAGAGGCTGTCGCCCGGTTCACAAAACGGACAACGGTCTCCCCGCCGCCAGTAAACCGGAAAACCAAGCAACGCTGGTCGTACTTCGCCGGACTAGCGCGCCCGCCTTGACCGCCCACTGACATCCTGCCCTCCAAATCAATACCCGGTGACATCGTCCGCGCTCTCCCTCGCCCAGTCATCCGCAGCAATGCGCTCAGCCGACCCCGGTATGGCAGCGATAGGCAGGCCGGAGGACAAAAGCAATTCCGTGGCGATCATCAACTGATCATCACCCTCGACAACGTCACCCTCGCCGTCCCTGCGATAATGCTTGAATTGCCCTATCCACTTTGTGAGCCGCTCCGACACCTTGACGCGCTGGGCTCCATACTGAGTTTGCGCCTCGACAATCGCCGCCTCACGATCCATCTCGCTGACATACAGGTCGAGATGCAGATCGAGCAGTCGATCGACGAGCATTGTGCCAGCCTTGTCGCTGCGCCCATCCGCGAGCTTGTCGAAGATCACCGGGATATCAGCGCCACGCTGCTTTATCGCGTCGGCGTGGACCGGGAGAGCCGTCAACGGCGCATGATACTCGTTGTACAGGTAATTGATCTTCGCCTCAACATCGACAGCGCACCACACCGCCGAGAACTTTGATTTTGTGATGTGAACCGCGACCACTCTCGCCCACTGCTTCGGCGGATCGAAGTGCTGCACAACGATGTCGTCTTCTACGGCCGTATGCACAGACACACCTCCAAGCTCTTTCTGGGTGAACGCCAACACGGCCGCATCCCAGTCATCAGGACTGAGGCCGCGCGTGCGTTTTTTCATGTCGTCCTTTTTCTCCAACCACATGATGCCATCAGAATGCACCTTGTAGCGCATCTGGGACGCCTGAGCAGCAAGCTCGTCGTCCTTCTCGTCGATATCGAGAAGGCCTGACTCGAATATATCGCGCATCTGCCAGTTCACCTGCATACGCAGGTTCTTGAAGCGCTCAATCTGACCCATGTCGCGACAACTCTCGCCGACATTCACTGCGACAATCTCAACATGCGATGGCACGACCCCCTCAGACCGAAGCTCGCGAAGACGATCAGTCACGCCGCCGCCGACGCCAATGTCGTCGATCTTCACCACGGTCGCCCCAGTCTCCTTTATCGCCCGAACAACTTCACCAGTCAGGGTCATCGTGTCGCGCTTGTTCATCCGGGAAAACCGGCGAAGACGATATCCGTGGCGATGATAGATCACCGAGGCGTCGAGGCCGCCGCGCGCCACGTCAACACCAAGCTCATTCGCGTCACCCGGCCGCGGCACATAGACGTTCTGCTGCGCGGACGTGATCGAAGACAAGCTCAACAGGCTGTCCTCAGCCATGTCAGGGAATAGACCGAGCACCTTCGATCGGTACATCGGACTATCCTCACCCCACTTCTTGCGCCGCTCCTCGACCCAGATCGGCGAGACAAGAAAATGTTTCATCCAGTCCGGGATTTCTTCCCCAGTGAAGTTCGGAGTATCGAAAGCGCTGATCCGGATCACATTGTAGCCGGAGCCCGGCTTGCAGTTCTCCGCAAACGCGCTCGCCGGATCATCCGGATTGCCGATCTTCAGCATCCGGCAATCCTCATTCGTCATCAGCGTCTCCATGCCCTCGCTGATTTCGTTTGAGATACCGGACGCTTCATCGCCAATCACCAGCACACGGCGAGCGTGAATGCCTTGGAACGAAGTCATATCCTTCGCGGCACGCCCGAAGCCGATCAGTTCATTCGGGTCGACCTTCCACTCGACTTCATTGCACCAGCCGGGCAGGCCGCCAATACGATGCACCTTGTTGATCTCGCGCCACAGAATGGCCTTCACCTGATTGAAGGTCGGCGCTGTCGTCACAAGGAAAGCCTCACCCAGAGGATGTGAGGCGAGCCACCAAGCGCCTATGCGGCCGGCTACGGCGCTCTTCCCCGCTCCATGACACGACGGAACCGCTGTGTAGCGATTGTCGCGCACGCTATCCATGATTTCGCGTTGCTTGCTCCAGACAAACCCGAGCAGAGCCTGATCAACAAAACCGACAGGCTCAGTGGCGTACCGGCTGAACTTCGCCGTCCGCCCCTTCTGCATCCTCCGCAGCCGCCCCGCCGCTTCGAGTCGCAAGCGCTCGATCGAGTCTTTCGATAAGCTGCGCAAGCTGGGTCTCTGTGAGGCTTCCGATGTCGACACCATCGAAACTGTGCTCCGTGCGACTCACCTCGCGGTAGCCATATCTGGTCTTGAGCAGGAAAAACAACGACGCCCTATCCGGTGGCACAGATCGCTGCACGATCCGCTTGCCAACCCGAACCTCCGGCCGACCGAGGGCCAAAAGCGCAAGCGTAGCTTCGGCTCTCGCGCGCAACATCTGCGCTCCGCTATCGATCTCCGCCCGGTAATATTTCTGGATCACATCCTTGCTGCAGGGCGGGTCCAATAGCTGGCCGATGGTCACCTGATCGACACCAAACCCGACCAGCGCCTCGACCATCGCCCGCGCCAGTTCCGGATTTTTAGGCCTCCACGCCGGGCGTCCCCCCTTCGCCATCTAGCTATCCCCATGAAATCGGAGCCCTTTTATAGGCCAGCAGCAGTCGGAGTGAAAGTGCCCAGCAGCAGGGAAATGATGGAAATACACCGCCTTCAGTATTGCAACCTAGGTGAGCATTTGGTACAAACAGGAGCCGACCAGACATCCGACAGGAGACCGAAATGACCCACATCGTCGACCAACTTGGCGCGCTGCAGGCGCAGATCGCAACCCTCGAAGCCGAGGCCAAGAAGATCAAGCAGGTGCTCATCGCCAAGGGCGAAGGTGCCTACGAAGGCGAACTCTTCCGCGCAGTCGTCTCTGCATCCGAGCGCAACACGCTCGACATGGACGCGGTGCGTGCGAAGCTCTCTCCACAATTCATCGCCGCGCACACCAAGACGACTGAGGTCGTCGCCGTCCGCGTCAACGCGAAGAAGGATGGCATCGTCGCCGCCTTCACCAAGGCCGAGGCGCGAGCCGCCGCCTAGCATCGACCATCTCACCCAAGCGAACAACGGAGAACTTCAATGCTCGCTCACTTCACCAAAATCGGAAATGACTGGGGTATCCGCGCCAACGATCGTCTCACCCCCGGATCGCAAGTTACTATCGAGAAGCGCAATGGCGACTGCCAGCGCGTCACCGTTGGTGATTTCGTCGAGATCAACAACTACGGAGACTACGTCTATCGTCTCACGCAAACGCAGACTCCCGCCGCCGCTCAGATCGGTGATCTCGGCGGCATCCTTCGCCTGTTCGATAGCGCGAAGAAACATCTGAAGCGCCCGGCCATCGTGCTCGCGCTCCCCCATCCCGATAATCGCAACGTCTACGGCGGCTCGATCCGCATCAACGTTGCCGGCGAGCGCGCGAGGGTGCCCGGCTCGCTCACGGTGCTCGACGGTGAGCGCGACGAGATCAGCGGAGATCGCGACTGGTACGGCCGCATCCTTCTCGATGGCACCTATCAGCCGTCGCGCACCTGTGCGGTCGGACAACTCGCTGCCCGCATCATCGATCGCCTGCGCGAGTTCGCTGCCGATCCCGACGGCGTCGCCAAGCATAGCGCGAGGCTCACCGGCAAGTGCTGCTACTGCAACCGCGCGCTCACCGATGAGCGCTCCACTGCGGTCGGGTACGGCGAGACTTGCGCCGCCCACTACGGCCGCCCGTGGGGCGCTCGCCCGGCCAGCTTCGCTGCAACCGCCGCATAGGGGGAGACCATGTCACCCGTCACCGTTATCAATCACGGCTCGACCGTCCAGTTCATGGCCAACAACGACGAAGGCCTCGACTGGTTAAAGAGAAACCTCGAAACCGAAAGCTGGCAGTGGATGGGGCGGCGCACCGTTTGCGTCGACCCCCGCTATGCCGAAGCCATAGCAGAGGGTCTGGCGGATGCCGGCCTACTCGGAGACTGACCGTGATGAAGAGCGTCCTAGTCTACAGCATCGTCGCGCCGCACTGGCGCGAGCAGAAAGAGGCGGCCTTCGCCCGTTGGCAAGCGAGCGGATACCGCGACGTGGCGGCGCACCGCGAGTTCATCCGCCTGTTTGAACTACTGACCACGGAGAAACCGAGATGACTGTCCCAACCAAGACCATCGACGCCATCGGTGTCGACAAGACAGCGTCGCTGCTGCGCTTCCCGGCGCACGAAGACTACCGCGTCGACGGCATCGACCTGAACGACCTGTGCGTCTTGGCGCACAGGCTCAGTGACGCCATCACCGACCCGGAGGAGCTTCGGGACTGGCAGAACCGCATCAACCTGATGATCCACGAGGCGATCCACATATGACCGAGGAACTCTTTAACGTCGTCGTCTGGTTCCCAGACGACAGCTACGAATTAGTCCTGCGCTGGGCTCCCGCGCAGCAGGCTGTCGAGAAGGCGCATAGCTACATCTCGCGCCCTGCCGGCCAGATCGGGATCATCCGCAAGGTGATGATCACGGATGCCGGCGACCACTGCAACTTCCTCTGGGAATTTGGCAAAGGCGTCGTGTTCCCGAGGCGCAAAGACGGGTCACAGATAGGAGCACCAGCAGCATGACCATCACCGACATCACCGTCGACAACGTCGGCCCGTGGGGCGCTCGCCCTGCGAAGTTTGCATCAACCGCTGCATAGCCAGCCCATTCGGAGACCAAGAGATGTCATACGTCAAACCAAAATGGCGCACTGTGGTCTGCCGCAAATGCGGCAGCTTTATCAGCAACAACGCCCTCGGCCGGAGCGCTCACCTGAGCGCCTGTAAGTGGCAACCGGCAAAATATCCGGGCGGCACGGTGCGCTCCGTGCAACTGCATCGCGAGGGAGAGCTTGGCGTAATCCGCATCTTCGATCGCATTGGCCCAGAACAATACCGCGTCGGATCGTTCCTGCCGGGTATCACCGAGTACTCACCCGGAGACACGCCGAAGACGTGGCCAGAGAAAAAAAAGATACTGCCCAGACCAGAAATCCGCGAACCGAGCGTTCGCATCTTACCTAAGGGCCGCGATCAAAGATGGGTGGAGCATCAAGCAATGACCGGATGCTTCATCGAGTTCAACTGGACGGCCAACGCCTACCAGTTTCGCATCGGCAAGAGCTTCACCGACTTCCGCGGCGTCAGGTCACGGGAAACCCTTGCTGATGTTCGTGCCGATCTGGCGGTCGCCGGGCTGTGCCTCGGCAACAAGACCGACAGCCGGACATGGCCGGTAATCCCCACCTCGAAGATAACTCTGGCGGTCCCGACAGCGCCGACCAACGTGAGGATCACAAAAAAACGGCGGAGGAGAAGGCTATGACCGACCTGCCTCCGCTCTGCCGGCAATGCGCGCGCCCGATCCGCAAGGATACGACGCGCGTATGGCTGGAGACCAAGCCGGGAGACTTCCATGAGACGAGGTTCTCCCGGCACATCGTGGTCGACCGCTATCCGACCACAATCGACGAGTGTCGGCGGCTGACAAATCGCCATGTCACCGCAGTCCGCAAACGGACTGACGGCACAATCCGCTCATTCTTCGAATGGGACGGACTGAGCTACGCCGACGAGTTCTTCTGCAGCAGCGAGCACGCCCAGCTATTCGGGCGTCTCGCCGCGGTGCGAGGGCTCGCTACCAAGGACTACAACGAGGCAATCCAGAGGAGATGGACCAATGCCAAGCGCGATTGAGCATAAATTCGAGACCACTGTTCCGCCCCACTTCGAGGTGAAGCGCGAGCTTGTGCGCGACTGGGCCTCCGCCGTGATCGAAGCGGTCGGCGGATTCGACGATGTCACCAACACCAGACTCGATGAGATCGAGAACGAGCGCCGCGACGGCTTCATCCCATACACCAGCGGCGGCTTCGATGCGGTTGGCTATGGCGACGCCGGCCTTGGTCTTGGGTCTGGGTCGCTGCCGGAGGCCGTAAGGCCCTACACCGACAGCGCAGCAAAACAGCACGACGAAGAATGGGATCAAGAAAACCCGGAGCACACAACCGCTTGGATTTTTTACCGTGACATCGACGACCAGCTTTTGCTCTTCAACGGCGTCGATCCGCAACGGAGTGCTCGCGAAGAATGGGAAGAGGAATACTACGAAAGCTACGACGCGGTCTTCCAAGAGGGCTGGACGTACTTCTACAAGGTCCGCGCACTCTTCCACAACGGAAGCTCCATCACGAAAAGCGAGAGCGGTGAGCCTGAAGTTCTGTTCTGTGTCGGGATCAACACCGACTTCGAATATGGCCGCGACAACATTCCGTGGCTGTCGGTCTACGGCAGCAATCCCAACTGCACCGACTGGCTCTGGGAAAAAACCGTGAAGGTGAGCGACATCACCAACGAGCTTGTGGAGACCATGATCGAGGAAGCATCAAACGCCTTGCGTAGAGCGTAACACCCAAAAGCCGAAAACGGAGAACAAAACCATGTTGTCATACCGATACAACGTCCCGTCATCCAACTCGACGCGGATAGCGACGATCGACAAAGACCCGCCACCGCCAACCATTGATGGGGCGGGAAGGCAATGCCGCGACTGGAAAGAGATCGAGCGGCGCGCCGAATGTGGTCTGCTGCCGCCCGCTCCGCGACTGTCAAAATCAGGAGAGCGCATCGCCGGCAAGCTGAAGCGGGAGATCTCCTCAGCCGCCCAGTCCGGCAATCTCGCGGTCCTCACGCTGATCGAAATCAGGCCCTACAACTCGACAATGCGAACTCTGAAGCGATACCAGAGAGCCTGTATCGCAGCACTCAAGGCCAGCAAGGTTGCATCATGATCACATACATCGGCGTCAACGGCGACAACAAGGAGGCGGTGAGAAATCTCTGCAAAGAAATACTGAAGGCACTCGCAGGAGCTAATGACATGGGCCTTGTATTGACAGGACTTGCTATAACCACTGCATACATCCTCGATCATCGACCGCTGCCAGAGCAGGTCAAGACTTTCGCCGTTGCAGCTATGGTGAAAGTCGTTGCCGGCGACGCCGACATCAATGTCGACCACGTCATCGCTCTGCTGAAAGACATGGACAGCGGAAGCGGCGAAGGCTCGGTCCCGGGCCCAATCAGGAATTGATATCCGACGTTAACCGGATATTGGCGCTCCCGCATTGGAGGCTTTTTCTATGGTCTACATCAACACCGCAATTGAGCTAGTCGCGCTCGCCCTCGTTCTCGCCTGCATCTTTGTCTGGGGCGTCCTCATCCACGACCGCGTCGAGCGAGAGAGATTTGGCATCTGTGCTCAGACCTGCTCTGAGCCGCTACTCGCGCCGGCGGCAGCGCCGCGCCGATAAGGCTCCGTCACACCGGCATCCCCAGAACCCGCGGTGGCCCCAGCAGGATCATCGCCAGCGCATCGCCGGCAATCCAGCCTAGCTCCCACACCAACCACAACAGGCCGGCGCATAGGGCGGCTCCTGCGGCCTTGCGGATCATGACCGGAAAACGTCCGGGCCGACGCCTTCAGCAATCTCCGCCTCGTCCCTCTCCCGGTTCATTGTCGACTGCAGCCGGGCCACCACCCCGATCAAGGTGTCACACGGGTTAACATAAAAACGGCCAAGGTCGCCGTCGTTATGCACCGTGGCGATCGCTGCGGATGTGATGGAGCCCTCATCGGCCATGTCAGCCAGCCCGCGCAGCAGCTTGGCGAGCGCCGGGTTTGGAAAGAAGGTGAGACCACTATCGGCATCGCGCCTCGGCAGCGGCTCGCCACCGCCGAAGTCAACAACGTCCCCCATCGACCCCTCCATCGGAGACAGGAAACATCAAGCCTCCAAGAAGTGCAAGTTAGCGCTGCGCTCGATTCCCGGAAATCGTTTTACCGCAGCTACCGCGGCAGGAGCCGGATCACCATCTCTGCTTCGGAACGTGTCATCGATCGGCCGCCGCCGCCGCGGCTCTCTCTCCGCACCAGCGAGAAAACTCCACACCCCACGCCCCGGCGATCAGAAGCGGGAATGAGAGGAGAAAAACGACAACCCCCAGACTGCGCCACAGCATCATATCGATACGTCCGACGACCTGCATAACTACCTCAAAGTCGATAATGCTTGTCAATGAACCCCAAATCAGGGTTGCCGACAAGCTGCCGAGCGATCCAGACCTTGTGGTTCTGGTAGTGGCGATAATGGCCACGACGCCAGTGCAGTCGCTTGCGATGCGCCGGCTCATGATACGGCCCGGTCGGCAGAGCCTCATACCGCGTCCGCTTCGAAAGCGACACGACGTGGTAGTCGAACATCGGCTTCTTGCCCTTCTTTTTTCTAGCCTCGTTAAGTTTGTGTGGGATGCGCACCACAGGCGTCTCCGCAACCTTGGCACTAAGCATGATCAGGATCGCTCTGATCTGGGAATGGATCAGGGCCATCAGCGGTGTGATCACCCGTATGAATGTCGTGTCCGCGATGTCAAGCCGACGAACGATGCGGCTAGGAATTTCAAAGCCGCCCGGGGCAAACTCATAAACCATCGGCAGCATCCAACCGAACTTGGTCTGGATCACAACTATAGACGCAAGCTCTGGCATTTCGTCAACCTGCCCATCGATCCTCTGGGCAATGTTAACGATGATGCGCCGACTGTTGACCTGAAACTCGAAAGCCACAAGCGGATACGGGAGATGCCTCTCCTCCCCGTCCAGATCACCAGCATCAGCAAAAGCTCCGGCCCAATTGTGTTCGACCAGAAAGATGTGGTGATCGCCAGCTAGCCCACCGCGCAGACCTGTGCGCTCAACATCCGACACGATGTGTGTCTCATCGGCCAGCGGCAGCAGCACATCACCATTCTCGAACGCCTCGCGCGCCCGGTGGAAGACCGTGCCGGTCGGCCGCTGCAAAACCAGAGGCCTGTTGCCGAATGCGTCGAGGATATCTTTCACGGCCTGCTCGGCGTTCTGAATAATTTGGTTGTGACCCAACTTATCCAGAGGGGCCCCGCCACCATCTGGGCGGCCACGACCCATCGATCTCCTTACCGATCTCAAAACCCCAGCCTTCTCCCTCGTCGAGAAATTCGGATTTTCAAATAGCTCCTTCCGGACCATGAGCGCGACATCCAATTCCCTCAATTGGTGCTCGGTAAAAACCAGCGGCACTCTGTCAACACCGAGTATCGACATGACATCTACATGCGTCAGGGTGGCAAACTTTTCATTGCCAGACGAGATGTCGACGCGATCGCTACCGCGGACTCTCTCCCACCTCACAGGGTCATCGCTGACCATCCGAAACAAAAAAGCGCTATCGGAGTCTTCCGAGCCAAGCATGTAGGCCTGCCGGCTTCCCTCCAAGGTGCTATCGATCCTCGTCATGGCTGTCTCCACTCTGAAAAATCATAGCCCACCGGGTGGACTAAAAAAAGTGACAGATCACGATTTGTAACAGTTGCGGCACAGCGACTTCCTGCATCGCGCGTGTCAAAATCGATGCAAGAAACCCCTGTGCCGCAGCGCCAAGCACTTTTTTATTTTGCAAGAAGTGCCTGCGCCGCAATGGTTCGGCATCGCCAAAACGACATCATTCGTAAAATCCGAAAAGTCGATTTGCTAATATGCGTTGCACCGGTCGATTGACCGTGCCGACAACGGAGAGACACATGCACATCGACCTGACTATCCCCAACTTCCTCCTCCGATCAAGGTGGACGAAGAAGGACCACGAGAGAAACCGCCGCCTCTGGGATGAGGCGATCTCAAAGGCCGCCCGACTGCTGCGCGAGCGGCAGGAGGAGGAGCGGCGCTTCCGCGAGATAGAGCGCACCCAGCGCAAGCTCGCTTCGCTCAACAAAAGACGCGAGCCCGGATCGGTGGCCGACAAGATCGCGGCATCGCTCGAACGCAAGCTTGAGCGGCTGGGGAGGGCGTAATGGCATACGAGCGCGTCAACGACGCATGGCCTGCCGGCAGCAATGCCGGCAGAGACCTCAAGCCGACAGGCGAAGAGGCGGCGCGAGCGATCAAGTTGCTGTGGCGCAAGTGGATGAAGCGGCCATTCCCGTACCGCATCAAGATCGTCAGCGGCAGAACCAAATGCTGGGTCAGGGGCGGCACGTTCAACGTCAACCCTGACGAGGGCAGCTTCGACATGGGAGACGGGGCACGCTGCGGTGGAGGTGGTTGGCACGAAGTGGTGCATTCCATCTCGCACCTCGTGGCGTACAAACTACACCCCGGAACCAAGCCGCACTCGACACAGCATCACTTCATCGAGCGTGAGATGATCGAGCACGTCGTCAAGAGCGGATGGCTTGACGGGAGGTTGCGACCAAAGCCGAAGCCGGAGATCGACAGGCGATCGCTTCGCGCCTCCCGCATCGAGGCCGGCATCAAACGGTGGCAGACAAAGCTCAAGCGCGCCGAGAATGCCCTGCGCAAACTCCGCCAGCAACAACGTCGGATGCAGCGCGCCGCGTAGGAGAGAGCCCAAGGATTTCGCCCGGCCAGATCGCACGACTGATGAAGCGTCTGAGCCGGGCGGGACCATAGGTCGGCAACAGACATTCAGGCCCGGGACAAACTTGCCAATCTCGCTAGGCGACGCAAGATGTCACTCGCGCCATACCAAAAGATCGCCACCGGACACGTCGATGTAAGCGTTATCTCGCAGCGCGACCCCGCCGTTGACGCTCTTCTGGGTCTCGGTTTTTCCACGCGGAACCGAACCAACCACCCGGCTTTCGGATCGAATAGCTTCACGCGGATGACGGTGTCGTCCGGCACCAGATACAAGATGCCCCACAGTGGGACGCATAGCGCCTTGGAGGAGGCCTCACCCTTCATCAGCTTCCAGTATGTCACCAACCACTCATCGCGAAATCTACGCAACTGATCTCGGGTTATGGTCCGGCAGCTAGCTTGCGCGACAGCGGTGACGATCCCGTCCCGAACAATCACGGCGTCGATGTCGGCTGTAGTGTCCTTTGGTGTGTGAGCATAGAGGCAACCATGCCAATTGCTCTCAATGATCTCGGCCGCGCGCCGCTCCTGCCGCAGCGTCTCCAGCCCGCGCTCACTTGTTACGTCCACCCAGCCACCCCCGAGACTTCAGTTTGCGCCCCTTCGGCAGTGGGCGGCTCTTCCGCTTCCGGCTACGCTTTCCCAGACGCACACTCTCCAGACGCTTTGTCTTTCTGATCTCCCGCAGATCGCCACCGAAGCGCATCTTCTCTCCACCGCGGCCGTGCGTAAGTTCGTGATGATCGGTCGCGCCCTCAATCCACTGCAAATAATTCGGGTCGTTGGCGTCCGGTATGTAGCGTTGCGTGCGCTCATCGAACTCCCGCAGCGCCAACGGCGGCCGGTGATCGAGGTGCGGGTTCTCCAGACCGAGTAGCCCAAGAACTACGCGGAGCATTACGCCATCCGGAACCCCGCACCTGACATATCCCACGCCAAGCGCCGCAAGCTGCAACTCGGCGACACGCAGCTTGATGGCTACAGGGATGTATGGCCGCGGCCTAGTCACCGTCGTCATACCCAATCAGCTTTGCCGCGTCGGCGCGCTCCAGCACAACGTAACGGCTCTTGCTGCCGTTCGGCCCGCGCCAATCGAGGCGCTCACGCACCTTCGCCTCGATTGCATCAAGCTCACGAAAAATCTTCGCCGTCGTGCGCGCGATCTGATCCGGGTCGGTCACGAGATCGCCAATAGCGCAATAAAAGCAGCCGTCATCGTCACCGCCCAAAACCCCAGAAGCAGCGTGTTCCAGTACAACCAGCGCCGAAGCTGACCGGCCTGATAGATCGCATCTCGTTCACCGCCCCACGCCCGCTCAAGCTCCTCATCGGTAGCGTGACGCAATCTCTCTATCGAGTTGGCCAGTTCCTCGGCGTGGGAAAATCGGATTGCATCCATCCTCTGCGCTCCAGCAGAGGAGTAGTGATCCATGTGTGGCTCCATCGGGAATGTCTCGGGGACATTCAGGACGGTGCCCTCCGGGATGAGACCGGCCTGCAAACCTTGGTTCAGCCGCGCCATCTGGTAGGTGCGCTCGGCGATATCGTTTGGCGAGACATCGCCAGTGAGACGCTTGCAGATTCCATGCAGGGTCTCACCGCGCTTGACTGTGTAGGTGCGCGGCCCCGGCGCGAGCTTCAACCGCAGATATTCTTCGAGCACTGCCCGGCCCGGCTTGTGGTCGATAAACGCTATCCACTGCCGGACTTGTTCGAGCGTCATCGGCCCTTCAAACCGCGCTGAAGGCGGCCTGCTGATCACAACATTGTCGCCACCATTGATCTCAACGTCGGGCATTCTTCCCTCCCGCGATCTGGCGCGCGGCCTTCAGAATGGCGAGGCGAGTTTCGGCCTTGGACACCGACGCGAACAGTCGCGCGAGCGCAGCGCCGCTCGACAACGACATCATCACGGTGGCCACATCATCGCGCTCGCTCCGATGTTTTTTCAGGTCTGGGAAGAAATACGTCGCCGGCTTACCGAGCGCCGCAGAGATCGACCCGAGCATCTCCGTCGAGACGCGAGATTTGCCGGTTTCGTATTTCTGCAGGGACTGCCTACTGACAACCCGACCAAGCTTGCTGATCAACTGATCCTGCGACAAACCGGCTTCCATTCGGGCGGCACGGATCATCTGACCAACGCTCGCCCCACCATGTTTTTTCTGCACCACCTAGCCCTCCATTGACAGCAAGACGGTAGCCCTAGCTCTGGACAAAGCAAAGCCGCCCAGCAGGGGCATTTGCTGGGCGGCTGCGACACATACGCTACGGGTGCGAGGGAACCCTTGGCCCGGCGACCGCCTGAGCGACCGCCGTCGAGGAGGAGACCAACCCCGAAGGGCTAGGTGCCAGTTTTTACCGACCGACACGCCTCGATGGCCAAGAGCCCGACCTTCGGAGGGCTCCGGAAGATCGGTCGCAATAGTGCTGACGGCTCGGCCAAAGTCAACACAGGGCCTCGGAAATCCACGAGACGGCGCGGTGGATTGCTACGCCGTCAATTTGGATTGATTTTGGATTGGTCTTGCAATCCATCGGCGTTTTTCTTTGTCTTCTCAACAGGTTCCTTGGATTGACGCGGATCAATCAAGAAACCGGCCCGACCCGAACGGGACCGAGCGGAACGGCAAAACAGGCCCACCATCCACGCTGGAACCACGCTCCCCGCGCCAGCGCGCCACGTCCAGAGAGTGGCGCAGGTCGGTGATGCACTGGGGGCACAAATGCCCCTCAAAGCTCTGTACGGGGCCGCCAGAGGCGCTGGAGCCTACCGTGACCGTGATGACATCGAAGGGCTTGTCCTGCGGGAGCGGGAGGCGATCGCCGCAGCCGTCGCATTCGCATAGCGTCAGGATGGTCATGAGAATCCTCGCTGCTATCCCCAGAAATCATCCACCGGGTCGACCGAATTGTCATCCTCCGAGGCGGTTGTCGCGGAGCGCGGTGGCCACTGTAGCCCGCGGCCAAACACCGGCTTGCCGGTCGGCCAGATATAGGCCTCCGCAGTCTCTTCCCCGCCGATCTTGTAGACGCCGATGATCCCGGCGTTCACGGCAAATTCACGAAACGACTTCATGCGAGATCGCAGCGTCTTCTGGTTTGTCTTCGCGCTCTCAGGGTTCGGGACGACCTTGCGAGTGTAGGACTGGTAATGGTGGACAAGCTTCGTGACCTTGCTGATCGACGCCGGCAAACCAATGACTGCCGGCGCGGGCTCACCATAGAGATCGATGGCATCGAGCAGTGCGCGGAAGATGCCAACGCGCATGTCATTCAGCATCACACCGACATGCTTCCCGCGGACAGCGGTGACAACCGGAGCGTCAACCTCGCCGAGGGGGCGCACAACGCATGACGTGATCGCGTCGCCATCGATATCCTTGCCGATGTTGATGGCCGGCAGCGTCCACTTCCAAGACAGTCCGGAGACACCGTCTTTCTGTTTCGAGACGCGAACAACGCGGATCGGCCTCTCCACCTCCCCCTCGCGCTCAGTCTGATCCAACACCTCGACCTCAAGCACGGTCTCGACGTTGCCGCGCAGACCAGACCAGCCGCGCAAGCTTCCGGCCTTGTTCCAGTGATGCACAAACTGCACATGCGCGCTCAATGCGTCGGCGATCTTCTTCCCGCGGTTGAGAGCCTTGGTCATATCCTCGGCCATATTCTCATTCGCACCAGTGGTCGCAGCCGAGAACGTGTCAACAGTGACGATCTCGATCGGCAATTCGTAGTAACTCGACCATCTCTTCGCCTCTTCGATGAAGCGATTGGAGGCGTCGTCCGACGAAAACAAATTCAACTCTTGCGGCATCAGAACAAACGGCAAATTAAGGTCGCCCGGTATCCCGTGATACTGACGATAAGCCCTCATGCGATTGCGCAGCCCGAGACCGCCTTCGCCGGCCTGATACAGCGCGAGACCGCCGCGAACTTTTCTGCCCATGTACTCGTGCGCCGGATCAAGCGCGGCGCGAGCCACCGCAAACCCGATATCGGTGGCGGCAAAACTCTTCCCGGAGCCCGGCTCGCCCGCGATGATCGACAGATCGCACCTCGGCAGCACACCCTTGATCAGCCACTCGTGCTCGCGAGCCGGGAGATCAAGGTCGACAAATCGCAGCGCGCCGAATGTCGACGGTGGAGGGGACGGCGTCCAGTCGGGAAGTCGCTCGACGATCTCCAGCAGCTTCTCGCGGGTGCCGCCAGCTTTCTGCCAATCGGAGATATCCGCCTTCTCCGGCATCCCCGTCCAGTGATGCGACAGATCAAGAATGCGGATGCGCTTGGCTATTCCCTTGAGACTGGCGGCGAGCTTGTGACCGCGCTCTCGACCGGCGTCGTCGTTGTCAATTGGGATGACGACATCAGCGTGATGAAAGTGAGCGGCGTGCCGATCAGACCAATGCTTCGCTCCACCTGAGTTTGTTCCAGCCACCAAATCCCAACGCTCAAGGGTGTGAACATCCTTTTCTCCCTCCGGCAGCCAAACCACCTCTCCAGCATCAACCGCTTCAAGCAGGGCAGGCAGACGATAAAGGCTGTGCTCAACCCCGCCATCGATAACCTTATGCTGCTTGAAACCGCGCTCGGCAAAACGCTTCTCGTCGTAGCGCACCCAGTCCTTGCCGGAACCGTGGCGCATGTACTCGCCGCTATCGAGCCCCCACACCCAGACGCCGGGCTCCGCGTGATAGGGCCTGCGCTGCGAAAAGCCCTTCGGCTCATAGCGCACGACCTGATAAATCAGCGCCCCGTGCGCATCCGTGTAGTCATACGTCGCAACGACCTTGCGTGGCCCTGAAGCATTGCGAGACCCGTCGCGTCCGTCAGCAGATGGAACAGCCCGTCCACCGTCAGAAGCGATGCCACCTCCGCGATCCTCAGGACGTATGCGTTCCTCGTGAGCCCCATGTTCAACTCGACCACCATC
Source organism: uncultured bacterium (assembly GCA_964460795.1). Lineage (GTDB taxonomy): Bacteria > Omnitrophota > Omnitrophia > Omnitrophales > Aquincolibacteriaceae > CAZOOM01. The sequence continues at coordinate 45,386 of CAYWRU010000013.1, read as the reverse complement.
CGGCTGTATTCCAGCTTGTGCCGCACATCTTTTGACAGCTTCGATGAACTCCACTCCATCCTCGAAGACGACCCAGTCGAAGATGTCGCCGCCTTTTTGGTTTTTGCCGAAGTCGTACCAGAGGCCCTTTTGGTCGTTGACCGAGATCGACGGATCGTCTTTGACGACATATTCGTGTCCTTTCTTGATCAGTTCTCTATAGCGCCCAACAACGCTCGACACCGGCAACCGCGCGCGCAAGTCGTCGAGAAACTGCTCGGAAAATTTCGTCATGCTCAGTGCTGAAGAAATGCGATGCGGCGTTCCGTCGTCCAGCAAAGCCCGCATGTACCGCAACGCGCGGTCTTGCCAAGCTGCGCCGGACAGACAATTGCATCTGAAGGACAGTCTTGGACTTTTGCAATCGTGATTGTCGAGCGTTTGATGCGACCTCCGTCCGACCACCGGATTGCAAAGCGCGGCCACCAAGACCGTTGAGCGCGCTCGATCGCGCGGCTGATCTGGTCGGTCTCAAAATCCTGCCGCGCCGTGTACCCGAAGATGTGCAGCGCCGGATACAGCCTGAGCATGTCGAGCCACAAGTTGACGTAGCCCAGACTGTAGAAATCCCCCCAGATCGTGTAGTCGCACCACAAAACCGCGAGGATGCTTCGCGCTCAGAAGATACACCTCGCGACAAATTGCCTCCTCCAGCGCCGCACCGTGGCGATAGCGATGGGCGAAGGGCATGTTATTGCCATAGCAACCGCGCCAATTCTGGCACGACCGCGGACAAGTCGCGCGCTCCTCAAGCTTCAGCGTGTAGATTGGCATCCCCTTCCACCACCCCTTGGTCACCACACCACCGAGCTTGCCAGAATAGCCCCCGCTCTTGATCACAACCTCGTCGGCCTGCGGATCGCGCAAGGTCGTCTTGCCATCGCGCAGCATGGTGGTCGCGTGGAAAGAAACGCCGTCAACCACCGCCCTGTGGATATCGGGGAGAACCAGTCCACGGTTGGCCATACCCGGACCCATCGTCGACCCGTTACGCATGGCGCGCTTCACGGTCGGGATGCTGCAGCCAAAGACCTTTGCTGCCGCCGCGTAAGAAAGCTTCCGCTCGATCTTGGTCTTGGCGATCAGGTCGTAGTCAAACAACCGCCTCGATTGCGCCCCGCTCCGCATCGAATTTCCCCACCTCGTCGCCTACGCAGGTCCAACCATCGCGATGCTTTCGCGCGAATAATTCCAACCGCGGCCCGTCGCAAAACTTTTCCGCATTCGTGAAAAAAGAATCCGGCTTGCGCGAATGCTTGCGCCGCGGATCGGCAATCACCTGTCGCACGGACTTCGAAAGACGCCGTGGCTTGCCGCGACGGCCGATGACGACATATTCGGCATTCTGCCGCGTGGTGTAGCCCATCCCAACAAAAAACGAGAAGTCGTCGAAGAACATCCAACCCTGTCTGTACCGCTTAGAATTTGGCTTGATCCAAACCGCCCAGATCGCTGTCGGCTCAAAACCCCACGCCCGCATAATCGCGACATGATTGCCTTTCGCCAAATGCGGCCCCGTCACCCAGAACAGAAGAAACGCATCGGCCGCCGCATAGTCAGCCACCGGCAGCGCCGCGATCTCCTCCAGCGTCATTGTGCTGTAGTGCCTTTCCGGAGAACGCTGCTCTCCTTTTTTTGAGCGCACCACGAATTTCCACGGCACATCTGCTGCGAGGCAGCGAAAGTGATTTTTCGGAAGACCATCAAGAAGCACGGCGACGACCTCCGGCAGAAACGCAGCGCCTCCGCATCACCTCACGCTCACGCCACTGCACACGCTGGGGAAACATCATCGCCGGATTATCGCTGGCAACCAGAACCTGACCGCACGGCTGCTCGACACCGCGCTCCTCCGGGGTCGCAATCCGCAACCCGCAATCCCTACACTTCTTCATCAGCCCCATCCCGGAACATATCGATAGTCTTCTCGCACCTCAGCGACGAAACCGCTCCCGTTTTTCTCGTTCCATCAGGCGGCCCCGAAACCAGTTCGCTAGCCACCTCGCGATGTACGCCTCCCGCATCGCCGGTAGATACGGTTCCTTTCGGAGCCCGATCTCGACCAGCGTTACCTGCCGGCTCTCTTCGAGCCACGCGCGATTTTCCAGCACCTCGATCACTTCCTGCGGAGACGGCTTTCCTTCCCACGGCAGAGGATCGCTTGCCAGAGTGCGCGGCTTTTCCGGTGCGGGCTCCGGTGTGTTTTCCCCGCTCTCCACTTCGGTCATTTGAGACAATCGTCGCTCCATAGATCGCGATAAGCAGAGCCTCGGCGCGGCCATGATCCATCTTGCGGGCAAACAACTCAGAGACCCGGGGAAACCGCTGGATCACCAGAGCGCGCGCAGCCTCACCGCCGCCCTCGCTCTTGCCCTTCAAGCCAAAGTGCTTTTTCCACGCCATCACCTCGATGATTTTTAGCGGCACGTCGCACAGCACAACGCAGGCTTCGAGGTAGCCAACGCCGCGGCCATAGATGAAACCAGAAGACGATCCCTGCTGCGGCATCGCCTGAGCCCGCTCGATCACGCCGTGCTCAGGACTGTAGCGCCTGACCCAGCGACCCAACTCAGCAGCGTCGACGCGCTTCTTCGCGCCCTCACCGATCGTCGGGATATCGATCGCATCGACACAAACATCGGCGGCTGCGTCATAAATGGCGCAGCCGCCGGTCAGTCCCGGATCGATACCAAGAATGCGCACAGTGAGCCCTCCTGCGCAGCCGCCAGCTAGTTGAGGTGGCGAGACTGCTCCTCGATGTGCTTGTCGGCCTCCGGGTCGGCAAAGGACTGCGCCGACACAGGGTCTTGCTTGCCATCGCTGCGCTGCGCCTTGCTGGCGGCCTTCACCGCCGGAGCCGCCGCCGCTTTTGCTTGGCTATCGACATCCATCGGCAAGGTCGGCTCCTCGGCAATGAGATCGTCGATCCCGAAGCATTCGAGGTAGTGATCGAAGTGCTGTATCTCGACCGCGAAAGAAGCCGGGTCTTTTTTTGCGCGCTTGTAGAAACCAAGCGCAACCCGAAACGCGCGCTGATGCACGCCGCGCCTCTCGACCGCCTCACGCATCGCGCTCGAATTGCTTCCGGAGATGTCATCGATTTTTGACTGGCCACTGATCATCACGTTTGCCAGAGACTTGACGACACCCACGCTCGGCAACCGGGCAGCCTTCTGCTCATCCGACTTCGCCAGCTTCATCTCCGGCTTCGAAGATTTTTTCTTCGCCGTCGACCTCTTCGCCTTCTTTGCTTTCTTCGCCATGACGCCTCCTCTAGGGCTTGCGAACATACGCCACGCTGGCGTGGTAGCTGCAATACGACCCGCGGCCTCCGGCCGTTATGTCGGAGCCGCAGAACCGGAAATCCACAGAAGCTGGGTCGCCGATCGGCCACCGACAGCTTGTCGGCTTCAGATCAAGGATACCAACTTTCTTCCCGGATTTTCGACCCTCATAGATTGCATCGATTCGGCGCATCACATCCAGCATCGCTGTGCCGGCGGCCACTATCTGTGGACCGCTGCCATGCCTCGATACGCCATAGGCTGTGGTCTTGGTTCGTTTCTTCAACTGCGCTGTCACGGCCGCCTCTCCTGCTGATCGCCCGGACAAAACAGCCTCCGCCAGAGGCGCGACAAAAGCAACTGGCGACGATGGATTGAACCTCCAATCCAAAATCAATCCAATCGACCAATCCAAGCAATCCAAAAATTGATTTGCATGAGTCCAGTTTTTGGCGGATCAAAAAAAGCCTCGCGCGCGGCTCAGTAAAGAGAGTCAGAGATCGCAGATAGGGTTGTGTAAAACAACAACCCTATCATATGCGGATACACCCCGTACCCTTGATAGGAATCTCATAGGGGAGCGCGCCCTTACGGGCGCTCCATCTTCCCCAACCAGAGTTATCCACAGGACCGGAGGACAAAAATGTACAGCGAGAACATTAAATCAATCCACAGGTCCAACGTGGCAAATAACCTGCTCACTCTGGCGGCCCAGAAGGATTTGACCGACAGGAAGGTTGAATTTCCCGGCGATGATCTGGTGCGGCTGTCTGACGGGACGATTTTGCGCCGACACGAACTTGAGTGGATTTGCGGGTTTCTGCGTTGAGGGCTATTGCAACCAAGGTGAGCATCTGCCATAAACGGCCACCCGGCATTCAGCCGGTGCCGAACAGGAGATCGCCACCATGCAGACTGGACTTTCGCTCGAAGAACTCGCCCGCCGGATCACCGCGAATGCGGCGCTGAAGGCCGACTATGTCCGCTCGACCAAAGACCTTGAAGTCTCGGTCCAGCAGAACGAGGGCTCGAAGAGCCCGACCATCGTGTTAAACTCGCCGGACGGGTCATTCCCCATCCGCCCCATCGCTCACGATCAGATCGGAGCCCGGGTCGGCATCCCGGCGAAGTATTACGACCGCTGCCTCGCAGAGGCTCCGGAGTTGCTTGCCGACAACGTCAACACTTGGTTCCGCAAAGCCCCCGAAAGCCGGTTGGTGCGCACGCTCGGCGGCGACGCCCGCGCCTTCCTCTCCGACCGCTACAACCGCATCGAGAATGAGGAGATCGCCTCGACCGTTTTGCCGATCCTGTACGGCATCCCGGGCGCGCAGGTGGTGTCTTCGGAGGTGACCGAGAAGCGCCTGTACCTGCAGGTGGTGACCCCGCTGGAGCGCGAGATCACCAAGAACGGCCGCAGCGTTGGCGACATCGTTCAGGCCGGCGTCGTGATCCAGAACTCGGAAGTCGGCCACGGCGCGGTGTCGGTGCTGCCCCTAATCTGGCGTTTGTGGTGCAAGAACGGCGCTTATTCGCAGGACGGCAAGTTCAAGGCGAACCACGTCGGTCGCCGCGTCGAAGAAGGTGCTCTCACCCAGATCGCCTACGCCGACGACACCCGACAGGCCGACGACCGCGCGGTGCTGCTCAAGCTGCGCGATCACGTCAAGCACGCTATCGACGTTGTCGCCTTCGAGACCCGGATCAAGCGTTTGTCCGATCTGTCGTCCTCGAAGGAAATTTCCGACCCGTCCGCGACGGTCGGTCTGTTGGCCAAGAAATTTGACCTGAGCGAGAGCGAGGGCGCGGCCATCCTGCGGTCGCTGGCGACCGGCGGCGGCACGGGCCGGGCGAGCGACCTGTCGGCATGGGGTCTGGTCAATGCGGTGACCCATCAGGCCCACTCGACCGCCATCGACTATGACCGAGCGGTCGAGTTCGAAGCGCTGGGCGGCAGGCTGATCGATCTGCCGAAAGCGGAGTGGCAGGAGTTGCTCGAAGCGGCGTGATTTCCCCAAGAATTGCGCGGCTTTGACGACAGGAGCCCCGGGTCGTGGCCCGGGGCTCTTTGCTTTTGTCCAGCGCCGGGTCTAGCTTTAGCCCGCCGGCCGACACCAAGGGGATGCCAGTGAGCATCACACTCGAAACCGCCATCGAAGCCCTGCGCGAATACGAACGCGCCTTCGCCGAGTGCTGCGAGCAGCAGCCCGAGGTGGTCAGTAGTTTTCACACATCCCGTCTCGCAGCCGCCCGCGGCCGGGCCACCCGTTTGCTTGGAGAACACGATGCCCAAAGCACCAGAACATCCCCTTACGATCGTCTCTTTGGTCGCTGAGAACATCAAACGGCTGAAGGCCGTTCGCATCGAGCCGACATCTGCCCTGATCGACATCAACGGCAGAAATCGACAAGGCAAGACATCCGTGCTCGACAGCATCTGGATGGCCCTAAAGGGCTGGGACAAGAACGCAAACCCGAAGCCGATCCGCGAGGGGCAGCAGAGCGCGAAGATCAAGGCCGACCTCGGCGAGATCGTAATCATCCGGAATTTCAAGAAGACCAAGGCTGGCGAAGTGACATCCAGTCTCGATGTGCTGGACGCATCCGGCAACAGCTTCAACAAGCCGCAGACTTTGCTCGACAGCATGGTCGACGCGCTGTCGATCGACCCGCTGGAATTTGAGCGAGCGAACGAGCGTGAGCAGTTCGATATCGTCAAGAAGCTTGTGCCCGGAGTCGACTTCGATGCAATAGCCGCGTGCGACAAAGAAGATCGTAGACTTCGCGAGGAGACCGGCCGCGACTTGCGTCGCTATGTGGCCGCGGCTGATGCCATTGAAATCCCGGCCGATGCCCCAACCGAGAAGGTCGATGAGGATACGCTCGGCGACGAACTTGAGCGCGCTCTCGAACACAACAACCAGATCAATATTCGCGTCGAGCGCAGGGCGGCTGCCGCAGCAAAGGCGGCGGAGCTTCGCCAGAAAATCATCGAACTTGCTGCCGAGGCCGCGGAGATCGAGAAGAAGCTTGCTGAGGCAGGCGATCTGCCGAAAGAGATCGATGTCGAGGTTCTGCGCGCGAGGCAATCCGAGATCAGGGCTGCCAACGCATGGGTCGACAAGCGCGCCGAACAAAAGAGCCTGCGTCGCAAAGCCGATGGTTTGCAAGAGCTTTACGACGCCTACACCGCAGACATTGCCAAGCGTGAAGAAAGCAAGCGAGAGGCGATCAGACACGCAAGGCTTCCGGTCGAAGGGCTGGAGATCGGCGACGGCGTCGTGCTGTTGAATGGTCTCCCATTTCAACAGGCGTCAGACGCAGAGCGGCTCCGCGCCAGCCTCGCGCTGGCGATGGCGAGGAACCCGCAAGTCCGCGTCATTCGCGTCCGCGACGGCGGGAGGCTGGACAGCGCGGCCCGGGAGCTTGTTGAGGTGCTTGCCGCGGAGCACGGTTTCCAAATCTGGATGGAGCGCGTCGCAGAGGGCGAGCCGGTCGGAGTCCGCATCGAAGACGGGGAGGTTCAGGAATGAAGCTCGCGCTTCTGGCGGCCGGACTTGCTTTGGTCGTGGCAGTCACCGTAGCCCTTGGGCGAGCAGAGTGTCGGCAGCCCGGGCCGCGCATCGGTGGCGTGATCCTGATTTACGGGTGCTGACATGCCGCAATGGGCTGACATGGTGACTATTGCAGTGTGGTGCGCCTTGCTTTTTGAAGACTGTTGCGAAGGCCCGCGAATATGCAGATGCAGCACGCGAGCATCTGCTGACAATTCGGTCTCACGCGGCTGAGATATGAAAGCGCCACCAAGGCGGCAAGGAGAGCGACGATGAACAGACGGTGGAATGGCAACAAGATCGGTATCCCGGCGATCTATAGCGAGGTTCCTATCGAGGAGTATCACGGCGATATCTGCATCGAGCCATCGGTGTCGTCGTCGACGCTGCGATTGATGATGCAGAAATCGCCGGCCCATGTGTGGTCGGTCTCGCGCTACAATCCGGATCGGGTCGAGAAGGATGAGCAGACCGAAGGGTTGATCGTCGGTAGGGCCGCGCACCATCTGCTTCTCGGCGAAGACAACTTCGACAAGCAATTCGTGATCCGGCCGGACGAGATCGACGGAGCGGCGTGGCACGGCAATCGCAAGGTCTGCAAACAATGGCTCGCCGACCAGAAAGAGACTGGACTCGTCGTCCTGAAGGGCGATCAGGTTGAGCGCATCCGCGGCATGGCGAAGGCGCTGGCACGGCATCCGATTGTCCAAAGTGGCATCCTCAATGGCCAGATCGAGAGATCGATGATCTGGAAAGACGAGAAGACCGGGCTGTGGTGCAAAGCCCGGCCGGATGCAATACCGACCGACAGCCTCGACTTCGCCGATCTGAAGACAACTATCGATATCGACTTCGTTGAAGTGGCGAAAGCCATCGGCAATTACGGGTACCACCAGCAGGCCGCTCTCGTCGGCGAGGGCTGCAAGGTGTTGCTCAAAAAACCGATGCAGTCGTTCAACTTCGTTTTCATCGAAAGCACACCCCCGCATTGTGTGCGCGTTGTCGCGCTGAAGGACAACACGCTTGCGCTCGGCGAGAAGATGAACCGCGTTGCGCTCAATCTGTTCGCGTCCTGCTGGAAGGCGAAAAGCTGGCCGGGGCCGGCTGATGCCCAACGCGATGTCGAGCACATCGAGCTTCCGGAATGGCAGGCAAAGAAATTCGATGATCAACTGAAGTATGGAGTATGACCTATGGCATCGCGAGCATTCGAGCTACGAAACCACCACCACAAGACATTCGCATTCAGTCGCTGCGGCAAGTGCGGCTTCGAGACAGAGGTTCCAAGGCCGAGAATGCGGCTCGGTGCGGCAGAGAATGAAGGGTGGGTGATCGTCCGCAAGCTGGAGGCTATCGGCTGCTACATAGCAAAAGACCCGAAAGACGATCGCTGCGCCCAGTGCGCCACGCCGCAACAAAGACTCCAGCAAAAATTCCGGGTGATAGACCACGGCGCGCCTCGACAATCGCCGCCGGCAGAGCTTCTCTTCCGGAAGCCGCCGCCCACGCCGAAGCCGAGCCGCGCTGAAATCCTCGCGCTTGTACTCGCCTGCAAGGCGCAGCTTGCCGAGATCGAGACACTGCTAACCAAGTAGGAGACCACTGTGAACCAGACTATCGAACACGACGCCAACGAGCCAATGCGGGAAGATCGTCGCATCGCAAAGATCGAGGATGCGATCGACAGGAAACAAGCCGGAGCCGTCGCGATTTCTGGCAATGCCGGTGGGCTCACCTTCAACTCTATGATCGAAGTGATGGAGTTCGCCAAGCTGATGGCAGTCTCCGACGCCGCCGTGCCTCCGCACCTTCGCGGTAATCCCGGGGCTTGCCTTGCTGTGTGCGTGCAGGCGGTCGAGTGGAGGATGTCTCCGTTTCAGGTCGCGAACAAAAGCTACTTCGTGAACCAGCGTATGGCGTTCGAAAGCCAACTGATCCACGCTATCGTCGAGGCACGAGCGCCGCTGGAGCGGCGGCTGCGCTGCACCTATGAAGGGGATGGTCAGGACCGTCGCTGCATCGTCAGCGGCATCCTGCGAGGCGAAGACGAGGCTCACGAGTACACCTCGCCGAAGATCAAGGACATCAAACCAAAAAACTCGCCGCTCTGGGTCAACGACCCGGATCAGCAGCTTTGGTATTTTGCCTCTCGCGCTTGGGCGAGGAAGTGGTGCCCGGACGTGATCCTCGGCATCTACACGCCCGATGAAATCCCGGAGCGGGAGTTTCCGGAGTTGGACAAGAAGCCCAGCGTCGTCGAGCGGTTGCAGGCGAAACAAATCGAGGGTGAACCCGTCGTCCACGCCGAAGGCTTCAGGTCGGACCACGTCGATCGGCAGGTTCCGCCAAAGGCGACTGCCCCAGCCAAGCCTGAAGCCGCCCGTCAGGATGCCGCGCAGGAGGCTCAGGGAAGCGATAAAACCGGCCCGGAGGTGCCTGAGCCCGCCACAGCCGAAAATAACGCACAGGCAGCAGCGCCCGGCGCGGCGTTGCCTAGCCAGAAAGGCGAGAAATCGCCGCCGGAGACCGAGGAGGAATATGTCGCCCACTGGCTGACCTATCTGGCTACCGCCAAGGATGCCACCGAAGCGCACGAGCAATGGGTCAAACAAAAGCTGCTGCGCCGGGCCTGCAAGGTCTCTGGCCAGATCATGACCATGTTGCAGGAAGAAACCGAGCGACATGAGTTTGCGTCATGAGCGCCACCGACAAGCAGGCCCGCTTCGCGCTCGACCTGCTGAAGCAATGCGGCGTCTCGCGAGGGGAGACCATCACGTCGCAGGTCGCCAGACGATGGGGGGTGCCGCAAGGCGACACCGTCGAGGAGACGATCAAGGCGCTCTCTTCGGCGGAATGCTCCGCGCTGATCGATCGTCTGAAGGAAGCGCTCGAATGATCATCAGATGTATCGACTTCGAGACGACGGGTCTCCCAACAACGGAAGACAGGCACGCCGTCGTCGAAGCCGGATGGTGCGATGTCGCTTGGTATCGCGACAGCGCGGAGATCATCGAGCCGCAAAGCACGCTGGTCTGCCCGGGACGCCCCATCTCACTGGAGGCGATGGCGGTTCACCACATCACCGATCGGAATGTGCTCGCGCCCGGGCTCCCGACGATGGAGGAAGTTTGTCCAAGGTTGATGGCTGGGGCTGACGCCTTCTGCGCTCACAACATCGATATGGAGCGGACCTATTTCGGCGGCGGAGACAAGCCGTGGATTTGTTCCTATAAGTCGGCGCTGCGGATATGGCGCGACTGTCCGAAGCACACCAATCAAGTCTTGCGGTACTACCTGAAGCTGGACGACGAAGAGGACTTCGACTTTGAATACGCGCGCCGGCCGCATCGCGCCGCGGATGACGCCTATGTTACCGCTCACATCCTGCGCCGCCTGCTTGGCGGCGCATCCTTCGACGATCTCCAGCGGTGGTCTTCCGGCCCGGCGCTGCTGTTGCGCGTCGGGTTCGGGAAACACGCTGGTTCTCTGTGGCAAGACGTGCCGGCGGATTATCTGGACTGGGTCGTCAAGAACATCGACGACAACAGGGATGTCCGAGCCACCGCGCGCTACTACCTCAATCAGCACTACGCCAAGAAGGGCGCGCAGAAAAAAGCCGAAGCGAAAATCTCACCAGAACTCCCATGGGGCGGTGCCAACTACTGAAGGCGGCACAAATGTCAGATCAAGCCTACCCTCTGTCGTGGCCCAACCTTTGGCCTCGCACCGACCCCTATCGTCGCATGACGACCCACAAATTCGGGAGTCGCGGTTACGAACTTATGTTTGATCGCGCGCGCCGGCAGCTTACGGAGGAGTTGAAGCGCCTCGGTGCCATGAACATCATCATGTCGACGAACGTACCGCTCCGTCTCGACGGGCTTCCTTACGCTTCGGCCGCCACGAAGCGAATGGATGATCCCGGCGTTGCTGTATATTTCAAACTGAAGGGCCGCGATTTTGTCATGGCGCAAGATCGTTACACCGACATCGCCGCCAATATCCGTTCCCTGACGCTCGCCATCGAAGGCATGCGACAGCTTGAGCGGCACGGCGGAGGCGTCATGATGGAGAAGGCATTCACCGGCTTTGCTGCGCTCCCGAACCCGGGCGGGGCAGACTGGCGCTCGATCCTCGGCTTCGACTTTGGACAGCGCGTCACTAGAGACGAGATCGGTCGACGCTACAGGCACAAGGCGGCCGAACTTCACCCCGATCGCGGCGGCAGCGAAGCCGCAATGTCACAACTCAACGTCGCGCGAGATCAAGCGCTCTCGGAGGTTACACAATGACATCGACGGAAGACATCGTGAGCATCATGGACAGCATCGTCGACCCCAAAAATCGGTCCCTGCTTGAGTGCATGGCCGACGACATGAACTCCCACATCCGGGCCATCAACCGGCTCGGCAAGCGCACCGTCATGACACCGGACGATGTGCATAACCTCTTTGTCCGCTGGAGCCTGACGGCGCGAGCCGCCATGCCGCCGTACCCGGATCAGTCGGCGGAGAAGAGACCGAACATGATGGACACCTTCAAGCGCGGCATCGAGGAGCAGGAGGCCGCGCGCGGCAAGCGCCTCCATCCGGCCCTGAGCGACCCGGGCGAATAGGCGAGTTCCATTTGTGGCCCAAAAGACAGCCCCGGCCAGATTATCCCTGAGCCGGGTTTATTTTGTCCCGCTTTAGCGCTCTACTCCGCCCCGCTAGCAACACTAACGGGGGTATCCCATGAAACGACTTCTGCTTGCGAGCGCGCTGCTCGCATTGAGTGCTTTCGCGGCTTCGGCCGCGGATATGGCCTACAAGGCCCCGCCGCCGGCTCCGATCAAGTCGATCAACTGGACCGGATGGTATGTCGGCTTCAACGTCGGCTACGGCAACAACTACGGCGACACGACCATCGTCGGCAACGACGTGGTGGCCAATGCCGTCGTGGCGACCGGCGCGGTGCCGGGCACCATGAACGCGCAGCAGAGCGGATGGCTCGGCGGCGGCCAGATCGGCTACAATTGGCAGTACAGCCAGTTCCTGTTTGGCATCGAAACCGATCTGCAGTTCGCCGACATCAAGGGCTCTGCGAGCAACGTGCTGACCACCGGCCCGCTCGGGTTCCCGGCCAGCCTGACCTCGCTGACGAGCACCAACCTCGATTGGTTCGGCACGCTGCGCGGCCGTGCCGGCTTCTTGGTCTCGGATCGTGCGCTGATCTACGCCACAGGCGGCCTCGCCTACGGCAAGGTCGAGCACGCGGCTTCGGCAACCCTGCTGACGCCGATCCCGGGGCTCAACGCGGCGGCTATCGGCAATGTGTCGGACACCAAGACCGGGTGGGCTCTGGGCGGCGGCATCGAATATGCGCTTCTGCCCAACATCACGCTCCGCGCCGAGTATATGTATCTCGACTTCGGCAATACCGGCGTGACCTACAACACCGGCATCGCGGGCATCCCGATTTCGTTCTCCTCGAATCAGGACTTGACCTACCATGTCGTCCGCGGGGGCATGAACTTCCGGTTCTAGCTCCACCCGTCTGACAAGACGGGATGCAACCTCCCAGAGAGTATCAACTCGAAAGCCCCGGTCCTCGCCGGGGCTTTTTTTATTGCCGGTGGGATTGATGGCTACTTCGTCAACTCGATGCGTCGACGTTCGGCCTGATCGCGCTGCCGCTTCGCAGCGTCAAGCTCTTCCTGCCACAACGTAGCGTTCGGCTCCGCGGTCGGCTTGGGTGTGATCAGGATCGAGCGGACCTTGTTCTGATAAAGCTCCGCCGCGATCTCCGACTACGCCTTGTCGAGACGCTGCACATCGAGCGACGTGGCCGGCTTCGGGAATCCCAGAACCCCCCACAGAGTGACGATCGCCAAGAGAGCGGCCGGGATTGGTGCGTACTTCATCAGCGTCTTCATGCCCCCTCCTACTGAATGATCCCGAGACCAGCTTGCGGGATGAGAATGATGGTCGGCGGGAGCACCGTCATCCCAACTGGCGGGGATAGATGCTCAAGCGGAAACCACCTGTTGAAGTAGGCCTGCAGCCAGTTGCATTCGAAAACCGTTCGGCTCTGGTAGTAAGCCTCGCCGGCAGCCATAAAAGGGACTATGCGCTGGCGCGAAAACTGCGCCCTCTCTCGGTTCAAAGATTCGTGCTTGGCGTAGATCGCCTTGTTTGGCTCCAGCGCCGTCAACTTCCGGCCGCTATCCACGAAATACGCATACACAGTTCCGGAGCAACTGCGCACCGGCTTTGTGATTGTAAACTCGATCGATATGTGATCCCCAGCGCGAACCGTGGCGCTCGGGCCTATCGTTGCCGAGATGAAGGAAAACGGCAGCCTGCGATCTGTGAGCAGGTAGAGCGGATATCCGATGAATGCCGCGCAGACGACAAAGGCGATGAGGAAGCAGACCTTCTCACGCTGGATCGAACTCACTGCCCCGATAGCATTCGCGCGAAGCCAAATAAAAAGTGAACGATGCCAGCTAGGTCTATCTTTTGAAACGCCACGACCCCGCCCGCGATGCCGGCTGCGGTAGCGCCCCAGATTTTGAGTCGTTGCCATAGATATTCGCCCTGCTCGTCGCGATGTTTTTTTATTCGAACCCAAAGTCGCTCATCCCTGTTGAGGGGCTTCCGACCGTCATGCTGAACCGGCATCCTTGCTGCCTCCGACAAATTCCTAACGCCGGGTGCCGTTTCATTGATGGGCCTCCCCCTTACTTTCCTCGACGAGCAGGACAGATCGCCTGCTCGGCGACCTTGCCAACATCCCTCCTGACCGAAGCGTATTGACACTTCAATCGGTAGTAACAGCCACGCAACTTCACCAGCCGCGCACGATCCGTCTCCCAGAGTCGCTCGACATCTTCAACGCTCTTTTTTTGGCCCTTCGGCCAGTCGGTTGGAGACTGACTGCAAGACTCCAGATCGGACGGGATCGCCGGAATGAAAGGCGCTGCCACAGCGGCTGGGACCGGCGGCGGCTCAGGCTCCTTACTTGACGTTGCGCACGCGGTCAGCAGCGTCAGCGTCAAGGCAAGCGTTAGAATTTTTCGGTGTAGCATCGATCCGATCCTGATTAGCCTTGTTTACGCCGTCGTCAAAGCCGCGCCGGGCCGCGTCCTCAACCTCTCTCTGGTTCCCGTCCTTGATCTGCTTCAGCAAGAGCGCATGCGAAATGCGCTCCCGGCGAAGGTCTTCACGCAACTTCTGCGCATCACACAAACCTTCGGCCCAGTTAAACCCGACACACATGGCGATATAGATCACGACGCCAAATGCAATGAGTTGGCCAACCGGAGACCGGAAGAAATCCATCACTGCTTTCAGGAACACAAAAACACTGCGCCCAAAGAATGCGAATGCAGCGACAAGACATAGACCGATAACGACAGCGACAATCCACCAGTACGACAGCAGCGCGCCGCCGATCTTGAGGAGCGCGGTCACAGCAACCCTCCCTCCGGGATGACAGGGCGATATAGCTTGTCACGCTGGCGTCTGCGCCAGACGATGTAAGCGCCGCCTCCGGCGAGGCACAAGAACACCAGCGAGGCGAAGCCCCACGGGCTCGTGACAAAATCCTTGAGCGCAGCGAGAACGCCGCTCACCGCAATGGCGGAGCCGGTCATCTGCTCGGTCGACTGATACCAAGGCTTCGACGGTTCGGCGGCGATTGGAGCGTCGGGGATTTCCTCGACCATTGAGGCGGGTGTCGGCGATGGCGGCTCCGGCAAGGCTGCCACGGGCTGCGGCGCTGCGGGCGTCGGCCGCGGGAAGGGTACAGGGTCCGCAGGCTCGATCTCCGCCGCCCTCGCAGTGAGCACCTTCTCCGCGGCCTTGGTCGCCTTCACGCGCTCCGCAAGGTGATTTTGGCCGCCGTTGATCCTTCGGGTGATCTCACGATCGTCCTTCCGGTCTGCCCAACCATTCAGGCCCTTTCGCTTCCAGTACTCGCAAGCTATGCGCACAGACACCTCGGGGTCGGCCGCAAGCTCCGGGTTGTTGACCAGATCGAGACCGAGGATGCGGCCATAGGCTTCGTAATTCGCGCGCCCGGTCAACTGGAAAATGCCGCGCCCTTTGTACCTGACACCATCGCCGCGGTAGATGTTGCCGAGGTCTTTGCGGCCTTCATAGGCAGCGCCGCTTGCGTACTCATGCAGCGTCCGGAAATAGGCGCTCTCAATCGCCGCTTGTCCGAGGAAGCGGGAAACCCGGTTGACGGTGCCGATGTCGTATGCCGGCAGCCACTTGTTCAACGGGCCACGCAAGGAGTTGACGAGCCGCTGATCGCAGTTCGGCGCGATCTTCAGGATATCGTCGGTGGTGATGGCGATCATGACAGGAACCGGGCGACCAGCAGCATGTCGTCCTCTCCGCCGTAGAAGGTGCCGCCAGTGGAGCCGCCATTTTCAAGCGGATACACCGAGTGAACTCCGATGATCGGCCGGACGTGGCGGCGGGCCTCGACAGCAATCACCTGACCGCCAGCCCCACCCGTGTAGGCGGATGCGTAAAGACCAGAGGTCGCCGTCGTCGAATTGTAGCCGACGCCGATCGCAGGCCGGTGGTCAGCGCCAGTCGAGTGCTGGATGTTCTGACCGAACACGATGTCAATAGATTGGTCCGCAAGGCCCAAGAGCAGCGTCATCTTGTTGTTGGTGGCGTCGTTGTTTGAGACGCGGATCGTGTTGGTGTTGTAGGTCCAGCTTGCCGTTCCATCGCCGAGTTCTAAGACCGTGGGCCGCTGGTTGAAGGCGTTCCAGATGCCCCACTTTCTGAGTTGACCATAGCCGACACGACAGGAAACCTTAGCAGCCGTCCCATCGACCATGATCGTGCCGAGATATGTCGCGCGGTTCGCGCCAACTGAATAGGTCGTCGCTCCATTGTTGATCGTCATCGAAACGGCGTTCAGAAGAAAGCCGCCAACGCGAGAGAGCGCCGCGCCACCAGCGCCTGTGCCGCGAGCGCTCGAACCAGCGCCAACGCTGCCTCCAGAGCCGCTTGCCCAACTTGGCCCAAACCCGAACGTCACAGAACCGTCAGCGTCGTGGTCAAACGCGAAGACATCGTAGATTCCATTCGCCGCCTGATAGGTGGAATTGAGGGCAATCGAGGCTTCGGAAAACTCATAGCCGGAGTAACTAGCTCCACCGTAAATCGGAACGATGTTGCCCTCATGCGGCGTGTAATAAATCGTCCCAGCCGCAGACAGGTCGGCAGTCATGACTGGCGTGGCGGATACCCCGGTCAACCGCCCCTGCGGGGCAACGATGGCGTTCGCGGGCGCGATGTTGATCGCCGTCCACACAGCGGTAGCCGCGTTGCCGGTGGTGGTGCAGACGTACAGCACCGAATTTGCGTAATCCCAGCATTCGGTCGGGAGGACTCCGGAAGAGCCGGCAGTCCCAGCAACATGACCGTTCGGGTTTCCGTTGTAGACCTTGCGGATCGTGAACGACTTGAAGTCGGATGCCGACACATAGTCGTCCTGCCATACGATCTGCGCCCCGGACGGCGGGTCGCTGGCGTCCGGCTCCGCAAGAACCACGGTGTAATACTGGTTTTGCAGAAACACCGTCTCCGGAACCCGACCATACTCATCGAGCGCCATCGGGTTGGCGTTTGCAACGCTCAAGTCGACATCGCTGTAGGTGTTGAGCTTGGTCTGCGTCCCATTCGCGTAGAAAAACAGCTTGTAGCCCTCGCGAGGGTTGCCGTTCTCGTCATAGAACTCAGGAAACGGCGTGTTGAAGCGTGCCGGCATTTTATCCCCCGATATGGCCACCGACATGCGGTGACCGCCTCGCCGCGATTTGATACCGACATCCTATGCGAGTCGGCTATCTGCTTTCGTTTGGGATCATGGCCCCTGTCACTCAGTGGGCGAAGACCTCGACCAGCGGCGTGCCCGTCATGGCCGGAATTTTTATAGCCCTGCTCGGGCTTTGCACTCTCTGGCGCATCAAAACCGGCGCATGGCCGGGAGATCACTGACGCTCATTTCGCACACCCTCGGAAGCGAGGACCGCAGCGGTTCCGGAGACAGCGCCCAGCGGCGCTATGTTCCGCGCCCTCGCTGGATTGGTCAGGGCCGCTCCGGCGATCCGCGGCGCGTCGGAGACGATGTTCGTGAACAACCGGATCGGCGCGCCGACGACGCCGAAAGTCTGAATGATGGCGCGCGCAACCTCGTACCCAGACTTTGCAGGGTTTATCGCGCGAGGATCGGGCACCGCGCTGCGCAGCGCCGCGCCGTAGCGACGGAGCATCGCGATGTCGTCAGCGCTGAAAACTTCTCGCGAGAACTCCCGGCCCTTGCCATTGATAAGCTCGAATAGATTCTGCGCCATCTTCTCGGGCCCGGGCTGCGTTTTGCCTTCAGGCGCGGTCAGCGTCGCCTGCAGCACACCGCGCTTGATAGCGTCTCGTTCCGGCGTTCCGTCAGGGATAATCTCGTTGACGCGCTGGATCAGGCGATAGGCGTCGGCTTTGCCAGCACCTGAGATTTTTCCCCATAGCCAATTTCCAACTTCATCCGCGGTTACATCGTCGTGGATCATGCGCTCCAGCGTCTGCCCAGCCCTGTCGGTGGTGCCACTGCGAACATGCGACATACGTTCGCCGTATTTATTGAAAAGTTGCGCTGACGACTGCCGGGCCTCTCGCACTTTCGCGACCGCATCCGGTAGATTGGCCATTAGCGCGCCGTCCTCGATCCCGTCGAGCCACGCCTCATAGCCGCGCACGATGCGGCGCATGATCAGTCGATCACCCGGCGTAACCGCCTCTCCAGAAAACTGGGAGAGGCCCCTGCGCAGATGTTTATCGACGGCATCGAGGCCGACGCCGAGGTTGCCAGCAACGGCATTGCCGGATCGCGTCGATAGGTCTTCCAGCGTGCCGTCGCCGAACTCGTCGATCAACCGCATCGCCGCAGAACTGACCTCATGAAGTTTAGGGTCGATGCGCAGCGGCTCGTCGCCACCCCGCAGGATGCTGCGCACCACATCCGGAAGACGCCGCACCTCACGCATTGGAATGCGAACCCCCTTCGCGTAGTCGCGAGCAGCATCCCACAGCGCGCTGGCGTGCGCACGATCGACATCGTAGGCATCGCGCACGCCCTGCTGGACGAACGCGGCGTTGTCGGCCGGACTGTCGAGACCGGCGCGAGCCGCCATCGGCGCGACGCGATTAGAGACGGTGTCAGCAGATTGGCGCACGCTCTGGTTCATCCGATCCATGGCCGGACGGACGAAGGCAGCGGCGGGATCGCCGCGCGCGCCAGCATTGGCGGCCTGCTCCAGCGCTTGCCTATCGATGTTGCCGGAGGCCAGACCGGGGGTAAGCTCGATGCCGAACTCAGCCGCCTGCGCATTGCGCATCGCCGCGCCCGGTCCTTGCGCGCGGACCCGGCTCGCAAACTCTTCGGCGAGGCGGCCGCCAACGACATTCGGATCAAAGCCGGCTTCGGTGACGACGCGGATGCCATGCGGCGTCAGACGGCCGGTCGCCATGTCCACATAGGCGGCGGGGCGTTGCGTGAACATGCGGGTGAGACTGAGCGCAGCCGATCCCAGCATCTCACCAGCGCCGCCACCCAGCGCGGATGCGAGCGCGGCCTGCAAATCGAGCGGCTGATCTCCACCGGCCGCACGAGATGCGACATCGGTCGCAATCGAGCCGGTGCCGCCGGCCACCATCTGCGCCGCCGCACGGAGCGGGAACGCTGCTCCACCGGTCAGCCACGACGCGCCGGCCGCCAGCGGGAGTTGGATCAGCATGTCGCGCGTGAAATCGCGCACATCGCGCTCGGAGATGCCGGACCTATTGACGTAGTACGGCCTGCCTTCAAAATTCACGACGATATTGTCGTACTTGTCCTTCGCAATTTGCAGGTTTGGGTCACGCTTCTTCAGCACCTCGATCGCATCCTGCTCGCCTCTGGCGAAGTCGAGACCGAGCTTAGTGCGCTCATCGAACGACGCACCGCTGCCGATCGTTCCGATCTCTGGGAAATCGAACTCGTTCTTACCAGCAGCCGCGACGGCAACGCTTGGGAATACACCCATTCCGGTCATAGCACCGCGCGCAAGCGCGCCGAGGAACGTCGGTGCCTTCTCGTCCGGCGGAGACAACCTCTCCGACCAAGGATCAGCCGCTCCGGAGCGGCTTGAACCAGCGCTAGGTGCTGGTCGGAGTTTGGCGAGCCACGGATCGGCCTCATCTGCCATTACGGCACCTCACCAATAGAGCCGTCCTTCAGTCGATATTTTGAGCCGGTCCTGATCTGGTTGGCAGCCGCTGCCTTCTTCGCGTCATCGAGCGTATCGAACACCGGAATATCGGGCGGTGCCTTACCAGCGCGGCCATGCTCACTCTGCTGCCACTCTTTGAAGGAAGAGAACGGGTCGCGAAGTTCGCGGACCTTCTTGTCGAACTCCTTCGGCGAGATATCGCCAGACTGCACGCTCATCGCGATCTGACCAACGTCCATCGAACGCTGGTAGATGCCGCCGAGCGTCTCGACAATCAGTCGTTTACCCTCTGTCGTCGACATCAGATTCGGGATCGCAGCGCCGAACGCCACCAAGTCTTTGTCGGACGAAGCGCCTGTGCCAGCAACACGCATGCGCGGCTTCAGATAGTTCACCAGAGCGTCAGCCGCTTCGGCTGCGCTGAGGTCTTCCTTCTTGCCGAACAGCAACGCAACATTCTCACCGAGATTGTTCTTGACCCAGTTGGCGAACGCAACTTGCGCTCCGGTGCCGGAGCGCTCCAGCATCGCTCCCATACGACCGATAACCTCACGATTGTTGAACGCTTCCTTCGCGTCGTCGGCGGCGTCGTTGATGCGCTTCGCGAGACCCTTCGATAGCTCCTGATCGAGCGTTGCTTCCGGACGATTGCTGGCCTCGCGGATCGTGTTGAGATGCCACGCCTCAAACGCCTTCGGGGTCCGACCCGCACGGTGCTCATCGGTCTTGTAGGCTTCGTAATTGCGCAACAACTCAGTCTTATTCCACTCATCGAACGGAATCACAGGGCGAAGCGGATCGCCGACAGCAATGCGCTGACGCATTTCACTCGCGTAATTCTTCTGCTGCTCGGTCGGCTCCGCCTCTTTCGCGGCCCGTTCATATATCTTTTCGTAGGCCTTGCGCTCGGAATCCGGCAGCTTCGGGTCGCGCATCGCCGCCTCCGCAGCCAACATCTGCTGGCGGGCACGCTGGTTGCCGAAGCCGGAAAGGCTCTGGTCGAGAAGGCGCTGGTTGTCCGACTTCAACTGGGTTGCAGCCATGTCAGCCGGCGGTGTGACGGCAGCGCCGCCGGGCGAGGCGGCTTCCGCCGCTGCCGGGTAGCTGCTGGCCGCAGGCGCGGCAACCGGGGCGGGCGCGGCGGGAGCCGCCGAAGCGGATGGCCGCAAGGGTGATGCCGGACCCGCCGGCGCAACGAGCCCGGCCGCCGCCGGCGGCTGGGCCGCTCGCGCTCCAAACGGGGTCTGGATTGGACCGGGGGCAAAACCAGCGGCCTGAGCCGGGCTCGCCTGTGGGGCGCTGGCGGCAGCCTGAGGGGTCACGGGGGCGGCCTGCGCCGCGCCATTGGAGGCATCAAAATTCGCGGCGTGCCGTCTGGACGCCATATCAGCCTGAGCCTGCTTTATGAAGTCGAGGCCACCCAGCATCTGATACTGCTGAAGCACAAGGTCGTTCGGCGGCTTGCCAACCATCTCCTGATAGGTGCCGCTCGTCAGCGCGCCAACTTGTAGCAATTCCTTCAAGCCATCATCCCACGCCTTCTGTCGCTCGACACTGCCGGCCGGATAGATGGAGACCGCGGCAGCGACACGAGCCCGGTGGCTCAGATCAAAGTCGAACTTCTGCCGCTGCTCGTGCGACATTGCATTCCTCGCCGCCGTGATCTGAGCAAAGGCCTGCGGTTGCGTCGCCAGCGCATCGGTGGCGCGCGGATCGCCAGCGCTCAGGCGATCTCGGTACTCATACATCGCATTGCGACGATCGACATTGTCGATGTTTGCGTTTTCGATTGCGTGCGTGGTCGCCGCCTGCTGTTGAATGCTCAGTGGCGACTGCCAAGGCACAGTCGGATTGAGCATCATCGGGATCGTCTCGCCGGCCATAGCCAAGCCTCACAGGTTGAAGTTATACGGCGTGCTTCCATAAACCGGCATCGGAAGGTTGCCGTAGCTCTGGGGAAGCGCTCTACCATCCATATACGGACTGGACTGGGTATAGGCCTCGTAAATGGACGGCTGCGAATAGGCGGAGTTGTTTCGAGTGTAGGCGTTGTAGCCAGCAAGAGAACTCGCGACGGAGTTTACTCCGCTCATCAGCGAATTGGCTGAACCCATTATGCCGGCAGCCTGCGCATTGCCAGCAGCCGTCTGCGCATTCGCGCTTCCGGTGCCGATGCCCATCGCCGCGGAAGCCAACCCCTTCGAGGCGTCGAGGCCCATCAAGCCAATGTTTCGAAGATTGGTCTGGTAGTTACCGAACGTCTGCGTCGCCATTCCCTGATTGAAGTTGATCGCGCTTCTCAGGTGATCGCTCGATCGAAGCAAGCCGCTCGCGGAGTTTGAGTTGACTAGATTTCGCATCCCCTCAGAAGCTGCGAAGGCATAATCCGGAGACCTGCGGAAGGCATCAAGCGCAGCCTGCCCCATCGCATTGTTGAAGTTATAGGAGCCGTCCGGTTGGATGCCGTACAACTGGCCAAGGGAAAGCATCGCGCCCCGGCCGACATTCGAGAAGGGGCCGAGGGCCTCGCTCGCGCGGTTCCAAGCCCGCTCGTACTGCATCGCCGCAGCCTGCGCCGCGGCCTGCTGCGCAGAGGCGGCCCGCTTCGATGCGGACGAACCGATAAGAGCGTTTGCGACACCGCTCCCAACGCCGATCAGCATGCTTCCGAGGGGCATCAGTGTCTCTCCGGAATTTTTAGGATGTAGAAGCCTTCATCCTGAAAACAGATGAGGGCGCTCTGGATGTCGACACACAGTGGCCTCGCATTGACGATCGAGATAGGGGCGTAGCCAGCCATCGCCGCCCACCGATTGTAGAAAACCTGAGCCTTCGGAGCAGCGCCGAACAGCATCATCTCGACTGTCGCGCCGACATACTGGTCGTGGACCTTGTCCTCAGGATGATTCGGCTCCGCCCTGCCGACGCGGACAAACTCGTCAGCGAGACGATCATGAAACCACTCGCCGCGCTCGCGCAGCCCCGGACCTTCGCGCATCCAGTCTGTGACCTTGAGGGAAAACCACTCCGCCGGAACCCGCTTGCCGTTCAAAACCCAGCCATCCTTGACGGAGAACTCCGGCCGGAAATGGTTAAGGTTCGCCATCGTGCGCGCGCCGAGGTTTCCCTTCGGGATTCTGGTCACCACTTCGAGACAATCGGTTCGGGTGAACATATACATGAAACACGCCTGCACGGTGGCGAGCGCCCAAGCGCCTCGGCCGGAAGCGAGAACCAGCGTGTGGCATTCGTAGATCGCGTCGGAGATCGGCGCAAACACCATCGCACCATGCTCTCCGACAAGGGCGTGAACCGCCGGGTTTGAGACAACCGCACTGAGATCGAGATCGCCCTCGATCGTTCCGCGCACCCACTCCCGGACCTCGGTGGCATTGGCGATCTCATTGATGCGATCAGCCCTGTAGTGGCGCTCAAGCTCCATCAGGCGGGCGTGAACCGGGGAGAGCGGCTCTGGAAGCTCTGGTCTTAAGTTAAGCGCGGCCTCGGTCATCCGGGTGATCCTGTCTGCGGCTATTTGAAAACGAAGCCGCCATCCCCGCTATCGAGCGATTCGATGTAAACGAAAAAATACAGCAGGTTGGCCAAAACGTCACCCGGTCCAGCCATCGAAGCCGCGTTGCCGCGGTAGAGAGACTTGGAAGGCAGGCTCCCAACCCGCGGGGCCACCCGGACATAGGTTCGGACCCCAGTGTTTTCCGCAGGGACTGTGCCAACAAAGATGTCGTAGGACTTATACTGCGAGATCAGCGGCGCGCTGGAGACCGGCGTCAGCAAAAGTGTTTCTGTGTCCTGATACTCGATATCGCACGCGATCACCCGCCCGCATCCGCTGATGAAGTCGCGAAACTGGCTCAACATCTGGAGACCGTGCGGCGTCAGATATCCGGTGTCCGGATCGACCACGGGAGCCGCCACGCCATTGAAATCGGCGAGCGGTTCGATCATCGCGGTGGAAGATATCTCCGTCACATCCCGATCTCCATGTCGGGGGCGTAGCAGGACAAGAGCGTCCAGCGCACCGGGTCGGAAAATCGAAGCCGCATGGAGCGCTCATAATAACCGCCAAGCGGTCCAAACCTGACTTGCGTCCGATACTGACCGATCTGGCCGACTGACGCCCATTCGACGGCGTCGAAATTACGCCCGCCGTCATCAGATATGAACAGCGTGACCTGCGGATCGGAGCCCTGACCGGAAGATAGGCCAACGCCGTTCTCAAGGTTTACTTCGAGCCACGGCATCGTGACGTACTTGCCGCCACCATATAGAGGTTGGCTTGTGACCTCACCAACGATCTGCGCACCGAACTCAGTAAATGTCGCGCGGTCAAGATAGCCGATGGCACCGGAGAACCGATCTCCGATCATCGTCTTGCCGTAGGCAATAGCTGAACAATTGCCCCTCCACCGACCAAGGATGGTGTTGTTGATGTCGCGCGACGACCTCTCATGAAAGAGACCGGTTGAGATATCATACACCCAACTCTCGTCGTTGATGTTGTAGACGATGAACTTGTGCCCCTCGAAGGTGTAGCCAAAGACCTCGGTATCGCTCACGCTCGGGAAAGACTGCCACCTCTCATCGATGGCAGGCGTCGTGATCTTCTCAAGCTTCAACCCGGATATCTTGTACCCGATACGATCGTCGCCCTGCAGATAGACAGTGTTGTCATCGCGACCGAACGCGCGAGAGCCGGCAACCCCGGTGTTGATGACGCCGCCCGGGACGCGCCTGAACGGAAAGTTCGCCGCGCCGATGTTCTGCCAGAACTCAATCGTGCGCGAACCGAAGATATGAAGAAGCTGAAGATGGTTAAGGACGGCAAGAACGTCATCCGACTTGGACTCTGCAGAGGCGAAGAAGTCGCTGTACCCTGTCGCGTCGAGGGAGTCGGAGATGAAAATCTCATTCGTTCCAGCCCGATCAAACGCCATGAAGCCATCAATGCCGGTGACGCTGTTGGCGGGGTGAAAGTCGGCGTCCGTTATCAGGCGAAAACCACCGCTCTCATCATAGACGTAACCACGCTCTCCATCGACAATGCAAAGCTGATCGCCATTGTCGTCCATTGAAACTCGGTTGGTGCCTCCGCTGATCACTCCGCCGAGGTTGGTCGCAGTACCATCCTCGCTCACAGAATAGAAGTATGAGCCGGACACGGCGTAGAGTTGGTCCTGAAACTCATGCACACCGCGCACTGGGCCGTTGCCGCATGTCGCAAACGAAACAATCCCCGGAGCACCCCTAACGGACACCTCGGTCTTGGAGCCCTTCTGCTGCCGCTCGGCGTACATATTGAGGCAGCGCTGCGACGAAATCTGCCGCGAGCCGGACCTGTAGCTGTTGAGGCCGAATGGGATCAGCAGGGGCGGAGGCATCACGACTCCATGTCGACACCGAAGAAGATGCTTTCGTCTTCCCGGTCAAAGCCTGAGACATCGTCGTAATAGATGGCGGCCTGCTCCTTGATCTCCATCGCGCGCTGCTGACCGACGCCGTACTCGGGGATCATCACCTTGGCCAGATTGTAGCCGAGACACAAAATCCATTCTTGCGGCAAATCCGGATTGTCGCCAGCGACGACAAAGTCTTCGATCGGTCGCCAGAAGGTGAACTTGGCGATCTGAGTGATCACATCAGGCACCGGCCAGAACGACAACTCGCCGGCCGACAGCTTCTTGTCGTAGAACGCCTGCGTGAACTCCCCGACCGACAGCGGAGCCGACAGGTGCCGGAAGTCAAGACGGGAGATCATCGTCACCGGGACTGACGTATCGGTGTAGACATCGTATCGGCGCATGTCGACAACCTTGAGCGGTCTCGTCAAGCGCGTGGTGTAGGTGAACACCGCGGCGTCTTCCGAAGCGCTATCCGTCAGAGCATCGGCGATCGTGATCGTCGTCGAGGTCTTCGAGGATACGGTCGACCACTGCACCGTGCCGTCGTCCAGAAGAACCCCGACGTGATCGCTGACGGCAATGTCGTCGGTGTCGTTCACCGACAATGTCGTCTGCGCAGCGGCCTCGTCGGCCGACAAAGCGGTGGTGAAGAAATCACTGGCCAGCGCCGCATGATCCGTCGACCCGGTGCCGAGGCTGTACTTCTGCTGATCGGCCTGCGGCACCAGCACGCCCTCGGCGACAGTCCAGACCCGCAGCCCCTTGGACTGCCAGTGCTTGACCATCGCGTTCAGCGCGTAATCAAACTGGGCGATCTTCGCCGACCCGACAGACTCCCCCGGCCGCGCCGCGCCGAGCAAGCGAGCGGCATGATTGATGATCTCGTTGCGGGTCGTAGCAAAAGTTGAAACGCCGGAAGTCGCCATCGCCTATCCAATCTGCGGTTCGGATACCGCCGTCAGGTTCACCACCAGCGCGCCAACGGCCGCCGAATAGGGCAGTGGGTTGTCAAGGTAGAGCGTCGTGTCGCTGGTCACAATCGACACCCCGGTCAGGAACATCTCGGAGTTCTCAAGCCGGATCCTGATCCGATCTCCGCCGATAAAGCGCTTGGTGGTGTTCACCGTGATCGAGGTGGCTCCAGCGGCAGCGGCGACCGTCAGTGTCGTTGTGAGCGGCCCCATGAAGTTGAGAACCGGCTCCGGGCGCGCGGTCTCGCCGACATCCATCTTGTCTGGCTTGCCGCGCAGAAAATCCTGCGGATGCCGCGCCTCCCAGCTTTTCGATCGAACAAGCGATCCGGTCCACTCCCGGCGGACCTCGCTCGCGCGGATTTTGAACCCGGTGCGGTCGCAGATGACGTAGTGATCGCCGCTCCTGTAAGGCATCGCGCTCTCCCTGATCCAAGCCTTACCTGAGTCTCGCAGACCGGGCTCCCATGCCGCGCCAATAGGTCGGCCTCGACCTAGACCCGGGTAGGTGCAGTCCGGCACGGCTGGAGCTTTCAGTCCCAAAATGCACACCAATCTGCACCCCGGAAAACGCAATCGAGTTCGGGGTCGGTACGATAAAATTGGTCTTCGCCGCAGTGATGCTCTGGCCGGAAAAGGTCAGCGAACCGACTGAAACGCCAGCCAAGAACGGCGCTGTGATCGCGTAAGCGGTGAACGTCATGGCCCGCGGCGTCACGCCGGCCGCCAGCGATGCCACGATGTCTTTGGCCGACAGAATAAGGGTGGCGGAAGTCGGCAGCACGCTGATGTCGAGACGGGCGTCAATCGATTGCCCCGTCAGCACCGCATTCGCCGCGGCGAGGGGGCCGAGTAGGTCGACGTTCTGGGATGTGAGAGACAGGGCCGCGGGGGAGACGGCGACCGACAGCACCATATCAGCCGACGATGGCCCGGTCGCGGCGAGCGTCAGCGCGGCTGGAGAGACTGCGACGTTCTTCCCCTGCGCAAACGCCCCCAGCGCCGGATTCTGGTACGGCGGGGGGCGAAAGAACCTCTGACGGAAGACGCCGGTCGACATCGGTTATCCGAGTTCTTCGATCACCATGTAACCGTTCGTCGTGAGTGAGTCCGCGGGGGCGGGGCACGTCACGACCAAGCGCGCCGAGGGAGCAAGCACCTTGCGCGTCTCCGGCGTGAAGATCACATCGAGCGGGAGCCGCACGTTCCAGCCCCAGACGCAATGTGTCACTGCCGTTCCGCCGCTCGCTTGCGTGGTGCTGTTGTTGACCTCGACAGTGCCTGCGTAAGCCGCGTCGCCGAGTGAGAGAGGGACCGCGGTCGGAGCCGACCCGCCGGTACCGGAAGAGGTATATCCGCTGATCATCTTGATCAGCAGGATTTCTTCCGCAGCGTCGCCAGTGTCCGACGTCTGCGACAGATGAAGCTCATGGATCCGGACGACCTTGGTCGAGGCGACGTTGATCTCGAACAGGTCTTGCGCCGCCGTGATCGCGACAGCGCTGAATTGCACGGTATAGAGACGACCAGTCATAGCTTGTTACCTCACGATCATGTGGGTGAAAGAATTGTTGCCGCGAAGGATGCTGCCGCTTGTGGCTGTGTATTGCAGCCCAATAATCCCAGAGCCGCCATTACCGCCAACGTTGCCGCCACCGGCACCAGAACCCGTGTTTGCCGTGGCATTACTAGCCGACCCACCATAATTTCCGGCAGTAGCTCCACCAGTGCCAGCGGCACCGTCTGCGGTGGGGCCTTTACCGCCACCACCTCCGGCGCGAGTTACGGGCGATCCGGTGATAGAAGATGATGTGCCGTTCCCGCCGGCACCAGCAGTTCCGTTGCTGCCAGCACTCCCAACGGCTGATGAGCCGCCACCGCCGCCAGCACTATAAAATGCTTCGCCGTCACTCCCGCCATTTCCACCATTATTACCTTGACCGCCACCTGTAGTTGACCCGGCTGTGCCCGCTATAATGCCGGAGCCACCGCCGCCCCCGGAACCACCATTTGAGCCGGTTGTGCTTGCGACGTCAGCGCCAGCGCCACCGCCTCCGGTTGAAGTAATACTGGAGAATACTGAGTCTCCACCATTCCCGCCGACCGAAGTTCCATTCTGACCACCGCCTCCCGCACCGACCGTCACAGTATAGGCTGTGCCGGGAGTCACGGACAAAGCGGTTGCCGTCTTGTAACCGCCAGCGCCACCGCCGCCCGCCGAACCGCCGCCTCCGCCGGCGACAACAAGATAATCGACGGACGTGACTCCGGATGGGGCCTTGTTGCCGGTGAACCAATCAGCGGCTGTCGTGTTCGTTGCCGTGAAGCTGCCGTTGGTGGCTTCCCAGAGTTCCGGGTCGAAGTTGGGATCGCCGGGCGGGAAGACGTTCGGCAGCCTGTTGACCGGCGTAATACCGTCCGGACATCGCCAGACATGATTGCCGACCGAGAGAAACAACGTGACGTTCGCGACCTCGCAGAACACCGGCATGTCAAATGACGGGCAGTCGAGCCGCTCGCCATTCATGAAGTCGAATTGGAATTGCAGCGCCTTGACGAGGTCATTGCCAAACGGGCGCTGCCAAAGCATCTCGCCGCGCATATTGCGGACGACCGCCTTGTAGATCGTCTGATCGCCCTGCGGCATCCACCACTGGAGCGGGCGGTTCTTGTCGAGCCTCCACTCCTCTGGAAGGATCAGTCTTCCCGAACGAAACTCCGTCCCGGTCGCGTCAAGGATCATGCCGTTGACGCGGCTTGGTATAGCCTCTCTTCTGGGCGCACCAATAAGCATCGCGCTCGGGACCACCGGGTCATCGGTTTACCGGGACAGACAGCACATTCCCGGCCGGCTGCTCGGCCGGAAGACTTGCTTCGAGGTTCGAAATCTCGACAGAGATCGCCCTTGCCTGAAACTTCAACTCCTCGATCTGAGCATTCATCGCATCGCGCTGATCACGCTTCTCTGCGATCAGAGCCTTGGTCTGCTCTACATTCACGATCTACTCCTACTGCAGAGTGAAGATGCCGGACGCACCGACATCGAAGGTGAGACTGTTACCGTTCGTGAGCGTGAACGACGCGCCATAGTCGAGGTACCCGACCAACGGGTCGGCCGGTGAAGTCGGCGTGTCATCGTAGAGGACGAAGTACCTCGTTGCCGTGAAATCGCCTCCGGATGCTGTCCATGACGCATCGGCTGATGTGAACCGCCAGATGCCGGTCCCAGCCCCGGTCTCCGACCACGTCACTGACGTAAGCGTCGCGCCGCCCGTGGTATAGCCGTTGCCGTTCGCCACCTCGCCTGCCGTCAGATCGGCGCGAACTGTGTTGGTCCCAGCATTCGGCGCGGTCGAGGTCAGGAATAGCTTGAAGGTGTGCGTATCGAGATCGATGGTCCCGTCGCCGATATACTTCTTGAACTCGTCGAAGAAGGTGAATGTGGGCATCTACTTCTTCCTCATATGCAAGTAGAACGTACCGGCGTCACCGGACCCCAAGCTCGCCGTCGAAATCAGGATGTCGCCGTTCGCCCCGGCCCCAGCCTTGCCGGAATGGATTCCGCCGAAGCAGCGCCAGTCGTAGCAGAAGTAATCCGCCGGCAACCG
Source organism: uncultured bacterium (assembly GCA_964460795.1). GTDB lineage: Bacteria > Omnitrophota > Omnitrophia > Omnitrophales > Aquincolibacteriaceae > CAZOOM01. The sequence continues at coordinate 16,239 of CAYWRU010000013.1, read as the reverse complement.
CGCGAAGATCAGATCGGTCGATGCGTCGAAGATCAGGGACGCAGAAAATCCGGACAGGTAACCCTCGATCTTGTCGACGATCACCGCAGTCCCGGATGTCGGCGCGAATGTCGAGCGATCGACAAGTAGGAGATTGGTCTCCTCGCCGGAGCCGTCTCCGGAGATGTTGATGATCTGAACGAGGTTGACCTCGCCATTGACGACGGTCGTCTTCGTGATCGTGTTCGCCACGGAGTGCTCCCCTTATGCGAGTGCCCGGGACGCCACTTGTGCGCCCGGGCTCTCGTGGCAACGTCAGGCATCAGGCGTCGGTGGACGCCGTGATATTGATCTGCATCGAGCTTTCGCCGGCAAGATTGCAGACGTTGATCGGCTGCATGACCTGCATGGCAGCCGCAACGACGCACTCTGTGATGTTGGCGGCGTTGTCCTGCAGCATGATGTTGATGTCCGGCCCGACCCAGCCGGTGGTGTCCGACTTCATCGCGATCGCGACATCGGCAGCGTTTTCGGTCCAGATATACGACTGACGCCTGCCGCCGCCGATGCGCCAGCGGTTGCCGGCCGTGGTCACCTGCTCGATGCCAGCCACAGCGAAGTTGCCGTAGATGTCGAAGTCTTCGATGACGACATCGTCGGCACCGACCACCGAAATCGCGGTATCGGCTCCGGCCGCAGCCGCACCATTGTGCTTCCACCCGGAGATCCGGAGCCGGTCGCAGTTGTCGTCGCCGACGATAAAGTCGGTGGCCTGCCCGGTGACATCCCGCGTCTCGATGTCGAGCAGCGTGCAGTCTGCGGCGTTGATGTCGATCGGCCCGGTCAGCGCGTCGATCCCGCCGGTAAACAGGATATTCGCCACGGTAATGTTCGCGGCGTCGATATTCATGTCCGCGCCGACCGCGGTGGTGAAGTTGACCTTGGGGCGCAGCGCGCCAGAGCCGAGGCCAATGACCGCAATGCCCGACACATCCAGCGACAGACCGCCGGCAGCGGTGACGGTCTCGACATGGCCGGGCTTCACCAGAATGATGTCGCCCTTGCCGGCGCGACAGCGGCCGACAGCGAAGTCGATGGTGGCGAAGGGTTTGTCGACCGTGCCGGGGTTCGCGTTGCCGCCGGAGTTGCTGTCGACCCAGAACACTTTGCCGGGGTGAGTGAGTTGCAACGGCAGACCACGGATCGTCACGCCCTGCGGAAAACCATTCGGATAATTCGAGGAAGGCATCTGCTTCTCCCATACGACCCTTTCGGGCCTCATTGAGGATTACGTCGGTGAGAATGAGGGGACGCAGCCTATGGCCCTGCGCCCCCTCTTGGCGTCATGCAGCAGAGCGCCGTTACGCGCCCTGATTCCCCCACACCCCACGCCAATCGGACCAGCCCTGCGACCACCGCGCATAGACCGCGGCCTTCGCGTTCTTGGTGTCGAAGTCATTGTCCTGATCGAAGGACGCAGCTTCACGAGTGAAGTGACGCATGCCCCGGCGCACGTTGGTCCGGATGAACCATGCAGTCGTCGAGGTGAAGTAATTGTTGACCTTGGCTCCGCCCGGCAACATGCCCATCGCCTTGATGGCGTTGATGGCATTGTTCGCCGTGTCGTTCTGCTGCACCGACTTCAGGATGCGAGCAGCCTCGAACTGGTCGGAGGTAGAGATGTGAAGGGTCATGCCCTTCAGATTGATCTTGCGACCACGGCCATCGACGGCATTGCCGATCGCAGTGAGCGCATCTTCGATCGCGACTTCGGAGAGATCGGCCGCCGTCAGCAGGTTCGATTGCGAACCATACAGCGACGGGTGATCCGAGGCGCAGAGCGCCTTGGTGTCGCCGCCGGTATAGGTGCTGGAGAAGGCGCGATTGTAGACGTTGGCATGCGTCCACTCCTCGGTCTGCCGCATCGCGAAGGCAAGGTCCGGCGCGCGGCGACGAGAGACTTCCTCATAGAGGTTGTCCTTCATTTCCTCGTGCGTGACCATGTAGCCGATCGCGTAGGCAACATGGGTGTATCGCGACACATAGCCCTGCGAGGTGCTGTCGTAGGCGAGAGCCTCGCCTTCCGGCTTCACGGTCGCCATGCCGAAGCCGACATTCTCGACTTCTTCTTCGTAGCGCTTTTCCGAGGTGTCCTGCTCGAAAAGCTCGGGCCATTGCGGATCGTGGCGATCGTATTCCAGCCCGAACCATGACTTGACGCCCGGCCACAGTGCTTTCGGGTGAGTGCCCGTATTGATGACTGGCATTGGTGAAAATCCCCTTGTCCGTGACTGATGATGCCGTTACGCGATGCCCAGCGCCGGCTGGAGATGCGTGTGAGCGTTGATCAGCACCTCCAAGATCGGATTTGCCGAAGCCAGATCGTTGTTCGGCTTCTTGGCGAGGCCGAGGATCAGAAGCTGGTTCGACGCATCCGCCGCCGGAACGTCGGAGGTGGTGTCAAGCTCGGTGCCGGAGCGGCCAGTGGCGGTCGACCCCGCATTGGTATCGATCAGCACGGCATTGAGACCCATCGAGTCCGCGGTGACAGTGCCGTCCGCCTGAATTTCGAAGATGATGTCCGGATCGTCGGCGACGAGCAGTACGCGCTCGGTCGACGCGGCGCGATAAGGCAGCGAGTCCGCGGTGACCGGAACCACGCCGACCACAACACCAGTGATGAGCGTGCCGGTGCCCGGCGTATCGCCGGGCGTGGCGCGGGTCACCTCCAGCAGGGAGCCGGGCGGGTTGCCGAAGATTTCATTGTCGTTGGAGTCGCCAACGTGGACGACGCAATCGCCGACGAAGATCGCGGTGGCGTCGGTCGCCGGGACGTAATACTGCCGGCACTGACCGTTCCACGGCGAACCGTTGCGGTAGCGAACCGGCCGAAGGCCGAAGGAAGCGTCTTGGTTTGCCATCAGTGTCTCCCGTTGGGCAGGAGACCTTTGGCTCTGGCCGCCTGCGGAGCGTCACGATCATCTCGACTGCGACGCCCCGCCTGCTGATTTCGATCAGCGCCCCTGAGTGATCCGGATGGGCCGGTCCTTCGGGACATAGCGATTGTCGCCGTCTTTGGTTTCAAGCTTGCCGTTCACGATCTGCCCGTGAACCGCGTCGACCTTCGCCAACTCTGCGGCTTGGTCTTCGTTGAAAAATTCCATCGGGATCATCATGGCGTAAGCGCGAAGCCCGCCCTGACCTCCAGTAGAGACGCCGACAACGCGACTGATCGGTTGCCGATTGGCGTCGAGCCTGTGCTCGTAGCCCGCTGCCTTTGCTCGATCGATGCGTCCCGGGGTGTCGTTGAACCAGTAGGTCCGGAAACCCGGTACGTCGGGGAGCTTCAGCTTCTCTTCTGTCGTTCCGAAAGGAATGCGCGTTGCCCGCATCTGCGGCCCGGAGGCCTGCTCTGGGGACTCGTCGCCACCGCTGAGGCCCTGCTCAGGGGTGTCTGCGGCAATGCTATGACCGCTCGCTGGGCTATCCGTTACCACGGGTGCCTGATTCTGCGCAACAGGGGGCGAAACCGCCGCCCCGCCACTACGCTGTGCTCTCTGCGCCATCTGATTTGCCTTTCGCTGTTGAGGGAGACGATCAGGACCAGTCGTAATCGCGCAGATACTGCTCGCGCGTCACGAATGGGCGTGTCTTTCCGGGGTTCTTGGGGTCCGGCACCATTTGCTTCTCGAAGCGCCGGCACTGCTCTTGGGCCTCCTTCGGCAGGTCTTCGAAGCGCCGCCCCTTCTCGCCAGAGCGGTGATCACCGCCGCCTCCGTCGACATCTGGGTCGGCAACTCTCGATCCGCGCCGCGGGCGATCGTCGTCAGCCATAGCATACTTGCCGCCCAGCTTCCCACGCACCTCATCCGCGAAGAGCGCCTTCGCGCGCTCGGTGACCTTGTCGAGGCGCTCTTGCAGGGACATCGTCGCCGGGAGCTTGTTGAAATAGCCGACAGCCCACATCGACAACTCGTCGGTGGAGGTCGGGTTATACCAAGTGTTGTCCGCGTTCCACGCGACGATGATCGGGTCCGGCGGCGGAGGAGCCGCCTGCTTCTGCTCGGCCGCGGCGGGCTTCTCCGGCTTGGTCTTCTCAAGCTCGGCAAGCTCTGCGCGCGCGGCGTCGTGAGCGTCAGGGTCGGCTTCTCGCACCGCCGTCCGCATCTTCGCCTCGATCTCTTTCTTGGCGCGGTCATACTCGCGCTGCGCCACGCCTTGGTGATAGACCTGAAACTCCTGCATCACCTTCGCGGACTCTTGGATCGTGCCGCTCATCTGCTGGATCGTGCGCTCCTGCGCAGCGAGCCTCGCATCCATCGCGCGATATCGGTCCTGACCGCGCTTGTCATACCCGGACATGACGCGCTCGATGAAAACGCCGGCATCGACCCACTTCTCGGCAGAATTGCCCTCACTCACCCAGTCTTCCTTGGGCTTCCATCCGGCGCGGCGCGCCATCCCTTCGACATCGGGCGCTGCGCCGCCCGCGGCTGCCGATCCGCCGGTCTCGCCCTCACTGAAGCGAGTGCGCTCTGCTGGTTGGTTCATGGTTCTTTCTCTCTGGTTACTTCGAAGCGTCTTCGACGTTGATGGCACCGATGCACTTGTCAGTCATGACGCGGTACTCCCGGCCATCGGCACCGATGATAATCTGCCCGGCGTATCGCTGAAAATAGACGTGGTCTCCAGCGCGAGGCTTGCGGCCGGTGAACTCCCGGACCCGATCGGCCGTGTACTTGAATGCGCCCTCGCCGCACTCGACGATGACGCCAGTCTCGGCCGCAGCCTTATGGCTCTCCTGTGTCTCATCGGGGAGCATGATGCCGCCAGCGCTCTTGGTGACGGTCTTGTCGGGGAGGATCAGCACCATGTCATCGAGAGGGTGCCAACCGCATTCATTCTTGCCGCTATAGTCGCTCTCGACATACTGCGCGCCGAGAGATGTCTTACGAAGGAGCCTCTGCTTCATCGCCATAGGGTTGCCTCAGTTGGAGTTGCTCTTGCTCCTCCTTCGCCCTCTTCAGCCCCTCGACCTGAGCGTAGAACGCCGCGATCTCCGGAATGCGGATCGTGGTGATCTCTTCAAGCGCACGAGCGTACCCCCGCATCTCGTGCTCGCTGGAGAGATCGAGCCCCTTGGTAAGCCAACTCTCCATCACCCCCTTGAGGAGATCGTCGCGATAGTCCCTCAAGTATTGCATCAGCATCTGCGCCACCGGATTGGTGTGCAGCCACATCGTGTAGTCGGTTTCGGTGATTCCCGCGACTGCCGCCGGGGCCACCTTCTCCGACCGCTCATCGGCCGGCTGCTGCTCGTTGTCGGCCATCGCCTTCCTCTTCGAACGGATCGTGATCGACCCTAACGACCGGGACGCCCTTCATGAATAGCGGAAAGCCCTTACCCACAGCCGCGTCGCGAAGCTCCGGCGTGATCGGCATCACCCAGACCTTCTGCCCGTCCTTCGCTCTGCCGTACTGCTTGTTCGCCTCCAGCATCGCCTCGGTTTCGGTCTTGAAGATGCCGGGAGTATACTCGCCACCGGGGAACGTAACGATGCGGTAGCCGCCACCGCCGGGGAATGGCTTGATCGTCCAGTTAACCTTGCCGCCGCCCTCTACGTCGCCGACGCCGACCTTCGCCCCGTACTTCTTGCCGATCGAGTTGGCGATGTTCACGAGGATTTTGTCGTAGAACTCGCGGAAGGCTACGCCGCCGACCTTCAGGTCTTTACCGCGCAGGATATGGAAGCCCGCCCGGTTCGGCTTCTGATTGAGAATGTCTTCTGCCGCCGACCTGCCAATGTAGCTCGACAACCTGTTAGGCTCCACCATCTCGTCAACCACAGGCTCAACATCTTCTCCGCTCCGATACGCGAGAAGCTGTTTCTTCTCCGGGTTATAGGAAACCTGCGAGACTTGCTGAAGCTCCCTGCTCCAACGTTCATTCTGAACGTCGCCCGGGGTCCATGCGATCTGGTCGTAGCCATTCTCCGCAGCCTCGCGGATCATTCGCTTCATCACCATGCCGGCCCAGCCGGTGGTCTGCTTGAGCGGGGCGTCGATCACCGGCGTCCCGATGATGCCCTTATCTGTAGCCTTCCTCAGCAGGTCGAAGCGCGTCACGTCGTGAGCGAGAACCTCATCGCCACGCTTCAGCACATAGGCAACCGCATTCTTGTGCCACGGGTTGTTAGCCATGCGCTCGATGGTGACGCCCTGCGGTAGCGTAAACTTGCCGTCTCGGCCAAGGTCGATCTCCTCGCCACGGTAACCCTGATCACGCCCCTTCTGGTGCCAGTCCGACTGCACCTCTTCGATGAAGAGCGTCTTGGCTTCGCCGTTGAGCTTAGTGACGCGCGTCGTCACGCCGGCCGGTAGCGTCTTCTGGAAAACCTCAGCCTCAGCCACCGTATCGAAAGGCTGCGACCGATTGCCGGACAGCACGTTCTCGACCACGAACTTGTCCGGGCCCAGCAGGATGCGATCATTAACGCGAGCGTGCGCCAGCACGTTCGGCTCATCGCCCCAGTGGCTCTCGACGCGGAAGACGTCGTCGCGTGGCTTACGTGCGGCCGTCGCAGCCATGCTGTCGTTGATGCGGGCTTGGTACTCAGCCTGCACCGCATCTGTGATCTCTTGGTAACGGGCGTACTCGGGGTGACGACGCAGGACATTGCGGCCGGCATTCAGAAAATCCTCTCGCCCTTGACCTGACAGTTGGCGAAACCACTCAGGGAATTTATCCGGCTCCGGCAGAGCCCAGATTGTCTCGCCGGGCTCCGAGCGCAGCAGGTTATAGGCTCGTTCGCCGCTCATGCTGACCCCCATTTCGGGGTCGATGCGATCCTCCACCTCCCGCTGCTCCCGCAACAATGCGTCCAACTGCTCATCGGTGAGCTTGCTCTGCCCCTGCCGCACATCGACAGGGCGCTCGGGCACCGGCAGCTTCAACAGGATGTTGCGGTAGTTATCCTTCGGGCCTTCCATCTGGTAGTTGGAGAACTTGGCGACACCGCCATCCTTCACCAGAGAGTTGGTGACGATGCGCTGCCAAGTGTCGCCGCTCTCGTCGACCTGTTTCTTCAGTTCTGGGATGCGCTGCGCCGCGCGGTAGGCTGCCTCGTCGTTGGCCAGCATGATGCGCGCGTCGTCTGCACTGCGCGCCTTCTTCGCAATGGCCATGAACTCCGGAACGCCAGCGTAGCGACTGCCCTCGTTGATCGACATGCCGCCGCCCTGCACCACCTCCTCGATCTGCACCTTGTTCTGGGCGACGAAGTCCTCGATCTGCTGCTTGGTGATTAGGCCCTTCTGCTCGTTGAGCCATTCCGGTAGGCCGACCCAGTCAAGCTCCTCCTGCTTCACTCCCGGCATGTTCTTGATCGCACCCAGCCACTGCGATGCCGGCGCATTGCTGAGCTTGGCCCCCATCACCGCAGCCTCTAGCCCGGAGTAGAACGTCGGAGCGCGCTCGCCCGGTGGGACGATCAGCGGGCGCTTGTTGCTGTAGAGGATCGACGGGTTCTTCGGGTCGAAGGTGCCGGAGTTTCCAGTGGCGGACTTGATCTGTTCTGGACGGAATACAACGTAGTGGACAGTGTCGGGGCTCATCCCCTCCATGCCGGCGGCTCCAAACTTGGAGTGAACGGTGCGATCAATGAAGCCATCGAATCCCATTTTTTCCATCGCGCGACGGATGATCTCGGTACCAGCAAGGTCGCCAGCGTCGTTCACGGCGTAGACCATATCGCCGCCGGTTCTGCGGTCGTGCTTCAGGGTGTCTAACAGCTTGCTTGCGGCTAACCCGCCATTGTCGAGCGCCGCCTCCAGAACCGCGTTTCTCACGCGGCTCACATCCACATCATAGAAGTCGCCCTTGGCGAGGACGTCATCCAGAGCGTCCAAGAACTTCGGCAGCTTGCCGGAGACTTCGCCGGTATATTCGCCGCGGCGATCCATCTTTTCCTTCAGGTCGAAGAAGGTCTCGTTGGGCCCGCCGATCTCCACCGGCTTCCTCATCCGCAGATACACCGGGACCGTCGCCCCCTCATGCTGAACAGACAGGGCCGCGCGAGCGGCGGCCTTCGCATCGGCTTTGGTCCCAAGGAACCCCTCATCCTGCAGAATGCGCTCTGCCGCCCGCTCGATCCTGTTGGTGATGTCGGCTCCGGCGCTGGTCGCGTAATTGGTCGCGACATCCTTCGGATTGTTTGTGAAGTAGAAGCCCGCCCCAAGATCGGACTCAACATCCGCCCGCGTCGGATCGAACCGATCGAACTCCGAAGCAGTGCCGTGGTAGACGACCTTCGGAGCCCCAGCCTCATCCACCACCTTGCTGGAACCGAACCACCGCTTGAAACGCGGGCTATCGATCTGCGGGACAGCCATCGGCCGCCTATTCGAGAACACGTCGGTGCCGCCAAACGGGTCATCGTCGACGGGCTTGACCGGAACGCCGTCCATCAACTTGGTCTCGCCGTAGACCTCCTCGCGAGCGCGAGCCTCCGCCTCGGCGCGCGACATCCCATTGTCTTCGTACTTCGCCGCAAGCTCATTGAAGCGCTCGTCGAGCGCGTCGTTCACCGCTTCTTCGTCGACCGGCTTCGCCCGCCCCGCCGCCCGCTCGTTGCGGAGGTTTTCGAGCCGCTCGGCGGCGCGCTTAAGGTGCCGCTCGAAAGCAGACTGAGTAAATCCCGATCCTTCCGCCGACCCTGCATCGCCTCGGCTTCCATCGCGAGCAGCATCGCGTTCGCCGCCCCGAACAAGCTGGGCTTCGACTTCTTTGGCATAGCCACCTTCCTCCAAGAGCTTGCGATAGACATTCGACACAAACAGGCGGCCGAAGTCAGGGGTTTGCCTGATTTGTTCGTGCGTAAGACCGCCAGCCCTCAAAAGCTCTGTCGTCGTGACACCCATCTTCTCCGAAGTCTCATATAACGACTTCGCCCACGACCACACCGTCTCCTGAATTTCTTCCGGCGTCCACTTCTGCCCGGTCTTCTGCGTAGCCACATCGGCCGCGCGCCGCACCGCAGCGGCCATCGCCGAGTAACCAACGCTCGCCCCCTTCAGCGTCCCAAGATCGTCTGGCTTACCAGCCGGGCCGTTGAAAAGCTCCTGCGAAACATTGGCGTAGTTTGCCATCCACGCATCGACAGTCACCGCATTCACGTTATCACGCAGGTTCTGAGTAAAGTTCGAGACCTTCGCCCCAGAGAGCACGATCTCCATCGGGTCCGACTCTCGAAGTGCGCGGATCGAGTTATTCTTCCAAGCATCGAGAATGCTGGCCTCTCCGCCGGCCCCGAGAACGCTGCGCCCCATAATACGGACGATCTCTGCAGGCTCGGTCGGCCGACCCGCCGCGACCCAGTTCCCCCACGTCTTGAGAGCATTGTGCAAGTTCATCTCGACGCTGACCTGCGGCGACATCGCCGCCAGAAGCGCTGCAAACCTCGGCGCATCGTCAGCGCCGAAGACTTCGACGATCGCTTTCGAGGAATCGCGATACCAGCCGCGCTTGGCGCGACCGGCGTGCGCAACCGCTGCCATCTCTTCAGCAGACGGCAAGCTCTCGAACAGGTCGACGATCTTCTGGGCTGTGTCGCGCCGGAGCTTCACGCGCTCATCCGGCGTCATGTACTTCATCACCGCCTTTAAGCCGGGCACCTCGGCGGCGAGGCGCTCGACTGAAGGAAGTTCGGTCAGCCCTTCGGCGGCGAATTGTCGCTCATATTGCCGGGTCCACCCCGCGTATCCGCGGTCTCGCTCTTTGGCGATGCCTTTGATGGCCTGCCTTGCGGCTGTCCAATCGTCGTATGAGCCAGCGGGAGACCGAGCGCCTCCCACTCCTCCGGCGTTTTCACCAACTTCACGACCATTGCTCGCTCCCTTCCAGTAATCATCGATCGCCTGCCGGTACTCGCTGCGATCGATGTAATCGCTGTCGTAGGCACGCCGCGCCACATACACATCGCGCCCCGGGAGGACTTTTTCAACCGCTTTGGAAACCCCCTCGAAGGTCGGCAGGGTGTCGAAGCCACCGACGTTGATGTCGATCATCGTCCCGCCAGCCACGCTGTGGATGTTCAGCGGGTACCCCAGCGCCTTCTCAATCTGCCCCACCGCAACCCGGTCGATCTCCCCCGGAGCAAAGATCGAATAGGTCTTTCCGGCTGGATCATCCGGCCTCACCCAGCGAAACTGGGAGGCCGCGGAGGCTGTCTGATCCAAATCTTGTCCGAGAGCGGCAAGAATGGCGCGCCGTGCCGGGGTATGCAGGGGCTCCGAGAGATTCCACATCTGGCTCCCGGACGACCGCCCGAGAAGCGGTATCCGCATATTCGGGCTGAGAACTCCCTCAAAGGTGCCGTAGCCCTTGGTGTCGATCCCGTCGACCCGGACATCCGCGCCCAACGCGGACGAAATAAGCCGCTCCACAGGCGACGGCTGCCCCTGCGGGCCGCGACCCCCCAGTCGGGCCATCGTATCGCGCTGGAGAGCCTCCAGATCGGTCAGGGCCTGCCGTTGCCACCGGCTCGGCCGTTCTGCCGGGACCGCCGCCGCGAGCTCGCTCGCTCGGGCTCCCTGCTTGGTGTTTGTAGTCGCAACCTCCAGCGTGGCGACCCGCGGATCTCCGCCCTCGGAATAGGCGCGGTAAGCCGGACTAAGCTTCTCCTCCGGCGTGAGCGTCACCAGACCCTTGGTCGGCTTACCCATCGCCTCCAGCATCGCGCGACCGCGCTCGGCGGCAGGCAGTACCACCGGCCGCTTATTTGAGAACAGGGTGGTATTAGCGCCGCCCCGATCAGGAGCATAACCACCCCCATCAATTCCCGGAGTTGTGCCCTTGACCTGCGCCTGAACCGGGTCAAGTCGGCCCTCCTCGACAACCCACTCCGGCAGCAGGCCGGTCTTCTGATCGGCGAAGGTCGTGTCGGCCGTCACCGCGGTGCGGTTCTTGTCGCCGTGCGGGCCGTAATTGAGCCACGAGTTCTGGCCGCGCGTCTCGGTGGTCATCGCCCGGCGCGCGAGCGGGGAGTACATCGCCGAATGCGCCCGCCACGCATGTTCCTCACCGTCCGCACGGAAGCCGTTGCCGTCCTTGAAATGCCCGAAGTAATCGTGGACGATCCGGAACACATCGTTCGCAAGCAACTGCCGGCCGTCGATGTTGAATTTCGTCGAAGCCAAGAGCGGATTGTTTGCGAGCGCAGCTTGCGACCCGGCGCTGCCGGAGCCGAACCCGGTGTCGGTCGGGAACACCCAGAGGTGGTTATTCTCGACGACATCCTTCTGCGCGAGGCGCGGCGATGTCGCGTAAGGATCAACCTGACCCGGCTTGATGAACTCGATCTTCAGTCCAGCGCGCAGAACCTGATCCATCTGCGCGACGGTCTCATCGATCATCGCCTTGTAGGCGGCCTTTACTATCGGATCGTCAGGCGCATGAGGCATCTGCGCAAACGCATCCGCGATGCGGGATGCACGCGCCGGGTCCACCGGAATGTATTGCCGAGGAGGAGAGTAATCGAAGCCTGCTTGCTGCGCATAGTCGGCCGCCAGCTTCTGGGCTTGGGCGAGCGGCGCGGGGACAAACCACTGCGGTGTCCCGTCCGGATCGGCGAGCTTCAGCGGTCTTGTTGGGAGCCCTTCGGGGACATACGCACCGGCACTGGAGCGCGCTGCCGCTCCCTGCGCTTCCGCCAAGCTTCCTGTTCCAATCGACCCTCGTCCTCCGCCTGCTCCGGCGTCCACGGCTGCTGGGCCGGGGGCGGTAAGGTCTGGTCCCGATTGCTTGGCTGCTGCATCGATCGCTCCCTGTGATCCCGGCCTACCGGGTTCGGTGGACAAGTTCAACTCCGGACCCCACGCATTGGTCTCGGCAAGACCGCGCGCCGCAGCCGCCCGCTGCTCCGGCGTCATCCTCGCAATCTGCTCGGCGGAGTAGCCGCCGATCTCGCGCAGGGCCCAGTTCGCTGGGTCGAACGGCTCAACTGTCACCACGCCGCGGCCGGGTTCCGGCGCGCCGGGCGTCACGTCCTTCATCCGGCTGAAGCTCGGATCGATAGTTTCATAGGCGGCCTGAAGTTCGGCGGAACTCATCCGCCCGATATCCTCCGGCTTGTAGCCAGCGCGCGCCAAGGCCTCGCTCTGCACCACCTGCCGCTCTCGGCCAGCCTCGGTGAAGGTCTCATACCGCTTACCGAAGATCCGGAAGCCTCGCGGGTCGACAGCCTTCGGCATCGGCACCGCTGCGCCGCCGGTCGACGCCATACCGGCCGCATTCAGCGCCCAAGCGACCTCGGCGTCGCCGGTAAAACCGGGGCCAGCGCGATCAAGTGGCGACGTTGGGGTGGGTAGCTGTAATTCGCGAACCATCGCTTCCGGGGCCAGAACATGACGAGCTTCGCCGCCAACCCGGCCCAGCAGGCGCTCTCGGTATGTCTGCGCGTCAAGATCGCGCCGCCACTGCCGAGCCTGCGCCGGGTCCGCCGGCGGACGGGGCAGCGGCAGCGGCGGGCTCACGCGATCGATGTCGTTGCGATAGACGGAGTACCCACTCGGTCCATACTCGACGACATGCTCGTTGCGTTTGGTCTGCACGGCAGCACCAGTAGCGTCACGGAAGTAGTACGCGCCATCCTCCCCCTTCCACACATCATTCGAAAGCAACTCGCCCTTAATCGAGCCGCGCAGGCTCGGGTCGAGACCGGGCGTCGCTTCCGCGCCGGCACCAAGCAAGCGCGCGAGCGAAAGAACACCGCGTGTGCCGATCGACCCGGTCTCACGCGCATCTCGCACGGCGTCGGGCGGAAGAGCGTCAACGCCAGACACCAAAAGCTGCGCGGCCGGGAATATCCTCCGGGTCAGAAACTGAGCACCTTGGATCAGCTTGGTCGGGTCCACCCCAGTATCGTTGCCGCCGCTATCGCCGACACCAACATTGAACGGATCATGGTCGACCGGCACCAGCATCGATCTCGTCTTCGACTGCGCCGAAGCGTAGATTTCTCCACGAGACTGCGGAGCTTTGCTGCCGGGCTCCCACTTACCCGTCAAGAACTGCAGAGCCTTCGCCCGGTGTGGGCCCATCTGGAAGTCGACCTTGTCGTCGACCGTCCCCCATGTGCCGCCAGCGGCGGTGTCGCTGCGGTTGCCGCGCCCAACGTAACCGGCATTCACGGCAGAGTAGATGTCGCGCAACCCCATCCCCGGCTTCACACCAGTATCGTCAAGATACCGGCCAAAGCTCTCAGCCTGATCATCGATTGAGCCGTTCGGGTCGTAACCGTACTTCAAGCGCTGGGGCTCCCCAGCCTGAAACAACCCGATATGCTGGCCCCACTTCGTGATCGGCCCCGGCTGCTTCGGGTCATAGGTGCCGCCAGTTTCGAAACCGATCACCGTCATCAGATCGAGCGGATCAAGCCCACGCTTCGCAGCTACGCTAACGATAGCGCGGGCAAGCGGGTGCTCTGACGTGTAGTGCGACCAGTCAGCGCTCGGAGCGCTCTGGACGGGGCTTGGATTGACCCACGTCGTCGGTACAGAACCAGACCAGTCTTGCTGCTGAGGCGGGGCGGGGGCACCAACCGGGGCAAGAGCCTCAAGGCTCGGGTCATACCACTGCGAGAAGTCAGCCATCGGGACGCTCCAGCCTAGCTGGCGTCAACACCTAGCAGGATTCGGAAGGAATAGCCTCCGGCCACACGATATCGGTCTGGTAGACAAGGCAGCCACATGTCGAGCAGTAGCCGTAGGCGACATACGAAAACTGCTGCGAGGCGCGCGAACGAGCCCGCCACCGCCTCAGCCACATTCGAGGCCTAGCCACCAAGGCGCGCCACAGACCCACTGTCACGCAATCCAGTTCACGCAGCCCGGCGTGCTGCAAGAGCCTTTGGTGTGCCGGTTGCCGAACGTTATCGCGCAACGGACCACACCATCATCGCACGCTCGACACTTAAACTCAGCATGAAGCTCGGTGTAGCGATGCTTCTCATCGAGCACCCGAACCGCCTCGCGCATCGCCTCGACAGTAGATGCGCGCCCCTTACTCTGGTCTCCGCCATCAGTCATCGTTGACGCTCCAACTTACCGAACCACAGTCGGGAATAGATCGTGCCACCAAGCACGGCTGAAGACCCGAAGTCGTAGCCCGGCCCCTCACCCACCGGCTCATAGATCAGTTGGTAGATCGGGCGAACCCGCCAGATGATGTGGGTTGCGCCACCAGCATCCTTGCGGAAGTTGGCAAGCCAGAGACGAACCGCCTCGGCCTCGGTCGAGCACAGGCCGTCGACAAGCGCGCCCTCATCCATCTCCCCGGACGAAGCGCGGATGCGATAGTTGAGGGATCGAATGTTGTAGAGAGGCGCTCTGGTGACGGGGAGCCAGTCGCCATACTCCTCCACGACATAGCAAGCAGCGGCACGGCCGTCAGAGCAGATGCACATCCGCAGCAGATATTCGTAAAGCTGCTCGGCCGTCTCCGGATCGGCGAACTTCGCGACCGCCGGAGCCGCAACCGCGGTCGCCGCAGCGCCCGCAACGAATGCGCGTCTGGTGATATGCAGCGGCATCAGTACCCTCTGGTCCCGGACAGCATACAGCGCAGCGAATAACCAGCAAGCTGCCATATCTTCTGGCGCGCGTTCTCGCGCGCGATCTTGCGACCAAGCTCCTTGTCGAAGTTCTCGGGCGAAGCAGCCGCGCTCTCACCGACAACAAGGAAGCCGTTCCGAAGCGTGAGTACGCAGATCGTCATCGTTGTGCCCGGCGGGATCCAGTACAGATCGGAGGCAATCTGGGCATCGATCGCATCCGGCGTGAGGCGCGGAGCATTCAGACCCTTGTCTTGGATTTCCTTTTCGACGGCAGCTTCATCGCGAGACATGACAACTCCTCTTTGTCAGATAACTTCCCAGTCAGTCGCCAGAAGATCGGTCTGCGAACAGAGCCACGGGACAACCTCGCCCTGCTCCGTCCGCATGAAGACGTAAGGCAGCGTCATCTCGGAGGTCGCTGACGGTTCGATCAGCCCAAGCCACGCCTTCTTGCCGTTCCACCCGGAGCGGCGAACCCGGCGACCAGAGAGCAAAGCTTCAACGGCCGGGCCGATACCCACACCAAGACTTGACGACGGTCCGGTCATTTCAGCGCCTCATCGATCCGAGACAAAGCGACAATCAAATCGGAAGCCTCGCTACGCAGAAGACTGACCTCACACTCGATCTGCGCCAGCGGACTGACAGCCTCCGTCACTGCGCCCCCGCCCGCGCCGACCACACTGGCGACACCGTCTCCTCCACTGCCAGTCAGCACAGGAGCCGGGTCGGGACCGACCAGATTGAGCTTGAGCGAGCGCAGGCGCAACACCGCGCTGGCCAAAGTCTCGCGCGTCGAGACGATAATCGCAAGGATTTCCGGCAAACGCGCGTGACGCTCCTCAACCCTCATTCTAACCTCCCGGCATCACCTGTAGGTACTTCCCTTGTCGCTCAGGATCGGGAACATACCAATTCCCATCTGGAGCTTTGCGAGCACCATCCACAGGCGGCTCCTCCTCGCCGCCGGCCTCCATCGCCTCGCCGGGCTCCTCGCCGCCATCCTGCCCCAACATACCCGGCTGCGGCGGCTGTAGGCCGTCAGGACGACGCGGCGCGATGGAGCCATTGATGCCCTCCATCCGGCCGCGCAGGACATCCAACTGGGAACTAATCCAGTTCATGTCCATATCGCCCTCGATCTTGTCGGCCTGCGCGAGCTTGAGCACAGCGCCAGCGTAGGTCTCGACCTGCTTGGCGCGCTCGGTCGCCTCTTCGAGGGCGAGCTTGGCGACGCGGGCCCTGCTCTCCAGAGCCTTGGCCTCGCTCTCCTGCACACTCGCGATCACGATCGGATCGGGCTGCTGCTGCTTGGCAAACAGCGCCTCGGCGCGGTCGATCTTCGCCGCCTCGAAGATGCGCTTGTTGATCTCAATCCGGTCCAGCGTCGGGTCGTCCTTCATGGAATTTAGAAGCTGGGCCTTCCCCATCTTCTGCATATCCGAGACCATGTCGGGGTCGCTGTAGGGCTTCACGCCAGCGCCCTGCACATAATCCTCGCGCGTCACCGCGCGCCAGTCGTCACCCCATTGGTACTCGACGCGATCTTCAAGGTGCAGCCGGTTGAGCCGGTAGATCAGACCAAGCTCGCCCTTCAGCGACCGATGGAAGCGCTTGTAGATCGCAGTGAAGACCTTCAGCCACTGCT
>CAYWRU010000012.1:30494-71170 GCA_964460795.1 uncultured bacterium | reverse complement strand
GAATGAATATTCGACGCTTAACAAGGATCCGCCAATAGTCTCCCAGATTGAGCTCATAGCGGCTCAAATCCATAGCGGCCATCGAAGTTTCTTGAGGAGGCAGTGCTGCTTCAGTCATAAATGGGCCTTAAAAAAAGCTGCTTCTTAAACTATCTAATTGCGTCCGATCGTCTGATAAAACGCTCACAAATCATAGGTTTTTTCCTGCTGAGCTTCACGAATGGCGCTTCTCAGCACAAAAAAGTCCAGAGCCGTATTCATCGACGGTGTCACCACGCTGTCGAGGAACGATTGATAATCGCCCAGGAAGTCTTTACCGACATAAAGAATATCGTTGGGCAGGATCGTAAGATTTTCGCTGATCATCCCCTGGCGAAGAATATTGGCTGCATTGGCACTGATAACTTTGACTTGCGGAGATTTATGAATATCTCCGCGAATAATCATCACCTTCCCAGTGCGCGCCTCTTTCTTAAATCCGCCGGCCAGGCCAATGGCTTCGATAAGAGTAATACTTTCCTGAAACCGGTAAACGCCGGGGCTGCCGACTTCTCCCAAAATCACAAATTTGCGGCCGCCAAAACCTTCAATGGAGATGGTAACTTGCGGATCCCGAATATACTCGGAATATTTCTTGGTCAAAACTTCACGCAGATCCACAAGATTCATGCCCGCGACCTCTAAATCTCCGGCCAGCGGAAGAGAAATTCTGCCATCAGGCCGCACCGCCACGCGCTTGGCCATGTCCGGATTTCTCCAAACCTCAATCAGAATGATGTCTCCAATCGAAAGATTATATTCGGGCTGGAGATTCGGGCGCGATAAGTTTTTTCCTCCCATTAAAGCATTGCCGGAAGCACGGGTAATCTGCACCGTTCCATTTTGAAGAACTTCGGTATTTTCCGGAAGATCCGGACTTTGCACAGGACGCGCCTTGCGGTCCTTGGCTGCCGTTTGAAGTTCTTCGTAAGTTTTCCGGTCGATTTCCAATTCTTTGGTCGTGCGCTCACTGTCACGCATAAGGGCTTGAAGCTGCGCCTCTTTTTCGCGGACACGGATTTCATCTAAATTGCGCTTGCGTTCCAGTTCACTTTCAAACTGAGCTTGGCGCTGGCTAAGAGAGTTCAACTGATCCTGAAGTTCGCGCTTTTCAATATCCTGGCGGTCAGAGAATTCCCGCCAGATTTTTTCTGTGGTGGATTGGATCTCTTTCCGGTCCCGCTTGATCTGCTCTTGTAAGGTATCGATTTTGTACTGCAGTTCCTTATTCTGGCTTTCCTTGACTCGAATCTGTTCCTCGCGAGTCATGAGATATTGGTCTTCCGAGGAATCGGCGTGCGCCAGCTGGCAAAGTCCCAGGGTCAGGATCATGGGAAGAATCCATAGGAAGAGAAGAAGCAAACGGCGAGGAGACGGCATCATCTTAGTCATCAATACTTAGCCTTATACTGGGTTGTTGGATGAATATTCTATCAATAATGAATCGTCCTGGACGAGATAAATCTTTACCACGCAACATCTTGCTGACAGTACAGGCTAAATAAGCTATGCAAAAAGGGCTTGCCCCATTCACACAAAGGGGTAAGGGTTCGGGGATAGGGGGTAGGGGGTAAGAAATAAAGTTTATCCCTTATCCCCTATCCCTTATCACTTATCCTTTCATTAATAAAAGGCGATGTAACGGTAACACTTAAAGTCTCCTGTTGTATCGCCGATGATTCCTTCATAAGATACTGACGCACTTAGAAGGAGACTTCATGATAGAAAATCACCGGCAGAGTAAAAGGCAATGGTTTCTTCTTTTCCTATGGGCTCTCTTTCTCATTCAGCCGTCTTCTCCCCTATTTGCAGATGAGGCAAGCCGGCGTCAAGCGTCGCGGACAGCACTCCTTAAAAATGCTACGGGAGATCCCACGGCAAATGCCGCCAATCCGGGTTATCAGGCTTACATTAATAGTGTTCTGGATCTTAATACCGATGCGGCGCAAAACGTCACGAATCGTGAATTTGCTCCATCTCCTACCGTCACGCCTCTCGTTGACCCTTATCTCATGGAAGTGGGAAAAGATAAAACCCCTCAACTCAATGATAAAAATAAGCTAGAAACCAAAGTGGATCAGAAAAGCGCGCTACAAAAACCCGCGGATGTCCGGATCAGATCCGACGAAGATTCTTATCAGTATGAGCGAAGTAAAGCTGAGCGGCTTTATGAAGAGGCTCAGAAAAACCAACAGAATGAGGCCGGGAATCTTCGAAAAAATACGGAATCGGAAAGTCCCGAATCAAAAAACTCCAATCTTCGCCCTTCCTTGGCCAACAATCCTTTCTATTTTTCCGACTCAGGCACCACTGACTATTCCGAGACCAAGACCTTGATGACCAGCCGCCTTGTACAAATGGGATACACTCGGCTGGAAGCACAGAATCTTTTTGATAACACTTCATCTCCCGAAGACGCAGTTCTCGCACTGATGCAAAAAGAAGGCTTTTCATACGGAGATGCCACTAATATCGTAGGGACCTCGCAAAGCAGCTCAGCCGCATCCGGCAGTAACAAATCTTCAGATTCCGAGTAAATTGCACAAGGGGACAGGCTACTTTTCGTTTTTTTCTAAAGTAGCCTGTCCCCTTTTGTCTTTTGAGTTATTTATTGGACTTTCCTGGCTTGGATTCCGGAAGAGGCGGAGGAAGAAGATCTTCGACTGCTCTTTTTTCTTTATTCTGAGGAGAAGCTCCTTTAGCGCCTGGATCGAGCACATCTTGAAAAAGGGCTTCGGTGCTGCGCTGTGTGAATTTTGTCGAGCTCGATTCGGGTTTATTTTGCTCAATCTTACGAAGCTGACTGACCCAAATCCCGTAAAAAACTCCGGTTGCAACGATTAGAAGCCCAATAATCACAAAAATAATCCGCCACGCCACCCACCCAGGAATTGCACCTGATAAATTTTTTCCAAGATCATTGGCACGAAATCCGGCGCCGAGAAATCCGAAGGATCCTGCCGCCCCTTCTCCCGATTTTGTAATTCCCTTTTCCCCGGTGGAATCAAAGACAAGGCGCCGCAAGGCCACAAGGTCCAGTTCGATTTCTTTAAGTTTCTGCTTATTATCATGGAAAAGTTCGATGTGCTGCTGCGGAGTCATCTTGGGATCATCTTGAGATTCATAAATCTGCGTGAGCAGAACTTCGGTATTTTGGACCAGCAGGCGCGCCTTTTCTTCATACGTTGTGCCCTGCATCTTTTTCATGAGCCCCGCGGCCTCTTCTGAGAGTCCCTTCAGCGTGTCAGTGGAAATGCGCCACACGTCTTCAACTTCAATCGTTTTGACGACAGACTGTCCCGGATCCAAGATGACTTCCTGAGTAAGATAATAATTCCCATTTTCGGCATCATAAGCCACTTGCAAATCTTCCTTGGAAAGGATGTGCCGCGGCTCAATCTCGGCAGGAAGTGCGGCCTTGATTGGATATTTTTGCTGATGTTTGGGAGACGGATTGACAATCATGATTTTCAGCACGAGTTTTTTCATATCCTCAGCGCGGGTCTCTTGAGGAGGCGGAAGCAGCATCTTGGAATTCATTTCCGCTTGAGGAGGTACATCTCCCGCGACAGACGCATCAGAAGAAGCAACTTTCGTCCCTGCATCCTGCGCTAAAGCAGGAGATTCTTCGACCGCATAACCCCACGGTGCCGCAAAAATCACCATCCCCAGCACAAATGGCGCCAGGTATTTTTTGCTGTTATGCGGCTGCTTTGTCATGCCGGACTCGATCCGGCATCCATGGTTTCGTTTGTATTCTGGATCCCGGGTCAAGCCCGGGATGACAGCAAACGAAATATCACTCGAATTTCTTGAAAGAGGTATTAGGTCATAACAAAACCGTATCGGATGCGGTTTGTTTTCCAGGAAATGGATTAGGCGGCTTTCGGATTCTCGAACCATGTTGTCATCACAGGTTTATCCTGTGCCTTTTCCAGGAGGTCCTGGCTGGTTTTGGCTGCGGCTTCCGTTGCGATGACCATATTCTGAATCTCCTTCGCCGTTTTCGCCTGAGCGGCTACACTTGAATAAACGGCGTCCATATTAATCCCCTGTCTTCCGGCAACTGCCCGGACTTCGCCCATGACATCCATCAACGTATCATGAACGGTAGAAATCGTGACCGGTTGAGCAGCTCCCCCCGCTGCATCTCCCGTCAAAACTGAAATAGATCCCTTGAGACTGCTCATCAAACTTGCGACCTGTCCCATCTGATCGCCAAGACTCACGGTCCCGGATCCTAAAAGTCCTTTGATCCCCATGACCTCCTGCCAGATGCGCTTCGCATCGGAGGACGCACTCTGCGCTGCAGACTGGGCATTCACCACCGCTGCACTCATGCGCTCATCTTTGACTGTGGGCGACAACACTTCCAGGATCATGGAATCCATAAATCCGTTTGAACTTTCTTTAACGATAACCGTATATTCACCAGCCGTGTAAGTTGCCGGGATCTTGAAATTATAATTGTAAATTCCCGTGCCGTTCACTTCCGTCATCGAGCCGGCACTAACTAACTGCACGTTTTGCGGACTATAAATATCGACAGTCGGAGTCGCGCCCGAATCAAACTGAAAACTAATTTCTGCCGTATCGCCCAAATAGGCCTTGGCAGTGCGCTGGAGCATGCGGCCCTTTCCTCCTTTGACCGCTCCTCCGGAATTTTGCTTAATGAGATCCGGAAGTTTATTCTGAACTTCATCCAAGATCGTGACTTGATTTTCTGTCTGATCCGCAATCTTTCCAAACACCGAATCCGTTCCCGCCGCGTCCGTCACCTCGCCCAGCGCTGAATTCAGCTTCTGGACTTTCCCAAATAATGTATCGGCCGCTTCGGTATCAGATGTATCGCCAATTTTTGTATTGATGGCTGCAGTCGAAGTCTGAATCGCGGACACTCCAGCACTAATCTGCTGAGAGGCAACTTTGTCGCGGACATCAATCGTAATTCCAGAGGTCTTGAAGCTATTGGCATTTCCGTAAGCAATAATCCCCTTCGCAAAATAAAGTTTTGTCGTATCAATTCCGCTTGAAGGCCAGCTCACTTCATAAATTCCCTTTGTATCTGCTCCGTCCCCATCGTTCAGCGTTGTAAGAATAGCGCCCGAACCATTTTCATAAACCTCAATGCGGCCGGAGAAAAGAAGATTGGCATTGGTCTGCAAAATGCCTCCGCGCTCAATCCACCAAATAAACTGGAATGTATCCGTCGCTAAATCATAGTTGTACTGGACCTTGACGGAGATCTCAACACTCGCCGTGGCATCATTTTGAAGATAAGCAATCCGGGTCTGATCCTGATCCGCGATCCATCCATCATCGGTCGTGGCCGCATATCCCGTCTTGCTGAAAGTTGTTGTGTAGGTCCCATATTTATAATTGCGGATGATATTGGTTACCTGAGTCAGCGAATCTCCGGAGACCGACCATCCGGAATTATCCGTAACACTAAATCCCTGAATCAAGGCACTCGAGTCCACATCCTTGATCCTCCATTCGGTCTGGTACCACTCCACTTTAAAGGGATCTGACTCCACCACGGTCGTGGGATGGCCGGCATTCAATGTCCCATCATCCGTGATCCGGATTTTTACCATAATGTCCCGGTCCCCGTCCGCACTTCCATCCGAATTTCCATCAGCATTTGGATTTTGTCCGCCCAAGGTGACGATATCCGGAATGGTGGGCCAGTTATAACTATTCGTATTAGCGGTTGAAGGAGAAATAGCCGATGCAGTTCCCGACTGCGTACCCTCCACAGGAACATACTCAATTTTAAGATTCGGCACCGTTCCGGTAGTGCCCCAAGTAATGTTGCGAGTCGTTTCATTGACTGCCCAGACCGAACTGGAGATAGGTGAAGTGATCACAATAATCGGATGAATTGAGAAAACTCCGGAGGTGGAGGACGTAGCCGGACTTCCATTTGCACGGGTAGTCATATCCGTGACCCGCAATTTGATCGTAGTTTTCAAAACATTAGGAACGGTCCACAAATGACTTTGATTGGTCGGAGTCTGTGCACCGCTTAAGCCCGTCAAAGTGGTAATCGTCACTTCATCGCCGCTGAAATTACCGCTGGGTGAATACTCCAGTTTGACATCCGCAATGGATCCGGTATTAGTCCACTGAATTGTGTAGCCATCATTAATAATTTGATCCGGCGGAGTATTAATAGAGAGCGTCCCTTTGATGGAAAAGACGCCGGTGGAAATAGCGAGAACAGCCGGCGAATCATGATCCCGCACGCGGACCTTGGCATTGGTTGAAATATCATTGGGTACAGTCCAGCCCGCATACGTATAAGGATTGGACGGCAGATTAAAATTATTCACCACCGGGTTCCACGTGGTGCCCCCATCCGGAGAATAATCAATATCCACATGGGAAACGGTGGTGCCTGCATATTCAAATGTAATATTGAATGTGGAATTCACCAGCGCAGTCTCTCCACCGGCCGGAGAACTAATGGCAATTCCTGCTACGGCAAAAGTTCCATTGGAGTCATCACGGTCCTGACCTGCAACCGGTGACGGCGCGTCCGCGTCCATCACGCGAACCCGGGAAGTGCTGGAAGTGAAGGTCGGAGTCCAGGAATAAGATCCGGATCCAGTCGCCACATTGTGATTAGGCGTAGAACTTGTGAGAGTGATAATATTTCCACCGGTGTTGTCGTTGAAGTTTCCATTCTTCGCCACTTGAACTTTTACATTGGCAATCACGTTCACATTGGCCGGAGAAGTCGTCCACGTAATATTGGTTGGATTGCCGGAAGAAAGAGATTCGCCTCCGTTAGGAGCTGTCACTGTCAGATTGCCGTAAATCGTAGCGTCGCTGTCAGACTCATCAAAGGCCAGATCCTGATCACCCACCGAGGGAAGATCCGCGTCCACTCCCCGCACGCGGAATGTCCCCACCGTATTTTGCGGAATCGTGACCGCACACTGTAAATTTCCCGCCGGCACCGAACTGCAGCCTGCCGCGGTCTGAGCATCTGAGAAATCTCCTAAAAGCGAATATTCCAATTTAACATTCGTGATGCCTGCAGAACTCCAAATCACATTAGGTGCACTTCCGGCAAGGAGCCGCGCACTGGGATTTCCCAAACTGATGCTTGAAACTGTAAATGCTGCGGGGGATTCTGTGTAAACCGTCGAGTCCGTGGAATCCGACACCCGGATTTTTACATTCGTATGCGCATCAGAATAAGCCGGCGTCCAGCTGTAACTTCCCGTATTGGGTTCGCCGGAAGTGATCGTGACCAGCGGATTATTCGGATCTGTGTCATAAAGAATAATATCCACATTGGCAATAGAGCCTTGGCGCAGCCACTGAATATTATGAGGGAACCCCGCGGCCCACTTTTCATTTCCCGTGGGACTTTGCATGGTCATGGATCCCGTGACTTTAAAAACAGGCGTACTTACCTGAGTCGTGGTCGATTGATTATCCGTGATCCGGATCTTGACCGTATTTGATACCGCTTCTGCCGGAACGCCCCACTGGAATGGACTCACCACCGGCCCGCCATTTTCTGCACTGCCGGCAACAATCACTTGCGCGCCGCCCGGCCAGGTACTTCCATTGTCCTCGGAATATTCAATTTTGAGATCCGTGGAAAGGGATCCCTGCGTCGTACCGTCATGCGTCCAAGTAATATTCAAATTTGAACCAAACGGAACCACTTGATTTAAGGTGGGCGCCGTAAAAGTTAACGTAGGGAAATCAATGGTGAAATTGGCATTAGAGTCATCGCTCCATGCCGCGGTCCCGGAACTTCTGAGACGAACCTGGACCGTACTCTGAACACTTCCAAAACTCGGGATTGGATTCCAGTTATAAGTAGTCGTGCCCACCGCATCAATGCTGGTTGCACCCGTGACTTGTGTCCAAGTGGAATGAGGCGCATCCGTTGAATACTCCAAAACAAAATCAGACGGCAGATCGCCTCCAGCATATTCGAGCGCATCCCAGGTAATATTAATACCCGTAGCTCCCATGCGTAACGTGTTAGCTCCGTTGGGTGAAGTGATGGCAAGGCGCGAAACAATGATGGCCGCATCATTTGTATCATTCAAATCAGAAACCGAAGAAGAACGAAGACGGATCCGAACACGATTATCCAAAATTACTGGGATGGTCCAGCTCTGAGATCCGGAGGCAGGAAGTGAATTCGCAATCTCCACCTGATCGCCGTCAAACGTGCCGTCTGCTACATATTCCAAAATAAGATCCGCAGGCGTTCCCGCAGAACCCGTCCAGGTAATATTCGTCGACTTACCCTGAATGTAGCGCTGAGTAGAATTTTGCGACGTAATATTGGCATCAATCACCGAGAAATTCGCATCCGACATATCGGTAAAGGAGGTTGTGCCACCGTCCGCACCGGTGATTCGAATCTTCACCGCAGTACCAAGCGCACCGATCGGAGGAGACCAACTCAAGGTTCCATTATTCGTGGTGGATCCAATGATTTGAGTAAAATTTGTGCCGTCTGTGGTGTATTCCAGTTTCACATTGGCGACCGAAGATCCCGTGCTCCAGGTAATATTCCGGGGCGCGCCTTCGGGCCAGAGTTCTCCGCCATTCGGGTACGTGATGGCCAGTTTTTCAATAATAAAATTCGCATCCGAGGCATCAGTGAGATCTGTGACTGAAGAGGAACGAATTCTGACTTTCACCGTGCTCGACGGCGCATCCGGAATCGTCCACGCATAGGATGCTTTCCCTGCCAACACCAGAATCTCCGGACCCGTCAACGCCTTGTTTCTAAAAGTTGCAACTTCATCAATTTTTCCTTTAAATGGAGATGTGCTACTGAGGCTTAAATCGCCAATATAAACGGGCTGTGTTAAAGTAGAAGTAGTTCCTGCATTTGACGCAGCTAGAACACCATTCACATAAAGATAGCCTGTTGTTCCATCAAAAACAGCGGCCAGGTGATACCACTGATTTAAACTCAGCGCACTGCCAGTAAAAGTGCCCGTCGTTAAAGAGAATCGGGGTGCTCCATTATGCAAAACTAAACTCAAACAAGACGTGGCACGACCCAGAACGTATCCAGTTTCGTTTGCTTGATCGAGAAATACCCAGGCACTGATGGAGTAAGGCTGGCCCACAACAATGGATTCATTTCCAACACCAATAACATCATCAATCCCATCAAATTGAACAGCGCCTCCCATGGGGCCAGGCACCCAAAGCATCCCGGTTCCATCATCATTGGTCGCTGTACCTTCGAGTGAACCCACTGCATCTTCTAAGCCCGCTGTCGTTCCTTGGGCAATCGAACCACTAGTTCCCCCGTCCAAATGCCAGATCGCCGTGGCTCCCGACACATTGACTGGATCCGGCGCTTTGCCTAAAGCCGAAGGCGACAGCGCAAGTTTGGCAATTTCCCCAGCCGTGAGTGCGCGGCTGTAAATCGCCGGTTCATCGATGAGACCGCCCATAAAATTTGTACCTATATAACTTTCTCCCATGTGAGGTACCGTTCCATCAGAAACTGTGATCGTTCCAAGCGATGCATTCGTGTTGGTTCCCTCAAGCGTTCCATTGACATAAAGTTCCGCCGTAGTCCCCCGTCGGACTCCCGCCAAGTGATACCAGGTATTTAAAGAGAGAGCAGTCACACCAGTCACTTGTGCTTGATTGGCAGATCCATCACGAAAAGTAATGCGTGCTTTTTGACCAGAGGCAGCCGTTGTCTCAAGACTCGCCGAATTATTTGTACTCGCTCCCGTGTTTTCCCAAATCGTGTTAGTGCCTGCTCGGGTTCCGTAAATCCAGGTGGAAATCGTGAAATCCCCTGCGCCTGGAGAAAGATTGGCGCTATCAGCCATACTGACATAATCATTCACGCCGTCAAATAAAACGGCATTTCCGAATTGTCCGGGAGCAAATTTCGCGCCGTTGGTGAGCGTTCCATTGTTGGTGCTGGATGAATCTGCGGCTGTGGTACCTGAAGTCTCGTTAAAATTCCAGTAGCCTGCGTGATTGGAAATGGACGTGGGTTTGAGATTCATGGCCGGACTGACTGCATTCCAGGTGCTGTGCCCCGCATCAATAGAATATTCGGCCACCAAATCAAGAGGCGCGCCTGTCGAACCAGTCCAGGAAATATATTTGGTTGCACCCACTTGGAATTGTTCAGACCCATTCGGATAGGTCACATCAAGATCAATAATGGACGCATAATTATCTGAAATATCCGTAATTTTATTATAGGAAGCCGTATCTCCTGTCACGCGGATTTTAAGCAGTTGAGTCAGTGAATTTGGAATCGTCCAGGTGAAACTGCCGTCATTGGCCACAATGCCGTCATCCGCCGTTCCTTCGGATTCCAGAACAGGACTAAACGTCGTTCCATTGGTGGTGTATTCAATTTTCACATTCGCGGCAACGCTGCCGGTCTGCCAGGTGATATTTTGAGCGGTTCCAATGGGCCAAAACTCGGCTCCGTTTGGTGCGGTCACATTTATTTTCTCAATCGCAAAATTCGCATCCGAATCATCCGTCAGATTTGCCTGGGCCGAGGACCGCAGCCGCACTTTGACGGTCGAAGACGACGCATCCGGAACCGTCCATTCATAGGCGGCAAGTCCGGCTAACTGAGCAATTTCATTCGCAGACAGTGCGCGGTTATAAACGGCAACTTCGTCAAGAGCACCGGGATAGCAATAACCGGTATTGTGATTTGGCGACAGGCCGATCATAAACGATGATAAGGTTGTTGCTAAAACCCGCGACGCCGAATTCGCAAGAGAACCATCCACATAAAGCTCCACCACCCCTGAGCGAAGAATAGCCGCAACATGGTGCCAGCTTTGGTTCAACACATCCGTACTATTGCAGGTTGAATTCGATCCGTCCTGAACACAAATAAATTCGTTGCCTGTCGTCGTCAGAAAAAAATCATTGGGAGTAACGCCATAACCAAAAATCCGTTTGACTCCGGTTCCAGAAGATAATGTGCTTTTAAACCATAATGAAACGCTCCGGTCTGAATTGCCGGAGGGCAATCCTGCGTCGCTGCCGGTGATGTAATCATCCACACCGTCAAAGGTGACGGCATTTGCCATTTTTCCAACAGCCCAGGCCATGCCTGAACCATCCGCATTATTTGCTGTTCCGCTGTTGTTTGCACCGATGGCATCCTCCAAACCTGAGGTAAGTCCATTCGCAATATGTCCCAAAGCCGCTCCATCCAAATGCCAAATAGCCACAGATCCGCTTAAATTTGCTGGATCCGGACTCTTCCCTAATATGGAAGGCGGAATCGCGAGCTGAGCAACTTCCGTATCCGTAAGTGCGCGGTTATAAACTGTCACCTCATCAATCTTGCCTTTCAAATACTGGATTCCATTGGTGCGGCCTATCACAAGATTCTGAGCATTCGATGTCGGAGCTGTGTGAGGCTGAGTATCCTGTAAAACTCCGTTCACATAGAGCCGCGCGTTGGTTCCATCATAAGTTCCGGCCACATGAACCCAAACCCCGGCGGTTGGCACGGCTAAGGAAACGGGGAAAGATCCGGAACTATCGATTTGAAGGGTGAATTTATTGCTGGAATTTAAAGAGAGCAGATATCCAGTTCCATTCCATCGGGTCACAATCCCCTGATTGCCGTTAAGAACTGCCGGATTGACCCAGGCAGAAATACTAAACGTAGCCGGTGCATTTAAGACATTGCCCAGATCAACATAATCATCAACGCCATCCAGCTGGACTGCGTTGCCGAATTGGCCGGGGACGAATTTGGCGCCATTGGTCAGTGTTCCGTTGTTGGTTGAAGAACGATCGGTCGCCGTCACGCCGCTGGTCTCATCAAAATTCCAGTAACCCACGTGATTGGCAATGGCAGTCGGTTTGAAGTTCATGGCCGGACTGACCGCGCTCCAGGAACTGTGCCCTGAATCCGTGGAATATTCTGCAATTAAATCCAGCGGAGCGTTGGACGATTGAGTGGCCCAAGTAATATATTGAGTTGCTCCCACCTGAAATTGATCACTGCCGTTGGGTGCCGCTAGATCGAGTGCAATCAAGGAACTCACACCGTCGCTCTGATCTTCAAATTGCGTGTAACCTGCATCCGCACCGCTCACCCGCCACAAAACAGATTTTGAGGGCGTGCTTCCATAAGTCCCGGTTTGATCATCGCCGTCATTAGAAGTCGCAGCGCTCACCGTGGTCCAGTTGAGTCCTGCATCCACAGATTTTTCGGTTTTGATATTCCCCGGAATTCCGTTCGGTGTGGTCCAGTTCACACCGTGGGAGGCATTGGTCTTCATATAATTGGCGCTGTTGGGATTCGTGACCTGCATTTTTGCGATCTTGAAATCCGCATCTGAATCATCGCTAAGAGCTGTGACGGACGATGATTTCACGCGCACCTTTACCGTAGTGGACGGCACATCCGGAATAGTCCATTGATACGCGGCTTTACCTGCCAGTACAGCGACTTCCACAGGCGTGAGAGCTTTCGTGTAATAAACCGCTTCATCAATGAATCCATCAAAATTTCCGCCGCCTCCAAAATCATTTCCAATATATCCAGGGCTCGCAGTCAGGGTCATTGCACCAAAACTTCCATTACTGCTCGAAGCCGCCAGGGCTCCATTGACATAGACTTCAACCCCCGTGCCTCGCTTAATTCCTGCTACGTGATACCAGGTATTGGTTGTAAATACCGGAGTCGTGGTGCTGGCACTCATTGCCACTGAACCACTATCCTGAAGTCCAAAGAAAACGTTTCCATTGCTAAATGCTGTGGTGATATTAAAACGGACATGAGCAGGCGCTTGCGTACGGGAAAAGAAATATTGATTCTTTGCAATGGTATTGGCGTTCATCCAACAACCAAAAGTAAAATCACCGCTTCCCACCGTGGGAAGATTGCCGGTTAAAATGTAATCATCCACACCGTCAAGCTTGACTGCACCCGAAAAAAGTCCCGGCGCCCACTGCATGCCCGCAGCATCTGCATTGTTCGCAGTGCCGTGGACGGTTCCAATGGAATCGGTGAGTCCTGCCGTGACTCCGTTGGCAATGCCGCCGTAAGTCGCGCCGTCAAAATGCCAATTCGAAGTGGCTCCACTCACATTTGCAACGTCCGGCCCTTTGCCTAGCACCGAAGGACCGAGCGCAAGTTTGGCAATTTCCCCAGCCGTGAGCGCGCGGTTGTAGATCGCCACCTCATCGATAAGACCTGGAAAATTTTGTCCTCCAGCAGATGTATTACCAATGCCCGGACCCGTACCCATGGTTTGGACGCCCCAGTCTGATCTTGAACCGATGAGCTGACCATCCACATAAAGACTTGCATTGCCCGCACCGTCATACACGCCCGCAACATGATGCCATACACCCGTTGTATAATTCGAAGATTGGATAGTGTTTGACCCATTATAAGTAAGCGTAAAGGTCATTGACCCAGCGTAATTAACTAACGATGCTCCGGCGGCTTTATCTATTAAAAGAAATCGCGAGAGACTAGCAGCTTGCGATGAAAAATTTGCCCATAGAGACCACGTACGTGCTCCGGATCCAGCGGATAATCCGCTGGTGGTAACCTTAGCTGCGGAATTCGCGCTAAAATCAATAGCATTCCCAAATTGGCCGGGCGCAAATTTAGCGCCGCCAGCCAAGGTTCCATTATTGGATCCGGATCCATCGGTAGCCGTGGTGCCGCTGGTTTCATCAAAATTCCAGTAACCCACGTGATTGGCAATGGAAGTGGGTTTGAAGTTCATGGCTGGACTGACCGCGGTCCAGGAACTGTGCGGGGCATCCGTGGAATATTCCGCCACAATATCAAGCGGAGTGCCGGTGGATTCGGTCCAGGTAATAAATTTTGTGCGTCCAACTTGATACTGCTCGGTTCCATTCGGAGCCGTGACAATGACTTTGGGAATGGTAAACGAGGTATCCGAGGTATCGCAAATCGTGGTAAATCCCGCGGTCAAAGCACAGGCCCGAACTACGGTATTACTTGAAACATTGTCTGGAATCGTCCAACTGAAGGTGGCCACATTGCCGGTAGACGCACTGATAGGCGTGCCAATCCAGTTCGCGCCGCCGTCAATCGAATATTCGAGTTTGAAATCTGTCAGATTGGTGGATTTACTCCACGTAATATTTTGACTGGATCCGACGGTCCAGGATTCATTTCCGTTCGGAGCCGTGATCGTAAGAAGAGCGACTTTGAAATCCGCGTCTGAATCATCCGTCAGTTCCGTGGCTGAAGAAGACCGCGCACGCACTCGAACGGTGGAAGATCCTGCCCCCGGTCCAATATCCGGAACCGTCCACGCATATCCGCGGCCGGCCAGCGCCGCAATTTCTCCGGCCGTAAGCGCGCGGTTATAAACGGCGATTTCGTCTAACGCTCCGGGGAAACTCCAAACTCCTGAAATGAGCCTCCCAATCGTGCTCGTGCCGACTAAGGCCGTGGTCAATGTGACCGTTGCTGAGGATTCCATCTTTCCATCCACGTAAGCATATTGTTTGGTTCCGTCACTGCTGAACGCAACATGGCGCCAGGTTCCATTAGTCAGAGCCGTCGTTGTTCCGACCCCGGTCACACCTTCCCAGGAAACAGTTCCACCGCTTACAACCTGAATATATCCGGCATTCCCAGTCCCATAATCAAACAAAGCATAATTCGTCGAAATGCAAGAAACACATTTGACCCAAAGCGCGATGGTCCGTGCACTGGTTCCGGTTGGAAGGCCGGTATCAGAAAATGAAATGTAATCATCAACACCGTCAAATTGGACAGCGCCTGAAAGTTTTCCCGTGGTCCAGGCCATGCCGGTTCCATTGGAATTCCCTGCCGTTCCATTATTGTTTCCGCCTGCCGCGTCCGTGAGTCCGGTGGTCGTTCCATTGGCAATGGATCCCGAGGTACCGCCGTCAAAATGCCAAACCGCCACGGTTCCGGACAGTGTGGCCGGATCCGTATAAACACCGGTATCTGCACCATTTGCATTCAGGCCTGTGGCACCGGAAATTGCTGAGAAACTGGATCCGCTGTTGGTGGAATATTCAAGGATGATGTCATTCGGAACATTGGCCTGACCTGCCCAGGAAATGGTGTAAGTGGAATTCGAACGAATTTGCTCCGCACCGTTCGGAGCGACAATATTTAAATCAGTGATTGAAAAATTTGCATTGGAAACATCCGTGATGACTACCGCACTTGCAGAACGAGCTCGCACCGTCACCGTATTGCTTAAAATTGACGGCACGGTCATGACGTAACCAGCGTTGACTCCCATATCATTGATGGCCTTGATTTCCTGGGCCGAAAGCGCGCGGTTAAATACCGCCACATCATCCGCGGAGCCGGATATCAATCCAGAAAACCAACCATTTCCAATGGTTAAGGCACTGGTAGAATTGCGCACATCCAACACGGTAGAAGAAATTTTACTGCCGCTTAAAGCTCCGTTTAAATAAACTGCAAATTTTCCGGTTGTGCCGTCAAAAGTTCCTGCAATATGACTCCAGGATCCGGTGCTCACCGCAGATCCGCCAGTGCTATCCGTTGTACCCGCTAGATTGGTCACTTCAAAGGCCAAAATATTTGAGGCATTCAAAAAGAGATGGTAGTCTCTTCCCTTGTCCACATAGTCGTGAATTCTTGTTGCCGTGGGTTTGACCCAGGCCATGACCGTTACCGCACTCGTGGGACTCAAACTCGCAGAATGCGGAACACTGACATAATCATCCGTCCCATCAAATGAAACCGCGCCGCTTCCCGTAACCTTTCCAGTGGTCCAGGCCATGCCGCTGGCATTGCCATTGCTTGCCGTTCCGTTGTTAGTTCCTGCGGAGTCTCCAAAACCAACGGTAGTTCCATTTGTGATAGGTCCACTCGTTCCCCCATCCAAATGCCACACGCCGACTGCACCGGAGATTTTTTCCTCATTGTGAGTGGCGGCAGATACCGTAGTGGAAAGACTGGTGTAATTCAGTCCATCTATAGAATATTCCAGCGTAAGATCATTCGGGACCGTACCCGTGGTCGTCCAGTAAATAGGTTTTGCAGATCCAGCTTTAAGGACTTCTGATCCGTTCGGATACGCCACGGTAATTGTTCCGGCTTCAACACCCGAAGAAACTTGAGTAAGCTGCGGAGTGGCCGTGGCATTGGTGGAACTTAAGAATGCCTTCCAGTTAAAATTGCCGGTACTATTCGCAGGAATTTTGGAGTCCGAATACGCCTGATTATCGAAAGAAGCAATGTTGGTGTTAATAGCTGAGGCTGTATTCGCCTGAGCGTAGGTTTGATTGGACGCCACCCAGTTGGATCCATTATGGTAATACCAATCCGTTCCATTATTCGGAGTCAGGATATATTTAATTTCTGTATTTGCAGGCTTGGTCGCAGTCTCGGCAAAACTCGTAACATAATTAAAAGATTGAGCCGTGGACGGTGTAATCACAGGATTATCTTTGGGATACACTCCCGAAGCCACGAGCGTTACGGATTGAATGTCCGGACTCAGCGCCTCATCCAAAGTTTCAAAAGTGGTGCGGTACTGGACATACTGAACTTTGGGAAGTGCGGAAAGGAATTCTCCGTCCTGGCGCGTGATAAAATTTCCGGATTCATAAAGTTTCCAGACCTCCGTGCCGGAAAGTGCCCGCGGATAAATCACCGCTTCATCAATCGATCCTGCAAAATAATCCTGAACGGTCGCTCCGTTTTGACGAGCTCCAATTTTCGCTGCATTGGCAGTGGTCGTACCGACGCTTGCTCCCCCGCCATTGCAGGGAGAGACTGAAATCCCATCCCGGTAAAGTTTATAAACACTTGCACTTTCTTTAACCACTGCCGCGTGATGCCAGGCACCGTCATTAGAAATTCCCGCGGATGAGCTGCAAGATCTGAAATTCCCGGCATCGTCTGCATGGGTGAAGAAGATATCACTGCTAGAACCATTTTGAGTTAAATACATTTGAGGCGTTGAATTCCCCGTATTCCCTTCTGAATATAAGGTTTTTTGTGAGGTCCCCGTAGTTTTATACCAAAGGGAAATGGTGTAAGTACTTTGCGAAGCCGCCGAAGGCGAGACGCTCACCACATCGCTTGTTGCCCCGCCAAGCGTTACAGCATTTCCGATTTTTCCGCTAACCCAGGTATAACCTGAGCCGCTCAGAGTTCCCGTATTACTGCCCGCGGAATCTGTCACGTTTGTTCCCGAGGAATGATTAAAATGCCAAACCGAAGAAGCTCCGGTGTCCGGCGTTCCGCCGCCGGTCCAGTCATTATCATTTCCCATTCCGGAATCGGTGTCGACCCTGACCTGCAGTTTGACTCTTTCCGCACCGCGTTTATAAATCTCAAGGGCTTGAGAGGCCGTGACTCCGGCCTTAAACACCGTGGCTTCATCGATGATGCCGTTGAAATAGGCGTTCGCGCTGTTGGATCCGATCTTAAGCGCCACACCGCTGGAAG
Organism: uncultured bacterium; assembly: GCA_964460795.1. Taxonomy (GTDB): domain Bacteria; phylum Omnitrophota; class Omnitrophia; order Omnitrophales; family Aquincolibacteriaceae; genus CAZOOM01. The sequence continues at coordinate 53,667 of CAYWRU010000012.1, read as the reverse complement.
TTGAAAAGTTCGCGGTGTTTGCATTTGAATTTTCTGCTGCACCGTCCACGTACAAAAACATGTTACCGCTGGAATTCGTGGTGCCCAAAACATGATGCCACTGAAAATCTGTAAGGACCGTTGTTCCCGTCAGAGAAACTCCTCCTTTTTTGAAAACTGCATAGCCCGAGGCATCAATGGCGATTTCATATCCCGAAGAACCGGTTGTGCCTTTGGATAGAATGGACTTTGAAACAGTGCCGGTCCGGATCCAGGCTGAGACGGTGATAAGTTTGGTGGTAATATTCAGGTCCGTCACATCCGGCACATTGATATAGGAAGAGCTTCCATTAAAAGACCCGGCGGCCCCGAAGATTCCAGGCACATAGGACATATTATTTTCTGTTCCATTGGAAATGGAGGTGCTGTCATTTCCATCATTATCCAAACGCCAAACTCCAACCAGATCTTTTTCATAATTATCCGAAGGTACATACGGTTTTTTGGCTCCAATACCCAGCCGGGCAATTTCATCGTCCCGCAAAACGTAATCATAGATCGCGACTTCATCGATATTTCCGATAAAATTGGCATTGGTAAGAACGCTGTCACCCACTCGTGTGGAAGCAGATTGAGAATGAAGCGTTGAAGGCACGGTGGAAGGCGAACCTGACCATGCACGCAAAATTCCATTGGTATAAATTTTGGGGCGTTGATCTGTGGCAAGCGATCCATCAAAAGTAAACACCATATGGGTCCAAGTGTTTAAAGGAAGCCAATTGCCTGTAGTATAGGTACTGCCTGCCGAAGTCCCGCCAGTCGCAATTTTGATAAAAAAGTCGTCATTGCCTCCCGCTACCGAAGTTCCTTCACAGATCTCAAAATAATCGGAGGTGTTCGTGTATCGGGAAAGAATGGCCCCTGCGTCCTGGGATCCGGTCCGCTTGACCCAGGCAGAAACGGAAATTTTGGAGGCACCGGAAAGCTCGGAAACTGTTCCAAGCGCAACATATTGATCATCTCCGTTCATGTAAATGGATTTGGTATCTGAAAAAGCAAGCGGTGACGGAACAGTGTCCGACCAGGAGGCGCCGCCCGTCATTGTGCCGTGATTAGATCCTATAAGATCCGTCGCAGTTCCTGTTCCCTGTTCAAAATTCCAGTAGTGAACCGGAGGCCGGTCAAAAGGCCGTCCGTAAGGGACGGAGGCGGTGTAGCGCGCGGATTGCCAGGTCGGCGCAGCCGCTCCGGCATTACCGATGGTTGACTGATATTGTCCGCGGCTTCGGTAAAGGGCCAGAATTTCATCTTCATTCAGCACGCGGTTGAAATACGATACGTTATCAATTCTTCCATAAAAAGGACTTCCGCCAAAAGCATTGGCACCGATATGAGGAACAGGCCCATCCCCTAAAGTCAGACTTCCAAGAGAGGCGTTCGCAGCCGAAGCAACCAAAGCACCGTTTATATAAAGATAGGCTGTCGTTGCCTTTTTGACTCCGACCATATGATACCAACGGCCCGTTACATAATAATTGTTGGGAGTCGTTGCCGAAGCTGAATTGGTCCCGTCATAGACAGTGAAAGCAAAACGGGATCCGCTTGAATTCAGAAGCGAAATATTAGCTCCGCTGGCTCCTTGATTGATAAAAACATACTGGGGATTGGTGTTATCCTCGCTATAAATCCATGCGGACACTGTGCAGTCTCCTGTTCCAGGAGAAAGCGATGCGCTGTCACTCAGCATGACTTTATCATCCGAACCGTCAAAACGGAGTGCGCCGCTTCCCACCCGGTAGCCGGATGTCACCCAAGCTGGGTCTGAGGATTCACTGCCGCTTGTAGCGCCAAGCGTGCCGGTGCTGACTCCGTTAAAATCCCCAGCCGTTTGTCCTGAGCCTTCATCCAATTGCCACAAACTGACCATTCCCGGAATTTCCTTTTCAACCGGAAGGTTTTTGGAAATCTTAAAGCTTCGAGTGGCAGTATAAAGTGCGGTGATTTCTGCATCGGTAAGCGCGCGGTTGTAAAGGGCGACTTCATCCAAGGTTCCGGGCAGACAGTTATTAAACCCGCCACCCGCGTCATAGCAACCCAGACTAAGTACCTGCGCGTTTGTAACATTACGCGCCGTATTAGTAGCAGAACATCCTGTAGATGTGCTTCCATTGACATAAACTTTGACTGTGGTCCCCTGGCGCACGGCAACGAAGTGATACCAAGTCCCATCGGTGAAAGTTGCAAGGGTATCGCACTTGGTCTGGTTGGTATTATCGGTTTCTTGCGTAATAAATTCTACGTCATCCGCGCTGCGGTGAATAAGATTCCATCCTGTTCCACCGTCAAATTTGGCAAGAATCCTTCTGGCTAGTCCCGTAGCGCCATCAAAATTAACCCAGAAAGCAACGCTGAAATCGCCGGTTCCCATATCAAGGGCCGAAGTGTCGGCAACGGAAATGTAGTTATTGCCCGCGAAATCAATGGCTTTTCCAAATCCTGCTGATTTTGAATCCACAATCGTGGGGCTGGAGATGTGCGTTCCGGTGTAGCCGCCTGCGTAGTCATAGGAAGACGTGCCGGAGGTTTCGTCAAGGTTCCATAGCCCAACAAGGCCGTTCATTAAAGTTTTGGTGTGGGGCATCACGGAAGGATCAATAGCCACTTTGCTGGTTTGCCAGGAGGATTGGGTATAAGTTCCGGCGTCAAATTCGGCCTGGGTATCATCTGAGACAAGGGGGAAAACATTGCGAAGTTCAGCCGTAGTTCCGGAGACAATAATTTTTGCGGCATCGTAAACATAAAGTGCGGGATTGGTAAAAGCCCAATTGATCGTCGCAGCCTGGAGAAGCGGTTTGGCAACCACAAGCAGGAATGTAAGCAGGAGCAGAGTGCAGGAGCAGTAAGTAAAAATAGATTTCTTGGGTGCTCCTGCCTTTGTGCTCCTGCCCCAGTGCTTTTGCTCTTTGCTTTTCTTGTTGCTCTTTTTATCCATCAATCCTCTTTTCCCTTCTTGCGATCTCACCAAGCACGGTCTCATCCCTTCATAATATCTATAACTGCAGACAGACTATGAACTATAAATATAGAGTGGATGCGCGGCATCTATAGAAATAGTAGCACCCGTGGCCTTTGATACAATCAATTAATCCTGGATATTATATCTTGCTATAAATTTATAAACGATTCCTATTAAAGGAGCAGGAGCAAGCAATTCGCAGGAGCAAAAAAAATGACGGCACTATAGAGAAAAGCACCAACTAATATTTATAAAAATTAATTATATATTGTATTTATTATATATTATTGCTATTCTTTATCTATGGGCTCCAACTTTAAAAATGGCTATAAGGACTTGAAGGTTTATCAATTAGCCTATCAACTCGCCATGGAGATTTTTTGGATAACAAAATCTTTTCCTCCAGAAGAACGTTATTCTCTAACCGATCAAATTCGTCGTTCATCCCGAAGCGTGGCTGCAAATTTGGCAGAAGCCTTCAGAAAAATTAAATATCCAAAGCTTTACGCACACAAGCTTACAGATATTGATGGCGAAACTGCCGAAACTCAAGTTTGGCTGGATCTTGCCCTTGATTGTGGTTATCTATTTGCTCCAAAACATCAAGTATTGGTGTCCGGTTATAATGAAATTGGTAAAATGCTCGGCCGAATGATTCAGTGTGTCAATTTAAAATTGGATTCTGACTTATAATTTTCTGCTACTGCTCCTTGCTCTTGCTCCCGCTCCTGCCCTTGCGCCCATGCGCAAGGACTGCGCGGTCACGATCTTTTGTATATCGTGTACCGCGGCTGCTTCCTGCTCTTGCTACTGCTCCTTGATCTTGCTCCCGCTCCTGCCCTTGCGCCCATGCGCAAGGACTGCGCGGTCACGATCTTTTGTATATCGTGTACCGCGGCTGCTTCCTGCTCTTGCTACTGCTACTGTTATTGCTCCTTGAAATGAAGAAAAATGCAGAGTAACATGATGACAGTTGTTATCCAACCCCTGGGATTTTATGGCGAAGAAAAAGAAAATCAGGCACGTACAACCGCTCTTCATTCGAATTTCCATCTACACACTTCTTCCTGTCTTAACTGCACTTATCCTGCTGGCCTGTCTTATCATCACCAATGAAAGCGAAGGCCAGCGCCAGCATGAGCGTTACCTGGCCATTACCGCCACCCAACTGCTCGCAAGCGAAGCTTCTGCCACAATTGATTCCGCCGGCACTGCGTTGGATGTTTCGCTTCAAAATCTGCGACAAAATCTTTCGCATGACTCCGGAGCCCTTTCTCTGGATCTCATTGATCCTGCTAAGGGACTCTCCCTTTTCACCTATCAAAATCTGAATAAATCCGCAGCTTTAAAATCGCCTGCTCCGATTCCAACGGATGAAATCCTTCAGATTCAAAAAAGTCTCTCCTTGATGCGGGACGGCACGCCCTACCATCTTAATCTGGAAGGCTCTCCCCAAGAGCTCTGCGCCTATATCCCCTTCCGTCATCCGAACACGAATCAATTTGTAGTGGCCGTTGGTTGCTTTCCGTATACCGCACCCGTTCAAACCTTAATCCAGACTTCGCGGCTTCTTTTAATTGCTGTATTAATTTCTGTTCTGGTTGCGCTGGCATTTGCTTTTGCACTTTCATTTCATATTGTGCGGCCGGTGCTTGCCATGAACCGCGCCTGCCGGGAAATCCTGGAAGGAAATTTGGGGAAACGCGTTTTGATTAAATCCGGAGATGAAATTGAACTCCTGGCCTCCAGCTTCAACCGCATGAGCCAGGCCATGCTAATCACCACGCACGCCGCGGGAGATGCCAATCCTCTCACGCAGCTCCCGGGAAACCAGATCATCCGGGAAGAAGTCAACCGCCGCATCAATGACGATATGAAATTTGTTTTCTTTCACGCAGACATTGATCACTTCAAGGCCTTTAACGACGAGTACGGACTTGCCAAGGGAGATGACGTGCTTCGTCACACCGCTCATCTTCTGACTCAAATTGCTAAGGAAGTGGAAGGCCAAAGTTTCGTGGGCCATCAAGGCGGCGATGATTTTATTTTGGTGCTCGAGGTTTCGCAGGCTGAAAGGATTGCAAAAGCAGTCTGCTCCCGATTTGATGAGAGTCTCAAGGATTTTTATTCTGCCGAAGATTTGGCACGCGGCTATTTTTTAGGAAAAGATGCGCGCTCTTATTCTATTTCCGATGAAGGAGAACTGAAACGCCAGCCCCTTATGTCCATTTCGCTCGCCGGCATTTCGAACGCCAAGCGGCCCTATCACAGCTTTGAAGATGTGTTGGAACATTCCATCAACGTCAAGAAGCGCGCCAAAAAACTCCCCTACAGCGTCTACCTCATTGAAGAATAATAAAAGGGATAAGGGAAAACGGTTGAGAGATACGGGGTAGGGGGTAAGAGAAAACGGGTGAGGGATAGGGGGAAGGGGAAGAGATAAAAAAGTTTATTTTTTTATTCCCCTACCCCTTATCCCCTTTCCCTTATCCCTTTTATTTTAATACGGTGCAGTAAAGAAGAGCTCTTCCACGGCCTGACGCATAGACTGAACACGGCTCATCCGGCCGCCTGATCCGTAGTAGTCCTGAATGATCTTCAGCCACTTGGCCACATCCCGGACCTGATCATGATTGCGGCTCAATTTTAGGAAGGCTTCGTAATGCCGGATCGCCTTTTTGGGTTCATCTAAATGATCGTCATAAAGGATTCCTAAATTATAGTGCGCTGAGGCATCAAGCGGATCTAAATGCAGGGCTTTTTCAAATAAATAAGCCGCTTTTTTAAAGCGCCCCTCTCTCATCAACACGACTCCCAAATTATAGTAATAATCTTCCCGGTCTTTTCGCGCATCCGCCCGGAGTCCCTGGATTTTCTTTTGCAACAGAGCCTTCTGTCTCGCCCCTTCACCTCCAGAAACCGTTTTTGATTTTTCTTTTTTTGACGCCTTTGTCAGATTTTCATTCTGTGTTTGAGATTGAATAAAATGATCTTGATTTTCTTCTCGTTCCTCCTGTAACTCCTGAGATAAAACATGCTGTTTCTTTTCCATCTTCCGAACCGCAGCCCTTAACTCCTCGCGAAGTCTTTCAATGCTGCGGTCTTTTTCAGCATTCTCAGCTTCCAACCTTGCTGTCTTTGCTTTAAGTAGCTCTGAATAATATTGCGCGTCCTTAAGACGTTCCTCCTGGATGCGCGGATCTCCTGAAGAATCCGGCACAGCCACTTCTGTGTCCTTGAGCACATCCGATGGATCACTTAAATCTTGAAGACCCGGAGCCTGCCAGGCCGCAAGCCGTTCTCGTTTGGGGCGCCTGACGCTTTTATCCAGCAGAAATTCACTGCCTGAATCCGGCTCGGGAACCGTCACATTTTGAACTTTAGGAGCCCCGTCAGCTCCGGCTAGATCCTTTTGGATCTGATTAAGCGTTTTAGAGGCTGCCGCGAGCTCCGGATCCTCCGTGACCGCCCCGGCCCTGGATTCCTTCTTCAAATCCTCAGCATCCTCCACAAAAAACCTTGAGGCCTGATCCTTCTTGGGCAAGGCGCTCGTGGGAGGATTTTTTTTCAAAGCCTCCCATTCGGCAGATGCTTTTTTAAGTTTAATCTCAAGCTCAGTTTTTTCTTTTTCTACCTTTTGCCGAGCAGCTTCGAGCGATTTTTTCTCAGCGCTCCAGCCCGCTTGATCTTTTTCTGCTGCATCTTTGGATTTTAAAAGCTCATCGCGTTCTTTGCGAAGTTTATCCAGTTCTTGATTGAGCAATACCGCCTTATCCTCTAATTCCTTTTTGGCCGCAATAAGCCGCGCGCGTTCTTCAGAATTCTTTTTTTGCTCGGTTTCATAGGCCGCATCATTTTTTTGAAATGTTTCAAGCGATGCTTTCAATCCATCCCGCTCTTTTTGCAATGCTTCTGTTTCACTACTGAGTGCCTTGATCCGCGTTTCAAGCGTGGCTTTCGCAGTCTCAAACGCGGCTTTTTGGCTGTCAAAAACCTGGGTTTCAACCCGTTGTTTTTCTTCATTTTTTTTGGCATCATTCAAGGAATTCTCTAAAAGCGAGCGCTCCTGCTTCACCGTTTCCAGCTCGGCTGTCATTTTCTCAAGCTGATCCTCCAGCACCCGCTTCTCCTGGCTCACCATTTTGCTATCAAGCTCATTTTTCTTCATCGTTTCCTGACTAGCTTGATAATCAGCCTGAATTTTTTGAAGCGCCTCTAAATCAGTGGTAAGTTTTTGAATCTCGAATTTAAGTTTTTGCACTTCCTCAGTCTGCGCTTCGTATTGGGCCTGAATTTCTTTTAACCGAGTGACTTCGTTCTCCTGAGCGGCTTCCTCTGCCTGAGAGCTCTTCAATTCATCCAGAGCGCTGCCCAGCTTCTTCCCTAGCTCTGCAAGCTGTTTTTCTTTTACGGTTATTTGATTAACGTAATCGAGCATCTTATTTTCATAGGCTTTATTTTCTTCGACTAACTCTTTGTTTTTTTCCGAAAGTTCCCGAGCCCGATCCACCGCGCTTTTTTCTTCAGCGGCAAAAACCGAAACACCTGAGGAAGGCATAGAGACCATTCCCGTTAACAGCATCAGAAAAAAATAAAAGAGTTTAGCGGTCCGCGCCATGAGGCTCCTCAGAGGGGTTGCCTTGACCTTCCAGCAGTTTCAGACGCGAGAGCTGGCGGTCAATTTCTTCAAAATTTCGTGTTGGAACCAGTTTTTTCCCCGCCGCACTGGGAATCAAAGGATGCATTTCATTCCCTTTCACAATTTGAGGCGTCAAAAAGATTACGATTTCTGTTTTTACAGTTCGATTTTTGGTGTACCGGAATGCGGCGCCAATCATGGGCATATCCCCCAAAACAGGGACCTTATCCACGTCCTTAGCCACTTCATCTTTCATCAGACCGCCAATCATGACCGTCCGTCCATCTTCGACCGTCACCACCGTTGAGGCGTTCGTGGTATCCACAATTGGAATCTGATTATTATTTGCCGTGGTCAAGGTCCGTCCGACTGAACTGACCTCGGGTTCGATTTTCATGGAAATATATCCGTCCTGATTAATGGTGGGACTGACTTTAAGCTGAACACCCACATCCACAAAGGTGATGGACTCCGAAGTAGTGGTTGTTGAATCCGCTTGCGAAACCGTGGAGGTCACATAGGCTTCGCGTGTCCCCACCACAATGCTGGCCTCTTTTCCGTCCTCCACCGTAATCTGCGGAGTGGCCAACGTTTTCGCGTCTCCAAACCGGTGGAGCCAGTCAATGGTAGCTTCCAAACTTTCATTTCCAATATTTCCAATGACGGTGCGGCCATAGCGCGTAATTTGATTATCATTAAATGGAAAAGTCTGCTGAAAATCGAAAGTAGAAAAACGTTTGCGGGCAGTATCATTGGCAACGTACTGCCAGTCGACACCCATCATGTATTGATTTGTCAGAATAATTTTGACGATTTTCGCTGCAATATGGACCTCACGAGTCTTGCGGTCAAAGGCCTGGATCAAAGTCTCAATTTTTCGCAGCTTGTGCGGCAAATCCGTAACCACAAACCGGTTTGTTTTTTCATCCGTCTGGACAGACCCGACACCGTCCGTGATGAGGGCCTTGACCTTGGCCTCCAGCGTCCCAACTTTGTTGTAGCTGAGTTCAAACACCTTGGTCTCAGTAGGAAGCACGCGCTCCACGGTCGGGATATCAATTTTCCGGATCATGGTTTCCATGAGACGGACTTTTTCCTCTGTATCAATAATCACAACGGTTCCGGTTTGCTTATCAATAATAACTTTTCCCACCGCGCTCTTGACTCCCCCGATCAACTCTCCGACCTTGGATGGATCTGCATATCGTATCTGGATGATTTTGATGCGGCGCTGGTCCCGATAAGATTCTCCGTAAAGGGCCGCGTACTCTTCTTCGGTCATGACATAAAGAACGCCCTGTTTTTCACGCACCGCAAGATTGGCAGAGATCAGAATAATATCCAGAGCATTGGAGATGGTGACATCTTTTAAAAAAAGTGTGACCTTGGCATTCACATTCTGGCTGGTCACAATATTCAAATCCGCTTTGGTGGATAAAAACTTCAGCACATCGACCACATCAATCTTGCGAAGATCGAGCGAAATATTCCGGCCCAGTTTTTGGCTTACATCGGAGGTCATTTCATACCCCTTGATGGGTGCAGGATCTGCGTAGGCACAGTGGAGACGCAGTTCATTCCCCATGGCCCACAAAGTCATGATAAAAATAAAAATCAGGATGCGTTTCGCTCGCAATAACGCGTCATTGCCAGGACTTTGCAAGCATTGCAATGCAGGGGCCGAAGCAGTCTCACGAACGGATTGAACGTTCGATGCGGTTTGATTAGTTAAGTTCATAAGTTTGCCCGCCCTGGGATAATTTCACAGCAGATTCCTTAACTTCTTCAATTGCAAACCCTTTAATTTTATCTCCCTTTCGAACAAACGAAACCCCTTCCTGATTCGCATCCGCTTGGATCATGGCCACATACCCGCTCGCATCCCAGGAAATACCCAGGAGTTTAAAATTGGGCGGTGCGGCTGCCACTGGAGCCGCAGATGCTTCATTCGCTCCCGCCGGAGCCGGAGCCGCACCGGGCTGAAATAAATTTCGTTTGGCAGCTTCCTGAAGATATTGATCCAAATTCGTCTGGACCGGCGTTTTAATAGAAAATACGGCCGGAGCCTGAACGGTTTCACTGGCTGGCGACGGGACCCATTGGGCTATTTTTACAAAAGCAATATCCACCACCATATAAAGAGCCAGAAGAATCACCACAATCAAAAGTCCCTGGTTAAGCTTCCGGATCTGAATCATTTGCGAAAGCGGCATCAGTTGAAGCGTACTTCGCGAATCCCACAAACGGTAGGATTCCGAACGCCCCGAAGAACGCGCAGGCCACTTCTTCAGCAAATCCTGAATTTTCTGCGTCCATGCCTCAAATTGAGAAATCATTCCGTGTTCCACAATCTCTTCATCCTGAGACAGATTTGAATCCCGGCTGGAGTCATCACCGGAAATAATTCGAAACAGCCGTTCCTCCGGAGTCACATTATCCTTATCCCCGGGAGACTTGGGATTTTTGTCCTTCTTTCCCCATTCCATTAGGCACGCTCCTGAACCGGCGAAGAATTCTGTGACGTGGAATTTTGTATCCCATGCTCTTGCTCAATAATGGTTTCTTTGGAAGTCAAGGACCCGGCTTCGGTCATGCGAATCCAAGTGGTTTCGGCTTGACTCACCGCCTCGACCACGTCACGCGTCACCTGCGGAATCTGCATCATAACCAAGTATTCCAGAGCATCATGACAGAGAATATTAATGCGCCGCGGAGTTCCTCCGGATTTTTCATGGATGCTTTGAATGGCTTCCTCTGTAAAAAGCGGCCAGGGACTTTGACATCGTGCCTGATGAAGCCGAAACTGAATCATCTCCGAAGTCTCCCCCGAATCCAGAGGACCCAGTAAAAGTTTTAAACTAATCCGGTCCCAAAGATTAGGGACTTCCCGCATTTTATGGATCAGTTCCAGCTGACCGAACAAGACAAGCTGAAGAAGCTTAAAGGAATTGGTTTCATAATTCAAAAGCGCACGCAAAACCTCTAACGAAGCAAAGGAAAGAAGCTGCGCTTCATCAATCATAAGCACTACGGTCTTCCCTTCGCGAATCCCTTTTTGAAAGAGATATTTTTCAATGGCCTGAAGACAATCCATGGGGCTCGGAGTTCCGTGATCCGCAGAAATTCCAAAAGTCAGGAGAAGCGTTCGGAGAAATTCATCATCATGCGCGGTCATGGGATTTAAGATGGCATGAAAGTCAATGCGCGGATCCTGAAAAAATATCTGACTCAGTTTTCGAGCCATGGTTGATTTTCCGGTTCCGATATCTCCGGCCACCACCGTCAGCCCCCGGCGGAGTTCAATGCCGGTTCGCAGACGAAAGAGCGTGGCCCGGTGGATCCGGGAAAGATAAAAAAACTTGGGGTCCGGACTTGTAGAAAAAGGTTCGCAGTTTAAATTCAGCACCCGGTAGTAGCTCATGAGTCAATGACCTCCACCGGGCGGCCGGGTCCAAAATCCGCTGACTCCAGAGTATGCACCACAGGACCGCGGCTCTGAATAGAGGTTCCATTTTGCAGCTGATGTTTGACGGCTTGAAGCGTAAATCCCTGATCAAGTAAATTTTTTGCTGAGCGAAGCAGCTCTAAATCCTGAGAGGTGTAGCGGCGGAATTTCCGGGTCCCAAACGTTTCATAGCGAGGCTGAAGAAGTCCGATAAGCTCCCAATAATACAGCTGACGAGCACTCACCCCGCTTTGGTGGATGACAGTGCAGGTACTGTAGAGCGTTTCCATTCGTCGAATCCTGTGACTTCTTGGTTATCTAGCTGCGATGTCTTACATCAGACACTTTTGTCTGACCTCTTTTAAGATCGGCTAGGCACAGAAGGTACTTTAATGGAAATTTAATCGACAGTACTTATTTAGCATTTTGGAGTTGCCAGTCCATGGGATGAACGTTTTTGGAAGACCGAGTCTTGGGCCGAACTTCACAGCGCTAAATAGTTACTATCGACAAGCTTCTTAACCGTACTGGGGACTGTTTTCTTAATGGCTGTTGGCTGGAAAAACGCGGGACAGGATATTCGCCTGGAAAAAGCTGAGATTGAAAGGCTTGGTGACGTAGTCATAGGCGCCAAGGCGGATGGCCTGTTTGGCGGTATCTTCATCATGGAGTCCGCTCAGCATCACCACAATAGTCTGAGGAAAACGTTTTTTGATCTGCTTTAAACATTCTACTCCCCCAATTCCTGGGAGCATCACATCCAGAAGAACCAAACTCGGCTTTTCCTGAGCCAAAACCGCGAGTCCTTCATCGATATCCGTGGAAATCCAGACCTCGTAACCTTCATCTGCGAGATAATCCCGTATCATCTCCCCAATCGAGGCTTCATCATCAATGACAAGAATTTTTCGACTCATAGTTCTCACATACTTTTAGATGTCAGATAACAGATATCAGTTCCTAGAAGCCTAACCAATAGAACTTATTTTCTGATATCTGAAATCTGTGATCTGTTATCTCTGTTCAAAATCCAGTGGTTCGACTAGATTGAAATTATCTGTGGATAATTTCAATCTTTGCTCACCACAGTACTGAGCTTGCCCCTAAAATTAATCTTGTCGAAGTACTAGTATGGCCCGGTTGTTTCCCAGTTAGTAATATCATCCTGAGACCCCTCTTGCCGATCCGGCCCTTTGGTAAAGAGATCATAACCCGAAGGATTATGAGAGCCTGGATATTTATAAGAATATTGATCACCCCACGGATCTTTTGGAATTCCTTTTTTCAAATAAGGACCGCGCCAATTGGTAGAAGTCGCTCCCCTGGTGATCAAATCCTGGAGTGAATCCGGAAAGCGTCCGTTATCCACTTCATATAAATCCAGGGCCAAGGCTAAACCTCCTTCGATATCGGCCCGCGCCGCTTGGACACGCGCCTCTTCGGAACGTCCCGCCAGTTTGGGCGCCACAAGCCCGACCAAAATACCGATGATAATAACGACCAACAAAATTTCAATGAGGGTAAATCCTCTTCGATCCCATCTCATAAATGACTCCTCGTCTTGATTGATCCTTGCTTCAGTCTACTTCTTTTTGATCCTAAGCGGCGTGTTTAATCATTACTTCACTACCACGCGTTCCATCACTAAATTACCTCGTAAGATTGCAGACCCTTCTTCTTTGGGTGCCATTTCAGCCCGCTGAACTTTGAGCATTTGCGGCGAAAACTGCAGATGATATACAAACGCGATCAAGGCCTTCATCTCCGCCTCCACCACCAGCTCCACGGTATAGCGTTTGGTCAAACGGTCTTCACTCATGGACTGGGGCTTTACATCTGAGAGCGTGATGCTCGCTTTTCGCGCTTCCTCTTCAATGAATCCTAAGAGCGAAGCATTTTCTTCGTCATCCTTGCGCGCATCCATCCCTTGAAGATTGGGATATTTTTTAGATTCCTCGAGAATTTGGTCGCGCTGATGGACAAGGATCTTAGCCTTGCGAAGACGCAGCTGCATGGAAAATATTTCGTCATCCAGGGAAGCGAATTTGGCTTGGATGGGTTTCCATCCACCGTAGTAGGCAAATCCTAGCGCCAGGAGTACCAACACGATCACAAATAAAATCCGCTCGCTGGGTTTTAACTTAGACCACATGTCTTTTTCTCCTCACGCCGGCGTTGGGTTCGGATTCGGAGCTGCTGTCTCCGTCGCATCCTCACCGTCCCGTGTTGCGCTGGCGCTGATTTCAAACTCCACCACTTCTTTGTCTTTTACCTTACGCTTGGCCACATTCCGGGTCTTAACGCCCTCCAAGTGCGGCGTGCCTTCCATGGTCGTGATCAATTTGAAGACTGAAGACATTTCATCCGAGATCCCGCGCACCACCAGACTTGAATCCTTGGTTTGATACTGCAGCGAAGTCAGATATAAATTGACCGGCAATACTTCTGCGACATCGCAAAGCACATCCAAGAAATGCGCGCCGGAACTCATTTGATCCGCAGCCACTTGCATTTTGGCAAGCAGCCGTTCCGTATCCTCGGCTGAAGCTGAGACTTGGGAATAATCTCGATTAAGATTCCTCAAGTATTGATCTTTTTTATAAATTTTTTCAAAGCTGATGATGGAAAGCAGTGTGACCAAAGCCAGCATCATCGTGCCCAAAATAGCCAGATCTTTGGCCCGATTTTCCAAACCCTTTTTGGTTTCCAATTGATTCGGAATCAAATTAATGGCGGCAGGATTCGGATCAAAACCAAATCCAAGAATAGCGGAAAAAGAACAGGCTGCTTGGGCCAACGATTTGTTCACTCCCTTAGGAATAGCCGCTTCAAACGGACTAAGCGATGAAATATTTTCCACCGGCATATTCAGTTCACGGGACAAATGCGCCACCATAGCCTGCCCTTTGGGGCTCATGCTGGAAAGAATAATACTGGAGATCGAATCATCTTTAATCTCGGCTTGTCCGCCTTCCATGGACCGCTGAATTTCCCGCAAAAAATCATCCGGAAGTTTATCCGCAGATTCTCCCATATGACGAACGCCCATGCTGATATTGCGGTTAAAAACAAGCTTTCCTTTTTGGAAAACCATGAACTCTGTCGTGCTCCAATCCACATCCATAAAAACCACAGGCTTGTCGTACTTCTGAGGATCACGATTGCGAAGCGCTTCAAACCATCCACGAAGTCCTTCCACTGCAATATGGATACAGCGCGCCTGGAAGCCGGCCATTTCAATGGCCCGGTAATAAGAAGACGCCAGATCACGGTGTGAAATGGCCAGCAGAACTTTGGAATATCCCGAAGGATCTGATTCCAGAATGCGAAATCCCGTAGTGATTTCTTCCCGGCTGTACGGCGTTTGTTTGACGGCTTGAAGATCAATAATATCCCGAATTTCCTTCATGTCCGTGGAAGGCAGATTTAAAATTCTCGACGTTAAATTATAAGAAGGATGCAGAACCACTACCTCGGTGGGTTTAAAAAAATGAGAACGCAAAAACGTTCGGATTTTAATTCCGATTTCCAGATCCGAGTTACCAGACGTTACGGACCCCATGCACATCAGCCGCCGCTGTTTTTTATGAATGGAAAATCCCGCCATTTTGACGAGCCCTTCACAAACCTCAACCACAAGAAGCCGGGTGGATGAGGTAAATCCAAAGAGGCGCGACTGGAGATCTTCAAAGGAAAGATGAAACCCCGAGCTCGTCCCCTCCGGCGGCGGATTTACCTTCACCTTACCCGATTGATCTTTCCAAAAAGCCAAACCTTTTGCCACTTCTAAACTCCTTATTCCCCAAAAACGTTAGATAGCAGATGACAGATATCAGCCGTTCAATAAGGTTCTATCGAAAAGCATTTAACATTCAGTAGCGTTATCTGCAATCTGTTGTCTATTCATCCCCTTCACGCCAATAGAGAACCCTTCCATCCCGGCGGACCACACAAGTCACCCCGGTTTCGAGCGGTGCTCCATTGCTTATTAAACGGCCAATTGACTGAATTCTGAAGAACTGGGAGTTGACGTCAATGGCTCCGCTGGCAATAGCATTGCTGATTTCCGCAAAATTCTCACTCGAAAAGGTCCCGGCCGTACTTAAAGCCGGGGTAATAGCCTCCGGAACCTGGAAGATCTGATCATCCTCCGTGCCCTCCACCGAATCGGTCCCCTTTCGAAATTCCAGGACCTTTTGAGCTAAATCAGCTTGCAGACCCAAGGCCTGCAAAACCACTTTGGACGCGGTATTAAAATTTACTTTTCCCTTGGTATAGACCGTAACGTAAGGGCTCACCGATTCGTAAATTTCTCTCGTGATTCCCTTAATCATCTGCAGCTCTTCAACCGATTCCAGCGGACCGTTTCGGGCTTCATAAGGTTTAGAAAGAAGTTTGTAGTATGTAGTCTCTGCACCCTGCTGCATCGTAGCGTCATCGGTATCGCGCCAGTCGATAATGGACTGAGCAATGGCATTTGCCGTGGTCGGATCCATTTTTGGATTCGCAGCTAGAAAGAGCCGAAGCAGAGTCGGCTGATCTGCTTTGTTCAAATTGATCCGGGCCGATTCATCGCAAAGGCCATAGCGCGTTTTGACACGGCTAGTACTCAATCCCTCCAAATCGCCGGAGTCTGGCGTTTCATTTAAACGATAAGCAGGATCGCAAAGAACAGTAAAAGTTCCTCCTTCAAGAGGAATCTCGCGGAAAGCCTTTTCATTGGAAGCCCATGTTTCCGTCGAGGCGTCAAAATTTATCTCCTGATCAGCCTGCAATTCTTGAAGTCCGCGTTCAATTCCAGCCAAAGCCAGCGCTCTTCCCATGACTTGATCCCGGACCCAGCGCGAGACCACCAATTCCTGAGTGGTATTGTGGCTGATATTGATCACAAAAACAGAAAGAAGCAAAAGCATCCATAAAACCATCATAAGAGCTGCTCCGCGCTCAGATCCTTTCATCCTCTTTTTTAATTCTAAATTATTGTTTCGGATCTTCATGAGGCGCCTGCTTTGGCAGGAGTTTCCGGAACCGGCGGGACCGCTTCCTGACTCTCTTCTTCCTTTGTTTTTATTTCCAGGATCTTTTCTCCGGCCGGAATAAAAATTATTTTATGGTAACTGCGCAGAAAAGAATCTTTCTCCCCTTTTAAAACCGGTTCAATTTCCAGACGGATCTCAACCGCAAGAGGCGCCATGTCCTTTTCATCCCACGAATCGAGCCAGGAGTAGGCCTCGCCCACCCCCTCATAAATCAAATACTTCATTTGAAAATCGCGAATCGAGCCCGCCACTTCCACACAAGGCGGTTGATTGTGACGATAAAAGTCCGTGGCCGTCAGCTCCTGACGACAAAGCGTTTTATGACTGCTTTCCCATCGGTATACAATCAGCCCATATTGAGCTGTGTCTTCATGGGCAGAGCGGATCCGGATGATCGAGGGAATGTGAATTTCGGCGCGGTTTCCAAATCCATGACTTTTGGTGTCACTGTCCGGAATCCGAATAGTGGAACGAAGATCTCGGCCCATCTTTTCAAGTGCAAGCACCACTTTCTTTTCAACATTACCGCGACCCCGAGTAAATTTCCAAATCTGAAGACCCATCCAAAAAATGGAGTAACTGGATGAAATTACAATCGTGAGAAGTGTTGCCGCAAGGAGGAGCTCCATCAGCGTGAAGCCTCGCGCATCCTTGGCCCTTTTGATTCGGAGCTTGGCTAAAATATTCACGAAAGACTTCCTGCTCCCTGTTTATCCCGATTCATGAGCAAAGTTTCCACCGTAAGTCCGCCTTTTCGCATGGATCCTTCCTGCCAATTCATATCCAAATTCATTTTTCGCAACTTTGATTCACCGGTAATCGATTCATGATAATAAGGCTGGACCTTAAGTTCCCAGGCAATCGTTCGATTCGGAGATTTTTCCTCACCCCGGTCCTGTCCCACCGAAAGACCGTGATACTGCCGGAGATGGATCTGCTCTTCGGCTATTTGTTGTTCAGCAAGAAGACTGGCCCGGATGATGTAGTCCGAAGAGCGAATCGTCTGCTGGGATCGGCTGAGGCCTTCGGTAATAAATAAAAATCCAGAGGCAAGAATTACACATGCGATGAGAACTTCAATGAGAGAAAAACCGCGCATGGAGATCAGGCTTTTTTCTGAAGACATCGTTGACCTTTGGAAATGACGCAAGGGACAGCCCTGCCCTTAATGGGCTCCGGCGGAAATTTCAAAAATAGGCAATAACATGGCAATGACAATAAATCCGATCAAACCTCCGATAAAGAATATCATCAAAGGTTCTAAAAGAGTGGTCGCTACTTTGACCACCTGCGCAGATTCACTTTCATAAAAAGAGGCTGTTTCCTGAACAGCGTCCCCCAATTTTCCAGATTCTTCTCCGACCGACACCATATTGACAACAAAACTGGAAATATAAGGGATCTGCTGCAAGCTCTGTGTCAGAGTTGAACCGCCCTGAAGATTGCTCGGAAGGGCTTCCAAGGATTTACGAATCGCGGCATTATCCACGGTTCGCGCCGAGACCGAAGCCGCTCGAAAAAGAGGAATTCCATTTTCATACAAAAGCTGCAGCGACCTTAAAAAACGCGCGGTCTCCGTCTTGGTGATTAAATCTCCAAAGATTGGAATCTTCAGCGAGAGAGGATCCCAAAAAACCTTCCAGGCATCACTCACTTTATGGGTCCGAAAAAGCAGAATCGCGCCCGTGATTCCGACCACAATAGGAAGCCAGTGTCCTGCTAGAAAATGACTGGCCGCCATAACCGCTTTGGTAATGGCGGGCAATTCCGTATCCAGTTCCTGGAAAACAACCATAAGGCGCGGCAGAATAAAAGTCATGAGCGCAAAAACAGTGAGCAGTCCAACGCCCAAAAGAAATAAGGGATAGATGAGAGCCGCTTGCACACGGGAGCGGATCTCAGCCTCTTTTTCTGAGAAATCGGCCAAGCGGACTAGGATAGCATCCAGCATTCCGCTCACCTCACCCGCCTCAATCATGCTGACATAAAGCTGAGAGAAAACCCGGGGATAATTTCGCAAGGCATCGGAAAGACTTGATCCTGCCCGGATTTTATCCTGGATATCTACGAGAAGCATTTTAAACTGCGGATCCACAGCCTGAGTTTGCAGCACGGAGAAAATACGAAGCAGAGGAACGTTGGCACGAAGCAAAATCGCAAATTGCCGGGTTAAAATATCGAAATCCCGGCGACGAATTTTTATCTTAGAAACATCCCCGGCTTTCCCGGGTGAGGGAGAAGCTAGGCTTGGCGCTGCCGATTCGCGCGAAGCGGCCTGAGGCTTAGATCCGCCTTCCAAAGGAGTTAACCCTAAACGAATAGGAATGAGTCCTTGGGCGGCAAGTTTTCCTAACGCCTGATCCTCATTTTCTGCGTCCAGTTCACCCTGGACAATTTCGGTAGGTCCTTTTTTTGCCTTATAAAAGAATTTTGCCATAATTTAACGGTGCTACGCACCTTTGACGTGAAGTGTGAAGACGTGAAAAGTGAAGAGGGACTGCAAGTTTTTACTCTTCACGCTTCACTCTTCACTTTTTCACGTTTAAAAGGCACTTTGTGCCTTCTGGTTACTTACGCTAAATTGTCTTCTTCGGCCGCCACTTGAGTGACGCGGAGAATCTCATCTACTGTAGTTCTTCCCTGAAGCACTTTTTCCCACCCGTCAAATCGGAGCGTTGTCATGTTTGCTTTGAGAGCCGCGTCTTTAATTTCATCTGAGGACGGTTTTTTCATAATAAGTTTTTTAATAGCAGGAGTCAGAACTAAAAATTCATGAATGCCGGTCCGGCCCTGAAAGCCCGTGAAGTTACAATCGTCACACCCCTCGCCAATCCAGATTTTGACTTCGGACTGATCTTTCGGAAGCTGTGCCTTGAGTTCTTCAAAAAGCGAAGGCTCTAAAACCCGCTTGTCCTCACGCTTACACTTCGGACAAATGAGGCGTACAAGGCGCTGAGCAATAAAACATTCGACTGAAGACACAATTAAAAAGGCATCCACCCCCATGTCGATGAGTCGAGATACCGCACTGGCTGCATCATTGGTGTGAAGCGTGGAAAAAACCAAGTGACCGGTTAAGGCAATACGGATGGCAAGTTCCGCAGTCTCATAATCGCGGACTTCTCCCACCATCATGACATCCGGATCATGACGCAGCATACTGCGAAGCCCTTGGGCAAAGGTGAGTCCGATCTGCGGCATGACTTGAATCTGCGTCACACCTTCCAGCTCATATTCAATAGGATCTTCGATGGTGATAATTTTTGTCTTCGCATCATTTAAACGCGAAAGGCTGGTGTATAAAGTCGTGGATTTTCCGGCTCCTGTCGGCCCCGTAACAAAAATAATTCCGTAAGGTTTTTTGAGCAAATCCTCAAGAATGGCCCGATGGGCTAAACTAAGTCCCAGATCTTCCAATGAAAAAAGCATGGATGTCGGTAAAATACGGATCACAACACTTTCCCCGTGCGGAGTAGGAAGAATAGAAATACGAAGATCCATCTTCTTCTCTCCCACCTTTACTGAGGCACGGCCATCCTGCGGAAGACGCCGCTCCACAATGTTGAGATTCGACATAATTTTGATACGGGAAATAATGGCCGGGAGAAATCTACGGATCTGCGGCGGCATCTCGGCTGGATAAAGCATCCCGTCCACCCGGTAGCGGAGCTGAAGTTTGGCGCGGTAAGGTTCAATATGAATATCGGTTGCGCGCTTACTCCATGCCTCAAGCAAAACCTGGTTCACCAATTTGACAATGGACGCGTCTCCCGCCTCCTGTTCGAGATCCTCAACTTTACCTTCCAAAGATTCTTCCGTGGCCAGCATAGCTGTATCGGTGGAGGATTCCATAATGCCTTCCACAGTCTCAGCGCCTAATCCGTAATATTTTTTGATCGCACTGAGGATATCTGATTCACAGGCAATCACCGCCTCAATCCGGTACTTGGCCTTTAAAGCCACGCGAATATCATCCAATACGCGAATATCCTGCGGATTGGAAATCGCAACCGTCAGCACATCGCGGCTGAGTTTCACCGGAACCATTTTGTAGTGGACCGCTAATTTGGGAGGAACCTTGGAGATGACTTCGCGGTCAATGAGAAATTTTCCGAACCGGATAAAAGGAAGACGGTATTGCTCGGCCAATGCCCGCGCTAAATCTTCTTCCCGGACATAGCCCTTTCTAACCAGAATTTTTCCGAGAGGCTCCCCTGTTTTTCTCTGCTCTTCCCGGGCCTCGTCCAAATTCTTGGGCGAGATCTGCTGTTTTTTTATAAGAGAATCTTCTGCTTTATCCATCATGGGCTTTTCTAAATCCCGTAATATTTTTGAATGTGATCTTCAATATCTCGTTTCTTAGCCAAAACAAAATGAACATCCGCCAAATGAAGCTGTTCCTGAAGCTGACTCACAGGCCAAATATCCAGGGGATTATTCATAGCAATCAAAAGCACTTCCCCTCGGATTTCAATGGGCATAACTTGAAATTCAGTTACCAATTTCTTAGGGACGATATTGGCGATTTTAGGATTAATACGGACCTCTTTAAGGTCCACAAACTTTGAATGCGTCTGATCCGCCAACACACGGAGCACATCCTCTTCTTTGGCAAATCCCAGACGAATCAGGATCTCTCCCAAGAATTCTCCGGAGTGCACTTGTTCCTGAAGCGCCTGTTCAAGCTCTGAGTTGTTAATGAGTTTTTTTCGTAAAAAAATATCGCCAATCCGCTCTGCCATAATTTCTTTCCTTCTATCTCTTCAGAGAAGTTATAAATTATCCAACGAGCCGCGCATATAAAATTTTTCTTCGCCCACGCGGTCATAGCGTCCGTCCAAAATGCGTTCGCAGCCGTCCAAACTTTGCTTAAGAGTCACATATTCGCCTTTGATACCGGAGTAAGATTCGGCCACGAAAAAGGGCTGCGTCAGAAAAAATTGCATCTTGCGGGCCCGGTCAAACAAAATCCGGTCTGCGCGGGAGAGTTCGTCCACACCCACGACCGCCACAATGCGGCGCAGCTCCTCATATTTATTGAAAATACGAATAGTTTCCTGCGAAATATCAAAATGCCGCTGTCCTACCACCAGGGTATCCAAGTTTCCGGAAGAAGAAAGCAAGGGATCAATGGCTGGATAAAGACCAAGCTGAATGCGTTCGCGTGAAAGCACCATCACGTTATCCAAGAAACTAAAAATAGCAACCACCGACGGGTCGGTCAAATCGTCGGCCGGAACGTAAACGGCTTCTACGGCTGTGATGGAACCTCGGCCGGGAATAGATCGAATACGCTCCTGAAAATCAGCGACTTCCATGGCCAGGGTCGGTTGATATCCGGTTTCTGAAGGCACGCGCCCCAGCAGGGTGGAAATCTCCGCACCGGCCTGAACAAAACGGAATACATTATCCACGAAAAAAAGCACGTCTTTATTTTGACGCTGAATATCTTCGGCAATCGTGATCCCTGTACTGACCACTCCAAAACGCGCTCCCGGAGGCTCATTCATCTGACCGAAAATCATCACCACTTTATCCAGCAAATTCGCATGTTTGACTTCAAAATAAAATTCATTTCCTTCACGGATACGCTCTCCCACTCCGGTAAAAATGCAGGCACCTTGGTGCTTGGTCACAATGTTGTGGATGAGTTCAAGCGTGAGCACGCTCTTTCCCATGCCCGCACCTCCGAGCACTCCGGATTTACTTCCTTTAAGCATGGGGAAAAGCAAATCAATAATCTTGATGCCGGTCTCCAGCACCTCAAATTTGTTTTCTACAGAATCCGGATTCAAATAAATACTTTCCTTGGGCTGACGAATAGGAAGACGGCGATCTGCTTCGACCGGCGTTTTTTTATCATACGGATCTCCGATCACATTTAAGATACGGCCAAAGCAGTTATTCCCCACCGGGACTTCTACCGAAGCGCCGAGCGGCCTTGCCAGAGTGGACCGCTGAAGATTAATGGTAGAACTCAAAGCAATGGTGCGCGCCATGTTCCCAGGTAAATGCTCCGCCACTTCAAGGACGATGCGTTCCTGATGGATGGTAAAAGTTTCAAGCACATGATTGATGGCAGGCACATCCTCGCCTCTTTCAAAATGGACGTCTACCACAGGTCCTTGAACACCCACCACCCGGCCTAAAGCTTCTTTTTTTGCATCCTCATTCATACTAGGCATCCTTATTTAAAATAAGCTGCGCCGTGCAGGTTTCCCGTAAACTTTGATCGATCTTTTCACGGCGCGCCTTAAAATAATCCAGCCGAAGCTGCTTATCGATTTTACTAAGTGTTTGATAACTGTCCTCCAAATGCATCATACGGGCTCCGAACTCAGCCAGCTTGGCGCTTTCAAAAATTTCTACGAGCCGGGATTCCAGCCAAGACTCCGTCATTCGTTCAATCAAAAGATTTTCCTCAGACTCCAAAATCACCTGGCGCTCCTGACCTTCGGCGGTCAAGGCCGGGCCGGTCCGATTTTTAAAAAACATGGGACAGGGAATGAGATTCAGGAGATGAATTTTTTGAGTCCCCATAGAGGTGGAAAAAGGCGCGGCCAAGGTCACGCTTCCAAATCCATCTTTCAAGACCGCTCGAAAAATTTCCTTCTGAACTTTTTTTACCAACTCATACCGCGTGTCATCCGGATTGATACCCTGAAGCGGAACATAATCCAGTCCGTGCTCTCGCATAGAGTTGGCTCCACGGTCACCTATGACCAAGTAGCGCATTCCTTTCTGATTCCCCTTCAGGCCCACACTCATGACTTTCATATTGAGACCGCCCAAAAATCCAAAGTCCGTAGTGATCAGAACCACCATACGCTTGGTATTAGCGGCCCGCACAAAGGGATGCTGAGAGATGCGAAAATCATATGCACCAAAGAGTTCATCCATGGCTTTATGATACTGAGTCAGCGCCGTTCTTTTACGGTCCATGATGTGATACTGCTGAGCGGCAATACTCTTCATCACATCCACAAGATGGGAGAGATCCCGGTTAAAACTCACTTCGGTTTTAAGACGAGCCAGGGTTTTGGTCGCCATCTTAG
>CAYWRU010000012.1:5970-30484 GCA_964460795.1 uncultured bacterium | reverse complement strand
GCCCTCGCCTTCCGAAGTGGCTTTCAGCGTCTTGAAGAAGTTCTGGAAGACGGATTCCAAATCTTTTTTGATCTCGGTCGTCAGTTTCCAGTTTGTGGTGAGATCCTTCATCGTATTAGGAATTTCCCGCCGCGCATAGGCCAGAATTTCAGTTTTAAACCGCTTCAGCGCCTGAGCGGAAAGAGAATCCAGAAGCCCGAGTTTTAAAGCAAAAAGATGCATGACTTGCTCTTCGATCGGAGAAGGTTCCTGACGGTTTTGTTTCAGCATTTCAGTCATCACTTCTCCGCGACGAAGCCGGGCAGTCGCTTCCTGCGAAAGCGTGGTTTTCAACTGCGTCATACGGACCAATTCTTTATATTGCAAATATTCCAAACGCAAGCGGCTGCTCATTTCTTTCATGGCCGGGCACTGGGCCTTGTTTCCAATACGGGAAACAGAAAGCCCGAAATCAATAGCCGGTTTAATACCTTGATTAAAGAGTGCCTGACTGAGCACCGTCTGTCCATCGGTCATGGAAATTAAATTCGTCTGAATGTAGCCGGTAATGTCTCCTTGCAAAGTATCGCAGATCGGGAAAAAGGTCATGGATCCGCCGCCATTTTCATCGCTCAACTGTCCTGCGCGCTCCACCAGTTGAGAATGGACATAAAAAATATCTCCGGGATAAGCCTCGCGTCCGGGCGGACGCTGCAACAGCAGCGAGAGCTGACGATAGACCCAGGAATGCTTGGTCAAATCATCAAAAACCACAAAGACATGCTTTCCCTTTTGCATAAAATATTCGCCAAGCGTACAAGCCGTATAAGGCGCCAAGTACTGTTCGCCTACTGCCGTGGATGCTGCACCGGCAACAATCAAAGTATATTTAAAGGCATCATTCTCCTTAAAAATCTGCACTGCTTTAAGAAGACTGGAGTAGCTGCGGCCAATACTGCAGTAAATACAAAGCACATCTTTCGTTTTTTGATTGAGGATTGTATCAATTCCGATCGTGGTTTTTCCGGTCATACGGTCGCCAATAATAAGTTGGCGCTGACCTTTGGCCACCGGAATAATTGCGTCCAGAATTTTGATGCCGGTATCCAGAGCTGCCGCCACGGGTTTTCGTTCCATGACTCCAGGAGCAACACGAAAGGCCGGAAAATAATCGTCCGGCTCGACAGGAGGTTTGCCATCGCACGGTTCACAAAGAGGATTAACAACTCGGCCAAGAAAATTATAGCCCACCGGCAAAGTAAAAGGTTCGCCGCGGCTCCAAACTTCGTCTCCGGCCTTGATACGCTCTTTCCCGCCGAACATCAGGACCAGCACTTCTTTGGCTGTAAATCCCATGACCATGCCTTTACCCTCATGGCCGAAGTGGACAATCTGACCATTCGCCACGGAAGGAAGTCCCTCGACTCGGGCAATGGACTCACGGATCTCGCGAACCTTACCGATTTCGCGCACTTCAATCTTGGATTTCTTCGCCTCAGGATCCGAATGAATTTGGGTCATAAAACTTTACTGGATAATCCCCTGATATTTTCGTTTACTTTCTGTTTTAAGCTGAACCGCGGCTTCCCGCAAACGGTTAATCATCGTCCCATCCATCACAAAACTTCCGAATTGAAGAAGTACCCCAGCCACCAAGACAGGATCCACTTCTTCTTTAAAAGAGATTTCGCGATGAACCTTGTGCTTGAGGGCTTTTACAATCTTATCTTTGGCGGAGGCCTGCAGCGGTTCCGCGCTTTTAAGCACCACCACGTCTGCCTGGATTTGAAATTTCTCAAGATCAATGCCCTGAATTCCTTCCACCAGTTGATCGACCAAAGACTCATGCAGTCCTTCACGAAGTGGCCCCGAGAAAAAAGCGGATAAAATCTCCCGCGAATACTCAATAGCCTTGCCTTCCATTTCGGCCATAATCTCCTGCCGGATCTTGTCACGAGTATTGATGGCCTCTCCCACAATTTTTTCGCGCTCCTTTAAAGCCTGCTCCCGGCTCTCCTCAAGCAGCTTGGTCGCTTCTTGCTTGGTCTGCGTTTGCCGTGTAAGCACATCTTTTTCCACTTGCGCCATCTTGGTTGAATACTCCTGATCGGTTTGAGCAATCTTCTGACGAAGTTCTCCCTCCCGTTTAATCAGTTCTTCATTCAGTTTTTCCAGATGACTAAGTTCGCCCCGCACGTTTCCTCGCATAAAATGACGGAGCATAAAAATCAGCCCTAAAAAAATCAGCCCCTGGAAGATAAAAATCGAAAAGATTGAGAGTGCCATTCATTCACCTTCCTTAAAGTTAGGGTGTAAAGACTTGGAAAACAACCAGAAGCGCAATGACCGCAATCGCCTCTGCGAAAATAAGTGCAATAATCATGGCCAGCATAATCTTCGGAGCCGCAGACGGGTTCCGGCCAAGCGCCATAATGCTGGCAAAACCCACGGCCGCAATCACGATCGAAGGCCCAATCGTGCCGAGCGCCATGATTAAGATGACAATTAAATTTTTCATAGGTCCACCAATGCCACTAGATTTTGAAAATGCATTTTAGCGATTCCACCCAAGACCGGGATTTCTTTAGTATTATCGACGAGAATGACCCCTTTTTTCAGGGTGCTGAGAATGGGTTTGTGAAAATCGAGGATTTCAAACTCCCCTTCGGTTCCAGGGAGGATCACACTGGAAGAGTTTCCATCAAAAAGCGGCTGTTCAGACCTTTCAGGCCGAGAATCTAAAATCAGCACATGAAACATACCCGCTCACTTCAATGTTCGCCTTAAAGGCTTAGGTTAAATAAGGCCTATCACTGCATAGGCCTGCTTCTATATATCGTTATTTTGGCGGCGGAACTTCACCCGGCGCCGCATCTTTTCCCTGCTCCGCAGCCGGAGCATCCTTGACTGTATCTTCAGAAGCGACCGTAACCTTCCGGTCCTTGACCATTAAAAACCATCGGACATAGAACCCAATTCCCAAAAGTCCCAAGAATCCAACGATGGAGAGAATCACCTTCCAGGCCGTGATCTTATCAATGGTATTCTTCTCTTCAAAAACAGTATCTTTCAAGAATTCAATAGAAGGCGGCGCGCCGGTGTGCTGAAGCATCTTCTCAATCCGATCAATATCTTCCTGGATTCGGTCCATGACCTTCAAATTAGCGCGGTAAATTCCAATATGTTCTTCGCGGGAAATCGATTCATCGGATTGCTTGGCGGTAATTTCATCCAAACGTTGCTTAATGGTATCCACCATCTGTTTGGCCTGATCAAAATATTCAGTTTGCTCAAGATGCTTTAAGGCCAGTTCTGTTTGTTCACGAATAGCCTTCATCTCATCATTCGGAACCTGCCACACATCTTCCAAGTGAACTTCAAATACCCGGGTTTCCTTGGGTTTCAACTCCACCTTATCATTGTAGGCGTAATAAAGTCCCTTGGAGGAATCATACCCCACTTGCAAATCCTGGGCTGAAATAATGTCATCAGGAATAACTTCCTTGGGAAGAAAGATTTTTACAGGAACAAATTGATGTTTTTCTTCTGAAGGATTCACCGCAACTACGCGTAGTTTCACACTGCCAATTTCATAGAAAGTCTGCACTACCGGCTCATCCTTCTTGCCCACTTTGCGCTCCATGACCTCTTTCATAATTTCACTGGCCGCTAAGGTGCGATCCACTTTGTTGCGGACGCCTTTCATACCTTCTCCGATTTCCTTGCCTAAAACATCCTTGAGACTGATGCCTTCCGTGCCAAACATAACTTCTAATTTCTTGC
The DNA here is from genome assembly GCA_964460795.1 of uncultured bacterium. Taxonomy (GTDB): domain Bacteria; phylum Omnitrophota; class Omnitrophia; order Omnitrophales; family Aquincolibacteriaceae; genus CAZOOM01. The sequence continues at coordinate 26,722 of CAYWRU010000012.1, read as the reverse complement.
TAATGTCTTCCAAAGCCGTCTGTACCTGCGACATGCCTGCGTTGGATTTTGAATCCACTTGTGAAGGAATACGGTCCACAGCCTTTTTCAGCATATCAATGGTTGAGGTAATGCTCCCCTCTCCCGCCAGAGATTTGGCAACTGCATCAATCGCGTCTTTCGCATCTTTCGCGGCTTTTTCAGCATTGAGACCGGCCGCGGCAAGACCTTGGATCGTATCGAGATCTGTTGAAGTCAGGAAAATACTCCCAATAGCCGTGGCCAAGAAAGGCGGATTATTCGGATCTTTGCTCGGTAACAGTGCCTCGGCCAAGATGGTGACCGCTTTTCCAGAAGCGCATCGGAACTGACGATTGCTGAATGAAACCACTCCGGCATAAATTCCAGGAGAAGACGCTTCTTCGGACAAGGGCAAACCGGCAATAATTGGAGTGGCATCCGGGCACATCAAAGTCAGCTGAGGATTCACGCCATGAATCGTACCCACACGCAAAATTTCAGTCGATCCCATCTTGGTGGTGTTTGGAATGATAAGACGAATGCCGGCCTTTGAAATTTCATCCTGCATACGGGCCACGGCCGTGTCTGATTTTTTAGTAAATTCATCGATCGAATCCTGAATGATCTGGGTTTGATCATCCATTTTGGAAGAAAGAGACCCGGTTCCCGTATCTCCGATTTTATTGGAGATCGTTTGCTTAGTATCATCAACCTTATCTTTGGCATCATTAAATTTAACGGAAAGTTTGGCATCGAGGTTCGTGGCCACAATGGGCGCAATTTCAGAGGCTGTCGCCGATCCCGTCTGAGCTTGTGCCTGGGCTGTGATGTCCACAATATCGTAGCCTTCCAACTGGGCACCGCTCGTCAGCGTCACACGGTTGCGCGTTTCATAAATCTTTCCAGGCTGCAAGCCCGTATTGGTATACTCAAATTTGTAGCTGCCTGAATTGGGAGGATCTTGAGTGTTGGAGGTTAAATCCTTAATCTGAACTCCATCCACAAAAAGTCTGAGTTGAGCCGAAAGGGTTGTTGTAACATTCAAACCGTCACGCGTATACCAAACGGTAAACATAATCTTGTCCGGATTGCCGCTCAATGCAGCACTATATTCATAACTTGTGCGAATCACATCGTTGTGAGCGATGATACTGTCAAAATAGACCGTTTGCTCTTCATCCACCATTTCATCCCCGGCACCCGTTAATTGATCCGTTGATGTCGTCATTTGGGTGGGGTCATAGAGATCCGTAAATCCAGTTTTTGCAAAAGCAATTGTGTAAGGTATATGGGCCGGCGACCAAATGATATAAGGCGATACCACACCGGTCACATTTTGTCCGGCATTCGCGCGAATTTTATGAATAGTATTTTCATACATCGTAATACTATCCAGCTCGGATCCTGTGGTAGAGTCTTTGAGATACCAGCGTTTCGCCACATAACGCGCGGTAAAGTTTGCATTGGAAGCATCTAAAACAGCCGTATCCGCAGCATCGCGAACCCGGACACGAACTGTCTCAACTTTACAGGGGTGAACCGAATCATTGGGATTTGGATCCGGGATGCTGTTGCAAGCCCAAGGAACCAGGTGATCATCATCGGCAATTTGCCAAGACCGAGGACTCGTATTGGCGATCGAATTACAATTCGGATAGGTTCCTCCGGTCAAACAAAGCGGCGTCACCCAATTATCTTTTGTATATTCAAGGACGACATTCGAAACGGTACCGACCGTACTCCAGGAAACATCGTAATTTAAATTTCCAACAAAAAGCGCCTCACTTCCATTGGGAGATGTCACTGTAAATTTGGATTTAATTTTGAAACCATTGCCGGCTCCTTGCGGGAAGATAGCAAAAACGTTTGGATCGGTTGGATCTGAAATTCGGACGTAATAAGGATACTGCCCGCGCAAATCTCCCGGACGGGAAATGTCATCCGGAACAGTAATAGCCGGAGGCGCGTAATTCGTCCCGCTCGCTCCAGCACCGTTATTTACCAAGACAGGAAGTCCCGGAAGTGCGGGATCGACCGTGCAATCGCTGGCCGAAGGATTCCGAATACATTTGGCTCCCGCATCAAAAGTGGCCGGGTCTGATCCGTCGTAAGAATTAGAATACTCAAGCACGACTTTAGGAATCGTACCTCCCCAATCCCACTGCAGGTCGAAGGCCCCTCCCACCTCAAATTCCTCATGCGCCACGGGCGCTTTCAGAACAAAGCGGGCTTGAATGCTAAAAGGCACCGTCATGACAGCATCCGAATCACCACTTAAATCATCCAGATTTTCAATCTTGATAATCGCCTGCGTTGTACGGGTATCGGCAACACCTCCCGTTGCAGCATCCACCCAATTATGTTTCGCGCTTGCACCTGTTTTGGCATAAGGAGCTATATTCGGGTTGATCGTTGCAATCTCATAGGGAGCTCCCGAAGGATAATTGGTTCCTCCATTAACGGAATAGCGAATCTTCATCTGATTCACAACTCCCTTAATATCCCACGTAATGTCTTCAGGAATACCTATTTTCCAGCCTTCTCCGCCGGAAGGAGCCAGAATGCGGATATCGGGCATAATCTTAAAGGATCCTGTAATATCATATCCGTTTGTTGATCCTGTAGGACGAATCCGGACATAAACAGTTCCATCTGCAAAGGTGCTGGGAATGGTCCACGTATAGGTTCCGCGATTCCCGGCGGTATTATCATAGTTCAGTTGGATCGCCTGCGGCGCATCAAATGTCGCTGGATTTGCATCATTATCGCGGCTGTATTCAATATCCACCCGGTTTAAAGTATTTCCCACTGTGTCCCAAGTAAATGTTTTTGTCCCGGACGATTCGAGCTTGAGCCCATCCAAAAGCGGTGCGGTAAAATTTAAAAGTCCATAAAGCTCAAAAGCCGGAGAAGCAAGCTGCACTTTAAAAGCAGGAGAAGCCGGCGTAGTATTGCTATCTGCATCTTCGACCCAAATCTTTCCGCTCGTAGAAAGTTGATGGATCGTAGATGGCGTCCAAGAGACCGTTGTAATTCCATCCGGTGTATTAACACAAGCAGGTCCCGGATTACATTCGCCGCTTGTAATTTCACTGTTGATAAGAACTGCTTCGGCAATGTTCCCCGTGGAAGAGTAATACAGATTAACATTTGAAATGTTTCCGGTAGTATTCCAACTTAAGGAGTGAGGGCTTTGTAAATCCCATGTATCTCCGGTCACCGGAGAGTGTGACGGATCGCTGAAATCGAATTTCCCGATAATAAGCATTCCATTATTAGAGACATCGGATGAGATGCCGTGAATGGCAGTATCCGCATCTGAAACCCGGATAAAAATATCATTATGGTAGAGGGCTTGAATGTCCGGGAAAGTGGTTGAATTGACCGTAAGCGGGTAACTCCCTCCAATCCCTGCAGTACTGGCCGTGCTGGCAATAATAGTTGTCGGAGAAGAAAATCCCGCGTTGTCATCATATTCAATTTTCACATTTGAAATCGAATTACCATTATGCGTCCAGGTAATGGTCCGGGCCGTTCCAATGGTCCATCGTTCCGTCCCGGTATTGGGACCGGTGACTAAAATAGTACCTCGGAGTTTGAACGCTCCGCTGACTCCATTGGTGACATTCGTGGCCGCATTGTCGGGAACGGCCGTATCCATAATTCTAAATTGAAGGCGCGTCACATCTTTTCCGCCCGCCAGTAAGTCGGTAAATTGATAGCTGAATTGCCCCGTTCCATCGCCGTTGGTGGGAACCGAAGTCAGGATCAGATCAGGACTGTCGAAAGTCGCCGGATTATTGTCTTCATCCAAACTAAGCTGGACATCGACTGCCCCTACCACACCGTTGTAGGCATAATCGACCACGACAGTCTCATCCACTGCAAAAGTCTGGCCATTAATCACCTGTCCGGTTGAATTGAGCTTGATATTAGCCGAAGGAAAACTCGCAATGATTTTTGAATTCACATCCGAAATATCGCTCGCGACCGGATGTCCCACCACGGCATCCGTGACCTTATAGCGGACGCTTGAACCCGGGATCAAACTCCCCGGAACATTCCAAGAATAACTTTCCGTATTGCTTCCCAGGGTTCCCGTGAGATGCATTTTTGTCCAAGGGCCGCCGGATCCTCCTGTAGAATATTCCAAAATAACATCCCCCACAGTTCCGGAATTATTCCATTGAATCGTGCAATTACTGCCGATGACGCAGACATCCAGAGCCGCATTTCCCGTTACCATGTACATGCCAGATCGGACGATAAAGGTATCAGAGACAACTTCCTCAGCCGGTGTTCCGGCGGTACTATTGACGATCTTGATCTGCCAATTGGAACCGATAGGTGTTGTGGGAGCTACTGAATCAGAAATTTGCCATAAATAAGTATTTTGTCCCACGGCATTGGCGATTCCGGATGCCAAGAGAACGTTAGAACCTACAAATCCATCACTCGACGCTCGAATATCAACTGTTGTCATCAAAGCGCCCAATGAAGTCCATTTGATCTGCTGAGTTTGAGCCAAAGCTGCTGGACTTGCCGCATAAACCGGCCAGGATTCGCCGCCAAGCGGGGCATCGTTATTGCTTCCTTCAAAACGCAAATCTCCGGCCACGCTGAACGCAGCATCCGAGGTATCAAAGGTATCCGTATCTGCGCTATCCACCACTTTAATGAAGACATTACTCGAAAGCGGATTGGGAATCGGATTCCAGTTAAAGACACCGTCGTTCGCTGTGTCATCGCCTCCAGCAATCAAAGCATAAGTTCCATTCACCCCAGTGGTAGAGACCATAATATCCACAATGTTGGAACCCCCCAGATCTGCCGGTGAAGTGGACCAAGTAATATTGTGATCCGTTTCGCCCACTTTCCAGAACGGATTATTTTCTCCATTCGGCGAAAGCACCGTGACCTTGGTCACCACTTTAAAAGGATTTGCAGAAATACCGATCGCATCGGTATCTGGAATATTAGTAGCATCCAACCAGGTGACGCGAACATAGGCTTGGAAGAGATTTCCTGATTTTTGGTTAGGAACAATCCAGTTAATCGACCCCGGATTACTTGTAATGATTCCATTATTATCGGTAACGCTGGAGGACTGGGCAGCTGTCACAGGGTTCCAAGTCGCCTGATTATCCAGCGTGTACTCCAATTTCACGCGCGGAACTGTTCCTGTGCTCTGCCAGCTGAAATTGACTCCGGTCTGTCCCGCTTGATAAATTTGATTGGCCGTATTTCCAGGAGTTACGCTCGAAATAATGGCCTGGATCTTGAACGTTCCGCTCGTCACGAAAACCGATTCATCCGCCGCATCATAGACGCGCATTTTGATGGATGAAGAAATATTATTCGGAATCAGCCAGCTATAACTGCGAGAACCATTCGCCGTATTCGCAATATTTTGTGCGGCCGCAAAAGAAGCCGGATTCCCCGAATCAATTTCAATGCGGGTTTGCGCTCCGTTGTAATAAAGGAATTTCCGGGTTACAAAATTATCCGTCGAAAAAGCTACTTTAACGTTGTTGATCAGACCCAAGGTCTGCCATCCAATGGTCTGAACGCTGGCTACGGCCCACTTATCGCCTGCCGCAGGATGATCGCTGACTGTCTGACTGATGACTCCTTTTATTTTAAATTGGAAGGCACTCTTTTCTGCGCTGTAGGTGTAGCCCGTAAGATCGGAATTATCCGGATCAAAGACACGGAATTTATAAGATGCCCCTGAGGTTAACGCCGCATCATTCGGCACCGTCCATGCATACGTGCATGTCCCACTAGGACAATGCCCGCTCGCATTCGTAATCGTCCATGTATCATTCACTCCCCCCGGCAGCACCGCGCGGATATCTGACGCAAAATTATCATTCGAATACTGGATCTTCACATCATTAAAAATCGTCCCGCTCTCCACCCCGTTCTTCGTAAATACAATGTTCACGACATCGCCCACCGAGTACGTCGCATTCGCACTCGTCAATATCTGCAGCCCCAACTTACCCGCCAACCGGAAATTTCTCACCGACAGCGACTGCGATACCGTATTATCAGGATCCTGCACCCTTAACCGGTACACGGGACTTGACGTCACAACTTCACTCGCCCCCACCGCCCAGTTGTAACTGCAGTTAATTCCCGCGCATACCCCCGAAAGCATCGGCGTTGCAATCGCCCTCACATCACTCCCAAAATTATCATTCGAATATTCCAGCTTCACATCATCAAATAAATCAGGATTCGGCACCGTGTTCGGCTGACCGCGCTTCGTCCATGTCAAGGCCACCGTATCCCCGATCTCATACGTCTCATCACTCCCGCCGTTCAACATCCCAAGCTGTAAATCTCCACGAATCTGAAACTTATTCCCCGACACAGACTTCGTCTGCGCCGTCGAATCTGTCGGCTCGATCACCCGGAAGTAATACACCGCCCCGCTTGTGATCTTCGCCACCGTGTCATCCGGAATCGTCCAGTCATGCGAGCAGTTATCCCCCGTACACTTCGCCGTTAAATCAAATGTCCCAATATCGTTCTTCGTTGCAAACGCCGGATCCGTCGAGTACGACAATAAGACATCATCAAACAACACATTCGAGGCCTGCGGATCTCCCGCCTTCGTCCACGCTATCGTGACCACTTCATTTGTCTTATAGACCGTATCCGCTACCCCAGGCGTCTGGATCGTTAAATTCCCTCTTAGCCTAAACTGATTCGTGGAAATTGAATACGTATCCGAGGCATCATCCGGCTCTCTCACCCGAAGATAATAAATCGCATTCTGACTGATCTTCTGGCTCGTCGCTAAATCCTGCGGCACATCCCACAAGTACGTACAAGTATCCCCCGTACACGCCGTCGCTAAATTCACCGACGCTGCGATCACGACCTTATTCCCGTCAAACGACCCGGGACTCGGATCATCTGAAAACGCGATCTCTACATTATTAAATAACGGTGTCGATAGATCCCCGCTCTTCGTCCATGTGATCGCCACATCCTGCTGTCCTAACGTATAAATATCCCCGGCACCAGGAGAACTAATCGAAAAGCCGCCTTTAATCTTAAATTGGAAGGCACTCTTTTCTGCGCTGTAGGTGTAGCCCGTAAGATCGGAATTATCCGGATCAAAGACACGGAATTTATAAGATGCCCCTGAGGTTAACGCCGCATCATTCGGCACCGTCCATGCATACGTGCATGTCCCACTAGGACAATGCCCGCTCGCATTCGTAATCGTCCATGTATCATTCACTCCCCCCGGCAGCACCGCGCGGATATCTGACGCAAAATTATCATTCGAATACTGGATCTTCACATCATTAAAAATCGTCCCGCTCTCCACCCCGTTCTTCGTAAATACAATGTTCACGACATCGCCCACCGAGTACGTCGCATTCGCACTCGTCAATATCTGCAGCCCCAACTTACCCGCCAACCGGAAATTTCTCACCGACAGCGACTGCGATACCGTATTATCAGGATCCTGCACCCTTAACCGGTACACGGGACTTGACGTCACAACTTCACTCGCCCCCACCGCCCAGTTGTAACTGCAGTTAATTCCCGCGCATACCCCCGAAAGCATCGGCGTTGCAATCGCCCTCACATCACTCCCAAAATTATCATTCGAATATTCCAGCTTCACATCATCAAATAAATCAGGATTCGGCACCGTGTTCGGCTGACCGCGCTTCGTCCATGTCAAGGCCACCGTATCCCCGATCTCATACGTCTCATCACTCCCGCCGTTCAACATCCCAAGCTGTAAATCTCCACGAATCTGAAACTTATTCCCCGACACAGACTTCGTCTGCGCCGTCGAATCTGTCGGCTCGATCACCCGGAAGTAATACACCGCCCCGCTTGTGATCTTCGCCACCGTGTCATCCGGAATCGTCCAGTCATGCGAGCAGTTATCCCCCGTACACTTCGCCGTTAAATCAAATGTCCCAATATCGTTCTTCGTTGCAAACGCCGGATCCGTCGAGTACGACAATAAGACATCATCAAACAACACATTCGAGGCCTGCGGATCTCCCGCCTTCGTCCACGCTATCGTGACCACTTCATTTGTCTTATAGACCGTATCCGCTACCCCAGGCGTCTGGATCGTTAAATTCCCTCTTAGCCTAAACTGATTCGTGGAAATTGAATACGTATCCGAGGCATCATCCGGCTCTCTCACCCGAAGATAATAAATCGCATTCTGACTGATCTTCTGGCTCGTCGCTAAATCCTGCGGCACATCCCACAAGTACGTACAAGTATCCCCCGTACACGCCGTCGCTAAATTCACCGACGCTGCGATCACGACCTTATTCCCGTCAAACGACCCGGGACTCGGATCATCTGAAAACGCGATCTCTACATTATTAAATAACGGTGTCGATAGATCCCCGCTCTTCGTCCATGTGATCGCCACATCCTGCTGTCCTAACGTATAAATATCCCCGGCACCAGGAGAACTAATCGAAAAGCCGCCTTTGAATTTAATTTTTCCCGTCGAGACCGATGCACTATAGGTAGAACCATCAGAATTATCCGGATCCATGACGCGAACACGGTACACATACCCAGAAGTTACAGCCACATCCACAGGAATGGTCCAGTTGTAGGTGCAGCTTGTCGCATTGCAGCTGAAGGGAGGAACAGGCGTTATAAAGTTTTGAGCCAGTGCAATCGTCCGGAGGTCACTTGCAAAATTATCATTCGAGTACTGGATATTTACCGCATCAAAAAAGTTTCCTTGTGGATTTCCTTTATAATCAAAAGTGATGGGTACGACTTGGCCCACTGAATACATTACGTTTGCAGTTTGAGTGGTCAACCGCACATAGCCGCCTATCTTAAATTGCCGGGTTGAAACCGAGAGGGTGTTCGCAGGATTATCATTATCCTTGACCCGCAGCTTGTAGCCCGGCGTTCCAGTAATCACCGCATTATTGGGAACCGTCCAGTTATAAGTACAATTTCCGGCCGTACAAACATCCGTCAAAAGAAGATCCGTAATAATAGCCGTGCTGTTGGAAGCAAAGTTATCATTGGAGTAATGCAGATCTACGCGATCAAAAATCGTTCCATTGGCAACACCATTAATGGTCCAGGAAATGGGAGCCACCTGTCCCACTTGATAGATTCCATCCGCAGATGCAAGCGAAGTCATCGTCACTTTACCTGCAATTTTAAAATGATTGCTGGTCATCGTGGTCGAATCCAAATTATCCGGATCTTGAATACGGATCTGATAAACAGATGAACTCGTGACCGGATCATTGTTGTCAACCGTCCAGGAGTAAGTGCAGGCTTCATTGGGATAAGATCCCGAACACACGGAGGAAAGCGCCACGCTGTCGATCGGGATAATATTGGTATTAAAACCGTCATTCGAGTAATCAATATCGATATTATCGAAAACAGAGGAATTCGGCTGACCTTTTTTACTCCAAGTGATTGAAACGTTATTTCCCACCAAATACGTTTGATCGCCGCCTCCGTTTAACATGGTCATCGCTAATTTACCCGCCAGTTCAAACTTATTTGATGAAGCTCCGGTCGTTGAATCCGTGTTATCAGGATCAAAGACGCGGATATAGTAAACAGGATTTGCATTGACCAAATTTGCATCCGTAATAGCCCAATTCTTCGTACAGACCCCTGAAGGACAATTACCGGAATTCAAAAGGAAATTTGTATCAATATTAATGACATTGGATGAAAAGTTGCTCTGGGTGGAGTATTGGATCTGCGCGTTATCAAATACACTGCCGTTGGCGTTTCCATATTTATTGAATACGATCGGAACCGTATCTCCAATCGCATACACCGCGTCGCCCGAACCAGGGTTGAGAGTCGTCAGCGTCAATTTACCCGCAATCTCAAATGCCGTAGATCCAACATCTTTTGAAATGGTATTGTCAGGATCGATGACGCGCAAAAAGTAAGAAGGGGCTGACGAGACCAAGTTGGCGGCCTGGGTAATATTCCATGTAAAAACGCAAGTTCCAGAGGGGCAGTTCGTTCCGTTCAAAGCCCAGTTACTGGCAATCGTATGAACATCGGAAACGAAATTATCATTCGAGTACTGAATATTGACGTCATTAAATAAAATTCCGTTCGCGCTTCCTGCCACTGTAAATTGAATCGTGGGCGAAGGCGATTCAGAGATGAAACAAAGATTATCAGCACCGCAAGGATGTTCGGCCGAAAGATTGATGGACCCGTAGACTTGAAATTTATGGACGCTGGTGGCCACATTTTTGGTCTGATCCGCATCAATCACCTGAAGGTAATAAACGGAGGAGGCTGTAATTGTGTCGCTGGCTCCTACCGTCCAGCTAAAAGTACAAAGGCCTGCTATCGTACAATGAGTATGAGATCCGTTGTGATCAAGGGTAAAGCCAGTGGTGATATCCGTGACTCCCGTTTCAAATGTCGGATCTGCTGAATAGCGAATCGTAACATCATCAAAGAGACTAGCCTGGGCTGTTCCTGCCACATTAAATTGAATGGGCACCACTTGATTGATCGCATACTGATCATCCGCTCCCTGGAGCGTGGCCATGGATATTTGCCCGATAATATCAAACACATCATTCGACTGATCTCCCTTGGCGGCATTGTTGTGTTCAATCACACGGACAAGTACTTGATTGCTGATATTGTCAGGGATCTTCCATTCATAGCTGCCGCCGGCTCCTGAATTGGTTATCGATTCTGCCGCTTGATCCAAACTGTTCTTCACCTGATACCAATTACTTCCATTATCGAGGGTGTATTCCAAATCAACAGGAGTAACAATCGGCAGTCCTTGGTTGTTGATCCAGGTCACGGACACAAGGCTTCCTACTGCAAAGGCTTGTCCTGCTGTTCCATTCGGTGACGTGACGGCAAGAGGTCCTACAATTTCCCAGGTTGAGGCTGAGATTTTTTCTCCATTCGGAGGCGAGACATCGTGCAGTCTGAGTTTAAAATTAGAGCTGACATTGTTATCGACCGGACTCCAGCGGTAACATCCTGCGGTTCCTCCCGGTCCGGGCGTCGTCGGAAGACAACCGCTTCCATTATCACTATGCGATTTATTGAGTCCGATGTCCCAAATGTTATTCGTAAAATCATCATCTGAAAATTGCAAGTCTACATTTCCATAGGAGCCGTAAATTTCCCATTTCACGTCATATTGATCCCCTACGGTTAATTGCTCTCCGCCGTTAGGCTGGATGATCACAATATTACTCGCAATGGAAACCGCGTTAGAAAGTCCGTTCGATGAAATCAAAGTAGATGCCGGATGCCCCGAATCAGAATCCACCACCCGGAACCGCACGTTGGCTCCAATCGCACTGGGATGAATTTGCCATTTGTAACAAGCCGCTGTTTCTCCAGGAATAACACTGGGTAACGAGCAAGCGCCGTTTTGGCCATTTGTCAGATCAACCGCAACGGTGCCGGACCAAGTATTGGCATTATTGATGTCATATTGAATATCTACGGTCGCAGGTACCGCCACCGTACCAATGCTCTTCCACTTAAAGGAGAGGAATTGTCCCGCTAAGAGCGATTCCCCGCCCACTGGATTTAAAACTTGTAAATTCGCAATCACTTTAAAATTGCTGGTGCTATCTAAAGTCGACCGCAAAACGTGTCCATCGTCTCCATCAGAGATGCGCAAAGACGCGGTCGATGAAAGAAGATTCACAACGTCCGGAACCTTCCATACAAAGCTTCCATTATTCAGGGTTTCATCGTTCGCATCGGTTGCTGTTGGGGACGGACTTCCTCCTTCAGAACCGTTTTGAATGATTTGGGTATAAGTCCCCCGCTCCGCGGTAAAATATTCCAGCACAGCATTAGAAACCGTTCCCTGCCAATTCCAATCCAGGGTGTAATTCTCTCCGACGAGCAGCACAGTATTTGAATCCGGACTATTCCAATTGAATTTAGCAACCACCTTAATGGGAATGCTTGATTGGGCCTCAGAAAAATTCGTGGTATCCGGATCCCGCACTCTCACGACATAGCTGCGTCCCAAATTAGTATCCGAAATGAGGTCCGGCACTGCCCAAGGCGCGTCAATCGTATTCAAAGTCTGGGATCCCGCAACGCTTGTATTGGCTTCGGCCATGGATATGGCTGTTCCGAAACTTGAACCATTATTAGAAGACAACACCAGGTCGACAGTCGTCAAAGGAGTTCCTTGTGAATTCCATTGGATGCTAAAATTGCTTTCAGCATTGAGTTCCTGGTTGGTGGTTGGAGAAGTCATCACCAATTTGGGCATAATCTTAAGATCGCTGGAAGATCCATTGGCCACCACGGGCCGCGTGCCGCACTGCGCATTATTGGGAACACAGGTCGTATCAATATCTTTCGCAAAGATCCGGACTTGGTAACCTCGAAAATCGGCCACCCCTCCGGTCGTCGCATCGGTCCAGGCATAGCAGCCTGCGGTTTCATTGGCATTCACGCTCGGAAGCGAACAACCCACACTGTTGTTGGCCGCTAGAGTTGTTTTAATATCCACCGGGCTGCCGCAGGAAATCGTGCCATTGTTGCAGTATTTCAAAGTGACATTTGAAACTGTTCCGGTAAATCCCCACTGGATTTGCTGGCTGTCTCCCACTCGCCATGTCTGTCCTCCCAAAGGAGCAATCAGACGAACTTTGGCAGGCGTAGCAAATGCAGATGAGTTTCCAGCCGAATCGAGCTGCGTATCATTCGAATCCACAACGCGTAATTTCAAATTATCGTGAATGACGTTTTCAGGAATGATCCATGGACCGGTATCCCCGGTTCCATTGTACGTATGATCATTGGCTGTGGTTGCGATCAAAGTTGAAGAAGTGAAATTGTTCGTAGAATAAAAGAGTTTAACATTGGAAACCTTGCTGGTTCCCGTGGTTTCATTCCAAGTTAAATTCACCACATCTTCGGAATAACAATTCGGAGCACATGCCGGAAGATTGGCCTGGAAGGCCGCATGCAGGCGGGCAAAGGCTGAAGTCACGCTGGTGACAGCAGAATCTGTGGCCGCTTCGGCTTTGAATTTCGCCGTCATTGTTGGAGCGTCTGGAACTCCGCTCCCTCCGGGAGCCCAAGCACAAGAACCCGCAGCAGAACTTGCGCTGCAAACCGAACACTTTCCAGTTCCCGTCTGCGCATCACAGGCATTACCCCAATTCTGATCGCTGGAATAATAGACATTGATATTGGAATCCACGGTGCCCTGCAGAGTCCAACCAATGGACCGCGTCGTATCTCCGATTCGGAAATTAAGAGGCGCCGGATCTGTCACAAGAACTTGAGGTTTTACAATAAAATCTTCAGAGACAGCATTAATAGATCCTGCCCCTGTCTGCCGGACGCGCACCTTAACTTTATTGCATCCCAATGCAAGTCCCGTGCAATCCGCATCAATGACGCTGTCCCATGTATGGGAAGCAACCGCATCAATATCAGAATCCGAGACGTCCGTAATAATAGGAGTCCAAGACCCGGTATCCACTTGATATTCAATATCAATATTTCCTAATCCATTTCCGTGCGTCGTCCACTGAATTTGCCGGGTGGTTTCCCCGACAAGCCACGTATCTAAAGAAGTTGGCTGATTAATTTCATACCAACCGCGGACTTCAAAAGCCGCAGTGCCTGCCACACTGCTCACCACATCCGGATTTGGAGTAGCTCCCGTTAACCGGAATTTAGCAGCCGCAGCTCCGCCTGTTGTCTCAGTCTTCTGCGGAACTTCACCGCCGCTTAAGCGATAGCAGCCTCCGCCTCCGGGAGGAGTGCATCCGGTCCCATTGGCAGTGTTATAAGCAAGTCCTGAAACAATGAGTCTCTCCCCGCCCCCAAAGGCTCCGGTCTTATCAAAATGCAGACTTAAGGCGCCTACCGTTCCTTTATAGGTCCATTTGATGTCTATCGGAGATCCCGAAGTGTTATTGGGCGTTTCAACTTTCCAAACCGTAGATCCCGTTGGAGAAGTGAAGGTGACACTTCCGGTTAAAATTTGTGTGGCAGAAGCCGCGGACCATGTTCCTTCAGTCACTCGAACCGCCATATCCGCGCCATTGGTAATTTGGTTAGGCAATGTGTATTCGTAACAACCGCCGTACTGAGGGGCACTCACAACAGGAACGGAACACGCGAAACCATTATTATTATTCTGTGCAGTGGTCGTCAGAGTTGTCAGTCCGGGAGCAGTAAAGTTACTGCCGGCAAATTGGGTATCAAATTCGATCTTCGTATCATTCGCCTGACCGATCGTGCCTCCGAAAACAATCCATTGAATCGTAAGTTTATCACTCACAATGTAAGTGTTCGTAACTGACGGCGATGGGGAAACAATCGTGACCTTTCCATTGATAGTATTCACGCCGCCTTGATTGACAATTTCAAGATCATTCTGATCGCGGATCTTGACGCGGAAAGAGGAAGAAATGCGATCCGGAACTTTGACGCGGATGCAGCCCGAGTTGGCTCCGCTCGAACATCCATTGGTATCTGCGTCCGAATCCACATTTTGAGCTAACATCGTGTAATTGGTTCCATCGGTCGTGTAGGAAATATAGAGTTCTGCACCGGGTTGGGCGAGAGCACCTGTGACATCCCAAATCACATCCATATCGTCATCCACAGCATAGGTATTGGAAATGGGCTCGACCAGAGTAACACTCGCATTTTGAGCAAGAGCAAACACGCTGGAAATTCCGTTTCCAGCCGCAGCCTCGGAAGCAGGATTCCCCGCATCTGAATCTCTGACGCGCACATAAACCGTGGCATCATTTAAAGCGCCCGGGATCGCCCAGGCATAGCAGCCTTCTGTTTCTTCGGCGCCCACTCCCTGCAGGAAGCAGCCTCCGTTATCCGCATTTGCACCATGGGCTGCATCCAGCTTAATCGTTTGCGGATTATCAAATGTCGCAGCATCATTATCTGCATCTAAGGAATACTGGATATCAACGTTATTGACAAAGGCATTGTGTCCAACCATCTTCCAACGGACTACACGCGTTTGTCCGTCACGCCAAATGACTCCCGCTTCAGGGGGATCGATGACTTCAATATTGGCCACAATATTAAAAGCTGAGGATTCAACCGGCGAGTCTCGAAGAACATGCCCCGTGTCGGCATCGATCAAACGGAGCTTGGCGTTGTTATCAATCATATTGACTGCATTCGGCACTTTCCAAATAAAGGGCGGTGTATTTGAAACAATTCCGGCGCCATCCGTTGTGGTCTCTCCTTGAGTCGGAGCATCCTGAATGATGGTTGTCCATGAGATCAAGTCGTTGGAATATTGGATTTGAACATTGGCAACATCCCCATACGTTGTCCAATCTAAATTTTGATTGCTCAGAACTTTCCAACTCTCTCCTCCGGCAGGCGCCACAGGATCAAAACGCGCCACCACATCAAAAGCATTATTCGACTCATCAAAAGCAAGCGGATAATTTGCCGTATCAGGATCCTGAATCCGCAGTTTATATTTATCGGTGGTCGTACTAACGACCGAAGGCGCCATCCACACTAAGGTATTATTGGGAGAAACCGCAGGTTCAGGCTGAGTCGTATTTGCCGTGGGATTCGTGACCGGGACATCATTGACATAACCGGATGTTCCATAAGAATAATGCAGATTAACGTTCGCTAACGGAGTTCCCTGAGAATCCCATTCAACGTTATAGTTTGTTTCCGCATCTAATTTCAAATCGACATCGCTCGGGGAAATGAGTGTCAATTGAGGCATGAAAATGTGATGACTTGCCGGTCCATCATCCAAAATCGGACGGGCCGAGCAGGACCCATCATTGGGATTGCAAGTTGGGCTGACATCGCGAATAAAAACATGCGCCGTTTTACTCCGCTCATCCGCAACTCCTTCCGAAGTTGAATCCACCCAATGATAACACCCCACCGTTTCATTGGATCCCGGAGTGGGCGCAGAACAACCCGACGTATTGCTTGCCGATAAATCAGCAATAATTGTTGCCGGGCTTCCGCAAGTAATCGTCCCATCTAAGCAATAGAACAAACTGATCTTGGCAACCGAGCCCGTAAACCCCCATTTAATATCTTTCGGAACACCGACAGCCCAGGATTCTCCTCCATTCGGACTGATCAAACGGAGTTTAGCCTTACTTGAAAAAGCCGCTGAATTCCCCGAAGAATCTAATTGGCTATCGAGCGCATCGGCGACTCGAATTTTGATATTGTCATGTACAATATTTTCCGGCAAAAACCAAGGCCCTGCATCTCCATTGCCGTCAAAAATTCCATCATTCGGCGTAGAGCCAATCAGCGTCGATGAAGCAAAGTTATTGGTCGAATAGAACAATTTAACATCCGCAACCTTGGTCGTTCCTGTTGTTTCTCCCCACGTTAAATTGGTGGTATCTTCGGCAAAACAATTAGGGGCACAATCGGGAAGGTTTGCTGAAAAAAGAGCATGGATACGGGAAAATCCGGAAGAAACTCCACTCACAGTTGAATCCGTAACCGCTTCGGCCATAAATTTGACCGTCAAGCTTGGAGCATCCGGCACCCCGTTTCCGCTTGGATCCCAATCGCAAGAACCCACGGCCGAACTGGCGCTGCAGACCGAACATTTTCCCGCACCGGTTCCGGGCGTACAAGCCGCTCCCCAGTTTTGATTGGTGGAGTAATAAATATTAATATTGGAATCTACCGTGCCTTTTAAGGTCCAAGCAATACTTCTCGCCTTGTCTCCAATTAAGAAATTGGCGGGAGCCGGAGAAGTCACCACCACCTGAGGTTTGACAGTAAAATCACTGGATACAACTCCGATCGTCCCAAGGCCTGTTTGCTTAACACGAATTCGCACCTTATCGCATCCCAAAGGAACGCCTGCACAATCCGCATTAATGACACTCGACCACACATGAGCCGCAACGGCATCAATATCTGTGTCTGAAACATCCGATGCAATAGAAGTCCAAGATCCGGTATCCACCTGATAGTCGATATCGATATTTCCTAAGCCATTTCCATGCGTTTGCCATTGAATTTGCCGCGTTGTTTCCTGTACAAGCCAAGTGTCCGAGATTGTCGGCGCGACCATTTCATACCAACCGCGCACTTCAAATCCCGGCGTGGCTCCCACGTTACTCACGACATCGGGATTGGGAGTCGCTGCTGTTAAACGAAATTTAGCGCTCGTCAGTCCGCCTGTTGTTTCATTTTTCTGAGGAACTTCTCCGCTGGAGAGCCGGTAACAACCGCCCCCGCCCGGAGGAGTGCAAGCAGTCCCATTGGCCGTGTTGTATACCAAATTAGAAGCAATGAGACGTTCATTTCCTACAAACAATCCTTCATCATCAAAGTGGAGAGTCAAATTTCCCAGCGTGCCGTTATACGTCCATTTAATATCAATGGGAGTATTGGAAATATCATTAGCGGTTTCAACTTTCCAGACTGAAGCGCCCGTCGGGGAAGTGATTGTAACTTTTCCGGTTAAGGTCTGAGGGACGGACGAAGCCGACCAGCTTCCTTCAATAACACGTACCGCCATATCGGCTGCATTCGTAATTTGATTCGGCAGCGTGTATTCGTAGCAGCCTCCGTACTGAGGAGCTGTCACCACCGGCACCGTACAGCCAAATCCATTATCATCATTCGTAGCGGAGGTCGTGATTGTCGTTAAACCCGGGGCCGTAAAATTGCTGCCGGCATATTGACTGTCAAATTTGATTTGAGTGTCATTGGAGGAACCGATCGAACCGCCGAAAACAATCCACTGGATGGTCAACTTATCGCCTACATAATAAGTGGAAGCTGCACTCGGAGACGGCGTCACGACAACCACTTTACCGTTAATTGTATTCACTCCGCCAAGATCGGAGATATCAATATCGTTTTGATCCCGGATTCTGACTTGAAAACTAGAGGTCAACTGATCCGGCGCTTTCAAACGGATGCATCCTGAATTGGCGCCGCTGGAACATCCGCCCGTATCCGCATTTGGATCCACATGCTGAGCATAAAGGGTGTAGTCCGTTCCATTCACCGTGTAATCAATGTAAATTTCTGAGCCGGGCTGGGCCAAATCTCCGGTCACATTCCATATCACATCGACATTATCATCCACCGCATAGGTCTGGCTCACAGGTTGAACCACATCGATCGTAGCATCCTGAGCAATTTCAAATACATCGGAGACTCCGTTTCCGGTCACCGTATCAGATGCCGGATGACTGGCATCTGAATCACGGACCCGCACATAAATCGTGGCATCAATAAGCCCCGGAGGAATATCCCACGTATAACAGCCCTCAATTTCCCCTGCTCCGACACCGCCCAGCGAGCATCCTCCGTTATCGGTATTGGCTCCATGATTGGCATCGATCTTAATATCCTGTGGATCATCGAACGTTGCGGAATTTGCATCGGTATCGGTTGAATACTGAATATCAACCGTACTCATAAAAGCATTTTCACCGATGGATTTCCACCGAATCACGCGCGTTTGTCCGGGACGCCATGTCACACTGGCCTGGGGCGGATCAAAAACTTGAATATTGGCCACAATATTAAATGCATTGGACGCCACCGGAGTCGTACGGATAACGTGCCCTGTATCGGCATCAACAATCCGGATCATGGCATTGTCATCAATCACGTTAGAGACGTTCGGAACTTTCCAAATAAAAGGAGGCGAATTGGCCACGACGCCTGCTGCATCGGTTGTGGTTTCTCCCTGCGTGGGAGAATCCTGAATAATGGTGGTCCAGTTGATCAAGTCATTGGAGTATTCAAGCATCACATTGGTCACATCCCCTGCCGTAGTCCAATTGATATTTTGGTTGCTCAAAACCGGCCAGCTTTGTCCTCCGCTTGGTGCGGTCGGATCAAAGCGCGCCACAATATCAAAAGTATTATCCGAAACATCGTAGGCTCCTGGATAATTCACCGTATCCGGATCCTGAACCCGAACACGATATTTATTTGCGGCGGTACTAATAGTCGTCGGTGTCAGCCAATCAAGACTATTGGAAGAACCTGGCGCTGCGGCTTGAGTCAAGTTGGCTGTTGGATTCGTTGCCGGAATATCATTTACATAACCGGATGCTCCAAAAGAATAATGGAGATCCACATTTGCAAGCGGCGTTCCTTGAGAATTCCAGGTCACCGAGTAATTAGTATCCGCATCAATCTTAAGCGAAGGAGCGCTAGGAGCCGTCACCTGAAGATTGGGTGAAATATAATGATCCGCGTCTGCGCCATCCGTCTTTTTGGGACGAGCCGTACAGGCTCCGTCATTCGGTCCGCACAAGGCATCCGCATCCGTGATAAAAATCCGCATTTGTTTGGTCCGCAAATTCACCACACCGCCGGTCGTTCCGTCTGTCCATCGATAGCATCCCACGGTTTCATAAGATCCGGGACTCGGAGCCGTGCAGCCTGCCGAGTTATTCGCCGTTACATTCGTAGCAATCGTAACCGGAGAACCGCACGTAATGGTTCCGTCGTTACAGTAATACAAATTGACCTTGGAAATAGTTCCGGTATAACCCCACTGGATATCCCGAGCAGAACCGACAGGCCAGTATTCCGCACCATTCGGCGCAATCATCCGAAGTTTAGCAATGCTGTTAAATTTATTCGATTGTCCCGCCGAATTAAAAGTTGTATCAGTCGCATCAACCACACGCACCTTGACATTATCGTGCACAATATTTTGAGGAATCAGCCAAGGGCCTCCATCACCCACGCCATCGTAGGCATGATCATCATTGGGCGTGGTTGCAATCAAAGAAGAGGATGTGAAATTGTTGGTTGAATAATATAATTTCACAACACTGATTTTGGTCGTTCCCGTTGTTTCATTCCATGATAGCGACGCCCCATTTTCTGAAAAACAATCCGGGGCGCAATTCGGAAGATTGGCTGTAAAAAGTCCGTGGATATTCGAATAACTCGGTGTAATCGTACTCACTGTCGTATCGCTGTTGGCTTCTGCCAAAAATTTAACGCTCAAACTCGGAATATCCGGGATGCTTGTCCATGGGCAGCTGAGATTCGTCGCTTGCGCGGAGCAGACTGAACACTTTCCGTGTCCATTCGAAGGCGTGCATGCATTTCCCCATTGCTGATCGGTCGAATAAAAAATATCGACATCGGTATCCACAGTTCCCTGTAACGTCCATGCAATGGATCGTGTTGTGTCATTAATTTTGAAATCCATCGGAGAAGGATTACTGATCAAGACTTGCGGTTTGATCGTGAACGCCTGGGAAAGCGCTTCGATGGTTCCCACACCCGTTTGTTTCACACGAATCTCGACGTTGTTGCAACCCAAAGGAAGCGGCGCACAATCCGCATCAATCACACTCGGCCAGGTGTAGGCTGCATCCGCATCAATATCCGAATCAGAACGGTTAGTGTTAATGGCCTGCCATGATCCTCCGTCTACCCGGTAATGAAGATCAATATTCCCCATATTGTTGCCGTGAGTCTGCCACTTGATCTGACGGGTGCTTTCCCCCACCAGCCAAAGATCTGTATTAATCGGAGCCACCATCTCGTACCAGCCTCGGATTTCAAAAGCCGGAGTCGCTCCCGCACTGCTCACCACATCCGGATTTGGAATAGCTGCAACCAATCGGAATTTTGCTGTCTGGGCACCGCCTGTCGCTTCATCCTTCTGTGGAACTTCCTCATCACTCAACCGATAGCATCCTCCTTGAGCCGGAGGAGTACAGCCCGTTCCGTTTGCAGTGTTATAGGC
>CAYWRU010000012.1:0-5960 GCA_964460795.1 uncultured bacterium | reverse complement strand
AGGCCAAACACTGATCCTTTATACGTCCACTTGATATCAACAGGAGCATCATTAATATCATTGGGAGTTTCAACTTTCCACACATTAGAACCCGTCGGAGCTGTTAACGTAATAGAGCCCGTCAAAGTCTGAGGCGTTGAAGTCCCGGACCAACTGCCGTCCGTCACCCGGACTGCAAAGTCGGCGCCGCTGGTCATTTCATTCGGAAGCAGAAACTCATAACAGCCTCCATACTGCGGCGCCGAGACCGTAGGCGGCGTGCAGGTGAAACCGTTATCATCATTCGTAGCCGATGTTGTGATCGTGGTCAATCCGGGATTTGAAAAATTACTTCCCGCATATTTGCTGTCAAATTTAATGACTGTATCATTAGCGTTTCCTATAGATCCGCCAAAGACAATCCATTTGATCACTAAAGTGTCGCCCACTACATAAGTAGACCCCACAGTCGGCGAAGGCTCAACCATTTGGACGTCGGCCGTAATTGTGTTATTACCGCTTTCATGCGCAATATTGGAATCCAGCCGGTCCGATACTTTAAAGCGCGTGGTTGTTGAAATAGCATCCGGGGCAGAAAAACTATAGCATCCAAGATCTCCGATATCGAGACTGCAACCTCCCGTAGCGGCATCCGCATCCACATGATCCGCAAGCAGTGAGTAATCGGTTCCATTAATCGTGTATTCGATTTTCACTTCACGTCCGGCCGTTGTAATATCTCCTGTTCCGGACCAGTGAACGTCCATAGGATCTCCGATTTTGACATTTTGCGCCGACGGTTTATTGACCGTAATGGCCGAAGCCTGCGCCACCGCAAAAACTTCAGACACGCCATTGCCTGAGATATTTTCCGAAGCCGGGTTGCCCGAGTCAGAATCCTTCACGCGAAGATAAACCGTCGAATCAATCAGACCATTCGGAATCAGCCAATTAAAGCAGCCCTCCACTTCATCGGCGCCCACGCCTTGAAGAGTACACCCTCCGTTGTCGGAATTCGTTCCGTTAATCGCATTCAGCTTGATCAGCTGAGGATCATCAAAAGTCGAAGCGTTAGAATCATCGTTCTTTGAATATTCAAGATCCACCGTAAAGACCGAAGCATTATTTCCTTTCATCTTCCATCGAATCACCCGCTTCTGAGTTTCGCGCCAGTAAACGGCACCCGCGGTGGTGGGCTGTATGATCGAGATATTCGCCGCCACATTCACGCGATTCGTCGTGAGCGGATCATCGCGCAAAATATGTCCGGAATCCGCATCCAAGATCCGGACTTTGACATTTTTATTTATCATAAAAGCCACATTCGGGACTTTCCAAATGAAGGGCGATGAGTTCGCCAAGATTCCTGAAGCATCGGTCGTGGTTTCACCCTGGGTCGGAGAATCTTGGATGATCGGAGTCCAGGATATCAGATCATTCGAATACTCCAATTGAACGTTCGTAACCGACCCCTTGGTCGTCCATGCAATATTGTGATTGGTCAGCACCTTCCAGTATTCGTCCGCCGCAGGCGTATTGGAATCGGGATCAAAACGAGCCACGACGTCAAAGGTATTGGCTGAAGCATCCAGAGTTGTCGCATAATTTGAAGTGTCAGGATCACGGACGCGGATGCTGTATTTATTTGAACCCGTACTAATCGTTGCGGGAGCAATCCACGATAGCGTATTGTTAGGGGAAACAGCAGGAGCGGCTTGCGTCACGTTGGCCGTTAAATTCTGCGCATCCACATCATTCACATAACCGGATGCCCCGTAAGAGTAGTCCAATTCCACATCTGCCAGCGGAGTTCCCTGAGAATCCCAAGTGACATCGTAGGCTGTCTGAGCATCCAGTTTGAGTCCTGCTGCGCTTGGAGTTAAGAGCGCCAATTGAGGATGAATTTGAAGATCAGACGTTGATCCATGGTCCTGTTTTGGCCGTGCTCCGCAATAACCGTCATTCGGATTACAATTGGCATCCAAATCATGAATAAAAATCCGGACTTCCTTATCACGAATGTCCCCGACTCCACCTGATGTTGCGTCCTGCCACCGGAAGCATCCTGCGGTTTCATTAGCATTCACCGATGGAACCGAACAATTGTTGCGGTTGCCTGCGCTGATGGAGTTCACAATCACACCTGGACTGCCGCAGGTAATGGTTCCATCCAAACAGTAAGAAATTTTGATACTTCCTACCGTGCCCGTATATCCCCACTGAATATCATGCACTTCTCCGACCAGCCACTCTTGTCCACCGAGAGGACTGATCAAACGAAGACCCGCACGGCTGGCAAAGGCGCTTGTGATTCCTGCGGAGTCAAATGCCGTATCATTTGCATCAATGACGCGCAGTTTAATATTGTCGTGAATCACACCTGCAGGCAGCGTCCACGGGCCGGAATCGCCGGAACCATCAAACGATCCGTCATTAGCTGTCTGAGCAATCAAAGTTGATGTAAGAAAGTTATTCGTTGAATAATAAAGTTTAATCTGAGAAATGTTGCTGGATCCTGTCGATTCCGAATAATTGACATTCACGGTCGATTCTGAAGTGCAGGTCGGTGCACATGAAGGATTGGAAATTGAAAAAAGCCCATGAATCCGTGCGTTGGTACTAGTCACACTGTTGGTATTGGTATTTGCAGCAGCTTCAGCACGAAATCTCACCGTTGCGCTGGGTGAATCCGGAACTCCTCCTGATCCCGGATTCCAAGAGCAAGTCTGAACTGCTGAACCCGCAGAGCACACAGAACATTTTCCAGCCCCCGTCGCAGAATTGCAGGCATTCGCCCATTGAGAGTCCGTGGAATAATAAATATTAACGTTACCGGTCACAGTTCCATAAGTCGTCCACGTAATGGAGCGTCCGGTATCGCCAATGGTAAAATCCAGAGGATTGGGATTATTGATGGTCACTACCGGCACAACTGAAAATTCATCCGATGCATCCGCAGCGGCTCCTCCATCGTGTTCTTTCACGCGAACTTTCACATGACTGCATCCAAGAGCCCCGGGATTGTCACAAGTAGCATCCTCAATACTGGCCCAATTGGTCGTATGATTACTTCCATCTACATCCGCTAAATTGGTAATGATGTCTTGCCATCCCTGCCCATCATTTAAATCATATTGAACATCCACGGCTCCCATGTTTTCTCCGTGAGTGTCCCACTTGATGGCTTGCGTCGCGCCCACGTTCCAAACAGCTCCTGTCAAAGGCAGAGTGATTTCATACCAACCGCGGACTTCAAATTGAGGTTCTCCGGATGAAATCACATCGGGATCCGGGGTTAGAGCAACGAGGCGAAACCGAGCCGCCGCCCCAACACTGGTTTCATCTTTATTGGGGAGTTCTGATCCGGATAAAACGTAGCATCCATTGCCTCCCGCCGGAGTACAGGACGTTCCATTATTCCCCGTGGGGCTCAGTCCATACTTGAGCGAGCGCTCACTTCCAGAAAAATTTCCGGTCGGATCAAATTGCAAATCCAACCCGCCTAAATCACCGTGCGGAGTCCATTCCACATAAATAGGGTTATCGCTTCCATCCAAAGCCGTTTCAGCTTTCCAAACCTGCCCGGCCGTCGGCTTGATCAAATCAACACTACCAATGATAGAAAAACTGGCGGATTCCGCGCCGTATGCCCCGTCGTCCACGCGGACACGCGCATCGGCTCCGTTACTGGATTCTGTCGGATCAAATTCGTAACAGCCGCCATATTGCGGAGCCGAAACCACAGGAGGAGTACAACCGACAAAACCGTTGTTGTTATTTTGAGCCGTTGTTGTTAGTTGCGTCACCCCAGGATCGGTAAAATTACTTCCGTCATAAATCGTGTCCAAAGAAATAATAGTATCGTTGGATGCACCGACGGTTCCAGTAGTAATCCATTTAACCGTAATGGTATCGCCAATGATATAAGTCCCCGTGGGAGGAGTCACGAGTGTAACTGATCCATCTACGGTATTATCTGCACTCTCATCATTGACAGCGGGAACTCCGGTTTCGGAAACGCGAATTTTAAAAGTCGTCGAAATCGAATCCGGAACTGTTCCTCTCCAGCATCCTTTAAAAGAGCCAGGATCTGAGCATCCTCCAGTGGCTCCATCTGCAGGAATCGCGCTCGCCAAATCGTGTCCGCTGTCATCAAAATCAGAACCCGTTACACCCCAATCGACTTCAACTTGCGAGGGACGGCCGGTAAAACGCCAGGTCACCTCCAGTTGATCTCCAACTACGAAAGTCTGAGCCTCTGGAGTCAGGACCACAATTCCGTTTGTGGCATTAACCTGCAAATTGTCTAATTGCACAAGCTGCTCTCCATCCGAATGAAAGAGCCCCTTCCAATAAATGATGTCGCTTTCTGTGCCCGTTCCGATGGCTTCATCGAGTGATCCAACATTGGTATTAATGGTCGAGGCCGTATTCGCTTGGGCCCATGTGGAGTCAGAGTTTTCCCAGGAATCTCCATCCCAATATTTATAAGTGCCGCCGGTACCATTTTTAAGCACATAGCGAATGCTTCCGGCATTGGAACCACCCAAAGTTTCCGTAAAACCAGAGATGGTCAGAAACGGGAGCCCCCCGGCATTTGTAATCGTCGGATCGAGCGTTGAATAAGTGCTGTTGCGGACTAAAGCAGAATTCAACTTGGGAGTTCTTGAACCGTTGGAATACATGAAGGCTTTATACTGAAAGAATTGATTATTCCCATCCAAAGGATCTTGACCCGTTTCAAGTTCCTTAAAGGTGTAAGGACTGGCATTATCAAAATGAGTTTGGATCGTAACCTGACTTAAATCGTCATTATAAATTTGAACGGAATCAATGAGACCGCGGAAACCATTTCGATTGATGGCCGGGTCCCAGTCGCCGATGTACAAAGCCCCGGCATTGTAAGCAATGGCTGTAATGGTTCCCGCGCTGCTGATGGCAGCATCCGATTGTCCGTTCACATAAAAAACCGGTGGGCCTCCATTGGGATAAACCACGGCCACCAGAGTCCATTCCCCAACCGGCACTAAACCCGGGGTCGTTGAATACCAGGAATGTTCGGCGGTGGTATCACTGATGCGGAACATAAGACGTTGATCGTTGCTGGTATCTGAAACATAAAATTCGAGTCCGTAGGAAGACCGTGTTCCGGAAGTATCGCGTTTATGGACAATCATAGCCTGATTTTTCTGAGTTTCCGGCATCCAGAGCCAAGCTTCGATCGTTAATCCTCCATTGGTTGTCGTATTGATACGAAGGGAAGTGCTGTCCGGGACGGTGATGTATTGAATATTTCCGCTGAATCCGGCGGCTCTCCCCCAAACTCCCCCCTGATATGTATCAACATAATTAACTATCCATCCGTTATTTGCATTCGAAGTTTCGTCCATGGCCTCCGCATAGTCAGCGGATGAAACATAGGCATCTTCATCAAGGTGAAGAAGCAGGACAGAGCTTGTATCCGGAGTTGGCTTGACCAGCATGTCATTCCCCGACACTCCTTTCCACGTTACGCCACTGCAAGAAGTTCCGGAACAGCTCCGGGTCAAAAATTTGATCTGATTACTCTGAGCGTTGTAATGGGCTGCGATGGTGGGGCCATCTAATTCGGCATTAAAAACCGCAACTTCATCAAGAGCACCAAAAAAGGCAGGATAAGTTGCGGTTCCGCCAAGCGTCATCACCGCATTGCTCGAATCGTCATAACTCGAATTATAGGGGCTTGCGGTATCCAAAGTACCATCAATATAAAGAGTCAGGTTTCCCGTGCTATTGCAGGTCAATGTCACCATATGCCAACGTGTATCTCGGATTTTTGAAACGCTTGTGATGCGCGCTCCGGCTTGATTACCAGTCCGGATTTCAAGATTTCCGGTCGCATTTCGAGCGATCTGAGGATCACGGGTTCCGATTTCCAGCATATATTCCGTTCCTGACGGAGCGTCGCGTTGAAAACGGACCCAAAATTCAAGTGTATAAGC
>CAYWRU010000011.1:0-72576 GCA_964460795.1 uncultured bacterium | reverse complement strand
CGGGAAACCGCCACCGGGGGTTCGAATCCCCCCCTCTCCGCCATTTGTTTTTAGTAAGTCCTTTAGCCGGGAGAGGTTACGGAGAAAAACTCCGTAACCTCTATAAGGGGCTAATACATACAAACACTCCTACCGTCACACATCATCACACACCGTCACTTCTAAAATCCCGCATTTCTGGTCAAAAACGTGATGAAAACGTGATTTTTTCATCCGCCCACATTCTGCCCTTGTTTTGCGGAGGCCATCAATGCGTCTAAGAATGTTCAAGGCGTTACTGCCTTACTACGGCGGCAAGCGGCGACTTTGCCCGATCATTTTCAAAAAGATATCGGAGTACCTGCCACGGGAGAAATGGCTTGAATCGGTTTTTGTTGATGCCTTCTTGGGAAGCGGAGCCGCCAGTCTTTATGCGAAGGCGCAGGGTTTTCGGATCGTGGCGAATGACATCGCCGAGCGCAGCATTATCGCAGGCAAGGCATTGATTGAAAATAATGAAACGCTGGTCACAGACGCCGATTTGCACCGACTTTGTTTTCCGAATGGCAGCAATGGGTTCATCGAACGGGAATTTGTCCCTGATGTTTTCACTCGCAGACACGCAGCATTTCTGGATTCCGCTTTTGCGAACGCCCAAAACCCACTCGATAAGTATCTGCTCCTGAAATACATCTTCGCCATCCGACCATACTCCAAATTCAGTTCACCGAATGCCTTTAATCGTCCGATGGAAGAAGGCCGCTTCGACGAAATCAAAACTACCTACACGAAGCACATCAAAGACAATTTGAGACCACCGCTTGCCATTTTGACGGCTGAGAAAACGACAGTGAACACAGGCGTATTTTCAAACGGTCACGAGAACCGAATTTCTAAGGAAGACGTTTTTCAGTTTGTTGAAGAAGCAAAGGGAAACGTTCTTTATCTTGATCCTCCGTATGCGGGCACGCTCGCTTATGAACATGAGTATGAGGTTCTGGACAGAATCCTCGGTCAAGAAACAAAACCGAGAAGTGAGTTTTCTGGAAAAGATGGGGTGAAGGTTCTGGAGCAGTTGCTTGAGCGGTGTCAGAAATTTCCGCTTTGGGTCATCAGTTTTGGAAATGCAGGCGGCAAAAACGACTTAGGCAAGCTGGTTGAGGTGATTTCAAGATACCGCACATGCACCGCACACGAATTTCATTACCAACATTGCGGGGCCGTGGCAACGGACGAACACAAACAAAATAGCAGGGAGTGGCTGATTCTTGGAAATCACACTGATTAACACAGACCAGATTGCACCGAACAAGTACAACCCAAACGTAGTGTCAGAGGGCGTATTGACGAAATTGCGGGCAGAAATTGCGCAGAAAGGCCTCTGTGAGCCAATCATCGTGCGCAGGCGGGGTGAGGGTTATGAGATCGTGGACGGCGAGCACCGTTGGCGAATTTGCCGAGACTTGGGCTTGAAGGAAATCCCGTGCATCATTCGGGATTACAACGACAGCGAAGCCAAGATCAAAACCCTGCAACTGAATTATATGCGAGGATCGGTTATTCCCGTGAGGCTTGCCCACCTGATCCATGATCTCAACAAGGAAATCAAACTGGAGGATTTGGCAAAGAGGCTTCCGTATGACGAGCCGGTGCTGATGGATCATTTAGAACTGCTCAAACTGCCGGACGACTTTGAAAGTTTGGTAGAGAATCAGGCTTTGTTGGAAGAGGAAGAATTGCCACGGGTTGTTTCGTTTGTTTTGAAAAAAGACCAAGCAGAGGTTTTGGAAGAGGCGATTGAGATTGCGACGAAAACGCTGCCGGATGCTCCGAAGAATGCGAGGGCGCTTGCGCTGGAACGAATCTGTTCATATTTCATTGAGCACACACGAGTTAGCGCTGAAGGCGAAGCGGTAGAAGAACCAAAACAAGAATAAGAATTTCGGAGTTTATGGGTATGGGGTATGAACCAATAAAACCAGAGACGCAGGAACAATATCTAAAGATATGGACGCATTATTCAGTCGGGCATCTAAGCCAAGAACAGTTGGCGAAACTTTTCAATTGCAGTCAAGACACGGTGGCCAATGCGATCAAGTGGGCAGCTGAGAACCGGGCGCAGTTCGAGTCCGTTATTTTGGCTGAAGCGGCCAAGGAATCTTTGGAGAACCGCCTTCGGGAACTGAGAAGCGACCTTGTGAGAATTAAAGAAGCCAATCCTGTGAATTGGAACGCTGTGATTGGAATGCATAAATTGATTAAGGAGAATGAAGAACTATTGTGGAAATTGCAAACCGTGATTCAGGATCGGAGTGTGGTAACGCTCAATACGACACAGGTAAATCAAGTCTTAAAGGCTCGAGATGAAATTACGGAGGGGTTAACCGATGAGCAAAGACAAATTCTCGTTTCACGAGTTCGAGAAATTATTGGCGAACGTCAAGACGAACCAAAGGGTTGTTGATGACCTGCTTTGGTTTTGTGAGAACCTCGAATGCGAACACCGAGTGGTGGACATCAGGACGTTTATTGACAGCCCCAAATATTTAAACGCTAAAGATGAGTGCTGGCCGAGCATCAAAGATGATCTGGAAGAATTGTTCAACGGAAGATTTACCGAGGCTGCGCTTTGTTCTTCTATCGGCTCGGGAAAAAGTTTTGCTGCATCCGTCATCATGGCGTATTTGGTTTACAAGACGCTTTGTTTAAAAAATCCTCAGAAATATTTTGGATTAGCAAAGGGCAGCTCCATCTGTTTTATCAATGTCTCTGTCCGTGCCGAGCAAAGCCGTAAGGTTGTGTTTGGGGAAATCAAAAGCCGTATTGATAACAGTCCGTGGTTTCAAAATAATTATCCGCCTGATCCTGATATTCGTTCCGAACTTCGGTTTCCAAAGGGGATTAGTGTTTTCCCAGGAAATTCCAAAGAGACATTTCCGTTAGGGTTCAATGTTTTGGGCGGTGTGATGGATGAGGCTGCATGGTATACGGAAACGGATGATCACGATGTGGCTGAGGAAATGTTTAATGCCCTTCATGGACGAATCAAAAATCGGTTTGGGGACAAAGGACTTCTTGTCATGATCAGTTCTCCCCGCTATGTGGATGACTTCATTGAGAAGAAAGTCAAAGAAGCGGAAACGAATAAAAATATTTTTGCAAGGCGCAGAATGCTTTGGGAATCCAAGCCTGCTCATTGCTTTTGCGGAAAAACCATAGATTTTCAGGGTTATAAAATTCCTGTTGAGTTTGAAACAGAGGCCAATCGCAATCCCGAGGCTTTTAAGCGTGATTTTATGGCTATCCCCACGCTTGCCTTGGAGCCTTATTTCAAACGCAAGGAGCAGATCGAAAGATGTATCGATCTCAAGATGGAACATCCGATGGATGAAT
Organism: uncultured bacterium; assembly: GCA_964460795.1. Taxonomy (GTDB): domain Bacteria; phylum Omnitrophota; class Omnitrophia; order Omnitrophales; family Aquincolibacteriaceae; genus CAZOOM01. Next base: position 69,204 of record CAYWRU010000011.1, on the reverse strand, counting down.
ATGGGAGGTTTAAGCCGTGGTTTCGGGGACGGCCCCGGACTTGGTTTTATTACATCCACATTGATTTGGCGCACCGCAGAGATTCAACGGGGATTGCCATGGCGCATGACGAAGGCGATGTGGTGGTCGTTGATTTTATGCTTCGGATCAAAGCACCTCCGGGCGGTGAAATTTATTTTGCCGAGGTGCGGGAGATCATCTTTCAATTACAAGCCCTGAACTTTCGAATCGACAAAATCACTTTTGACGGCTGGCAATCCATCGACAGCATTCAGATTTTGAAAGAGAAAGGGTTTAAGTGCGAAGTCTTTAGTGTGGATCGGGACACGGCAGCCTATGACACGCTCAAAGAAAAAATATATTCAGGGAAATTAAAAACGTACCGCTATGAACCCTTTCTTCAGGAAATAGACCGTCTCGAACTCAAACAAGGCGTCAAAGTCGATCATCCGCCGGGAGGTTCTAAGGATGTGACCGATGCGGTTGCTGGGGCGGTTTATGCTGCGGCGAAGCATTCCGGGCAGGTTCGGGAGTGCCGAGTGGTAATCCTCTAAGGAAATAATATGGGCGTTGTTTTTTATCGGTGTAAATGGTGCGGAAAAGAATTCTCTGACAAAGACGAAGCCCAAAAGCATGCCGTTATCTGCGGGATGGAGTTTGAAATTTTCCCTAAACAGGCTGTAACGAACGAGGTCGAATTATTTTGAATTAAACATACGGCGTCTAACCTGCCTATTATCGCCTGCGCCGAAGACCAACGCCCTAACCCTTTGAACGTCCTACGGTTGTGTCGTCAGAAATTCGATCATTTCACACACTCTCGCCCACCTCGGGTTTTCAATTAAATAGCGTATTTAATCACAAATAGACTGGCTTTCCCCGGACGTCATGGCAACATTGTGACTGAGGGGAGGTGGGATTTATGGCCTTGGAGCGGGAAATTACCGAATTCTTGGCCCACGTTGGGGCAGAAAGGGGCTTTTCTGCCAAGACCGTGGCTGCTTATAGGCACGACCTATCCAAATTCGCTGAGTTTGCAGCCAAGGAAACGGGCGGAACCGTGGCGTTACCCGGGATCGATCAATATACGATCAAGGCGTATCTGCAGTTTTTGGCAAACACGGGCCACCGAAAAAGTAATGCCGCTGTAAGTCGGGGACGAAAACTTGCGACGCTCAAATCCTTTTTTAAATATCTCACCGCTGAAAACAAAATCAAAACCGATCCTGCCGCTTTGGTTAAGATGCCCAAAATCAAACAAAAGGAACCGTCATTCATGACCGAGCAGGAATATAAGCGTTTGCTTCGCACCGTTCAAAAGAACGCCACGAAATATTTCAAATTGCGGGATATTGCGATCATCAATTTGTTTTTGGGGATGGGACTTCGATTAAGCGAACTCGTGGGACTCAATGTCGGGAGCGTGGATTTTGAAGGCGGGGCAATTAAAGCGATACGCAAAGGAAACCAAGAAAGAATCCTTCCTGCTAACGATGATGTCCTGATAAGTATTCGCCGCTATCTGAAAACGAGTAAGGATGCCACATTCTCCGCCCCGCTTTTCCTAAGCAAACGAAATCGAAGGATCAATAGCGCATCCGTTTGGTATCTTGTGAAGAAATATCTGAGGCAGGCGCAGATCGAGAAAGATAAACTCTCACCGCATACCTTACGCCACACCTTTGCAACGACGCTTTTGAAGCAGGGCGTCAATGTTTTGACCATCAAAGAACTTCTGTCCCACCGCAATCTCCGAACCACAGAGCGGTATCTGCACATCACAGGCGAGGATTTGAAGACCGCTGTAGGGAAGATCGATTTAAACCCCAGGCACATATAGCCCTGATCTGGAAATATAGAAAAAGCATTCATGGACGATATTAATACAGTACTGTTGAGGTGTGTCTTGTAAGCCCAGTCATGAGGCTAAATTAGGGTGAATTGAAAAGCATGAATGATCAGCCCACAGTTATTTTGGAGCGAATAGACTTTTCGTCTGGGAGTGATGTTTTTTCCGGAAAAGTATACCGGCCCGAAGACTTGTCCGCTTGCAAAGGGATAGTTATATTCACACACGGACTTGGTTATTGCGACAGACAATATAAAGTTAGCGGAGAATCATTCGCTAAGAGCAACTATTTGATGCTCATTTATAACCTCAGAGGGCATGCTGGATCGCCTGGCGCGTGGACTCTGAAAGCGTCGGTTGATGATTTAATAGCTGCTATCAATGCTCTGACTCAAAAATACGATTTTCCAAATAAAAACCGCATTTGCGCCATGGGCCATAGCACAGGCGCCCTCATTACTTTATTAGCATCTCTAAAGGATAAGCGAATTAAGTTTGCCAGCATTGTAACCATCGTGACCAGCCTTACCGATTCATTTCTTCATTGGTTTAGTAGCGGATTCAACATCGAAGTTAAAGAGTTTTTTAAGAGCAAAGGAGTAATCCCTAAAGTTGTCGATGAAATTCTTGATGATAAAAGTTCGATTAATAAGTTTAAGAATCATGGTTTCTCTCCTGAAGAAATCAATGTACCTCACAGATATGGAATGTTGAAATCGCCCTCCGTAGATCAATTTTTTAAGGAAATTGTATTTTCGGCGAATATTTTGGATGAAGCTCAAAAGATCCATATACCCGTCCTGTTATTTCGAGGCGAATACGATGAAATCATAGACGTATGGAAGACCAATGAGCTGTATGAAAAACTTGTAGGCAGAACACCATCTAAATTGTACATCACCAAATCCAGAAACCATTTCCATAATGACAGCTGGGAACTAATCCAAGAAGAGACCCTCAGGTTTTTTGATGAATGTTGCGAATACACGAGCCCCAAAGCGGATTTGCTCGATAAGGATATTTTACTTGTTGATGATGATCACCTCGTCACAAAAACCCTAGCCTTGCTTCTCCAAAAAAATGGGTTTAAACGAGTAGAAACAGCATCAAGCGGAATGGATGCGCTTAAGAAAATAGCCTCGTTGAGAACCTCTAAAAGCAAAGAATTTGATCTCATTATCGCTGATATACGAATGCCTGATATTGATGGCATTGAAACGATAAGGAGGGTCAGAAAAATTATTGCGGACGTTCACGGTAAACAAAGCCCTGTTATTTTTATCACAGGCTTTGAAGGTAAGCGAACGCAGGAAGAGGCAGCGGATGTGGGGTATGTGGATTATTTATATAAACCCTTAGATGCAAATTACTTTATTTCAAGCGTGAGGAAACAGCTTGCATGATTAAAAAATTACTCATTTGGTGGGATGATTTCTTTTACAAGGTTTTGGTAAAAAACGTTCTTAAAACTTCACGGCTGGGGTACGGGTCTGTTGTGACAGGTGCCGAATCGGGAGAAAACTTTGAACACATGTATAACAATAAGCCGCAGGGGAAATGGGTTATTGGGAAATATGTGGACAAGGTTTTGCTGAATTTGCCAGCAGTGCATGCCACAAGAGGACGCAAAGAAGATGTTAAGAAGATTCTTTGGAATGAAATTTATAATAATCAAATGATTAATAAAAAAACAAAAGTTTTAGACTTGGCTTCCGGTGGTGCTAGGTATTTGCGTGAACTAAAAGAAGAACACAATAAGGGCTTGATCGAATCCATTTGCATTGATAAAAATGAGGCTTGCGTTAAGTTGGGCGAGTCTTTAGTCAAACAAGAAGGCGTCAGAAACATTCGGTTTTTCAGAGGGGACATTTTTCATTTAGAACATCTGAGACGATTGTCGTCTAACAAAAAATGGCAGCCTAACGTCATCATATCGTCTGGCCTATTTATTTATTTCGATAACCAAATGGTTGAAAGAATGATAAAAGAAATTTATCAGGCGTTGCCCCAGAACGGGCTATTTATATTCTCATCATATGAAAACCTGAACACACGAAAACTCATGCGAAAAACAGCGTCGGTCTCCTCGGGGGAAGAGTGGATTTTACATTATCGAAAGCCCGATCACTGGCGTAGCGTTCTGTATAAACTTGATTTTAAGGATGTGCAAATAACGAGGGACCAATGGTTGATGAATAACGTTTGTTCTGCCAGGAAGTAACCGCATGACGCTGACGGCCTTAATCGGTTTGATAAATACGCTTTCCAGTTTGTCGCTCGCCGGATTTGTCTATTGGAAAAATCCCAAGAATCGAGTCAATCAATCTTATTTATTTTTTGGACTCAGTGTTGGTTTGTATAGTTATGGATATACGCTTTGGGGTAATGCGGTTTCGAGCGGAGATGCGTTGCTGGCTTTTAAGATACTGACAGCTGGAATCATTCTTATTAACTCCGCATACCTTCAATTTATCGGGGTGTTATTAAATAAATTGGAAAGGCAAAAAACTATTTTAGTTCTTTGTCATGTAGTTAATGCTGTTTTTCTTCTGCTGAACTTTAATTTAATTTTGTATGGGGATGTAAGGCACGGGTTTTGGGGTTACTGGCCGATCGTTCAATGGCCATTTTATGCTTATATCTTAATTTGGCTGCTTCAGTTTTTATATGGAGCGATCCAGCTAAAACTCGGCTACGAATCAAACATCGGGCGAAGAGCAACGCAAATTAAATTTGTTTTCGTATCTACGCTAATAGGATACTTAGGCGGAGCATCAAATTGGCTACCTTGGTTTCACATAGACATCCCGCCGCATTTGAATGTCCTCGTGTCGGCTTACGTTGCAATATTGGCTTATGCGATTGTTCGGCACCAGCTGATGAACATTGATGTCCTGATCAAGAAGACCTTGGTTTTTGCAGGACTCTTTGGAATGGTGATGACTGTCATTGCTGCGGTGACGGCTATTACTCAAGACTTGTTTGGCGTTTGGTTAAAAATGCCTGCTTTGGTAACCAGAATATTTAGTATCGCTTTGGCGGTAGTGGCTTACGAGCCGACGAAGCAGTTTCTTATTGCCCTTACCGATAAGTATCTATTTCAAAAAAAAGAAAATATTTTAGCTACTCTCCAAGAACTGTCTGATCAAATTACATCAGTTTTAGATTTATCCCAAGTTGGCAATACGGTCCTAGTGACGCTTGAGAAATCAATTCGATTCGAGTCTGGGGCAATTATGTTGCGCAATGAAAAAACAGGGAAGTACGAGGCGTTAAAGGCCGTTGGGATGCGGCGCAAGGCGTTGGCATACCCAGAAAATGATCCGCTGATGCAATACTTCAAAGCAAACGAAAAGGTTTTGGATTTAGAGGATAGCGCACAAAGAGAAAAGCTGCCGCCAGCTGTTCTTGACGGATTGACTAACATGCAGGCAGTGATCGTGGTACCTTTGATTGTTCAGGATTCTTTATTAGGAATTTTAGCTCTCGGGAAGAAAAAGTCGGATCAGGGATATGACCATGAAGAATTAGCTTTTTTCCCTATCATGGCAAGTCAGATCGCATTAGCCATACGAAATGCTTTGTTAATCAAAGACTTGGTTGAAGAACGAGAAGAGAAACTTAAGGCGTTGAATGAAGCCAAAATGGTTGGATATGGAAAGTCTGTGGCGCATGAGATAAAAAATGCATTGGCTGGCTTTTATGATCCGGCGCAGTTTATGACATTGTTTGGCCAGCAGGACTTTATGAAGTATTTTGACGCATATCTTCGTGGGAATGTTTCCGAAATCGCCGAAAAGAAGTTTATAGAGCTATTGGCTAAAATGAAAAAAGAAGGCGAAAAGATCTTTTTGAAGGCGGATGAAATTTGGGTTGTGGCAAAAACTGCTGAAGGAACGCTGTCTAATGATGAGGGGGATTTCCGTGAATTCAGCATGAAAGTCGTGTGGGATGCTGCTTTACGCAATATTAACATGGGGAGCTGTATGACCATCCGAGAATTACCCCCTAAATTTTTTCCGTATGGCAATGTAGTTCTTATGATGAGGGTTGTTGCCAATCTGATGACCAATGCGCTGGATGCAATGGCAGGCAGAGAAAATTCTAAGATTATCTTGCGGGGGCGGTATGAAGAAATGAATGGTCGAAAGGGAACCTATTTTGAGTTTGTTGATAATGGCCCAGGCATTCCTTCGGACATACTGGATAAAATTTTCGTACAAGGGTTTTCCACAAAACCTAAACCCGATGAATCAGACATGCAGTCCTCAGGGCATGGTCAAGGTCTGTGGGTTTGTAAACATATTATCGAAGACATTCACAATGGTAAGTTATGGGTGGAAAGCGAAACCGGGACTGGGACGGCTTTTAAGTTTTGGCTTCCTGCCAAACCTGATGAGAAGGAAGCTGGTTAATGGAGAACAGATCTAAGTTGGATGGCCAACGGCCAGTGATGATCATTGACAGCGATGTTGATACTATCGTTGAAATCAAAGGCGTGTGTCAGCTTTTGAAACTTCCCTCGGTCTCATTATCAGAGGGGTCGTATATCGAATCATTTATTTTGGAACATCAACCATGCATTATCTACGCAAATATGGATCGGGAGGAGGATGTTACGACGGATGATATGCAAGAAAACCATAGAATCGTAATGCCTTACTTCGATAAGGATTTTTATTTTACGACGGTCTACATGACCCATCGAAATATTACAAGTGACGGACTTTGGAAATATCGGGGGCAGAAGGGATGTAATTGGAAAAAAGGGGCTCAGCTTGAGGCTGGTATTATTAAAAAACCTGTTGATGTTTATGATGTCTTGAGAAGCCTTCACCAAACTTTATTTTTTAACGATGATTTCATGCCGTTTCTAGCTCGATTTAAAAAAGATTCTTGAACTGATAATTTTAATTCAATGAAAGGACGCGCAAATGACGACCAAGCCGAGCACGATTTTGATTATTGATGATGATCCGATTGTGATTGAACAGCTTTTGACTTATTTTCGGCGTCTTAATTATGAGCCAATCGCTACGGCCAAATCAACCATGATCACTCAGATTCTGGACTCTTTTGAGGTGCACTTGGCGGTCCTCGATCTTCGCATGGAAGGTCTGGATGGTCATGCGGTGTTGAAAAAGATTCGAGAACGGAATGCCACGCTGCCTGTTTTGATCGTGACTGCTTATTATCAATCCGAGAAAGCGAAACTCGAAGCAGCTGGGATCACGGCCAATGACGTAATTGAAAAGCCGTTTCGTAATTTTGCTAAGATTGAGGCGAGCATTGCCACCAAGCTGAAACAGACGGGCCGCATTGAAACGAGCAATGACTTTGAAGATGACATTTATTACACCAACAAGACCAAGGTCGTGATCGTGGATGATGAAAGCGACATCATTGATATGTTTCGGGAAGTGCTTGAAGCCCGTAAATATGAAGTGATCTCATTTGCGAAGGCTGTACCTGCCTTGGAATACATTCAGAAAAACGACTGCCAGATAGCGGTTGTAGATATGAAAATGCCGGAGCTGTCAGGGGATCAGTTGATTCCTAAAATTCTGGAGGCAAAACCGAATATGCAGATTGTTCCGATCTCGGCCTCCTATGCTCCCGAGATAAAAAATCTACTCAGTCAAATCGGATTTGATCCGACGAAACTCGTGACCAAGCCGTTTGATATTTACCTCGTGATTGAAAAAATCAAGCAATTGGCCATTTTGGCCGGCACCTTAGGGAAATAATGCCTCATTCCATTTTGATTGTGGATGATGAAGATGATATTCGTTCGGTCGTCAGTGATTCACTTACCTTTGAAGGCTTCGATGTTAGGACTGCGAACTCCGGCGCTGCAGGGATCGAAGAAATCAAATCAAAATCTTGCGACCTTGCCATCGTGGATATTCGGATGGAAGGCGAAGTGACAGGCGTTCAGCTGATTCGGTTTTTGAACGGCATCGATCCCAAGCCGAAGATCCTTGTGTGTTCGGGAGTACCGAAAGAATCCCTCGAGAAGTTATTCGATAAAGAAGGAATAATGAATTCAGTTGATGGGATTCTTGAAAAGCCCATGGGGATTCATCCCCATAGACTAGGCAAAACTGTCAGACGGTTTCTTCATATCACCGAAGGTGCAGTTTAGATCTGGATTCCCGGGTATGAGGCCATGAACGCCTTGGCCTGGATCGGGCGTGGGTTACGGATTACATATCCGAGGCTTGCATCAAAATAAACACTCTCGCCTTTGGTCAGCGTCAGAGCGCTTCGACTTTTCCCGACTGCAATTTCAAGATCGCCTTCTTCGACAAATACTCCGATCATAGCCGAATCTTTTCGCTCCCATGCCTTGGCCCCCATACTTTTCTGACCTTCCAAAAGCAATTCACCGCAGAAGAACTCGTTATCGGTTTGCGGGGGTGTTGTTGAATAGATTTTGACGCCGTGATAGGTGTTCTGATCAATCATGGTGCGATTACGGGCAGAAAGAAGCGAAAAGAGCGATTCGGGTTTTTTCTGACACCAATTTAGGAAGTCATCCATGCTCACGTGAGCACCCGCCAATAATTCTTCGATCTTTTCCCAATAAATGACCGATGAGCCTTTTTTGACCCGCATCAGTTTAGAAATTTGCTCATGCGTCATGGTTTCTGTCAGTTCTGCAAGTTGGCGTAAAGAAAGCAAGCGGCTTGGGCTGGGCGAGCAGTGTTTTCTTAACATCTCAATTCCTTTTGCAATATCAATGGAAAGCGGCTGAGCGTCATCGATTGGCTTGAAGATTACCGCTGAAGGATTGAGTCGAGTGACCAAATAAAAGACAGCTTCTTCTTTGGAGTCTTTATTTTGAATGCTGTGAATTAGCCGTCCGTTGAAGGCAAGGCCTTGGTTGGTGTTGATGGTTTGCGTGTGGCCCTTGTTGCTGTAATGGGAAGTCTTGCAGCTGATTTCAAGATTGAACCCTTGATTGATAAAAAGTGTTACGGTCTGGTCGTAGGGGAGCGTGAGATGAGTGAATCCGGTTCCGGGCCTCATTCGAATTCTGCAAAAGAAAAAATCCTTGGGGGTTTGAAGCGGAGGAGAGATCGGTGCGATTTCGACATCCTGATAAATAAATGTTTTTGCATAATGCCACGGAAGCGGAGTCTTCTTACGGGTCCGGAGTCCGGGGATTCTGGAAACTTGTTTGTGGCGGATGACAAAACAATTGGCAGGATCTTTTTCACGACCTAAGCGAATGATTTCATCGAGCGGAACTTTAAGACGTTTCGCGCATTGGTCCAAGGTCTCGACTGTCGTCGCTTTTTGGTGATCGTTTTCAATGGATTTCAAAGTCGACCAGTTGATCCCTGTTTCTTTAGCAAAGTCGATTTGTCTAATGCCTTGATTCACACGGATTTCTTTGATTACGGCACCAACTCGAGGGCGTCTTTTGGGAATCTCGGGAAACATCTTTTCATATCTGGAAAAGAGGGCTGAATAACTCATAGGCCCCCTGCGGTCAAAAATATTTTCAGTGGATCGGACTTAGTGTATTTGCTCATAAACTCCCTCTTAATTTAAAGAATAGCTGGGGTTAGAAAGGTTGTCAAAAATCGTCAAAGTATTATCAAAAACTATCTTTCCGCAGGCTCTTGTAGAGAGAAAATCCCGGTGTTATGGTTATCCTAGAAGTGAGAGAAAAGGAGCGAAAAAAACAACATGAAAACAATCCTAGAGCAGGTGAAAACGGTTGAAGCGGAAGCCAGAGATCAGGTGGTTCGTGCTGAGACTGAAACATGGGAGCAGGAATGCCACTATGCTCGTCATGCGCTTTGGTATTTCATGATGGTGGTCTATGCCATCCTTCATAAGAAACCCAAGTTGATCGAGGGTGATAAGGCGCAGAAGATTCAGAATCATTTATTTGGGCTACTTTTCGTGTTGGATATGGAGAAGTCGAGGCAGCGTAAGGTTGTAATTCAATTGGCCGAAAGGCTGGCAAGAACAAAACCCAATGACTACGAATCCTGGCTTTTTTTCATTCATGACGAGTGGAAGACGCTTAATCAATTAGCGGATTGGTTTGCAGGACGCGGCGATTGTTTCACGGATGCTGATTATGAAAAAATACATGCGGTTGTTCTATCCAAGAGACCTCCGGAAGTGACATGGACTCAAAAGGTGAGAAGCGGTTTTGAGCGAACGTTTCCTGTTGTGGCGGGTTTTACCCTTCAGAGGAAGGAGTTGTTAATCTAACCATGGAAATCCCAGGACACAATGTCGTCAGTATGCTTTATTCAATCAAAGGAATGGCGGAATCACACCTTTTGTTGGCAGAAGAGGGGAAGTTTGAAGATCCTGTCCGAAGACTTGAACACGCTGAAACAGCCTTGAAGACGGCATTTACAAAAGCAGAAGAAGCGTTGCATGTGACGCGCCGGATTCGGATCTTGAATGCTTGTGTCAGCGAGGGAGATCGCCCCGTTTTTTCTGCCGCGATTTGTGCGTCCGTGAATGATGCATGGAAACGAGCCAGGACAAACCTTCCGTGGAAATTCACGTTTGGAGCACTTGAAATTGTAACCCGCATCCCAAAAGATTTTCCCGAAGTGGTTTGCAGACAGCGGGATCTCAGTGAAATTCTCTACAACCTGGCAAATAACGCGCTGCAAGCCATTGAAAAATCGGGGAAGATTATTTTTCGTGCAGAATATGGATACTCGAGCGATCAAGTTCCGTGCGCGATTCTGACATTGGCTGATACAGGTCCGGGCATTCCTGAATCAATGATCGAAAGAATCTTCTCTCCTTTTGTCACCACCAAAACTCCCGAAGAAGGGAACGGACTCGGTCTTTCCATTGTCCGAGACCTCGTGACCCAGAACAGCGGCAAAATCTCAGTGGCCAGTTCTCCCGGCTCGGGCACAGCCTTCACCCTCGAATTTCAGCTTCAAAGTCAACCATCGGAACAATAGATTAGCCCAGAGGTTAGCTACAGTTTATCAAACAAAGTTCGATAATATAGAAGAAAACTTTGTAAAACATTGGAAAATCTGTTATATTTTCTTCAGGAATTCAGAAAAGGAGCCTCCCGTGGACATCGGAAAGCGCCTGACAGACCTTCGTCAGAAATTCAGCTTCACCCAAGAAAAAGTTGCCCAAGAAATTGGTATAGCCGCATCGGCGCTAAGCGAATTTGAAAACGGGAAACGTTTGCCTAATTTGAATCAGCTTCAGTTGATGGCTGATTTTTATCGTATGCCACTATCCACCTTTCTTGAGGAAGAAGAATTGCAGAGCGAAATGGCTGTGCTTTGGAGACACCAGCCAGAATCCCCCATTCGAGAGACTTTAGAAGCAGAATTCAGAGAACTGTGCCGCTTTTATACCAATCTTGAGGAATGGACAAATAATTATACGCCCAATTCATTTAAATCTTTGTTAGTTGCAGAACCCATAAAAAATTTTCAAGAAGCAGAAATGCTTGCAGCTCAGATGATCAAAACGATGACGCTGGGAGATTATCCAGGCCTAACACTTCGAAAGGTCCTCGAAGAAGAATATGATGTTAAAATATTTCATTTAGATTTAGAAAACAAAGGGGTAGCAGCTTGCACCTATGGCGATATGTGCGGTGCGGCCATTTATCTTAATTTCAATAATAAGAAATGGCGAAGAAATTTTGATTTAGCTCATGAACTTTACCATTTGCTAACTTGGAAGGTTCGCAAAAATGTTGCCGAGAATACACGGGAACCTCATGACGAAAAATTGGCCAATCATTTTGCTGGTTGCTTATTAATGCCCGAACAAAAACTTCGGGAAGCCGTAAAGTTAGCGCAAAGCACTGATGGGAAAATCTCCATAGCAAAATTCGACGATATCGCAAGAAAATTTGATGTATCGCTCGAGGCCCTAACGCTGCAAGTTAAATTTCTTTACAATATTTCTGATGATCAGGTGACGGTAATATTGCGTCAAATACAGAAATATAAAGAGCCAAGAGAAGATGCCCAAGCGGCGCACTATCCTGAACGCTATAAATATTTAGCTCAACAGGCATTGAGATCGGGCGAGATCTCGGCAAATCGACTTTTGAAGTATTTGCAATACGACAAATTATCACGAAAAAACATTACCGAGATTTTGTCCTCCCATGACCCCGACCCAATCGCACTTCCCTCCACTCATAATTCTTGATGCAAATATTGTCATCGAGGCGTTTGAATTAAACGTTTGGGAATTATTGGTCGCCAAATATCAAGTCACGCTTTTAAGCGATGTCGTTCAAGAAGCGTCTTTTTACGAGGATGAAAAAGGGGAGCAGCACCGTATTGATTTAACCCCTTGGGTCACGGCGGGTAAGATCAAAGTGGAGAGCGTTTCTCTTGAGGACGTAAAGCATTTTATAGGTAAGACTGATAAATCTTACTATGATCGAATTCATCCCGGCGAGCTCGCGTCACTCACTTTTCTTTTTAAAAACCAAGATTCTTACCTAATAGTTTCCTCTGACAACATCATCTACAAAACCCTCGGAAGATTTAATATTGGCGATAAGGGCCTATCGTTCGAAGTCATGCTAAAGAAAATCGGGCTGACAAAGAAATTAGATTTGCAATTCACCGAAAAATTTCGCAGTGATTGTACGCAGCAGGGGGATACCGACTTTATTTACGGATTCAAGGCGTAGTCAGATAAGTCATCCCCGCAACTCCGAACCCACCGAACGCTACCTCTACATCACTGGCGAAGACCTAAAAAAGGCTGTCGGAAAGATTGATTTGAGTGCGAGCAAATAGGTTCCACTTGTAAGCCATAGCTTGCCCTTTTGCTTTGAACTAACCTGTCGGCGCAGGTATAATTCCTCATGCTTACTTTACGTTTCCTTTACCAAATTAGCGGGCATTTGCCCGCTTTTTTTACGGATGAGACCATAAAAATTTCTTTCCCTGGGGAATTTGCGCTTGATAGACATCGTTGAAGAGTTATTGGCAAAAATTAAATCGTCAAAGGATATCCCCGAATGGTTTAATCGGATTCGGCTTGGAGTTTCACGACGAAATGAGACTCTCCGACCTTCTGACTTTGAGCGACTCAACGCGGCATTTGTCGCCAAGTGTGTCATTGATGAGACTCAGGATAACATTGCATTGATTCATCCTTACGGAAGCGCTGTTTTGCATTGGGCCGTTTTAGTGGCGACGTTATGCACTTACGAAGAAGATTATTGCGATCCTTCCGCAGAAATACTAAATCAACTTCAAAGAGACCAGCTATTTTTGGTAGATGGAAAATTAGTCAGGTTTGTTGATTTTAATCGCGAAAAAAGAGAGATGTCTTTTTTGGAAAAAGGAAAAGGTAAACATGGCGGCTGCATGAATCGAATGCCTGTTGACAGATTAAAAGGCAGAATTCAACTTTATTCTGGCTCTGCACGAAAAGAACGATCATTTACCGGTAAACCAGCTATACCTACGGTGGGCCACCCCTTATTTTCTACGCTTTATCGAATTGATGCTAAAGAGTTATGTCCGAAGACTTCTATAGTGGTAGTGACTCAAAAAAAGGATTACGTAGAACAATTGAAGAATCTGATTGTCCGATGCGAGCCCGAAACAGTCGGCAAAGAAGCCATTATCGAAGATTTTTGCCGAGCGGTTCCGGTTGTTGTTCAAAGCAATCCTCAAAAAGAATCCAGAATCTTACCAATTAGAGACAGCCGGCCCCCCATGATTCGCGTTGTCTCCGATTTAAGCATCGCCATGGAGGTTATCAGGAGTAACTTAAACATAGACACCCTTATTGTCGACGGTGAATCAAAGCTGGTTTCTCGGATTTGGGAACTAAAGCAATTGCTGGAAATGCCGCATCTTAACAACAAAATATTGTTGCTTTCGTCTCAAATCGAGGACGAACTACTTGAAAAAATAAAAGAAATCGGCTTTGCGATGTGGGTATGGGATTCGCCGTCGGTAAAGACCCTTTGCAATCATAAGCCAGATGCAGGCGAAACGAAAATAACGGCGGATGATCCGTTTTTGATTCAGAGAAACATGTTATCAAACACGGTATCGCTTGAACGGAGCATTATAAAGATCCCTTACCCGGATGCCGGGGTGAGGAAATGTATGCGGCATCTCACAAAAGCCCTTTTGCATTTACGAAGGCACTCGGAAAATCCAGTTTATGGGGAGGCTATATCAGATTTGATCCTTCGGGTATATAGGTTTCGCAATGAAATTTTGTCACCTTTTTACAACGTCGGCATTCCTGCGAACGGAAAAGAGAACGAAAGGTATCCCGCTGATGCGAAAGCGATCCATGAGCTGTGCGATATTGTAAGTCGCAATATATTTGATTCTGATACTCGATTAACGATTGATCAGATTCAACAGAATGTTGATGCGTTAGAATTGAGTTTTCGTACAGTCGGAAATGCGAAGTGCCGCCTTCTTAAAGACTATATTGCCGCGAACCAAGGGACTTCTGTAATCGTAAGGCGCACAGGGGATGCAGAGAAAGCCGAGAAACTCTACGGAAAAAATCGGGGGAATAACCGTTTTTTATCATTATCCGATTTGCGAAGTGTTTCCTACGCCCCGAATTTGATTTTTAGCGGTTGGTTCGGAAACTCTCACGCCCCCTTACTTGATAGACCTATTTCCCCCCGTCAAATATACCTACTTTACGAGATTGAAGAGGACAATCTAGCGATTGCGGAAAATAGAAGAATGACTTCAGCCTCTCGTTTTAGCCCCATTGAACAAAAAGCGAAGCTTCTCGGTATTTCAGTGACCGAATACGGCCAATTGTTCGGTTCTCAAAACGGATCGGAACCAAGAAGAATTTCGGATCAAACCGAAAGGGAAGAAACTTTAAAGGATTTAATTGATAAATTATGGTTGAAAGGCGAGATTCCGATAGCGCCCGGGCAAATGGATCGCGGCCCCGTTGATGCGGTCTATGTCGTATTTGATGACGATTACTGTGGTTTTTTTACTGAAAGATATAAAGCAAAGGTTCTCGACAGGGCCTCAAGAAGCGTTACGGTTAAAGGGATCGATTCTCTTGTGTGTGGTGATGAGCTACTTTTTCTAAAAGATGAAAGAAGGGATTTGTTCGAAGTTGTCGTCGATATTGCGGAGGGGCAACATCCTGGGCTGAAAGAGAAAGCCGCGCTTTGGAAAAATGCATTGCAAAGATTGAAAGAAAAAAATAATTTTAGCGACGAACAAATCACGGAGCTTTTAAACAGAGAAGGATTTTCTGAAAAGCTGCCCACGGTCAAGCGCTGGTTTGATGAAGATATCATCGCCCCGCTTTCGTTGGCGCGATTAATACTGATCTTGGGAAAATTAATCGATGATCCTGAACTTATCATGCGGGGTGGGGAAATATGCAGAGCCTGTACTAAATTGCGGGCCCTCCACGTTTTTGTTGGGAAATACCTGGCAAGGGAAATCATAGGTTCTCTATCACAGGATAATCAGCCGAGAAAAGAATCCACGGGGCAATTGATAGAGAATCTAAAGGATTTAAAAAATCATGTCCAGCCGGTCCAAATTTTTCATATCGGACGAGAAAACAAAAAGGTTCCTTATAACATGGTCAATAGGTTGTTGGAAAAATAATGCCTGAAATCAAACTTATACCCACGGGCATTTCCAAAAGTAATCCGAGCGGGGGGGAGAGAAAAATCTTTGCGGCATTTCAGCGTATTAAAATACCGACTACCGCGTATTGTTTACATTCTCTCAATATTCCCGAACACATATCCAGGAAGGCGGAATGTGAAATTGATTTCATTTATATTTGCGAAAATGGCGTATTTTGTTTTGAAGTTAAAAGCGGAGAAGTGTCCAGAAAAGGCGGTGTATGGGAGTTTAAGGATCGATTCGGCGGAATCACTAAAAAAATCGAAGGTCCGTTCGAACAGGTAAAAAAGAATATGTACAGTCTCAGACAGAGACTTTTAAGACGCTTCGGGGAGCATTCCATATATGCCAAGACGACTTTTGGTTACGGTGTATTTTTCTCAGATATTTTATTTCGGGAACAAAGCGTCGAATGGGATTCTGACATAGTTTGCGACAAGCCTATGCTTGAACTTAACTTTGACAGTTACTTAGAGCGTGTAATGACGTATTGGTCAAAGAAGAAAAATAATGCCAGAACAATTTCTGAAATAGAAATGGATGAGCTAATTGAGTATTTACGCGGAGATTTTGAATTTTCAGTACCTCTATCTGACTATTTGAAAAGAACGGAGTCCGAATTGATCAAGTTGACGGAGGAACAATGTCGAACTCTCTCCGCTCTTGAGAGCAATCAACGAATTTTGATTTCTGGTGCCGCCGGAACCGGCAAAACGCTACTAGCTCTCGAGCGGATCAAATATCAAAGTCGAAAAGGTAAAAAGGTTCTCTTTGTTTGTTTTTCCCCGTATTTGGCTCGATATATTAACGCAATTTGTGACAAATTCCAGGAACGGAATTTGATCAGCGTTACCAACTTTGCCGGAATCGTCGATTATTTTTGTAAGACAAAGCAGACCGAGCCGTCCTCTTTTCCTCTTAAACTTACAAAATATGAGGAAGCCGACGCTCAGGAAATCAACCGCGTTTCTGAAATATTACACCGGCAAAGCGATCTTTTTAAATTTGATGATTTGATTGTCGACGAAGGACAGGATTTATTGAAAGGGCAGTGTCTCGAAATTCTTAACTGCCTTTTAAAGGACGGGTTCAGGCGGGGAGCATGGGCAATTTTTTCCGACAAATTCAGGCAATCCGGTTTACATGATGAAGGAGACGCGCGTATAGAAAGTGCATTACGGGAATTTATGCCTACCCAGGCAGAACTGAAGTGCAATTGCAGAAATGCCCGAAGCATAGCCGAAGAAACTGAGAAAATTACCCGTTTTTTGTTTCATCACGTTCTCCATGACGGCGGAGCAGAAGTGCGGCCAGTTTTTTATAAGCATTCTTCTACCGATGAAAATATATTTCACGAACTTTTAAACAAATTGGCGGATGACGGGGTAAAGGCCGACCAAATAACGGTTTTAACCATGCGTTCTACCCGCGACTTCGTCCAAAAATGTAAGTGCGACTCTTTGAAATATGAATTGCGAGAAATAAATGACGAGAACGATTTGATAAAAGAAAGACATTACGTTGTTGTCTGCTCCGCAAAGGATTTCAAGGGGTTAGAAAACAGCGTTGTTATCCTTCCCGATATTGAGAGGTTAGACGATGTGAGACTTTTATACGTGATGATGACAAGGGCGAAAAGTCTCTTATATATTTTCATGGAAGAGGATTTGAAACGGGACTACGAAAAAAGATCGAAAGAATATGTCCTAAATAAGGCGGCCATGATATGACCGGATCAGAAAAAGAAGAGCATCGGATTGTTCGGCAGGATCTGATTGATTACATTCATAATGAGTTGATAGGCCCTCACGAAGAAACGGAAGAATTGCTGGCGCTACCTCATAGGGATTATTACATCGCCGGAATTTTATATCCCCAAAGCACATCCGTCGAGAAATCTGAATTTTCCGAAGAGACATTAGACGAAACAGGGGCGGACGGCGTAACGGAGAAATCCTCCGATGATTTGGCTACTGATAAATCCGAATTAAAAATATATGACTTAGCCAATGTATACATGCCTTCCTGCATAGGCCTGAGTTGCATGATTAATGTTGCGCTACGAGCGGATATTGCCTTCAAAGTAACTGCAGCGAGATATGAACCCTTTGTCAAAGAAGAGACGGGAATTCAAGCGCCGTCCGATGAACAGCAGGCCCCTGCTAAACCGAAAAAGAGCCGTGTTTGGAAACGGATACCAATGCGGAAAGACGGTGTTGTTACCTACGGTGAATTGGAATCAGGCAAAAAGAAAATTCCTATCTGCAAAGGCTTATTCCTCCTTTTTGTGTTTGACAAAACAACCGGTTTTTTGACGGCGAGTTTGGTCAATGAAAATACGTTTAGTGTCAATGCCGACGATGACGTAATAAGTCAATCGTTCATCGCCCTCAACTCATTTTTTCAAACCGAATTAGAAATTTCCGGCTCGAAAGGGCAGGAAATTTTTATTCCCCGAAAAGTGTTCCGGGCAGTCGATGAAAAAGAAGAACAAAATTACGAGCTGCTTTTTTCTCGGAAACAAACTTTTGCCATAGGGCACGGATGTGCCGCCAAATGGAGTGATGATGCCGGAAACGGTCGCGTCAGAAACGTTGCCACGTCTTCGCTCCCCGTAGAAGAGGTGCCGAATATCGAATATCAAATCGGAGAACACAGCGAGAAGTTAAAAGCATTGGACATGAAATTTTTGGCCGATGATTCGAAGGAGAAGCGAAATTTAATAATTTCGGAACTTAATCAAATTCCGAAGTTGTATCTTGAGTGGATCGTCGATCAGGAAGCCGCTGTAAATAGGATGGAAGACGGTCTTAAAGAAGCCGCTGTTAGCAATTTAACTCAATGCAGAAATAGCGCAAACCGAATTTTGGAAGGCATTGCTCTTTTAGAGAGTGACGGGAAAAGCATGCTTGCTTTCTCCCTCATGAATAAGGTAATGGCTCTCCAGCAAAAATCCGACGAGAATAAATGGCGTGCTTTTCAAATAGCGTTCATTCTTATGAATTTGCCTGGATTAACCCAAGAAAAGAGCAGTGACAGAGAACTCGTTGATCTCATCTGGTTTCCGACCGGCGGCGGGAAAACAGAAGCATATTTAGGGACTGCTGTTTTCACGATCATTTATCGCCGCCTCAAATACGGTTCTGACGGTTCCGGAACAGCCGTCATTATGCGTTATACATTGCGGTTGCTGACAACTCAACAATTGCAGCGTGCAGCCAGAGTGATCTGTGCTTGCGAACGGCTTCGGGCAGAAAATGAGAGGCTTTTAGGGAAGGATAAAATTACGATCGGTATCTGGGTTGGTGGCGAAGTCACGCCCAATGACGTCGCATCTTATAGACGCAGACTGGACAATGACGACCATACATCAATTGTCGAAAAATGTCCCTGGTGCGATGCTAAAGTCCAGTACATCAAGAAAAAACCACGCATTAAATGCTCCGATTCTTCCTGTCCGTTCAAAGACGAAATTCCGCTGTTATTTATCGATGAAGATATTTATGACGCCCCTCCGAGCCTTGTTATTAGTACTGTCGACAAGTTTGCCGCCATGTCGACAACCGCAACCGAAGGCAGTAAAGACGTTGCAAGACTTTTTGCGGCGGATACGGGCAATTCGAAATTGCCACCGTCATTGATTATTCAAGACGAATTGCACCTTATCGCCGGGCCGTTGGGTACGATGGTTGGCCTTTTTGAATTGGTGATAGAGGAAATGTGTGCTCTTAAAAACGTAACTCCTAAGATTGTTGCGGCGACGGCCACGATAAGAGGAGCAAAACAACAGTGCGAAAGTTTATTTAAAAGAGCCGTTCGGCAATTCCCTCCTCCCGGCATTCAAATCGGGGATAACTTTTTTTCAAAAGAAATTCTTCATGCCGACGCACCCGGAAGAATTTTTATCGGAGTTCAGGCATCCGGCCATACTTTAACGACGACAGAAATCAGAATCATGGCCGCAATTCTTCAAGGGACTGCCGTTTTATGCGAGAGATATACCGCAGAAGCGCAAGGCGGACGCAAAGAAGAACGATTTACAAATCCTAACAAATATCTCGACCCTTACTGGACATTGATCGCGTATTTTAACAGCATCAGAGAACTCGGAAAGTGTCACAGTTTAATTTCTCAAGACATAAATGATCGAATGAAAGCACTGTCTCAAAGAATCGGAATGAGGCGTAGAGTCGTTTATGAACTTTTAGAAATGACGGGAATGAGAAAAAGCAAAGAAATACCCGATATGCTTGCTCAGTTAGGAATTCAAATGGGAGAAAAATCATGCGTTGATACCGTCCTGACAACCAATATGTTTTCGGTGGGGGTGGATATATCGAGGTTGGGAATTATGGTGATCGCCAGTCAACCGAAATCGAATGCCGAATACATCCAGGCCTCCAGCCGTGTCGGTAGACAATATCCGGGGATAGTGTGTGCGCTTTATGATTTTTCGCGATCACGGGATAAATCTTATTATGAAAATTTTACCGGGTATCACAAAGCGTTATATCGTTATGTTGAGGCTTCGAGCCTTACCCCTTTTTCTAAGCCTGCGTTGGACAGAGGACTCGATAGCGTCATTGTCTCTTTATTGAGAAATCGTTTCAGGATGCAAAACGTGAAAGAACTGACCGATGTCAGATCAAGCCAGGAGGTATTTGATCGAATCGGAAAGATTATTCTTGATAGAGTTGAGAAAACCGATTTAAGAGAGCTTGAACGAACGAAAAACATTTTAGATCAAAGATTAAATGATTTGAGGAATTATCTTTCAACTTCTGCCAATCCGAATTATAAAGATTTTTTGTGGTCGCCGACGAATAAAAGCCATAAAGAGATGTGGCAATGGGAAATGTTGAGTTCGATGCGCAACGTCGATTCAAGTTCGAATATAACCGTGTGCGCCTTGAAGGGTACGAACGAAGTATTAAGTCAGGACGACTCCATGAATATGGTGCGTAGCGGTCAACTTGTTGTCCCTTTCGGAATCGGAGCCATCGTTGAGCTTGAGAAAAACAAAAGTGCTTTGATAGCGTATTGGCAGGATCAGGGTAACTCAATAACGGAGAGACCGGACCGACGATTTTTGAGAAGACTCGGAGGAAACGAATTCGTTGCACCTCCGACCGAGAATGATAAGCGTTCGGTGGCCGGAATTTTATTCCCAAAATGGGGATACTGTCAAAAATGCAGGGAATTTGCCCGAATAGCGGAAGCGCAGTTTGACTTCAATAAAAAAAGGAAACAATGGTGTCATTGGCATGATGGTTATCCGCACGCAATTATTCCGATCCGTTTTATCGCAGTATGTCAAAACGGCCATATCGACGACGTCCCGTGGGACGTTTTAGTGCATGCGCCTACGGGGATAATCGAAGGCGACCAATCGCATGTCCTTAAATATTTTTCTTCCGGCCCCACGGGCGGATTGGGCAACGACCGAATCGAGTGTTCATGTGGGAAAAAACTCTCATTTTTCAGTTTAATGAGAGCAGATTTTCCTTGCACCGGTAGAACATATCTTGATATTCGTAATCCATTTCACAGCACCCCTTGTAGCGAATCAATGGAAATCAGACATCGCGGTGCATCCAGTATTTACTTTCCCATTGTTCGGAGTTCGATTTATATACCCGATTATAACGACGAAAAAATTGCGGAGGCTGTTGCGAGGCTCAAATCCGTGCTTAACGAACCGAAACCGGAATATCGAGAACTGGTAGAACAAAAGTTATTTGAGCAGGCGGGAGTTCCGAAGGAAACGGCATGGAAGCTGTTTGTAGATAGTTTTGAACCCGTTGATCAGGATGAACTTTCTGACGTTTCGAGAGAACTTGCATACAGACGCGCCGAGTATTTGGTTTTTTCCGATTCTCTCGCCGGGCGAGATTTTTTTAATAAGAATCTCGATCTGGAAAGGGAATGTGAATACGGGAAGGGAAGATTGAAATTTCCGTCTGGCGTGTCGGATATCGTACTTGTAAGGTCGTTAAAGGAAACGCGAGCCATATTGGGCTTTACGAGAATATATCCTTTAGGGACTGATTCCTCAAACGTTGAGTCGGAACAAACCGGAGATGTCAGAGCTCACAGAGTTTCCGTCGTACGAGGTGACAGAAAAATTCCGGCAATTGAAGTCAGAGGCGAAGGCATATTTTTAAGATTCGACACGGGTGCTATTGAGAGATGGGCGAAGCAGAAAAACGTAATGCAGCGAACCGATAATATCGGTAAGAGATACCGAAGTTGCGGAAAAAGTTACGGCGTAGCTACGGATCAGATTACCCCCGGATTTGTTATGCTTCATACCTTGTCCCATATTTTGATTCGTCGTTTGGGCGTGGAATGCGGCTATCCCATCGCTTCTCTGCGGGAACGCTTATACTACGAAGAAAAAGAGGGCAAAATTTCAACTTGTGGATTACTGATTTATACCTCATCCGGGGATGCTGAGGGGACTTTAGGCGGCTTGGTTCGTCAAGGTCGGCATGATCGTTTTCCCATCTTTTTTGAAAACGCGGTCATAGGCTCTAGGTGGTGTTCTGCAGATCCCTTGTGCATCGAGAGTAAAGGTCAGGGGCGGGAAGCCTTGAATTTGGCTGCATGTCATGCGTGTGTACTATTGCCGGAGATTAGTTGCGAAAATCAGAATGTTTATTTGGATCGTGGGTTACTCGTAGAAACCAAAGATAACTTGGGATTTTTTTCGGATGCCTTCAAAACGGAGAAGTAAAAAAGTCATTTCTTATAACATGTCTCGCATAAGGAGCGCGGGTTCCGCGATAGAAAAGATATTAGGGGCAGCGTTGCGCGGCAGCGGAATCCGATGTCGGAAGCAGTATAAAATATTTGGCAAGCCGGACTATGCCTTGGTCGATAAAAAAATAGCCCTTTTTTGCGATAGTTCTTTCTGGCACGGTTACAAGTTTTTGAAAACGAATCGCCATGCTTTTAAGACAAATAAGGAATTCTGGATTGACAAAATATCTCAAAATGTCAAAAGAGATAAATTGGTCAATAAGACTTTAAAAAAAGAAGGTTGGCGGGTTTTAAGATTTTGGGATTTTGAAATTAAGAAGGACGTTAAAGGATGTATCAGAAAAATAGAAGAGATAATCAAAAAATGACAACCTCAATTGTAGCCGTGGATTTATTCTGCGGCGCTGGTGGTTTAACGTATGGCTTAAGACAGGCCGGAGTAACGGTAAAGCTCGGCATTGATATTGACGGTACTTCCAAAAAAACTTTTGAAGAGAACAATCCCGAAGCTGAGTTTTGGCACGAAGATATAACAGAGGTAACGGGGCGAGACATTATTAACAAAATCAATATTCGGAGCGATGAATATTTTTTACTTGTTGCCTGCGCACCCTGCCAGCCTTTCAGTCGTCAGAATAGACAAAATGTTCTTAAGGGCTTTTCCGATGAAAGAGGCACTCTGTTATTAGAGGTTAAGCGAATTATTCTGGAAATGACGCGCAAGCCGGATTTTCTTTTCATCGAAAACGTTCCGGGTCTTGCTAATGAAGAGAATGAAGTTTATTTGCAATTTGAGAGATTTCTTTTTAAGAACGGATACGTGATTGCGAAAAGAATTGTTAATGCTGCAGATTATGGTGTTCCTCAGAATCGAAAACGGTTTGTGGTCGTTGCCGCGTTGAACAAAAATGAAATCGATATTCCAGCACCGACCCATGGTAAAGGCAAGCATCCCCATATGACTGTTAAAGACGCTTTTAAAGGATTGCCGCGATTGTTTGCCGGGGGCAAAAGCGAGAAAGTAAAAAATCATTGGGTCAGGAAGCTATCCTCAATCAATCTCAAAAGGATTATGGACATTCCGAAGAACGGTGGGAGCCGGACATCGTTGAAGCCAGAATTAAGATTACGATGCCATTTGAATGCTGTCGGGCATAAAGACGTGTACGGTCGAATGTCCCTGGATAAACCTGCGCCTACGATAACGTGTCGTTGTGTTTCTTTATCCAACGGAAGGTTTGGTCACCCCACTCAAAATCGTGCTATTTCAGTTCGAGAAGCTGCGCGAATCCAATCGTTTCCTGATGGTTATGTTTTTTATGGAACCGGGATTGATTCTGAGGCCAAACAGGTAGGGAATGCCGTTCCTCCATTGCTGGCTCAGGCTTTTGGAGAACATCTTTTGAAATTGGCCAGTCATAAACAATAATTCTCTGAGCAACCAGTGCGCTACACTCCTTGGTCTAACCTTTTTTTAAATTTTGCGATATGAATTTTGAACTAAAAATCTGGACGTCTTAAACAGGTGACCTTAAAGGCTTTGGCGAGTTCTAGATGTTGTCGATTCTTACCGCTGGCGGGTTCTTTCTTTCAATCCTTAAATTGAAGCAGTTTCCACATTGGAAGATAGAGCCCTTTAGCCAATTTTTCAATCGTTTCGACGGTGCATCTCTTTTGGGGGTAGGGTAACTCCAGATCGCGGATGTGTTGACGGCTGACGCTTGAGCGCTCGGCCAATTCTGATACCGACAGCCCCGCTTTTGTCCTCAATTCCTTCAAACGTCTACCAAATCGCACTTTAATATCTTTAGCCATGCCGGGATTATGCCGTCTTTATTGACAGCTATGGCTGTCATCGAAATTCGATGCTATGGTTTGATTAGAGGAGAATGGCGTGCAAAACTTTATCCCGGTTGAGGCGGTTACGGAGCGTGATATCGATCTTCTCCTGCTCGAGGAGTTCCGCTCATCCCAACAATTCTGCGAATGGTTTTTGGAAAGAGCGGCGCTGGATAAGAACGAACTCGCTTACCTTGGGGCTTGGCATAGTGTGACACAAGGAGGTCTTGGTGAAAGCGACCTTGCTGTCAAATTCAAGAAAAGAAACGGCGAACATTATTTGTTTCTGATTGAAAACAAAATCGATGCGAATTTCACCAAAGATCAAGCCGCCCGTTATCGCTTGAGAGCCAAAACGTATTTGGAGCAGGGTGAATGTGCCGAGCAACGGACGGTGTTAATTGCTCCTCGTGAATATCTATCAGTAAATCACAGTTTTGATCTAGCCATAACCTATGAGGAAGTGCGTGGCTGGTTCCTGAATCAAAAAGAACTGGGCCCTAGAGCCGTCCACAAAGCAGAAATGATCAGTCTTGCCATTGAAAAACAAAGAAGGGGATATCAGCCCATCCGAGACGAAGACGTTTCCGTGTTCTGGCAGGAGTATTGGGGAGCCGCTGTGAAGTATTATCCCCGCCTTCATATGAAAAAACCCGATCGGGATAAACCTTGGGGTGCGGATTTTCTCGGTTTCAAGCCAGTGGAATTAATAGAGGAGGCAAGGCTCATTCACAAACTAGAGAGAGGAACGGTTGATCTCGAGTTATCGGGAATCGGGCATGCGCTGGAACAGGTTCGAAAAGATTTAGCCACGCACCTTAAAGAGGGGATGCGTCTTGTGAAAACAGGGAAATCCGTGTCCGTAAGGTATGAGACGGCGGCGCTTGATTTATCCAAGCCGTTTGATACCCAACGGAACAAAGTTATGACAGCCTTACAAAAGGCGGATGATCTTTATGAGTGGAGTCTTCAGAATCAAAAGACGCTCGAGATGATTTTGAAAATCGGGGAGGCGAACCTATGAAAAAGATTATGAATATCGGGCTCATTATTTTGATGAATTGTGTTTTTTCAAGCGTGGCAGGCGCTTTGAATATCAGCGGATCAGCAAACTCCCAAACGCAAGAATTGGGTTCGGATCAGGGTAAACAAGTGGAGGTCACCAATCTGCCTATTCAAGTGATTACCAAAAAAATCAACGGAGAAGATACCCCAATCCCGTATTTGCGGGTTCAGCCTGCGGATTATTTCATTCAAGAGATAGGAAAAGAAATAACACTTGGGGCTGGTGAGGTTTATGAGTCCGAACCGTTTGACGTGCGGGAATATCGGGAATGCGCTATATACGTAATCCCAGATACGGTTCTTGGAAGCCAGACAGATTCGCTGTACCAAACCGATGCTTATTTTTCCATAACCCCAGCGACTCAGAAGATTCAAAAGATGGGGGAAAAGGCGGGCAAGCAAACAAAAGGTTGGCAGGAGTTTGGAAATATGAAGGTTGATTCGAGCAGTAAAACAGAGACAGAATCTTTTATGAAATTAAGCACGGGGCAAACCTCTTCCCGTGTTTTGTTTACCAAGATTTACGGCCCTTTTATTCAAGTCGCCCTCAAAAATCTCACCCCGGACTCAAAGCGAAAATTCAAAATCACCGCCTACCTCACTCGCTGAATTTCCTACCGAAAGTCGGAAGAAGCTAACAGGAATTAAAGTTCCTGCATTTCGAAGATAGATTTAACAGCAAGGTAAAGCCTATG
This sequence comes from uncultured bacterium, assembly GCA_964460795.1. Classification (GTDB taxonomy): domain Bacteria; phylum Omnitrophota; class Omnitrophia; order Omnitrophales; family Aquincolibacteriaceae; genus CAZOOM01. The sequence continues at coordinate 43,357 of CAYWRU010000011.1, read as the reverse complement.
AATATCTTCTTTCTTAATTGGGGTTGCTGGAAAAGCAGGGTTTAATGGGCGAAGCGTAATTTGGTTTCCCCTTTCTTCATAAATTCTAAATAATGTTTCTTTCCTATTTTTGAGTTTAACCACCACTTTTTGAGGCCCCTTCGGCATGCGCCCAAGTTTTTCACAAATGATAACAGTATTTTGATGAAAGTATGGTTCCATGGAGTTGTCTGAAAGGCGGAATGCAAACATACGATGTGGGATTAACTGTTGATTTAACCATTTCCCTTCCCATGCCTCAACCTTATCGATTAGGTTATCGGGATCGCCTTTAAAATAGGCATTTATCTCGGGAATGAAACCCTCTTTCCATGGTGATTTTTGTGTTATGGTTTCCGCCAGTTTTTTTACATCTTGGCCGGGATAAGGAATGATAGGCGTGCCCAGCTTTTCAATCTCATCTTTACATAATTGGAATTCGGATTGTGTTTTTACCCGCAGAACATCCATTTCAGAAATGCTGAAAGTTTTAGCTATGCGCGATAACTTGTTTCGAGGAGGAAAACACAGCTCATTTTCCCAATTTGAAATAGTTTGAGGGTTCACGCCAAGTTTCTTAGCAAGTTGCGTCTGTGTGAGGTTTAAATTGTGTCGTGCATTTTTAAACCAAGCCGCAAATAACGTTGTTCCATTCATTGCTGTTTTCTCCCGCTTCCTACTGTTAACTGCAAAAGATATCATAACGACCCCAAAACTACAAGAAATTATTTATATGGTTGACAACTACAAGAAAATCTTTATAGTTACGTCTTGTGGAGGAAAATATGGTAAACCAAACCGAAACTGCGAAAAACTTCCAAATAAATACAACTCAAAAAACCCAACCCAATTTTATAACGGTTAATGAACTTGCGCACATGCTGCGCAAATCACCTAGTATTGTCCAGAAATCATGGCGTGGTTGGGTCGATAAGTGGGGTTTTTCACCGATTCGATTTGGGGGCGCGAAACGAGGCAGACTTCTTTTTGATGTGCGGGACGTAGACGCTTTACTAAAAAAATGGAGCGTCTCCCAACGTATTGGCGATTTGAAAAACGAACCGGACACCAATATTAGATGCCCGAATGCTAAACGTAAGAACAAGTCGAAATGAACAAGTGGTGCTCTGAATGTCCAAAAGCAGAGGTCGCATGATTCGTTGTGACATTTCAAAATCACGCGGTTTTGCATCGTTATCCCCAGAAGCCGCTGTGCTGTTTTGTTTAGCGATACCTCATTTCAATTCTTACGGAAAGATGAATGGAGAACCACACTTTATTAAGGGAGAAGTTTGCCCACTCATTCCTTGGTTTACAATCGAAAAGATCGAATATTGCCTGAAAGAAATCAGCGATAGAACGAACGTCAAATACCATGAATCGGGAGGGCTGAAATATCTCCAGGCATTAAATTGGAAGGAACATCAGGATTTAAGAGAAGACCGTTTAGGCGCTGACTTACTGCCATCATATCCTCTCCAGGACAATTCCGGGACCGCTCCCGGAGAACTCCCGCTAGAAGTAGAAGTAATAAGTAAAAGCATAAAGAGAAAAAAAGAAGGCAGTTCCGCATCTACAGCGCGTCCATCACTCGAAGAGGTTAAGGACTATTTCAGTGCCAACAATTTTGAAGTATTGGAAGCGGATGCTTTTTTCGACCATTTTGAGTCAAACGGCTGGCTCGTGGCGGGTAAGTCGCCAATGAAAAATTGGCAAGCAGCAGCGCGTAATTGGAATAGAAATGCGATTAAATTCGGAGGAAAACGTGGCTTTCAGGCCGAGAGCAAAGCACGGCGAAAATACGCTAGCGCCGAGTCTGTCATCGCAAAACAAAACGCCGACTAGGACGTTGGCGCAACTGAGGCTTAAGCGGTCACTTTCCGATTTGATCGATAAGCCCGCAGAATTTTTTGAAGAATTGGCGAATGGATATGTTTTTAAAAACCCAGAACTGTATAGGATTTGCAAGGAGATTTCCGAATGCGAGAAGCGAGACGAGGAAGCAGCGAAACGCATCGAACGGCTGTTTTTGAAAATGTCGAAACGATCTTTGAACGAGTAAAAAAGAACGTTGCGAAGCGGTCTGACAAACCCGAATTCCCGATGGGGATAACGCAGCTTGATAAAGTGACGCATGGGATACGGAGAGGAAAAGTGACTGTAATTGCAGCGAGGCCAAGCCAGTGCAAGACGGCTTTGTCTTTGCAGATCGCAGTTAAGATTGCGGATGCCGGGAAAGTTGTGGCGTTCATATCTCTTGAGGATGACCGAGAGCAAATTGTGGAAAAGATTTACTGCAATATGTTCCGAGAAAATAATTATCAGCTATTGCAAGGGCAGTTCAAACGGATAAATGATCCGACCATTGGGCAAGTATTTAATAACTTAAAGTTACTTGTGCTGGATGATTTTGGGTTTACTTTTGATGAAATCCAGCATGTTGTTGAAGAAGTAGACCCAAAGCCTGACATTGTTTTTGTGGATTACATACAAATCATTGATTCGCCCAACGGGAATAGATATGAGGCAATCAATGAGTTTTCGAGGCGAGCAAAAATATTCTCAGAAAAATCCGACATCGGCTTTGTGATTCTGAGCCAGATCAACAGGCAGGGAGCAAAAGACGAAAGACCGCAGCTCCATCATCTCTCAGGTAGCGATACGCTCGAACAAACTGCTGATCTAGTCCTGCTTCTCCATTACCCATTTCTATATGGCGATTCTAGTTTTGATTTTGAAGAAGGAAAGGATGTTAATAGCGGCAAGAAGGTTGTCATATCAGGCTATAAACATGCCCCTAAGAATTGGATTGAGATTGAAGTAGCCAAAAATAAAACTGGCGAACGAGGCGTCATTGTCCCTGTCAAATTTACAGGTAAACATTATCTTTTTGAAGATTGGGATGGCAAAGCGGAGGAAGCATGAGTGAACCCGAACATATTAGTCATATAGTTTTGCGTGTCATGGATGAAATTTTTGAACGCTCAAAATATGTTATTCGATCACAAGGTGAGTGCGTTAATCCATTCTATGTGCAAACCGAAATATGCGAGTCTTTAATTTTTCGTAACTTTGAACTTTGTGATTATTTGCATGGTGCTGACTTGGCTATATTGGAACTATGTCACGAATAAACTTGAAAAGGACGACGGCTATGTTTGGAACGCTTAGTCTGCCAACCAATTTTGAATTGAATAAAGAATTCAGGAAGGGATTTCGGAGCGTGGAGCGATCCTCGGAATCCCTTTTCATCACCGGGGAAGCAGGGACTGGCAAAACGACTTTGCTTGCATACCTACGACAAAAAACAAAAAAGAATTTTGTTATCCTCGCTCCTACGGCACTTGCAGCGGTAAATTCAGGCGGTGTCACGATCCACAGTTTTTTTAAGTTCCCGCCCCGATTAATTCAAAAAGAGCACATCCGTCGGCTCCCGCGTATTGGAAACATCTTGGCGAAACTGGATTTGCTCATAATTGACGAGGCAAGCATGATGCGAGCGGATCTGCTTGACGGTATTGATCACAGTTTACGGCTAAATAGGGATCGTTTTGATGAACCATTTGGCGGCGTCCAGGTAGTTTTGTTTGGCGACCTGCACCAGCTTCCACCGATTATCGATCGGGAACTTGCCGAGCATTTCAACGAATTTTATCAGACACCCTATTTCTTCAGCGCCAATGTTTTTAAAGAGGATAGATTTAATTTCTTCTGTCTTAAAAAAAATTATAGGCAGCGAGAGCACGAGTTTCTCTCTTTGTTGAACAAAATCAGAACGAAAACCGTCTCCGATACAGATCTGCGGCTTCTGAATACCCGTGTTGACTACACGCATTCGGATCAATGGGCGGCGTCGATCACGCTTGTTCCAACGAATGCGACGGCAAATGCGATAAACCTTGATCGTTTGCACAATCTGCCAGGCAGAGAATTTCTTTATGAAGCAGAAATCGAAGGCGATTTTGATGCGCCATCTTACCCTACGGAAACACATTTGAAATTAAAGGTGGGAGCGCAGGTGCTTATGATCAAAAACGATCCCGAACATCGATGGGTTAATGGAAATATCGGAGAAGTGATTGAACTGAGACACGATTCAATCAAGGTCAGGATTGGTCACGGAGTTCATGATGTGGGGAGAATGACATGGGAAAAAATCAAATACAGACACGACGACGAAACAAAAAAAATCGTGTCGTATGTGGTCGGGAGTTTTGAACAATTTCCGACCAAACTGGCATGGGCCATCACGATCCACAAATCACAAGGTTTAACATTTGATCGAATCGTTTTGGATTTGGATCACGGCGCATTTTCACACGGGCAAGCCTATGTCGGCCTCAGCAGGTGCCGATCGCTTGAAGGGCTTATTTTGAAACGGCCTGTCAGTTTTAGCGATATTATTTTTGACGAAAGAATTAAACGTATCTTTGATTTGTGTAGGCCGATTGATGGGAAGCCGACGGGGAATGGGCGTAGGTAATGAATAACAAAGGACTTGCTGAGTGAAAACACAAACCTATAATCACGCCGATTCGGGGGCGATCCTGCACGAAGAGAAGGGCATTCTTCTTATTGCTGACATCGCAAGATTATTTTCCATTTCTCCCAACACGCTCAGGCGTAAAAAATGGCGAGAGAAAATGCGGATTCCGCTACGAAAAGTCGGTAAGCAGTTGTGCGCTTCACGGATCGAAATCGAAAATTGGTTCAAGGGGATTCAAGTAAATGGGTAAAAAAGTCCGGGGAATAAAACACATCAAAGACGACGTGTACCTGATTGATTATCAGGCACGATTGGAGCGCCGTCAGGAACGGATTCATGCGGCATCGTTAAGCGAGGCTCGTGCGATTCGGGATGAGCGGAAGGTGGCCTTGCGTAAGCAGGCGGCGGTGCCTCAAAACGGGCAGGAACGCTTGAACGCCACGTTTGATGAGGTGTGGCCCAAATTGGAAGCCGATCTGCTTACGGATAACATTTCTTTGAAAAGTTTTCAGCGGTATAAACATGTTTATCGACTTTTGTTCACCGAATTCCGTTTGAAAAGATTTCCCGATGTCAAAAGCCCAAGTCAGTTGAGCCTGCCGTTTCTTTTGGAATACAAATCCTATTTTATTCACGATCTCAAACGGAATCCGAATGGCGGCTGGAAAGCAGAATTGATCTGCGTCAAATCGATGATTAGACGTTTGAAAAAACTGGGGTTCTGTGAGAAAGAATTCGTTGAGGAACTGGATGAAATCCGGCGGCCCAATTCTGACAAGAAACAATACCCTGATATTCCGAACGAGCAACTGAAAAAGATGTTCACCTTCATTCTGCAAGATCGTCCTCAGTATTATTATCCGTTCAAGTTTATGCTGATGACGGGGAGGAGAGTCAGCGAAACCTTAGCGATTGAAAAAAGAGACATCAAGTGGTACGGTCTGGTTCCGATGCGAATTGATATACGCCCTCAGACCACCAAAACGAAGCACAGGGAGACCCCAATCACACGATTGAACGAAGAACTCAGGCAGATTATTGTGCAGGCTTCACAGCGCAACAGCGCATCCAAGTATCTTTTTTCGGGGAGCGAAGCGCCCAAATCAAAAGCCGACAGATTGAGGCAATACCTCACCAGGATCAGTACGAATACTTTAGGAACCAAGCTGTCGCCACACTATTTTCGGCATCGGTTCATGACGGAGTGCGCAAAGGCGAGGGTGCCTTTTGCGGATGTGTCGGACATTTCGGGGATCAAGGATGTGAAGGTTATGCAACGATATTACGCCCACGCAACGACGAGCGGTCACGAATCTGTTTTTGCCGCAACTACAATATGACACAGCGGAGTTTTATGGTATTATGAGCAAAGTTGGACAGAAAAAACGTGATTTAAAACGTGATTATTTTTACTTTGTAGAGCGGAGTGGGCACTTGTCCCCCCCCCTCCGTTCTTCTTCGCCCTGTCCTTTATTAGGCAGGGCTACGAAGGAACTGGTAAAGCGGTTGAGCGGAAGTTTCTGCGAAGCGCTGGGCGTAAGCAACAGCGCGAAGCAGAACCCCCTCCGTTTTTCAGATGAAAAACGACGGCGTTGTGACGGACTGAGGAAGTCCGCCTACAGCGGCCGCCTCCATTTAATTCCGGATCAGAGATAAGAAAAACAAGATGCATATAGAAATTATTCGCCAAAAAACGACCAAGTCGCAGCTCGCCAAGCTTGCGCATCAAGGCTATGGCGATATGATCAAGGCGATTGCGGATTTGGACAAGGGATGGATCGCCGTAGGCGGGGATCTGCATGCGGACGGAGAAATGGTTCTTTTAAATACCGGATCCGATCAGGAAAATCTTTGGGGCTTTAACCTTTTTCCCGAAAAAACAGGAGAAGACCGGCTGGAATATTCGGCATTAATTAATATTCGTCCGCGCCACGGAAACCCGGCCATCACCATCGAAAAAGAAGAAATCCGCAGGGCGATTCGTCAATTAGTTGACGAGCGCATTGATTGGACGCAGTAATGGATCGGCAGCGATGGAAAAAGCTTTCTTTGCAGGATCAAATGGGTCATCTGACGAGCGAATGGACCCGGGCCCGGCACTGGGAAATCAAAAAAGATGAGACGAGCCGAAACCAGGCCCTGGTTCGTGCTCTTGAGATTCTGGATGTGATGGTGGAAGTGGCCGGCCCAGTTCAGCGAAGAGAAATCTGCCGGCTGCGTGAAATAACCGCGCATTGTCTTACGCGGTCGGGCGCTTATCGAGTGGAAGTCGAGCATCTGGTAGTTTATGGCAGCCAGCATTTGCTTAGAAAACCCGATTAAACGACACAACAGTACGCAAGCCGCGAAGCGGCAAATGACCGCGAGGAGCTCGGCGACGAGAGATTGCTAAAGACCTCTCATCTCGTCCCACGGCGGGATTCGAGGTCCAAAAAATTGCAAAAGACAATTTTTTGGAGGGGTGGCAGAGTGGTCGAATGCGGCGGTCTTGAAAACCGTTAGGCCCTTACGGGTCTCGTGGGTTCGAATCCTACCCCCTCCGTTTTTCAGATGAAAAACGACGGCATCGTGACGGACTAAGGATGTCCGTCTACGATGATCGCCGCAAGCGTCGGGGAGGATTCGAAGCCGATCCGAGCGCCACAGGTTCAAGCGAGGACGGCCGGATTCGGAGGAAGCCGCTGAGAAGCGGCTGGGGGAGAATGAATCCTACCCCCTCCGTTCTTCTTCGCCCTGTCCTTTATTAGGCAGGGCTACGAAGGAACTGGTAAAGCGGTTGAACGGAAGTTTCTGCGAAGCGCTGGGCGTAAGCAACAGCGCGCAGCAGAACCCCCTCCTGTTTTTTGCACGCTAGTTCTTCATAGCATTCTTAGTCATTTCTGCGCAATACAAAACGGCTTTCCAGACCCCATTTGTATTCCTTCTATAATATGGGTATTCTTTAGCAACTTTTCCGGGCAATGCCACAAAGCCCTATCGGAAAAAATCCAAAAACTCGGGAGGCCGCAGTTTACCCCATGTTGTTTCAACAGACGGGAGCACCTTGCTTTTTTCGAAAAGCCACGGCGCTTACGGTCGCCCTTATTTTTGCGGTTTCCAATCAGATTTCCTACAGCGCCACACCCGCGGAAGCAACTCATGGCATTGATTTACTCAATGCACCAAAGCTGCTGGTGCCGTCTGGTTTGGGAGAAGTGTCGGCGATTCACCGGGGCTCTGATCCGCGCACCGTCATTTTTATTCAGGACGCCCATGATTCGCTTCAAGCCCAAGAAAATATCGCTAAGCTGATCCAGCATGTTGTAGGAAAATTTGGGGTTACAACCGTTTTTGAAGAAGGATACGAAGGCGCGGTCCCGACCGAGGATTATTTTGGTTTTATTCCTGATGCAGCGGCGCGGAAAAAAGTCGCGTATTTTTTAATGGATCAACTGCGCATCAACGGCGCGGAATATGCGCATATCATCCAAAAAATAAAAATTCGAAGTCCGAATATCGAAAATCGAAACAAATCCAAAATTCAAAATTCCAAATCCAACAAAATAATTTTAAATTTTGAAAATTCAAATTTAGACATTGTTTCGGATTTCGGATTTCGAAATTCGAATTTTAGATTGATAGGTATTGACGATCTCAAGCTTTACAAGATGAATGTTGCCGCCTACCGCCATGCCGCAAAATATCAAACCGCCATTCGCCGCGATCTTGAAAGTTTAAAACGCCAGATCGACCTTCTCGGCGCAAAGCAGTTTCCCAAGGAGTTTATTCGCTGGCAGAAGCTCCGCCGCAACGCCTATGAAAACCCAGGACAGATGCCGGGCTATATTCACTCTATGCTTGAAAGACTTCCCGGGAGCGCTCGATCCGACCCTGAATCTCCGGAGTTTTTCTTTGCCGCGCTCGATCAGTTTTCTAAGACCCGCGAAGCTCACTTAATCCCCGGAAGGCTGCAGGGCCTGGACACAGAAACGCTTGCCCAGAAACTTCAGGCTTTAGAAAAAAAGACCGCGGGCACTCTTTTACTTAAGGAAACGGACCAAAAACTTTTCGAAGCCCAGCAAATGATCGAGGGGCTTGAGAAACTTAACTCCCTGGAAATGACGCCTGAAGAACACCAGTCCATCCAAAAACAATTAAGCGAAGTGAAAACTGCCGACCTTGCACGATTTCTGGTGCAGCAGTCCGGACAGTCCATGATTTTTTCCAAGGCTTGGGAAAATTTAATTGAGCGGGCTGAAAAATTTTATCAAATTGCCCAGGCCCGGGATGAGGCTGTCACAAAAAATCTCCTCCAGCATCTGGAGGCAAAAAAAGAAAAACTCAGCGCGCTTGTTTTCGGAGGATTTCACCGCCGCGCTCTTGAAAAATCTCTGGAAGCTGCAGGGCTTAGTTATGTCATTGTCACTCCGCATTTAGGAGAACCTGACGCGCGTCATCGAGAGCAGTATAAAACCCTTATGACGCGGCCAACAGCCGCGATCATTTCTCAACGTCATCCTGAGCGCAGCGCCCGCCAAACAAATCGGCGGGTCCGTCCTTCTGTCTGGCGGAAAGGATCTGAGACCCTTCAGCCCTTTGGGCTTCAGGATGACGGCCAAGGTTTAACAGGGCCTGTCCCTAACCAGTCCGCGGTGCGCACCGAATCTTCTTTTGTAATTCCCAATGGCCGCGCCGAAATCCGGCAAATCTACAATGTTTGCCGCCGGCTTAATTTCTCAGATCCCCGCCTCATCGCCCGTGAACTTTTAAGAACAAACACGTCCACAGACCGCAGACCACCGCTTTCCCGCTCCGAGATGCGCAGTGATGAAAAAACGTCCACGGTTTATTCACAGAATGATTTGGCGTTGCTGGATCGAGCGGCGGCTCGGATGCGACCCTATACTGGACCGGGATTGCCCGGCATCTCACCGGACGAAATTTTAGGAGAAGGCAGGATAGGCAGCATGCCAATTATTTTTACCAGAGAAAAAATATATTTTTATGAATTTGGAGTAAGCCCTTTTGAATATTTGATCCCGCCGGAAAACGAAACCTCCGGCAAAGGAACCATTTCTCTTACAAAGCCAAATACGGTTAAATCTCCGGATCTTACGGTTCTTTTGGCAACCACCCAATCGTCCTATCAGCTGCAGTGGGCCTATCAAGGAGTCATTTCAAATTGGACGGAAGAAATTTTTCACGATTATGAAAAAAGGATCCGTCAACGCGTCCGTGTGCGCGTGGACGAAGACGGGGAAAACTATTATTTGAAGGGAGGCGTAAGCGGTTTTTTCACTACAAAGCAACTGAACCGGGCGCTGTCCGGCAGGGCTCATCGTCTCCAAGAGCTTCTCCTTAAAGTTGAAAACCATCCTTTCCAGCGGCACGCCACCCTCATCATCACCATTCCCAAAGCCGAATTGAAAAGGCTCGCAGATGTTCATCGCACTCTATTGATGCGGACGGAAGTGTTGGCAGATTATTTTTCCCGGCTCAAAAACGAACTTCCTCAGAACCCGCCTGAAAAAGCAGTTTTTTCCAAGGGCACGGCAGAGATAATTCGCAATCTTTTTTCAATCGATCCGGATGACCGGGCCGCTGTGATTGCGGCCATGACCGAAGCACCTAAAGAAGTGGCTCAATATGCCGCAGAAACATTTCTTTATCTCGGGGATGTTTTGGGGCAAGGGCAGGAAGGTGTTGGCAAGCGGGTTGATTTCTTAAAACGCAAAACGGGACTGCCTTTTAATTATTACAGCTCTTTTTATGACGAAATTATCCCGCTTCGTCTGGCGGCCATTGAAGTGGCGGGGGCGCATCGTTTGTATGAATTCACGGATCGGCTCATCGAACTTCTCGACGTTACCTATTTCGATGATTACAGAAAACTAGGGACAGACATTCACGTCATTGACGATCTAGATCGTAAGGAATATGTCCGCCAAAGACAGAAGGCAGCTGAAGCCCTTGTCAAGATGGCCGAGGTCCATCCCCCGACGTTGGAAAAAATCCTTCTGTTGGTAGGCCCCGGCCAATCAGCACCCTGGTGGGTGAAAGCCGCAGTGATTCGGGCCCTTGGCCGATGCAGTTTAAAAGATGAGCGGATCAACACGGCTTTAAAAGAAGCCTTTCATTTTAATGCAGATTATGCGGCGTCTGTTACGGCCGGGCTGGATGACAGCAAGAGCCTTCCAGATCTTCTCCGGAGCGTTATGGTTCCAGAGGCTGCTTTGGCCCTAGCGCATAGAAATGCGCGGGAAATCTTGCCCGAACTTTTAAAAATACTGCCGGCGCATGCAGTCCGCGAGTCGACCAACAGGGGGGTTGCGGAAGATCGAATCATCGAAGCGCTAGGCCTTCTTGCAGGAGAAGATGAAAAGAAGGTCCTTTTTGCCTGCGCTGAAAACCATTTCAATGGTCCCCGAACGCGCACGGCGGCGTTGCGAGGACTTTACCAGCATTATTCAAATGATCCACAATTTCTGAAATTGCTTTTGGGCATCTGGTTTTATTTGGACGATCTTTCTTTGGCGGAAAAAATTCCGAATTTTCAAGGTTCAATAAAGGACGCGAAGGCCTTTCCTGAATATTTTGAAATGGTCCAAGATCTCGTTGTGTTTTCAAAAGAGCCGCACCAATTTTCTTCGGACATTCAAGCAAAGTATGGAAGCCAGTTGGACAGCGCCCGCGAAACACTGCAAAAAGCAAAGCGGGTAGGGTATTTTTGGTCGGATACGATGCGAAATGAGGCGGCTTTGATTCTTATGGACATGGGGGCCTCCTTATTCACGGATCAAAATTTGCACCTAGAAAGAGAACGCGGAAGGCCGGAATGGGCCATCAACCTAGCAGCGCTTCGAGAAATCTTGACCCGCGATCCAAGGGACTCTGAAGCCATTGCGGCACTCGGCGCTTTGTACGGAAAGATCGACCCTTATGCATGGAGCACCACCTCCTATGTTTTAAAAGAAGAACTTTGGCCGCTAGGTGAGTTGATTGCGGGCCTAGATATGTCTTTAGAAATCAAAGGCGAAGGATCTCAACGCGCCTCTGAAAAGACCCATGATCTTGTGATTCGAGCCATCAGGTCAAAACACATGCTTGATAGCACCTTTCGAGACAGCGCGAAGCAAGCTGCGCTGAAACATTTTGGCAGGAGAATATTTCAAGAAAATCGAGGAGCAGCCCAGCAAATTCCGCCGAACCCTCTGCTTCGTGAATTTGTTATGGACGGATATTTTCATCCAGCGCACCTCTTCTTTGCTGAAGAGCGGAAACAAATAAAAATGGATGAAGAAAGTCGTTCCGAAATAAGAGCGCAGAATCAAGGAGCCCGCGTTGAAAAAGATGCGGCAAAAGAATTAGTCGTTGTGTCGACTTGGAATGGGGACATTGCTCATAAGTTGCCGCTGGCTCTTCGACAGGAGCTCGGGCAGGGCCTTCTCAAGGGCGTGGTCTTTCAAGCCGGGGTAAGCCGTTGGGAAACTCCCGATGAAGCCAATAAAAAGCACTCCATTTTTCAAAGCCCGGATCAAAAACCTATGAGCCATCTTGGTGCGCTTGTGATGCTTCAACATTTGGCGAAAGCCGGAATATTTGGCGCAGGCTCCTGGATTCAAACCGCGATTCTTCGAAAAAACGGCGAATCCTATCTCGGTGTCCGCCCGATCGAAGGATCAAAGGTGCGGAGAATGCGATCTGAAGTGAGGGCGGATCCTTTTGCTCCTTTATCTGCGGAAGAGATGGCAAAAAGAGTGAAGATGATGATGCCCCCGGAGCTGCCGGAGGTATCGGAAATCACAGCAGAAAACGCCCTTCTCTATGCAGAATATTTTACTAATTTGGCGGGGCGTGCAAATTTTGCAAACGTCCTTAATGTTTTACCGTCGGTGATATGGGCTCAGATGTCTGAGACGTCCAAACCCCATATGGAAAAACCTAAAGAATGGGTTGACCAGCATGAGGCCAACCAAATTCCGATCAGAATCTACGGATTGATTTCATCTCTGAAAGAGGCCGGCAGCTTGACGAATTTTATTCAAAGCATTACCGAAACTTATGCTCTTGATACGGTTAAAAAATCCCGTGAACGTCTCCATCCTAAAAGTTTACGGTCTTTCTATAAGGCCATGGATATTTTTACGGAAATGGCAGAGAGCCGCTTTGAAAAATATCAGCATAAATGGACTGAAACATATGCCGATGGCACCCTGCGATATGACGGAACCGCTGAGCGGCCCATTCCCTATCAATGGCTCTATCCCTACTTCATGAGCAAGGTTTTTGGTCCGGACAAATCCGCAGTGCAAAGAGCCATCTTTCGGGAAAGCGCCCGCAGAATGCAAAAAGTCTGGCCTCCGCTTAAATCCTACATCAAAAAACTCTATGCAGATATCCAAACCGAGTGGAACCGCATGGATGCGAAACGCATGGAACCCTTTTTGAAAACCTCCTGGCCGGAACTGCCAAGCGAGGCAAGCAGAGAGCGGCGGGAACGCGTGGCAAAGTTATCAAAAAATCTGGCCGGACTTTTACAGGGAAAACAAGCAGCGTACAACGCTGATCTGCTTGGAGCCGCGCTTCAAACGCATGAAAAAAATCAGAATCTCCTGCCCGAGGCTGAACGGCTGATCCGTTCATTTCTGGAAGTGTATCGTCTGCGTCCGGAAGGGAACGAGCCTCTCAAAGTCGGAATTGTTTTTTCCATGTTTGCTGAGCAAAACCGGTTGCGGCCGTGGTCCAGCGAAAATCCGCATGGGGAAGATGCTCTGGCTGCAAAAATTACAGAGCTCGATGAGCTTTTTTCCGTGAATCCGCGCCTAAGTTACCAGATGCTCCTCGTGGATGACGGCGAGCGGGAAACCGGCGTTCGAGAAATAAGAACAGATGAACTGAGATTCAAGACCCTGCCCAGCACCTTGATGCACTCAGCGTTCTGGCAATGGTATATCCGTTTTCTGTCCCAAGTCGTACGCCGGGGGCTTTTATTTATTCTGAAACTTTTACAAAAAAGCCAGCTGGAAGGAAATGTTCCGCTGCCTCAAATTAAAACCACGCAAAGCTCTGGCGAGGCAGCGCTGGAAATCCTTCAAAAGCGCTTTCCAGACAAACTCAAATCCGGACAGGTCCAAGTGGCCTTTATAAACAGGGAACAGAAGGCGAGCCTCCGCGGGAAAAAAGGGAGCGGCATTCTTCTGGGCATGAGAAAACTCTTAGAGTTGGGTGCCAGGCTCGTAATTTTTACAGATGCCGACCGGGCAGTGCCCATGAGCGAATCCGGACTCCTCATCGGTCCGCTGGCCAGGGGAGAACGGGATGCTGTGTTTGGTTCCCGCTGGCGTGCGGGAGCTGTGGTTTCAGGACGTTCGAGTGAAGAAAAACGCGGCAGTTTTCTCTACAATATGTTTGCTAAAATTTTCCTTGGAGTTTGGAACATCCGCGATACACAGGCGGGGCTGAAGGGATTTACCCGCGAAGCGCTTGAGGCCATTCTTCCCATCAATGCAAAATGGGAGCTCCATCCGGATTTCACCTACGATTTTGCTTTTGATACGCATCTTCTTCTGGCGCTGCGCAATCTGCGGAAAAAAATCCTGGAAGTTCCCATTATCTGGATCGGATCTCCGGATGAGAGCACGCTCAGTTCAGCCAGCAAAGTCGAGGCCGTTTTATCCATGGCCAAACAAGCCGCCTTTCGATGGCGTGGGCCAGCCGCGGTCTCTCGCCGTTCAGAAGTGCGCTCATTGCCGGTTGCAATGAGCACTTCTCTGGGCGCGGCATGGAAGCCGCGCTCCGAGATGCGTTCAAAGAAGAATTTTCAAAGCATCGACCATGTTCTGGCAGACGAGGCAATGCGAAGCGAAGTAAGATCAAGCGGAATGACGCTTCGAACTTTTTTGGCACGCTTCGGATCGAGCGCTGCCCTTGCAGCCAATGCCCCTGCGTTGTTGGAGGGGAGCACTCAAACCCCTGTTGTCACTGAGGAACAATTTAAGACCATTTCAGAGCTTCATGAATTCTTTAAAGCGGCCATGACCCAAACATACCCTTCACTGACTTTTTCGCCAATCAAACTAAAAGCACTTGTGGACCAGGCGCAAACGGTCCGTCAAATCGTTGCCGCCTCTCCTGACGGAAAATTATTGGAGAGTTTTCTCGATATAGAAAAAGGCCATTTTTTGGAAGAAGTAAAAAAACATTTACCGGCTCCTGGAACGGAAACGGGAGGCATTCGGCACATTCATTCAAGGTCTTTTGCCGCGCAAGCCTATCAAAGAGTTTTTGATCAGCCGGAAGGGTTTGAGGTGTGGTATGAATCGAATCTGTTGTCAGGCAACCTCCGGTACGTTCTTGGATCTTGGGATACGGAGGCGGAATTTAAGGCTGCTATGCTGGAACCCGGAATGAACCTCGATCGATTCAAAGAAAGAGTGGCCGGAAGACTCAAGCCTCTTCTTACAAAAGCCCTCAATGACGAAATCTCGCTTCGCGCATCAGACGTTCCTCTGCCGGCGGGCTTTAAAGATAATACAGCCACAAAGTACATCCAACATTTTATAAGAATATCGGAAAAGGGCGAGGGAATTGGCTTTCCGCCTGCAGATGATGCACGAGCGGCTGTTTGGGTGGAACGTGATCAATGCCTTACGGCGTTGTACGAAAAAGCCCAGAAAAATATTGGTGAACAATATGGCCGTTTTGCATACACCGGAAGACCGGAAAATTGGCACGAATTATCGCATGGCACCGGCCCGGTCACTCCGGCCATCAATCAGATTGAGAAACGATGGGCCGTAAGCTCAAAACGAGAGCTTGTAAGCGATGTGCTTAAGCGGCGGTTTCCACAAAATGGAAATCAGAATAAATTCTGGAGTGCGCTTCGTAGGCTTAATGAAATCGATCCGGACGAATTGTTATCTCAATCGCCTGACGAATTAGTGAATAGAGTCGTGAAAAGAAGACCAAGAAAAAAAATCGAATCTGCTAAAACCGACAACGTGGTCATCCCGCCTGCGCGGCAATTGCACGCTCCTAAAAAAACACAAAGGAAAAGCGATCTTCACCCCGCACAAACAGGGCTCGAATATTTGGCCATGCATTTGGCCCATGCAGCGGAAGAGCAAGCCATCGAGCTGCGCATTTATGCGGACTCAAAAGGGAAGATCGTTCATGTGAAATGGGAAGATGCCCGCCGGCGTTACTGGCACCCGCCCTATTTATCGCCAAGCGAAATCCATCAGTTTGAATTTCCTTGGAAGATCCCGGCTCGAGGGATTCCCGGCCAGGTGACGCAATATCGGGTTTTCATTCCGCTTGGGGAAAATGAAAAAACAATCCAAGCGCGCCTTCAGTCGATCGACTGGAATCAAATGAAAATGCCAGATCCCAACCAGCCCAATATTTTTGTGTATACACCCAAATATATTTTGTTACCTCGTTCCGAGATGCGTTCAGGGGCGAGTTTTCAAGGCGTGGATTTGCAGTCAGATCTTTTGGCTGAGGCATTGTTTAAACAACTCAAAGCCCAGCCAAACTATCCTGAGATTCGGGAAGAAGCGCAGAGAAAACCGCCGGCCGGTCCCGGCTATCAGGCCTATTTGCCGCCGGTTTTTACTCCGATCTCACATTTTGTGATGCAGACGTATTCCTTTACCCCGGAACAAATATCCAGGGGATTTCGTGATGAGACCATCCACCGAGTCATCGACCATGTTCTGACCGACGGGGCAGCGCGTTCTGAAATTCGAAGTCGATACGATATTCACAAAATAGCAGCAGGGATTCAGAGGCTATCGAACGTTGCAGAAAAAACCACGAACCGAAAAAAGAAAGAACGTCTTGAAAACGATACTGTAGATGCTCTGCGTGATCTTCGGCGCGCCATGTCTTTTGGTTGGTTGACCCCGCGCCAAAAAAAAATTGTCATTGAGACATGGGTTGCTCCGATCATGGCATTCCCCATGGTTTTTTTAAGCAAATTTCCGCCTGCGATGGCGTATACGATGCATCGATCCGTCCTTTCTTCATTTGCCGCCAACCATGCGGAAGAGAGCGTTAAAGCCCTCTTCTTAAACCGTGCGAACGCAGCCAAGTCCCGTTCTCTATTCATTCAGGTACTTTTAAGCTACAAAATGCCGATTCGCGCTATAACGCCGAAACTTTTAAAGCAGCACAGACCTCTTGTGACTGACCCTTTTCCTGATCTTGAAACTCTTGTACAGATTCAACGGGCATCTCCCCAATCCGAATTGTCTTTTAACATATTTAAGATTCGGCCAGGGCGCTACGGAGTCTTGTTTTCGGCGGATGCAGAGCATGAAAGTTCACCGAGATTTGAAAGTGTCGCCCATGGGATGGGACATACCCATGCCCATTCAGTACCGCTCGAGTTAACCGCCCAGGACAAGCGCTTTGCAAGCTACTGGGGCAAAAAGGGCGTGTCACATTTTGTTCTGGGGTTCGGACAAGGCGGAGGCCTGGAAATGAAATTGTTTTCGGCAGAGAAACGGAAATGGTCGGGCATCATTACCGACAAACCAAGGATTGCGCGCGCGCTTTTTGAAATACATCTTCTCGCCCAGCCAGTAGTGAATGTCTCACAAACCCGCTCTGAGGTTCGGGGACAAGATGGCGAATCCATTCTTCCCAATGCCGAACATTCCTATGAAATAAAGCCCATGGAATCCAAGCTTTTGATGATCGATAACGCAATGATCGAGTTGCGGCACCGCTCGCTGGGTTTGGCCGTGGCTGTGAACCGTAAAATTATTGGGGCCGTGGCGCCGGGACGGGAACGGACTTTTGATTTTCCGGATGGGCCCATCAAAATTCGTTTTAACCGCGAGACCCATCTTGCCGCGCTGATCAATGTCCGGTCCGTACCGCTTGGAATCACTGAAATGAACTCCAACGAAACCATGTTTTTCCCGCGCGCCGCCTCAGATACCGAGATGGTTTCAAATCACATCACCCGGTTTACAGCTCAGCAGGTGGAGCGTTTTCCTGAGGTTATGGAGTTTGTTCAGGATTATTTCTACGCTATTTATGAGCGCTTTCTATCTCCGGAGGCGAATTGGGATGGGAAAGCCGGCGAACATCTGGGGATTATTTTAAGCGATGAAAGTGCTGCCGCAGAAGCAGGCCTGATGATCCAAAACGCGGACTCAATGGAATGGGGAGACCGGCTCTACTTTTTGCATCTCTTTCTGAAAAATTCGGGAGGGGATCCGCTTCCAACCGATGCAGAACTTCTCCACTTGCTCCAGTCAAACGACAAAAGAGCCCTTTATTTTATGAGGCGATCAGTCGAATCCTTTGCCGCCATCCTGGAATTTGCTGAATCGAAGAATTTTGAATTTCCTTACATCGACCTGGTGCGTGATTCGGGTTTTAGAGAAGAAGACGCGTCTCTCGATCCGGAACTGCTTGAGCGCTCGCTCAAAGTCATTCAAGGTATTTTACAAATCAGCCCTTCCCGATCGGAAATGCGGGAGGAAAAAACCGCGGTTGAGTTCCGGGATCCGCCGCTGAAATTTGATGCGGAGCATGAGATCAATTTGGAAGCCGCGCCCAAAGAATTATTCGAGTCAGGCGGAACTTTTGAAAGACTAAATAATTTTATCTCAGAGTTTGTACTGCCGTTTAATTCGGCGTTCTTGGAAACCGGACTATCGGCCGAGGGAGCCTTTGAGTTTGTGACCGATGAACGCAATACAGCCATGTTGCGCGGAGGGGCCATTCTTTCGCAGTTTTTATACGGGGCACAACCTGTGAACGAAGAAAGCTTCTTTGCTCAGCTGGATGCAAGGACGGAAGCCGACCAGACCTTTTTAAAATTGTTTCCTTGGGCTTTGGCGGCTGTGATGTATACCGTAAAACATAAAAACTCAACTCAATTTCGATATCAGGATTTGTTTTCAGCATTTGAAACAGCCGTATTTCAAAGCGATCAAGCCCGGGAGATTCTGCAAAGAACCCCGGAAAATCTCTGGAGAGCGCTTCTTTTAACCACTGCGGCGCTGGTGGCCAACATTCGATTTTTATCTTCAATCAAAACACCTCAAAAATCAGGCGCAGCCAATCGTGTTCCATTCGATGATTTGTCGCACACAATCGCAGCGTACATTCATTTATTTCCCGAAGAAAACATTGAAATTCTATTAAAAGGACCGAAGCCGGGGCATCACGAGATTCAATCGCCGATGTCTTCACTTCGCGAAGATCACCTAGAGGGGTTTTTTCCGTTAGCGGGTGTCAGCGCGGAGATCTCGAGATTTTGGGATCTGGACATCCAAAAAAACGGTGCGCGTTTTATCGTCACTTTCACTCCCTCCCGCTCTGAAGTGCGCAGTAACAGCGAATCTTTGGACCAACTGCGCTCTGCACTATATAAGCTTTATGAGGAGATCCGTAATCCTGCCTCGTGGTCCCGGCCGGAATTCCAAACCATGCATGAAACGCAGCAATTTATTCTCCGGAAATTGACGGAAGAAACCGGCGCCACTTTTCAGCCTCAGGATTTGGAATACCACCGCAGCCAGATGGTCCGACATTATTATAATGGCATGATCCGGTTTACGGCTGATCGGCGTCTCTTTACTCGCTATAAAGTTCATCTTAATCAAATCCCTTCCCGCTGCCGCGAGGCGCTGATTCGACGTTATCAAGAGGGACACTCATGGGCCCAGATTTGGCAGGAATTGAATCTGAACAACTCAATCTCAAAGCCTTATCTAAAAAAACTCCGGTCTTTAGGGGATTCGCGATTCCGGTTTTTGTCCAAAGACAAAAACAGAGAACTATGGGGAAAAGCCGTTTCCAAAATACCGGACCAAGACCCTAAAAATTCTCTGCGAGTTTTGCAGTTTTATGCGCCGGAAATGGAAGCGGGTCTGGAGCCGGATGACATTGCGGCACAAACCGGAATCAGCGCGGAAGCAGTGGACAAAATACTGAATGAAGCGGAAACAAAAATTAAGGAAATTCGGTACGGCAGCGATCAGACCATCTGGATCAGGGCCCATACGGCATATTTTAAATATCTTACGGCGAATCAGCTCCGGGTTATACAAGCGATTTATCATGAGAATCATTTAACAATGCCAGCTGCTCAGATTCTTGCTGGCCAAGCTTCTAAAGAAGAGGTGGCCCATGCGGCCGCTTTGGAAAGTCTACACGAGTGGACGGAAGAGGGAACGCCTTACCACATGATCGAAACACACCGCGCCCAGTTTGAACAAACCCTTCAGCAGATTTACCCCGGATGGGGAAATAAGGAAGGCGTAAGTCCGGCGCGGGTAGTCTTCCGGCTGTTTACCGCATCAGAAAATCAGCCCACCCCTTCAGAAGCGAATTTGGCTCTTGAACTCAAAGTGACGCGCGAGCGGATCCGGCAATTAAAAGATGCGGCCCTGTGGATCCTGGCCTGGAAATGGGACTATCCGCTCCGGCTGTTGGAGGAAGATGAAGATCAGGCTCGGGAAGATCTGTTCAGGATCTTACAAAAAGCGCACAAGCAAAATAGAAAAATAACGGTAATGGGAATAAGAGCCTCGTTAAAAACCGTTACTCTCGACCCCTCAGCCTTGGCTGCCTATCTGCTTTTTACCCTCTCGAATTATTTGAAACAGTTATCAGCTCAAACTCCAACAAACAGAGAAGCAGAAAAGGGGTATCAAGCCGCGATCCGGGATTTTTATGAGCGGTTAAAAGAAAGCAGAGAAAATTCAGGGAGCGAAAGCCGGCAGAACGTCAGAAAAGTCGCCCGCTGGACGGTGGAAGATGTGCTTTATCAGCATTATCAAGCCACTAGAGAAATTTTATCCGTCACAAAGTTCATCACTCATCCCCGCATTCAACTAAGTTGGAGCAGGGGGCAGAAATACCTCAAAACGAAAATTCCCGAACTCATAAAAAAATATAAAGTCATCGATCCTGATTTCTCCAAGGCCCTACAGGCCTTTCAAGATCAGGAACTCAGGAAAAAACCAGGCCACCCATCCTCCCGCTCTGAAATCAGAACTTATCCCGACTATCAGGCGAGACAAATGCCAGACGGAGCGTGGGGTGTTTATTCGGGCGAACGGTTTATTTATTCGCTTTCACGGCAAGAAAACACCACGGTCATTCATAACGGCCGGGAACCTTTAGTTTTTGATAAAAATTGTGTAGCGCTTGCTCTCAATCTAAGTGGACGAGTGGAGCGGGGACGTGATTTGTGGCTTTCTGTCTGGTATTTGGGCGGTGAAAAACTTGCCATTGGTGCAGCTTTTGATACTCGGCTGCCTGATGGACCTGTGGCCGGCGCACGCCAAGTAAATTGGACCGATCCAGAAGCCATTGCGCAAGCCATCACGACATCTCTTAATGAAACAGCAAAAAAAGAAAATTCCGCCACAACCACCTTGCCGGAAGAAGGAGTCCTTTATCACTCAACTTGGGCTGGAATTATAAGAGCCATCATCCTAGATCGAAATGAATTTGGTTTAGCAATGGATTCTTTGTTTGCGTTAGCAAAAGAGTCCGCACTCCCTGTAGGCGCAAGATGGAGCGGAACACCTGAACGCGAGACGGCCGTTTTTACACTCTCTTTTGATATCAAGCGATTGAAGGAAAAACGAATTAGACTTCATCAACGCGTCGGCCGCCATGATTGGATGGCCGTAGCCCCGGTTCCCTTTTCAACGCTTACCGATGAATCTAAAAGAGAAATGGTAAAGCAATTGGAGCGATTAGCCCAAAGAGGAGACCGATGGAAAGTCGATCACCAAAAACTAAGCATCGCTTTGGGATTTAAAAATTGGGGTGAATTACAAGAGACCCTTTTTCGCTCTGAAATGAGAAGTATCGAAAAACCACTTTTTTATATTGATATGGATAAAGCGGTCAGAAAACTCCAGCCGTTTTATGAAGCGCGAGGGCTCAAGGTTTCTTACCACCGCGGAAAACAAGTTAAATATATGTCGGTGGAAAGAACGGCAGAGTCCGATCCCGATACCTGGGCCGGAATCCTTAATTTTGAAGGGGACCTGCTGATTTTCAGCAGTATCCAGAATTTATCCAATCGAGGCAAAGATTATACGGAAGTCACTTTTTCACCGACGTTGAGTCAAATTCATAGACGACACGCCCAAGACCGGGAAGATTATTTTTATCGCGCACCCCGCATTCCCATCAAAGCCATTGCACGGGATGAGAAAGGGCATCTCTACGCCATGGTTCGCCAGGCATTTGAAGATTCGCTTTATTGGGAGCCCTTCAAACCAGATTTTTCCAATCTCCCGGTGCGAATTATTTTGGAAAATGATTCTGCGGTTCAAAAACTGACGCCTATTGTAAATATCCGAACGCCTCGCGCCCGCCAGTTTCCCCTAAAAGAAAAAAAGGATCTCCAAAAATTTAAAGCCTATCTTCAGTGGTTGTTTAATGAAAGAGGGTCTCAGGAGATCTATCGGGAAATGTTGCAAAGCGCATTTGATCTTGTCATGTATTCAGAATCGTTTGCCGAGAAAAGCGATGCGGCAAAATGGCTGCGGCTAAATGTGTCGGCACTTCAGACGGAGCTTTTACCCCGGCTTCGTTCTACACGAAAAGTGAAGTCGCTGGGCAAGGCGAAAATCTACGAGCTGTTTCTAGCGCATATCCAGGAACTTCGAAAAAAATTAAACCCACAGGACCTCTCCTTTCTTGATTCTTTTGAACACACTCTCACGGATCAAAAACGCCGGCTGGTTCGTTCTGAAATTCGGAGTGCGGCATGGAATTATCGGATGAAAATTCTCGGGCATCTTCCCACCTTTCTCTGGTATCAGTGGCTGAGGGCTCATTTTGAGAAGCCGGATTTGGGTGTAGTGGAAAAAGTAGTGACCCAGATACGTCAAAATAAAGGCGGTAAAATTGCCTGTGTTTGTAATCGGGGAAAGAACCGGAGTTTAGGACTCGCGCTTTTATTGAAAGCCCGGCTTCAGGATAAACAATCCTTGACCCTGGATGTGTTTGGTTTGGAACGTCGTGGCAAGACCAAGAATGTTCATGTCCTCAATCCTAAACTTTTGAATGCCCTTGAGCCTTATGGTGTGACGAATGCAATTGGCGGCCAGATTTTTTCAAACCCTTTTGTTTTAAATGACGTGATTCATTCCGATTTGATTCTTGCTATGGATTGGGACATCAAACAGCAAATTGAAAAACGCATCCGGCGGGATATCCGAAACGGAAGAGCCCCCACCGACGATCTTAAAAAAGTGGTGCTTGTGACCGATCTGGATCCCGAGCTAAGGAAACGATATCCGACCGGTATTCCGGATCCGAATGTAACGGGAATGTCCTTAGAGAAACTTGCGTCTATTTTAGATCAAGCTGCTGCGGCTTTTTCACGCGAAGTTACCCGCTCTGAACTTCGGGACAAGGATAAGCTGTCAGTAATCAGTGGCTATGATCTTTCTTCCAGCGTTCGAAAAGCAGAATTCCGCCGACCATTATCAGGATTCCAGCGAGCATCATCCAGAGAAACTCAAGCATTTTTGCTGTCTCCTTTTGAGAGTTTGGGAGGACAAATCCACAGCGCTATAAATAATGCTATCACGATGGTAAGCACAAGAACAAGTTTGAAAAGTCCAGACACATTGGGGCTGAACCAAAAGGACAAAAACGCTGCTCCAAATGCAATTTCAGCAAATCGAAATATGGTTCTGGATAATGCCTCTCGGCGTACTGGCTCAAACATGACTGGAATTATAAAGGAAGAGCAAAGCGGAGTCAAGATAAATAATCATATTATTTATGATATAAAAACAATACCCTCTATAGAGTGGCCTCGGGTGACGACTTCCGCATCAGCCCGCTCAGAGACGCGCTCATTAAAACGTGCGGAAATACGGACAGGGAACCCGTTTTTGGAATTAAAAGCAAGCGGCGGGTTGCGGCTGAAAACAGAGAAAACCTACCGCGCTTTAGCAGAGGCCATAGACCTTATTATAGAAAGAGGGGAAATAGATCCTCTTGAAAGCCTATTGCGGGAGTATTTTCAAGAGTCTGCCCCTGTGTGGAACGCAGTTCGCGTCTTTAAGACGGACAGCCAACAGCCCTCCCCATGGATTCAAGCGCTGCGGCTTCTCATGGCCCAGCTTCCTCCCCAGACTCCGGAATTTCACGGTCAGAATCCCTGGTTTGTGGAGCCTGTAGACGCCATTGAAAAAATGCGAATTTTGGTTGTGGAAGACTATCCGGGACAGCGTAGCAAATATGAAGCCCTTTTTTTAAAACTCCTCATCCACAAAACGCAGTGGCGTATGGCAGCCAACCTAAATGAAGCGCGCGAAATATTGAAAAGCGGATGGACCCCCCACGTCATTTTTCTGGATGATGATTTGGGAAATAGTATTTATGGACGCAAAAATGAAACCGGTCTCGCCTTTCTTCAAACTTCGGTGCCGCCAAAGGAAGCTCGAAATGTGTTTGTAGTTTATGCATCAGCCATGAAAACGGAGCAGGCGCTTCTCGCAGGTGCTGATAGGGCTCTTCCCCAAAAAGCCGACTCCAGCCTTGAACAAATCACCCGCATCCTTCAAAAAGCCCTACAAAATCATTCCAAAACAACACGCTCGGAGATTCGCTCACTTATCGTGGATCTGGTTGCAGATCCGAGCGGCGGCTCGAAGTACAGCTATGTCGTGCTTCTGAAACAAGACAAAGCGCTTTTTCGAGTTGCGCTTACAAAAATTACCCCTGCAGACAAAAGCGTGGTGGTGTCTGTTGACGGCCGGGAAATGACGCTTGTTGTGAATCAGCTCAAGATTCCCATCGAAGGACGCCCCGACATTAAACTATTTGTTTCTAGAATTAACTCTGACCTCACGGCCGGAATCGCGATCGACGCTCCCAAAGAATACGACCTCCTCAGAGGAAAACCGTTCATCAAAAACTTTCTGGCCGATATCCGGTTTGGAAAACTTATGATCCAGCAGGTGAACGACCGGTTTTCACCCGCGATTCATGATGCCTTACGCCAAACGCTTCGAGATGAAATAGAAACGCTGGACGATATTGCGAAAACCGGAGAGACCCCGGAGATTCAGGATACCGCAGCGGCCTTGATCTCACTCTACGGGCTTCGTTCAGAAGCAAGGTCTCATGAGAACGCACTCAGTTGGGCGGATTATTTTCAGCGAGTCAACGGCGCTCAGATGATTGCAAGTGCCGAGAACGAGATCGAAATGCAGCAAAAACAAGCGGAGCTGTTAATCCAATACGCGGAATATATTCGCAGCTTGTGGAGCGACATCTCAAGCGAAGAGCGCCTTGTAGAAGTGTGGTATGCCAAGATGCTGGAAACAGTACAGCGGGCCGCCTTTCTTTTGTCTCAAACATCCGGCAATTATTTTGATGAACAAGACAAGCCTGCCTCGGCTCCGCAAAAGAAAATAACAGGGCGATTGATTGATTTTGTCAATAATCAGCCAGAGATTCCCAGCCGCTGGCTGCATGAAAACTCCATCCACAATGATTTATGGGAACAGTTCCGCTTAACCCGTGCGCTTTGTCATCTGTGGTTTGGAAAGCTCAAATCATTTGAAACAATCCGCCGAGCAGTGAGCGATCCCCAACTTCCTTCGGGAGCGGGCCGGGTGCTGGTCTCGGCCTATGATGAAATCCTGTCGCGAAAACCAGCTTCGGGATTTTTGTCTGAAATCGCAGTGCTCACGAAACTTCAGCAAGTACTGGGCGGAAAAGAAAGTTCAGAAGTTTTGGCATTTGATACTTTTCTGCAAACAGCGGGTTCTGAACTTGTGAAAGCAGACGGCTGGCTTTGGGTGAAGCGGACCAATTCGAAGTGGAATCTCGAAGCTGGTTTGTATCCGGTTCAAGTAACCGCAAGCAATGAATACCGAGAGCTTCAACAGGCTTTGAGTGAACCGTCACGACAAGACTTGTTCCATAAAAATCATGCGGACCTTCTTTCACTGATGAAAAAAGTGCGGGAATGGCACTATCCGGTTCCGGCAGGTTTGTTTGTTCTTGCAAGTGACCGGATGACGGATGCTCCGGCGGTTGAAAACAGCGCTTATCCTGACATTAAAATTTTAGGAATCAAAACCGAGGTAAGCACTCAAACCACCGCAAAATACGATTTTCCTTCTGCGGAAAAAATCCGGTTATGGCAAAAACAACCCGTGTGGGCGAGCACCCTTCTTGGACAGCAGCGTTTTTTAAGAGAGCCGCTCACCCGCGTCAACCGCTCGGAACTCCGGAGTCTGGCGCCCGAGCTGCGTGAGCATCACGACATTCTTTCTTATCCCTTAACGCTTGGGAAAGCCCTGGATGCTCTGCGGGAAGCAATATCCGATTTGTCTGGAAAGGATGCTGTGCACGCACAAAAAGCGTTTGATCTAATAAAACAACTCGATGCCGCTTCTTATCCTGGAGCCTCTTCATACACCCTAGAGAATCAGTTAAGAATTTTAAGTGCCTATAAAGAAAGCCTGCGCCTTTTGGAAGAAACTAAAACTCAATTACAGGAAATCAAAAAAACAACAGCAGTCCTGCTGCCCCTGCACGTGGTTATGTTCAAGTCAGGCATGACTTATTTCCGGCTTGCCAAAAAACTCCGTCTTCTGACTCCTGAGCAAAAAAAATGGCAGCGTCCAGCGCTTGAAATGATGTTTGATCAAGGAGAAGCCGCAAATCCTGCGGCAGCCATTCATGCGCGAATCGAAGAGCTGTTTGATAAAGCAATACTTGCTCTGGAAGAGGCGCATCAAAGTGTCATGATGTTTGAAAAACCAGAAACAGCCGCTGCAGTAAAGGTTCAAGAGGGATTTATGTACCGTATTCGGGCCATGTATTTTATTGCTTTGGCAGATCAGCTTGCGGAACAGGTGTATGACGGCGCGGGGGGTCAATCGGAAAGTGACGAAAGCATACGATTATACGAACAAGCTGCGGCCTATTACCAAACGGCCCGAACGCTGATTCTTGATCACAAGAATGCGGTCACGCTCCACGAGAATTTGCTCAAAGCAGACTACAATGTGAGAAATATCGAAGGCAATCTTAACAAAGTCATGAGACAAGTTCGGGTGCTTCGCCGCTATTTTTCAACACCTATCAAAAAAACAGCAAAGCGGGTGAAGGTGAAAACGCTAAACCGGCCGCGGAGATCTGTTCACGAAGCGGCTGTTAAAGGGGATCCAGGGACTTTAAGAAGAGAAATAATTCAGCGGATCAAGTTGCTCTTGAGGCAGAGAGCAGCGGCCTCAGAGATCTTCCGCCGTTTATTTGCGGCCAGCCAGCTTGGGATTGAACACGTGGGCGGGGTGGCCATCACAGAGCTTTTGGCAAAGCATGATCTCGCGGCTTTAGATGTCCGGGCACGGTCTGAGCTGAGAAAACAGAAACAAACACCGCCCATGGATCCTTTGTTGCGGCCGACTACCCGCATCGGAAACCGGTCTGCCTCTTTTGAGGTTTTAAGACCTGCCAGCGGCCGTGAACTGATGAATGAAGCGGTTAAGTTTTTAAGACATGCAACCATTTATTTTTCACAGGTGGAAATCAACGGCCAAAAAATGAGCTACAGGGATTTTGATGTTTGGGAAAAAAAGACCGCTGAGTCCGGGTCTTACTTCATCCTTCACTACACCCTGCGTTCTGAAATGCGGAACCGGGGCGCGTCAGCGCCACAGATTTCAAGAAAACGTTTTTTAGGATTGCTTTTTGGAGCAACGCTTGCCGGAGTGGCGGGGGCCGCGGAAGAGGACGCTTTAGGGAGCTATGAAACTGCGGGGAAAGATCAGCCCGGTCAAGAGCCTTGGCAGAGGCCGCTCCCGAGCAATTTTGATGAAGCAAAAGAGTATCTTCAGGCCAGCTTGGCTTGGATGGGCGCCCATCACTTGATACCTCCCGGGATTCTTCAACCGTACGCAGAAGCCTTTCGAAATGTTCGTCCGCTTTCCCCGGAGACTCGACGGCTCTATGCAAAAGGTCATAATCCCAAAACCGACGAAGCCGCGATCTATTTTAACTTTAAGGAAATCCGTCCCCAAATTCGGGCGGCTCGCACTAAGGAGAAGTTTATTTTAAATATCGTTTCTGAACTGGTTCGTGAGGCTTGGGGGCTTTATGCGCTGAGGCATAGCCATTACGACCACTCTCGCATGAATTCCGTCATCGAGGAGGGTTTTTCTCTTCTGTTAGATCCTGGGCAGAGACTCCAGCCTAAACTGTCCACGCTTAGTGCAAGTCAATTAAAAAGCAAAGCTATGGCAAGTAAAGCCTATCAGACATTTGTTCGCAAGGAGGCGGATACTTTCCGGTCCTTGATAGTTTTATTTGCGGCATGCGAAATTTTCGAAGATGTCATCCAGCAGGAATTTCTGGACAACATGATTCAACAGGGAATGCTCAGTCGGAAATCGGCAAAAAAATACGCTACCGATAATGTAACCCAGGTGTATGAAGTCCGCGATTTCAAAATGACGCACCGAACACTATGGAAAATAATGCTTTGGTTTTATCTCCGGCTTTGGAAAAAACAAGACCATGGGGAGATTGTCTGTGACGCAGTGATCCATTATCTGATGTTTTTTGCCCTTCAAGACTTGACGCAAAAGCAATCGAACCCTTCTTTTTTCCGGATTTTTGAACTCTTGGGTCCAAAATGGGTTCAGCCCGGAGAGACACCCGAGTACGTCTCCCTGGTCAACCGCTGGAGTGATCATCTCTGGCCGGATGTCGAGAACGCTCTGAGGATTCTAAAGATGAATGCGACAAAGCAGTTTGGCTTGATGGACGAGAGTCCTCAGCTTCGCCGCGAGAAGTCTCCGTTCCCGGTTCACATCACCACTTTCCCTGCCCGCTCTGAACTACGGGCAAAAGATACGACAGGCGTAAAAATTATTCAGCAGCCTGGAATGACCACTGTCCAGTGGGGGGTTCGATGGCTGAATTTCCCCAAAGAAGCCGGGGCGGAGTTTATTCGCAGCAAATTAGAGAGTGGAGACGGACCCATCATCGATCTCGATGATGTATCAGCCTTTTTGGAGCAGATTCAAGAGTTGAAAGTTCAAGCTGGCGGGAGCACTTATCTTGTTGTGCCAAAAGACTTTTCTTCGTTGGGGCCCCAGGACGTCAGCCGGCTATTCTTTTATTACCTGCGCTCCATTCTTCAAGACATTGCCGACACTGAGCAGACAGATGACGATGATGTTTTGTCTGATTCCGAATTTTTGGCGACGTCGGTCAAGCAAGTTATTTTTGACGAAGCAAGTATCCACGTTCAAAGCCTGCAGGACTATGAGGCTTCTATGAATCGGACAGCCTCACAGATAGACATTCGTTTCGATCGGGAGAGGCACCAAAAGGAGTCAGGTTATTTCTTGCAACAAGTGGATCTGGAAGCGCGTTTTGCAATGGCTTTGTCGCTTCAAGCCATAGAACAAAAAGGCACGCGTGTAAGCATCAATCGGTTGGCCGATGACGGTTATGCGCTCAATCTTTCCAATCTACAATTGGGGCTTGGAAAGAAACTCAATGCTCGATTTTTTTCTCCGGTCTCTTCTTTTGGGATGATGTATTGGGTGACGGGACTTACGTGTCTAGAGATCTTTTATTTCATTACAGCCGTGTGGCCGGATCTCATCACCGGGGGTTTTTACCGGCTGTTTTTTGCGGGAGCTTATGTTTTTTTCGGTCTCGGCTCAATTCTTTTATGGACAGCCCAAAATTGGGAATGGATTCTGCTTCAGTATTTAGGTAAACGTTACGATGTCCGATTGTTTGTTGGCCAACGCATCCTTATGCTGGCCTCGGCTTGGTTATTTACATGCATCAGCATACATCAATTTATTTCAGGCAGCGGATCCTCCTACGAGCACACAGCATTACCCGCATTGGGGGCCGCACTCTCGCTTTCTCATTGGTGGAGATCCCGCAAAACAGACACGCGGGATCTGTTTAACTTTAGCATTCGTCAAACCCGCTCCGAGGTGAGAGGTGAGTTGTCGCCGGAGAAAATCATGGCCGCGATTCGCGATCGAGATCAGGAAAAAATAAAACAGGCCGGAGAGGAAATAAAACAAGGCACGCATCTTTATAAGGCCTGGGGGCAAGACGCTCTGATTGAAAAATACCGGACCTTGATCCGGCGCGGATTTATCGGTAGAAAGGAAATCCAGCTTCTGGAAAGAAACGGGGTGGATTTCAAATTCAGTCTGGAGTTATTTAAAGTGTTGTGGGACTCTGAGGCAGAGAAGCGCCTTCCCAATCATGAAATAGACGAATGGTTTTCCAGCGTTCCTCCGGATCGGATTGCCAATTTTTACCATTACTTTAAAAATTTCATATTATTTTATCACTCGTCTGCATCAGCCCTTCTCCATCAAATGAATATAAAACCATGGCCTCAAAATTATCCTGCAAGAGAGGATGTGGCTCGGGCTTTTGACGCCTATTTTCATGATAAACCGGAAGATTATGATTTCGACGGGCTCCTGAAAATTATTACAACGCAAGACGAGATGGCAGTTTCGGCTCCAGCTGAATTCAGAGAGACCATGATCTCGATGAGCGGAGAACCCATCTCGGCCGCTGACAAAAGCGACTTTGCCCAATTTGGCCGGCTTATTCAGCAGAAGGCCTACACGGAAGCCATGGCGTTTTACCAGAAAAATCCCAAGGTCCTTGTGTACTACGCAACGTCACTTTCAAGGCAGGAGGGGCAGGGATATGAAGTCGCACTCCAGCATTTTCACGGGCTACTGGAGCAGGGCTTGCCGACGATAAGATTTGTGAGCAACGCCTATGCAATTTTAAATGATAATTTTTCCTATATTCCGATCGAACGTTTACAGGAACTCGCCGCTCAAGGATTGCCCGATCATATGGCGGTAGTAGCCGCGGTTTTTGATGACCTATGTAAACCGGCGGTATTGAAAACAGGTGATTTTTTAGACAAGAAAAAACGGGAAGAATTCATCATTGAGCTGCAGATTAAAACCGAAAATTCAGATCACCCCTTTCATAACTTGGTCGAATTTCTCGATAAAAACGAAGACTCATTTCGTTCCGAAACACGTTCCGCCCCCAGTGACGATCACGCTGGGCACAGTCGCTCCGAGACGCAAAATCCCGCCTCGCTAACAACGGATAGCCCAAGCCCTGTTTATAACGACGTGAGACGAACAAACGAACTTTTGCGGTATTTGGCCGGCCATACGGAAACGCACAAAGAGTTTTCTGCTGTTGAGCTGGACCGGAACACGGATTTTAAATTCACGACGAAACTGGATAATGAAAACAAATACTTGAATATTTTCCGTGCTTTAAAAATAGCCGAGCGGGCCGGCGCCGTTAAGTTTTTGGAACGTCGGAGAAATCAGGCGGGGCACAAAGGTCTCACAGTTCATTTCTATCAATGGACCGGGACCTGGCAGGAGGGGGATGACTTGACCCGTTTCATGGTTCGCCGGAAATCCTTGTGGAGCGGAAAACTCGGCCGCCCTCCTTTGAAAGCTAAA
The DNA here is from genome assembly GCA_964460795.1 of uncultured bacterium. Lineage (GTDB taxonomy): Bacteria > Omnitrophota > Omnitrophia > Omnitrophales > Aquincolibacteriaceae > CAZOOM01. Next base: position 12,358 of record CAYWRU010000011.1, on the reverse strand, counting down.
CGGCAAAAAGCTAAAGACAAAGCGGTAAGAAAATCACCCCGGCCCCAAGGGCAGACCAAAGACCCCATGACTCGTTCAAATGCCCAGGGAACCCGCTCCGCCCCCAAGGTCGGTAACCTTGGGGACAGTTCCGCCAAACTGAAGGCGGATAAACGCGCCGAGACTCGTGTGGAACTCTGGCGCTCCGTACCCAACGCCGGTCGCGTTGGGTACAGTCGCGGCATCGCTCAGGAGCGCGATGTCCGGTCCGAGGTGCGGGGAGAGATGTCGCCGCGAGCTATTGCTCTTCGGTTAGGAATTCGAAGGGATGGCGATGTGGCTTCTCCCTTCAGTGAAGAACCTCAATTAAAAGGGCATGTCGCAAGTGATTCGGGTGATGATGATATTTCGATAGAATTTTTTGATGAACATGATTTATCCGCCAAAACAACTATTCCCAACCTTCTAATAGATATCCAAACAGCGTCTGGTGAACATTTCCCTAGAGTTGATAAGATAAGTTTCTCGATTTGGAACGCTTACCCATCTCATCATCTTTTAGAGCGCATGCTGCCTCGAATCCGTGAAAAATTTCAGCAGATTGCTCGCGAAGCTAACGCTGAATTTGAAGATCAAACCATTTCTCAAATACAACTTATGAGGTCTATCGAAAATCAAATCTTAATGATTCTAAGAGACATCTTTGGAGGAGATGCTTTTCAAATGAGCCATTCCTTTAGTGATTCATGGATTCCAAGTATTCTTCCAAGAGTGGCTGATTTTTTTGATATCGAAGAAAAAAATCTTAAACAAGAGGCTGTTCATTGGAAGACTGGAATGGATATTTTGACGTCAATTTTTAGACATCATCGTTCCGAAGTGCGAAGTGGTATTGAAGATGAAACCGAAGCAAGCATGGCTAAGGCCATGGACCGCATGGTTTTCGGTCCTGCGATTACCAACATACAAATAGAGACGGAGACCGGCAAAGCAGGTGCGGTCATGGTTGGTTTTAGAGTTGATCAAGGAAAATACTCTGTAAAAATAGTATACGACCCCTCTATGAAGCGTGCGGAGCTGGTCCATAAAATTGCAGTCTCCAATCTTCCGCCTCTTATTAAAGAACCTTTTCTGCATCTTGCGAATCTATCCGGTACGGCGCTGCAGAAGGGAGGCCGCTCCATCACGGACGAGACATGGAATCCTTTGATCCAGGCTATTTCAGCTGCCCATGAACAGAGCCCTCTTTTCATTTGGTCGATAACACAAAACGAGAAAAAAATATTATTCAACGGAACTCCGTGGGAAGTTTATGAAAACTTTTGGCCGCCCGAGAGGCTGTCTTTGACGGGATCCCTTGAGGAAAGCGCTCCAGACGTGCGCCGAAGGGCCCCGCTCTACCTAAGCGGCCCTGTCACGCCAGATGAAATCATGGCCAAACTTCAACAAAGCGGTTTCCTATCTGCTCATCCCCGTTCCGAGATGCGGATGGATGAAACAGATGCAGCATTTGTAAGACAAATGTTTTTAAAGTTAGATGAAAAACTTCGTCAATCCAGCCTTGGAACCGAAGAAGCGCTGGCGCTATTTGACCGGTTTAAAACCAATCCTGATTATTTGCTGCTCGGGGATTCTGCTGAGATAGAGGACCGGTTTGAACCGGGGGACATTTTTATTGCCCATAACCGCAACCTCCGGCTTGCGAATATTTATGTGGTTGTGGATAAAAAAACCTACCCAATTTTGGGGTCCGAATACGCTGATAATTATTTATTCATCGCGCCTTATGCTCCTCAAGGAACAGCCTTTCCAGGGCTTTTGATGACTGCGCCCGGCGCCTTCACGCGCATGTTGTCTTCTAATGAAACCATCGTGCTGCCTCGCTTAAACATGACGGATCATCTTATCCATGCAGGCCGCGCTGAATTGGCGGAGATGGAAAAGGGTCTTGGGCGCGAATTCTGGCTGAAGCATAAACCAAGCAGATCGACGGACGAAGATGAAATGCAGGGCTCGGCGAAAGAAGCTTCGATGCATACGATTGACCTGACATCCATGCTCATTGCCAGCATCTACCTGGGAATTCTAACCACAACGGTGGATCACGTACTGGCCATGAGAATGATGAATCTGATCGAAGAACAGGTCAAAAAACCAGTGATTGCGTGGAATCAAATTCAGGATCTCGGGCAGCTGGCGCTGGTGAACCGCCCTATTTGGGAGCGGCTCCGTCCGTATAGTATCGAAGAATGGCTATCCGAATCCGAATTTCTGGATCGATTAGCGGACGCGCTTCAGCAGGCCGAAATTCTTCACCCTGACTTTTCAAAACGCTCCGAAGTGCGGAGCGAGGCATTGCCCATGGTTAGAAGTTCTTATGAAGCCATTGATTCTAAACTTTACACAAGGCGCCTTAGTGCTTTGACCAAAAATTGGAACAAGCTCAGTTCGGGAGAAAAGCGCTTTCTAACGCGATTTGATATTTATATGGAGTCCAGCCCCACAGAAGAACGGTCTGATTTTCTAGAAACATTTCTTGGGATCAAACCCGGTTACTTGATCAAAGAAAGCCGTCCGGGTTTTTGGATGGGGCTGATTCGGTGGATTTTCCGTGGGTTAAAGAAAACCGGATGGATTTCCGAAGCCGCGCTTCGCGGATGGATTGACGCATGGGGTGATTGGGACATCCTGAGAGTTTCTTCCGTGGAAAAAATTCAATCCATCCGCAAAATTCTCAACCGTCCATTTTTCCGGTCCGTTCAGGATATCCGCCTGCAAACCGTGCGTTACCCCGCTGGTTTAGATCCGGAATTTACCGCGGTTTACTCACCGTCCCAGCTCGCTCTTTCTATAGATCACATCCTGGAAGTTCTGGGACACCATGCAGACTGGCGGGCGTCATGGCTTCAAAGCCGTTATCAAAACCTTCTGAGCGTCCGGGATCCCGAGGTTTGGGTGACTGCGATGTCTGATTGGTCCCAACTCAAACAGCTTTTGACCGGAGGGGATCCGCGCGATTTTATTAAATGCATTCTCGGCATTGGCGGCATGCAAAACCGCATCGATTTCAGCGCTGACATGCAGACGCCTTTTCATCTCGGGTGGATTTCCTACGCAGAATTTCAGCCCGAGAATGTTCAGCTTTTGAAAGTCAAACATCAAAAAATGTCCGACGCTATGGATTTACTCAGACGCATCGAAGCCGAGCAGCGCGGATTTAAAGTCCGCGCAGAGCCTGGGCAGGCAAAAGCATTTGAATCCATCTTACCTCTGGCGGAGGCTGTTTTTTCACTTGAGCGAACGTGCGCAAATATCCGGATGCTGGTTTTGATGGAGCGATACCAGCGTTTTGGGGCAAGCCGCATCCAAAAGGCTTCTCCGGAAGCGCTGGAGCATTTGTTGAAATTATTCCAAAGGGCCGTTGCTCAAATCAAGCCGTTCGTATCTGAAAACGAAAAATTTCAAACCCTAGAGCGCTTGTCTAAGCTGCCTAATTCTGAATTGTTGAAACAACTCAGAAAAAGGAAAAATTCAACCGAACAGCTTGTGGATGCGATCGCAGCCTTTGTAGCGCAGAGAACGCAGGCGCCTGAGTTTGCTCGGGCTTGGATGGATCTTGGGATTTCAACCCGGCGGTTTTTGGAATGGCACTCCTATCTAATTGCTTTTAGCTCTCTCCGCGAATCCGCAATCCAATGGAAGCACTATCGATATTGGGGAAATCGAATACGCCATGCGCGCCGGCAAAAGAAAAGCGCTCTTCATCAGATCATCCGAGCGCGAGAAAAACTGCTCCAAGCCTCCGATTTGTACGCAGTTTTTCAAAATGAACCATTAAAGCGCGGCGATGTTTTATTTGATACCAGCACACAAGATATTGGCCAGATGAAACAAGATGTTTTTCTCAGCCATCGGCCCATTCCTTGGGATGTTTTTGGAGGGATTGGTGAAATGCCGGAAAATCGTTCGGAAGACAAGGATGATTTTCATGCAGACTGGGTGGGCAGCGGAGATCCTTTCATCGATGCCCTTGAGACCCCGAATCAATATTCATTCGATGAATTTTTAGATGTGCGGCTGCTTCCGCTTTCGGTAGTGAGATTGTATCCTTCCTTGGCGCGCTCTGAGGTGCGAGGCATAGCCGAAGTGATAGTTCGTAGAATGTCCTTGAGAAAACTGGCAAAGGCTGATGCTGAAACAGTAGACGCATTATTTCAAACAAGCCGTGCTTTAATAGAAGCCATAAGAAAACAGCATGCAAATGTTCTGGTTCAAAAAATATTTAATGGCCGCTTTGAAGACGCTTTGCCCTTTATTGGGGGTCTGGCAGCGATTTATCAATTTGGCGAGGGAACGCCGGGAATTCCTCAACTTACAGAAGGAGAAAAATTTAAACTCAAAATAAAAAATGTGTTAAAGAACAAATTTGTGTCAGATACCGAGAAGCTCACCACCGGGGATTTCTTAAGCCAGCTATTTTATTTTGACGAGATCTTCTTAAAAATTTTACGCGCAGACGATCAGTTAAAATTTATCGCGCCGATGCGACCTGAATGGGAGGCTTTTTATCAAGCGCGGAAAAAATTCCATGAAATTTTTTCCGACCTTATTCTTCAAATGCTGGAATGGTCACCTATTCCTCCTAAATTTAGCAGACCCCCGGTTAATAAACCCATTGTGGAGAAATTTTATAAAGAATTAACGAAACCTCTTCTGGAAAACTTATCGCAAAAACTCCAGCAACGCTCTGAAGTGCGGAAAGATATGAATCTGAAGATCAGCGGGGATGGCGTTTGGCGAAGTGATCGTAAATCATGGCCGAAATTATCAGTACAGCAACTCCGGCTAAAAAGATTAATGCAACGTCCATTTATTTCGCCCCCTTCGGCGGAAATAGCGACCAGGCTAACACAAAAAGACCGAGCACCAAAAAGCTACTTACAAGTTTTTGCATCAGCGAAAACCGTCCAAAAAAACCGGTTACAATCATACTTCCTACCACAAATTTTACAACGTCCATTACAGTCCGCGCGAGAAACTCGCGGCGATGGACAGTCAGCGGTTCAAACATCGAATAAAACCCTTTCTTTAATAGGAAGACAGAATACAGCAATATTAAATAAAAATCAATATAAGTATGATAATATATTAAATAAAAAAAGAGAAATAGGGACAGGTCTGGGAATACAAAGCAGACCTGTCCCTGTTGCCACAAAGGTAGTAGTAGATTTTAAGGAGCTGGCGGAGGAGTTTTCGAATGAGCAACGCGCGGAATTTTTTGCCGTCATGGCATCGCAGAAGAACGTGCATGCTGAAATTTTAAATGCCGACGTCTCGCATCCCGCGTATCAAGATTTAAAGCATTTAGCCGCGCAGGTTTTGATCGACCATCCTGAACTCGGCAATCAAATCAAGTTTCGAACAGGGGCAGGTCCAAGCATGCAAAGCAAACCTCTCCCTGGCGGCGCAACGATTTTGATGATAAAAAATCGCCATACTTGGGCAAGGCTTCAGGGGCTTCGCTCGGATCAATTATTTGTTTTTGAGTATCAAAACGATGAAGGACGAGCGACCGATCAGGCCGGAACACTGGGAGTCGCCATTCATGCGGCGGCTGCATTATTACGAAAAACTGGAGAGACCTTGGTTAGAAATCTTCCCGAAGGCGTGCGGCAAGATTCCGCGAACGGACATTTCTTTGCAGATTCTTTAGCGGCCGGGAAATGGTCAAATTGGTATAACGCACATTTTATTGCGGCATTTGCGAGATCCGCATAAAAAATAAAGGGGTAGGGGGAAGGGGATAAGGGATAGGACAAAACGCTTGACCCGGAAAGGGGTTTTTCTTATGATTTCACCATCATCCAAACAAAAAAACCCCCAAATCATTCTCATCCAAATCAACCAACTTAAAAATAACCTAACCCAATTAATATCAATAGGTTACAAATAACACCTGACCGGCTTAATCGCTGAATTATCCGCTTATGATGACTTCCCGTAACGGTAAAAAACTTTTTCTGATTGATGGCCACTCGCTTTTATACCGCGCCTATTACGCGATCCAAAACCTTTCGAATTCCAAGGGCGAACCCACGAATGCCATCTATGGTTTTATGACCATGATCCAGAAAATGATCCGCGACAATCAGCCGGATTATTTTGCCGTTTGTTTTGACCGGCCGGAGCAGACTCACCGCAGCAAAAAATTTGAAGACTATAAAGCCCACCGCAAGCCCATGCCCGAAGATTTGATCCAGCAGATCGAACCCATCAAGGAATTTTGCCGCGCCATGAAATTTCCCATTTATGAAATGCCGGGTTATGAAGCCGATGATGTCCTGGCCACACTCGCGGTGCGCGGCGCTAAAAAAGGTTACGAGATTTTTATTGTGACCGGGGATAAAGATGCCATGCAGCTCGTGAATGACGAGATCAAAATTTATAACCCGCACAAAGAACTCGTGATTGACCGTGAGGCGGTTAAAAAACGCTGGGACGGACTCGGCCCGGAAAAAGTCATTGAAATCATGGCCTTGATGGGGGACGCGTCCGACAATATTCCCGGCGTTCCCGGTATCGGAGAAAAAACGGCGACCAAGCTCATTCATCAATTTGGATCTGTGGAGGGGCTGATTAAAAACCGGGACAAGATCAGCTCCAAATCCCAAAAGGCGTTAATCGAAGAACACGAAAAAAGCTTGCTCCTCTCGCATGAGCTCGTGACGGTCGATACCGATGTGCCGGTCAAAGAAGCTTGGGATGAAATGAAGCTGGAAGGTCCGGACGAACCCCGTCTCGTAGAATTTTTAAAGCGCTATGAATTTCGTAATCAACTCAAAGAGTACGCATCGGCCGCAGCTCCGTCTCAGCCGGAAGAAAAGCGCGATTACCGTACGGTGGAATCCAAGAAGGATTTAGCGGATCTGCTTGAAGAACTCGAAAAAGCCGGCGCTTTTAGCGTGGATACCGAGACCACGAGCGTCCATCCTGTATCTGCAAAACTGGTAGGACTGAGTTTCTCGATTAAGCCGCTCCAGGCCTGGTATATCCCTGTCAAATCCGAACACACTCAGCACGGCCTTCCTATTAAAGAGGTGCTTGCCGCCGTGAAGCCGCTCTTGGAAAACCCTAAGCTAAAAAAATACGGACAAAATGTGAAGTATGACTGGATGGTCTTGCGCTGCCATGGGATCGAAGTACGGGGCATTGCTTTTGACACTATGATTGCCAGCTATTTAATTAATCCCATCAAGCTCAATCACAATCTCGATGACATCAGCATGGAATATTTAAACGTCCGGAAGATTCCCACCTCTGATTTAATCGGATCCGGAGCGAAACAAACTTCCATGGCGGATGTGCCGGTAGAAAAAATTACGGAATATGCTTGCGAAGACGCCGACTGTGTGATGCGGCTCGTTCCTGTCCTGCGCGCAAAGCTCGAAGAAAATAAACTCATGAAGCTTTTTGAAAATGTGGAAATGCCGCTTGCCTTAGCCATTGGGGCGGTGGAGCTGAATGGCGTTAAGCTGGATATCGATTATCTTGCTAAACTTTCCAAAGAATGCGGCGAGGATCTGGAAAAACTCACAAAAGAAATTCATGGGCTTGCAGGCGGGGAGTTTAATATCAATTCTCCGAAACAGCTGGCCGAAGTTCTCTTTGAGCGCCTGAAACTTCCCGTGGTTCGTAAGACCAAGACCGGATATTCCACGGATGTTTCAGTGCTTGAAAAACTTGCGCCGGCCCATGATCTTCCACGAAAAATGCTGGAGTACCGAGAACGCTCCAAACTGAAATCCACTTATTTAGATGCGCTTCCGGAAATGATTCGCCCTGAAACCGGGCTTGTCCACACCTCCTATCATCAAACCACTACGGCGACGGGCCGTTTGTCCAGCTCTGACCCGAATCTGCAGAATATCCCAATCCGGACCGAGCAGGGAAGGCTGATTCGGAAGGCTTTTATTCCCCGCCCAGACAAGGGCCATAAGCGCCTGATTCTGTCCGCGGACTATTCCCAGATTGAATTGAGAGTTTTGGCCCATTTATCCGGGGACCCTCAGCTGGTTAAGGCCTTCCAGGAGGAGCGGGATATCCACCGCTTTACCGCCACCCTCCTTTATGGGGTCAAAGAGGCCGAAGTGACCCGGGAAATGAGAGATCTTGCCAAAGTCATAAATTTCAGTATTATCTATGGCAAGACAGCTTACGGCCTATCGCAAGATCTTCAAATTTCCATATCGGAAGCCGAAAAATTCATCCAAAATTATTTTAAGCGATACGGCCAAGTGAAGGATTATTTAGACGGCGAGTTGGCGCTTGCCCGGAAACAAGGCTATTTGACGACCCTCCTGGGACGGCGTTCCTTTTTCCCTGATATCCATTCGAAGAATGCAAATATCCGGCAGTTTGCCGAAAGGTCCGCCATTAATGCTCCGATTCAAGGATCGGCCGCGGATTTGATCAAACTGGCCATGATTACCATTCAGAAAGCTCTCGAGGATCAAGGGCTTTCCAGCCGGATGATCATGCAGGTCCATGACGAATTGGTCTTTGATGCGCGGGAGGATGAGATGACCGTGCTTGAACCCATGGTCAGGCGTCATATGGAAGAAAGTTATTCGCTCCGGGTCCCTTTGAGGGTGGATGTTCGGAAAGGGGCCTCCTGGTACAAGGAATAAACGAAATGTCACCCCCGAATGTTTTTGTCGGGGGTCCAGAGATTGGATCCCCGCCTCCGCGGGGATGACACCCTTCGAAAGAACGGAGTCTAATATCAGCGGAGGTGCATGATGCAGCCAAAGCCTAAAATCCGAGTGGGTTTGACCGGCATTTTTGGATCCGGGAAATCCACGGTGGCGGAGATGTTCCGCGAATTGGGCGCTAAGGTGATTGATGCCGATCAATTGGCGCGCGAAGCGCTTGAGCCCGGCAATCCGCCTTACGAAACCCTGGTAAGCCAATGGGGCTGGGATTTTTTGGATGACCAGGGAGAAGTGGACCGAAAAAAAGTCGCAGACAGAATTTTTAGCGATAGCGCAAAGCGCCGGGAGCTTGAATCCTGGATTCATCCCTATGTGTTTGAGCGGATGGAAGAAGAAAAAAAACAGGGCCCGGAATCAGTCGCGGTTTTTAATGTGCCGCTGCTTTTTGAATCCGGCTGGGACCGGCAGTGCGATTGGACGATTACCGTCCACGCCTCTTCGGCAAAGATCGAAACTCGGTTAAAAGCACGCGGAATTTCTCCGGAAGAGATCCGGCGCAGAACGGCTGTACAAATTCCGATTGAAGAAAAAATGAAACGTTCAAATTTTATAGTTCACAACGACTCCCCCTTGGAGGAAGTGCGAAAGGAAGTCCTAAAAATCTGGACAGACCTTTCCGGCTCATCCTCCAAAGGTATACCGTCAATCAGCGAAAGGATATAAAAGACTCTATGATGAAACGAACCCCGCCTCCCCACGAAAACCATTATTCCAATGGAAACTCCGGAGCCGATACGGCCCGTGCGCCGCGTCCCGCTGCTCCTATTGCTCCTGCAACTCCAAATCGAGGAACTGCAAAAGCCTTGGATGCGATGGATCTGAAAAAAATGAAGATCAGCGAACTCCATGCGCTGGGTCACAAATACAACATTGGTCCCACGACCGGGATCAAAAAACAGGATATTATTTTTAAAATCCTTCAGGCCCAGGCCGCATCTGCCGGAAGCGAGTCCGATCAAATTATGGTCGGAGAAGGTGTTTTGGAAATCCTGGAAGACGGGTTCGGATTTTTAAGATCTCCGAACTACAATTACCTGCCGTCTCCGGATGATATTTATGTCTCTCCGAGCCAGATCCGGCGCTTTAATTTGCGCACCGGAGACAGCGTGAGCGGTCAGATCCGTCCGCCCAAAGAAGGCGAGCGTTATTTCGCGCTCCTCAAAGTCGAGAACGTGAATTTTGAAGATCCGGAAAAAGTCCGGGACAAAATTCCCTTTGATAACCTGACGCCGCTTTATCCAAATAAGCGCCTCATTTTGGAAACCACGCAGCAGGACACCTCGACCCGGATTATGGATCTACTCACTCCGATCGGATGCGGTCAGCGCGGACTCATTGTGGCCCAGCCCTACAGCGGAAAAACCATCCTGCTGCAGAAAATGGCCAACAGTATTACGCGCAATCATCCCGATGTTTATCTCATCATTCTTTTGATTGATGAACGTCCGGAAGAAGTGACGGATATGCAGCGCTCCGTCAAAGCCGAAGTCATTGCCTCGACCTTTGATGAACCTGCCGAACGTCACGTTCAGGTAGCGGAAATCGTTCTTGAAAAAGCGAAGCGATTGGTGGAGCACAAGCGCGATGTCGTGATCTTGCTTGATAGCATCACGCGTCTGGCCCGCGCCTACAATACGGTGGTGCCGCATTCTGGAAAAATTCTTTCCGGCGGTGTGGACTCCAACGCGCTGCATCGTCCGAAGCGGTTTTTCGGAGCCGCGCGCAATATTGAAGAAGGGGGCAGTCTTACCATTATTGCCACGGCGCTGGTGGATACGGGCTCCCGCATGGATGAAGTGATTTTTGAAGAGTTTAAAGGTACGGGCAATATGGAACTTCAGCTCGACCGCAATCTCTTCCAGAAACGCATTTATCCTGCGATTGATGTTAAAAAATCCAATACCCGCAAAGAAGATCTGCTCATGCATCCGGATGAACTTTCGCGTGTTTGGATCCTTCGCAAAGTCCTTAATGAACTGAATCCAGCCGAGGCCATGGAGCTTTTAGTGGACCGGCTTGCGAAATCGAAATCCAATGCTGAGTTCCTGCTCAGCTTGAACAAACTGGAGAAATAAAATGAAAGATGAGATTCATCCTCAGTACGGACCCGTGACCGTTCACTGCGCTTGCGGGAACACGTTTGAAACGAAAAGCACGCTGAAGGGCACGATCCAAGTGGATATTTGCTCAGCCTGCCACCCGTTTTTTACGGGTCGTCAGAAAATCATGGATACGGCAGGGCGCATTGATCGGTTTAAGAAAAAATTTTCAGGCGCTGCTCAACCCAAAGTCAAGCAGCCGGCAGGTCCTAAGGAGCCGGTGTTTGGACAAAAACTCAGCTTGAAAGATAAACTTCAGGCCGCTCGGGATAAGGCGCTGAAACAGGCGCAATGATTTTTTTAAAAAAAGTCGAAAAGATCTCGGCTCGTTTTCATGAGATTGAAACGCTTTTGAGTGATCCGGCTTCTACGAAAGTTTCGTCGCAGTATCAAAAACTGACGAAGGAACTTGCTTTGCTTCGGCCGATTGTTCAGACGTTTGAAGATCTGAAGAAGATTGATTCAGAAATAGGTTCGGTCCAAAGCCTTTTGAACGAAAAGGACTTGGATGGTGATATGAAGGCCCTCTATAAAGAGGAGCAGAATGTTCTTTCACATACCCGGGAAGAGGTCGTCCAGAAATTGGAAGATCTGCTCTTGCGAGGCGATGATCCTCACCAGGGACGGGATATCATTATTGAAATTCGGGCCGGGACAGGCGGAGAAGAGGCCGCGCTTTTTGTGGCTGATCTTTTTCGTATGTACGCCCGGTATGCGGCGAACCGGGGGATTGCGACCGAGGTCATGAGTTCCAGTCCGACCGGAATCGGCGGCTTTAAAGAAATTATTTTTGAAGCCCGAGGCGCGAATGCCTATCCTCCGTTTAAATTTGAAAGTGGAATTCATCGGGTCCAGCGGGTTCCGGCCACGGAGGCAAGCGGGCGGGTTCATACGTCTGCGGTTTCAGTCGTGGTACTTCCGGAAGTGGATGATACGGAAATAGAAATTATTCCGACGGATCTAAAAATTGATGTTTACCGGGCCTCGGGCGCGGGCGGACAGCATGTGAATAAAACAGAATCCGCAGTCCGCATTACGTATCTTCCAACAGGTTTGGTGGTCACGTGCCAGGACGAGCGCTCACAGCATAAAAATCGCGAGCGAGCCATGAGGGTTTTGCGGGCGCGGCTTTACGATGCCAAAATCCAGAAGCAGCAAGAAGAGCTTTCCAAGAAACGAAAAGCGCAGATTGGAAGCGGGGATCGGTCCGGAAAAATTCGTACTTATAACTTTCCAGATCAACGAGTTACCGACCATCGGATCGGTTTGACTTTGCATAGCCTGGATGATATTTTAGACGGCCGCTTGGATGAACTTGTCGCCGCGTTGTTTGAAGACGAGAAGCAGCGCCGCCTCAAGGAGGAAAATTTCGAATGACAAATTCCCGCGAAATCTCATCCGCCTACGCCAAAGAGGCTAATGCTGAAATTCAGAACGAATGTGTCCGTGAGCAGTTGCTTCGGCGAGATGTTCGCCGAGAGTTGGTGCGTAGGACGGACCTCGCCGTAG
>CAYWRU010000010.1:53675-78190 GCA_964460795.1 uncultured bacterium | reverse complement strand
CGGAACCCTGGATGCCGGATCGAGTCCGGCATGACAATGCTACACAAGGACTTACCAATACTTATGAAACCGGCTCTAGGTACGGAGGGGACACGTTGGAATCGAAGTTTAACCTTAGGTCCCTGGTACCGTTCCACATTCCATCGCTTTGCGAACCTCGCCCTTTTTGTTATATTTAACCTTATCTATGGAAAAAATAATTAGCTCGATTTTATTGTTTGTTCTTGCAGGCCTATGCGAAATTGGCGGTGGATACTTAATTTGGCAAGCTATTCGATGCGGAAAAGGATGGCTTTTCGGCCTCATTGGTGGCGTTATATTAATCCTTTATGGGATTATTCCTACTTTACAACCCGCTCATTTCGGGCGTGTGTATGCCGCCTATGGCGGTGTCTTTGTCATCATGTCTCTTTTGTGGGGATGGGGCTTTGACAAAACCCAGCCGGACTTGCCGGATGTTTTTGGCAGTGCTTTATGCCTTATCGGCGTTGCCATTATCATGTATTGGCCGAGAACTTGATTGTTTATTAAAACAGAATTTTTATGGTTCGCAAATCGAGTAAAGAGACCGCGTACAGAGGGGAAGCTTCGAAATCGAAGTTTAACCTGTCCCTTTGGTATTCGGCACCATGCTATCTCGAGGAAGTTTACAATTATAAATTAGTTGGTTTACAATTAGTTTACAATCGTGTACTCTTTCACTGTGGAAACTAAAGATCAGATCCTCCGGTTTGTAGGAGAGAAGAAATCTATCCGGGCTGCGGATGTCGTTCGCTTTGCCGGGATTTCCCGCCAGGCTGCAGCGAAACATCTCCGGGAACTTGTGGCATCCAAACGGCTTTTAAAAGAGGGCTCGACTCGCAATGCCTGCTACATACCGTTCCATCCCGGCAAAGCGGTTTCTCTTAAAATGCCGGGCACTGTGCTTGTTTTCAAGCTTCGAGGACTGGAAGAGGACCGCGTTTTTGAACAACTGGCTCATAAGATGAATTTGAGAAAGAGGTTGCCGCCTGCGGTGTTTAAGATCGTTCAGTATGCTTTTACGGAAATGCTGAATAACGCCATTGATCACTCGAAAGCCGCTAAAGTCCGGATAGAAGCCCATCTGGAAGGAGGGGGCTTCACGTTCCATGTCTCCGATCGCGGGATAGGGGCTTTTGAAAGTGTGCGCAAGAAATTTAAATTCAAAAATGCTTATGAGGCAGCAGAACATCTTCTGAAGGGGAAGCAAACAACAGCTCCTAAACAGCATTCCGGGCAGGGAATTTTTTTTACTTCGCGTATTGCAGACCATTTTGTGTTGGAAAGCCGGGCTTTGAAGCTTGATGTCAATAATCTGATGCAGGATAGTGCATTGCTAGATATCAAACCCGTCCAAGGAACCAAGGTTCTTTTCTCCATCCGGCAAAGATCCCGCAAAGATCTCAAGCAGCTTTTTGATGCTTACACCGATAGCGACCTTATTTTTGACAAGACGGAGGTCAAGATTCGGTTATCGAAGGCATCGGGAGAATACGTTTCCCGCTCTGAAGCCCGGCGGATTTTATTTGGTTTAGAGAAATTCAAGCGGATCATTCTGGATTTCGACAGGGTTCAGGGGGTCGGGCAGGGTTTCGCGGATGAAGTTTTTCGTGTTTTTTCTAAACGTTATCCGCATATCCAGCTGGAGCCCATTCACATGTCACCGAGTGTCGATTTTATCGTTCGCAGGGCTCGCCACGAAAGTTTACAATAGGAAATCATGCGGTTTACAATGAGTTTCCTAGACCCCAGGATCAGTCCTTTCAGGATCTGAATATTCCTCACCGGAATAGGGCTTTATGAGGAGATTGAAATGGCCAGTGATTTGTTAGAGAGTGAGATTTTAAGACGCCGGACCTTTGCGATTATTTCACATCCGGACGCAGGGAAAACCACGCTCACGGAAAAATTTCTTCTTTACGGAGGCGCGATTCAGCTTGCCGGATCTGTGACGGCGCGCAAGCAGGAGCGTGAAACAGCTTCCGACTGGATGGAGATGGAAAAACAGCGCGGAATTTCAATCAGTTCCACGCTCCTTCAATTTGATTATGGTCCCTGGCGCGTGAATCTCCTTGATACGCCGGGACACAAAGATTTTTCTGAAGACACATACCGAGTCCTCATGGCGGTTGACGCAGTCGTGATGGTGATTGATGCCGGAAAAGGCATTGAGGCTCAAACCCGAAAACTTTTTGAAATCTGCCGCCATCGAGGTATTCCGATTTTTACTTTCATGAATAAACTCGACCGTCCGAGTCTGGATCCGCTTGCCTTGATCGACGAACTTGAGAATGTGCTCGGCATCCACGCGTATCCTGTCAATTGGCCGCTCGGAAGCGGAAAAGATTTTCGCGGCGTCTATGACCGGCTGAGTCAGCAAGTGCATCTTTTTCAGCGCGTCCCGGGGGGAGCCTACCGGGCACCGGTTTCCACGCATGGATTTTCAGATCCGGAGGTCCAGAAAATGGTGGGCGAACAGGATTACCGGCAAGCTTCGGAGGCTCTTGATCTTTTAGAGCACGCACACGCAGGATTTTCTCCTGAGGCTGTCCTTCAAGGGGAAACCACGCCGGTATTTTTCGGGAGTGCGGCCAATAATTTTGGAGTCCAATTGTTGCTGGATGGTTTTATTAAATATTCTTCGGGTCCAGTGGAACGAAAAGCCGGGGATCGGATCATTGAAGTAGCCTCCAAACATTTTTCCGGATTTATTTTTAAAATCCAGACTAATATGAATCCTCTGCACCGCGACCGGATTGCTTTTTTAAGGATTTGTTCCGGAAAATTCTTCCGGGATATGGATGTCATTCACACCCGTACCGGGAAAAAAATCCGGATTGCAGGTTCGCATACGCTTTTGGGGCAGAGCCGGGAGACCGTGGATGAAGGGTATCCGGGGGACATTATTGGGTTTGCCGTGAAATCCGATTTTCGGGTTGGCGATACGGTAAGCGAGGATCCTTCGATTGTGTTTAATGCGATCCCGCGATTTGCTCCCGAATGTTTTGCCCAGATTTTTAATCCCTCGCCGGCGAAATACAAACCTTTTCGTAAAGGACTGGAGCAGCTCTTGGCCGAGGATATTGTTCAAGTCTTTAACTGGGTCCAGCCTGTGAACAGCACGCCGCTTCTGGGCGCGGTGGGGCCTCTTCAATATGAAGTGCTGCAGTACCGAATGAAGGAAGAATATGGCGCGGATTCCAAGCTTGAAATGCTGCCGTGGAAAATGCTCCGGTGGGTGGTGTCGGGTCCTTCAGATGAAGAGCTTGCCGCTTCTCTTTCCTACGGCGTGGGCATGGCGCGCGATGAACAGGGACGAAGCGTTCTGCTTTTTCTGAGCGAGTGGACGATGAATAATTTCCTCGAGCACCGGCCCGGCCTCATGCTTTCTGACTCTCCGAAATAGAATGGTTTGTTTGTAAAGGGAGCGGTGTGATTTCATACTCCGAGAAGTCTTTATGATTAAAGTCAGCTATAAAAAGAAATACAACGTCGTCATCATCGAATTTATTGCCAAAGTCGATGTTGCACAAGCCGAGCTATTCTATTCAGATGTCCAACAAGTGCTCCTGAAATGCGGAAAAGGCTTGAGGCTTTTAACCGATCTGTCTTTAGTCGAAGAGATGGATCTTGAAGTGCGGAAGATCATTAAAAAAGTCATGGATCTTTTTAATAAGCAGAAGGTCAGTGAAATCATACGGGTGGTTTCAGATCCTTCCCAGGACATTGGATTTGGAATCATGTCTATTTTTCACTACGCTAAAGAAATCCCTATTATTGTGCTTAAATCACGCGAAGAAGCGAATGAGCTTTTAAGGAAAACAGATTTGATGGGGTATAAAGATTCATAGCGAGTTCATTTTGCAGATCGTGCTCTTTTTTGTTATTCTATCGCGCGTTTGAAGTTTCTAGAATCAGACGAACAAGGCGTCGCTCACTTTAAGAAGTAAGGAATTTATGACTATCAAGAAAAAATCCTCTCATTCCCAGGCGCTGACTGTGATTGTAGAAATTCCCAAAGGGTGCCGGAATAAGTACGAGTTTGATGAAGAAAAAAAACGAATTGTATTTGACCGCATGCTTTTTTCTTCAGTCCATTATCCCAGCGATTATGGCTATATTCCGGAGACATTGGCGCTTGATGGAGATCCGTTGGATGCACTCGTCCTGGTGTGGGAGCCCACTTTTCCAGGATGCGTGATTGAATCCAAACCCGTTGGGCTTTTCAAGATGTGGGATGAAAAAGGAGAAGATGACAAGGTTCTTTGCGTGCCGATGCGCGATCCGCTCTGGAATCATATTGAAAATCTTTCCCAGATCCCGCCGCACCTGCTCAAGGAAATCGAACATTTCTTTACCATCTACAAAGATCTGGAAATGAAAAAGGTCAAGGTGGATGGTTGGCGCGATCTTGACGAAGCCCTGCGTGTTATTGAGGAATCCCGCCAGCGTCATCGTGACCGGCTTGCCTCCCGCTCTTGAATCTGTCATTCATTTCTGCTGCAAAATGCCATTGTAAGATCTGTTGGAGCTGTTCGTCAATTCACTTCTTGTAAGGGAGATCATCATGCTGAAAAAAATTTCGTGGATTTTTCTGGCCGGATTATTAATGAGTTTTGCCTGGCCCGTGCGAGGACAGTTTGGCCATGAGAACGGCGCCTTAATTTGCGGGGCACTTGCCGCAGTCATTACCGGAATCCTGATCATTGGGAGCGGATGGCGGCCATCTTTTGCGCAAGCCGTGATTTTGGGAAGTTTGGGATTTTCGATTGGCGGCACTTTTAGTTACGGATCGCTTGTGGACACCATTGTGGCGGCCGCCAGTCTGAAGGATGTGATTCCTCAATTGATCCACGTATTTTTAATCGGCGCGGTTTGGGGGCTTTTGGGGATGCTCTTTTTAGGATTTGCGATCGGAGAACTGGAATTTCTTATTCAGGATGCGGCTGTACTCATAGTGACCGGCGGCAGCATCTGGCTTGGCACTTCAGTTTTTAAAACAGGACCTGAGATGGCGTGGTTGGCCGGAGGCGCGGCGCTCCTTCAAGCTTACAATGCTTTTTGGAAAAAGTCAGGCATGGTTAGTTTATTTTCCGTATTTGGATTTCTGGGGTTTGGTCTTGGATTTTTAATTGCGGTGCTCATTTTATGGTATGGCTCGCATGGCTATCTTCCCGGCAGCTGGTGGAGTTTGCGGGATCAGATCTGGGGATTCATCGGCGGCGTCTCAGTTCTCCTGGCCGGCTGGACGGCCGTGAGTCGTGGGTTTGTACCGGCTCCGGTTCCGGGGTCCAAGATTCAGCGGGCGGGATTTATTTTCTTCGCATCGTTTGTAACAGGCATCAATGTCTGGAATGTTTATGAGAAATGGTTTAAGAGCGAGCCGCCGGTAGCCAATCCTTTTTGGCCGGCCGTTTATTTGATAGTTTGTGCTTTTGTGCTAATCATCCTTGCGATTTATTTTTTGAAATCTGTTTCAGATATTTTTTCTGGAGAAGGACTGGATAAAACGCTCGGCTGGAGCACGCTTTTTTTCTGCTGGTTTTTGGCCATTCTGGCGATTGCTAAATCCATTGTTTATTCCGGCTGGAGCGCCTGGGAAACGGCATTCACACTTTTCCTGATCGAGTGTGTGATTTTTACTATTGCAATTCCGCGGGTTTTAAAACAAACATGAGGGCGTGCCGCGTCATGCTTGACTGGGAATAAAATGGGTAGCCATGAAGAGTTTATGAAGGCGGCCATTCAGGAAGCTCGCCAGGGTCTCGCTGAAGGCGGAATTCCTATTGGCTCCGTGCTCGTCAAGGAAGGTAAGATCATTGGCCGCGGACACAACCGGCGCGTTCAGAAAAAATCATCAGTCTTGCATGCGGAAATGGATTGTCTGGAAAATGCGGGACGAATCAAGGCTGTGGATTATCAGAAATGCATCATTTATTCCACGCTCTCACCCTGCGATATGTGTACAGGTACGATTCTTCTCTACAAAATTCCCACGGTAGTTATCGGAGAAAATGAAACCTTCCAGGGCCCCGAAGATTACGCAAAAAGCCGGGGCGTGAAACTGATCAATCTTGAGTCTGCAGAGTGTAAACAGATCATGCGTGATTTTATCCGCAAGTATCCCGCGCTCTGGAATGAGGATATCGGAGTTTAATGCTGCGGGGACAAAAAAGGGACGGTCCTGAAAGAATTCAGAACCGTCCCTGAGAGATGCGAACGAAATTTATTCGTCCATGTCTCCGTATTCACTGCTGGTCGCGCCAGCCTTATCTTTTTTCTTTTCCGGTTTTTCCGAGATCACGCACTCGGTCGTGAGGAAAAGCCCTGCAATACTGGCCGCATTTTGAATGGTAGTCCGGACGACCTTGGTTGGATCAATGACGCCGTCGGCCACCAAATCACGGTAGTCGCCGATTTCGGCATTAAATCCAAAACTACCTTTGTTTTCCAGGACCTTGCGAACCACGACGGATCCATCAAAACCTGCGTTTTCAGCAATAGCGCGCGCCGGAGCTTCCAGGGCTTTACGCACAATCTGAACGCCCGTGGCTTCATCGCCGGTGAGTTTCAGATCATCCAAAGAAGCAATCGAGCGCAAGAACGCCACACCGCCTCCGGGGACAATTCCTTCTTCGACCGCAGCGCGGGTTGCATGAAGGGCGTCTTCAACACGCGCCTTCTTTTCTTTCATTTCAACTTCGGTGGCAGCTCCGACTTTGATGACGGCGACTCCGCCGGAAAGTTTGGCCAGCCGTTCCTGAAGTTTTTCCTTATCGTACTCGGAATCCGAGTTTTCGATTTGGCGGCGGATCTGTTCGACGCGCTCTTTGATATCTTTGGCGGAACCTGCGCCCTCCACGATCGTGGTGTTATCTTTATCGATCGTGACGCGCTTGGCAGAACCCAGCATATCAATATCAAGATTCTCTAATTTGATTCCGAGATCTTCGGAAACAAATTTTCCTTTGGTGAGAATCGCAAGGTCTTCCATCATGGCCTTGCGTCGGTCGCCGAATCCCGGCGCTTTGATGGCGCAGACATTCAGAGTTCCGCGGATTTTATTCACCACGAGAGTTGCCAGGGCTTCGCCTTCCAGATCCTCGGCAATAATGAGGAGAGGTTTGCCGAGCCGTGCGACTTTTTCCAAGAGCGGAATCAAATCCTTGATGGCCGAAATCTTCTTTTCATAAAGAAGGATGTACGGCTCTTTGAGGACTGTCTCCATGCGCTCGGCATCAGTCACAAAGTACGGAGAGGTGTAGCCGCGGTCAAACTGCATGCCCTCGACTAAATCAAGTTCCGTCTTCATGGTCTTGGACTCTTCGACCGTGATGACGCCGTCTTTACCGACTTTTTCAATGGCTTCCGCCAGCAGATTTCCGATCGACGTATCATTATTGCCGCTGATGGTACCGACGGCCTTGATATCATCTTTGCCTTTGATGGACTTGGAGAGTTTCTTGATGGATTCGACGACGCGCGCCGAGGCCTTGTCAATGCCGCGCTTCAGCGACATGGGATTGGCTCCGGCTGTGACGTTCTTCAGACCTTCATCAATGATGGCCTGAGCGAGTACGGTTGCTGTCGTGGTTCCGTCACCGGCTTCATTGGAAGTTTTTTCTGAAACTTCCCGGACCAGCTGAGCGCCCATATTTTCATAGGGATCTTTCAGCTCGACCTCTTTAGCCACGGTAACACCGTCTTTGGTGATGGTTGGGGCGCCGAATTTCTTATCAATCACCACGTTGCGGCCTTTGGGACCGAGCGTGACTTTGACAGTTTTCGCAAGGAGATCCACACCGCGCTTTAAGCGCCGGCGTGCTTCCTCGGAATACGAAAGTTGTTTTGCCATATCATTCTCCTTTAGTCAAAAAATCGAAATCCGAAGCACGAAATCCGAAACAAATTCGAATTCTTAAAACTTTAAATTCAAAACCCGATTTTGTTTTGGACATTTGAATTTCCAGTTTCGGCATTGTTTCGAATTTCGAAATTCGGGTTTCGGATTTACTTTTCGGATTCGAAGATTGCGAGGATTTCAGTTTCTTTGAGCACTTTGTGCTTCACGCCGTCGATGATGATTTCATCGCCTGCATATTTTCCAAAAATAACTTTGTCGCCTTTTTTCACTTCTACAGGCTGGACCTTGCCGGATTCCAAAACTTTTCCGGAACCCACAGCAATGACTTTACCTTCGGTCTTTTCTTCTTTAGCCGTATCCGGGAGGATGATGCCGCCCTTGGTTTTGGCTTCTGCTTCAAGCACTTCAACGAGTACGCGATCACCTAATGGTTTGACTTTCATTTTTGATTCTCCTTGTTTTTATTTAGGTCATTCCCGCAATCTTTTAGCGGGAATCCAGGTTAATAGTTCTTTAGATCCCCGCTTTTGCGGGGATAAATTCGCGCTGACAACTTACGCTTCCTCATGGTCGCGTAAGTTGTGCGCTCATTTACATCATTCCCGGCATTCCACCCATGCCACCCATACCGCCCATTCCACCGCCCGGCATCGGAGGCATTTTTTCTTCCTCTTTGATGTCCGTGATAAGCGCTTCGGTGGTGAGAAGAAGTCCCGCAACACTGGCTGCGTTCTGCAGGGCGCTGCGAGTTACTTTTTTGGGATCAATGACGCCGGCTTCGACCATGTCTTCATATTTTCCGGACTGAGCATTGAATCCGTAACCCGCTTTTCCTTCCAGGACTTTTTGGACGACTACGGAACCTTCCTCGCCTGCATTTTCAGCGATTTGCCGGATCGGCTCTTCTAACGAGCGGCGGATGATTTGAGCGCCGACCTTTTCATCGCCTTGAAGTTTGAGTTTGTCGATGATGGTCAGAGAGCGAAGCAGAGCCACGCCTCCACCGGCCACAATGCCTTCTTCCACTGCCGCGCGGGTGGCGTGAAGAGCGTCTTCGACGCGCGCCTTCTTTTCTTTCATTTCCGTCTCGGTTGCAGCGCCGACATGAATGACGGCTACTCCGCCCGCGAGTTTTGCCAGACGTTCCTGAAGTTTTTCCCGGTCATAATCCGAGTCCGTATCTTCGATCTGTTTTTTAAGCTGTGAGATACGTCCGTTGATTTCCGTGGTTTTTCCTGCACCTTCCACGATCGTAGAATTTTCCTTATCAATCGTGACACGTTTGGCACGGCCGAGGTCTTTGATCGTGACGTTCTCAAGTTTGATACCTAGATCTTCGGTAATGGCCTTGCCGCCAGTCAAGATGGCGATATCTTCCAGCATGGCCTTACGGCGATCCCCGTATCCCGGAGCTTTGACCGCGCAGACCTGCAAGGTGCCGCGAATTTTATTGACCACAAGCGTGGCCAATGCTTCGCCGTCAACCTCTTCTGCAATAATAAGAAGCGGTTTGCCGGATTTGGCAGCGGCTTCCAGAATCGGAAGAAGATCTTTCATGGCCGAAATTTTCTTTTCATGGATCAAGATGAAAGGTTCTTCCAAAACTGCTTCCATACGCTCCGCATCGGTTACGAAGTACGGAGAGAGATAGCCTTGATCAAACTGCATTCCTTCCACGACATCCAGTGTAGTATCGGTGGACTTGGCTTCTTCCACGGTGATGACGCCGTCTTTTCCGACTTTGTCCATGGCATCGGCAATCAGATTTCCGACATAGCTGTCAGAATTGGCCGCGATGGTGGCGACTTGCGCGATTTCTTTTTTATCTTTGATGGGTTTGGAGACTGAGGAGAGCTCTTCTACCACTGCTTCAACGGCTTTATCAATGCCGCGCTTCAAAGCTGTGGGGC
This sequence comes from uncultured bacterium, assembly GCA_964460795.1. Classification (GTDB taxonomy): domain Bacteria; phylum Omnitrophota; class Omnitrophia; order Omnitrophales; family Aquincolibacteriaceae; genus CAZOOM01. The sequence continues at coordinate 68,395 of CAYWRU010000010.1, read as the reverse complement.
TGGCTCCGGCCGTGACATTCTTCAGACCTTCGCGATAAATGGCCTGGGCCAGAACCGTTGCAGTAGTGGTTCCGTCACCGGCATTGTCAGAAGTCTTGGACGCAACTTCTTTAATCATCTGCGCGCCCATGTTTTCGTAGGAATCTTCAAGCTCAATTTCTTTGGCAACGCTTACACCGTCTTTAGTGATGGTGGGGGAGCCGAACTTCTTTTCAATGACTACGTTGCGGCCCTTGGGACCGAGAGTAACTTTGACTGCGTTGGCCAGCTGATCCACTCCGCGCTGGATGGCGCGACGCGCGCTGTCTTCGAATAATATCTGCTTTGCCATGGTGACACTCCTCTTGTTTAAAGGTTATTTCTTAATTGAAAGTTAATGATTTCTAAGCCCGAGGCTGAGATTTATGCGAATTTAGCACTCAGTCTAAAGAGTGCTAAGTGGGCGATATTCTAGCCAAAAGTGGCGGTGTGTCAAGAGGTGAGTCAATGACTAGAGGTCTTTGGATAAAGCAAGAAGCGATTTGACCGACAGCTGAAGATCCAAGATATCAATGGAATCCGAGTTCTTATAGATGAGGGGGGCGTAACCACCTGTGGCTAAAACGGTGAAATTTTTACCAAACTTTCTTTTAAAGCGATGGACCAACCCGTCTGTCATGGCCCCATAAGCCTCAAGAATTCCAGAGGTCAGGCTGGCGTTTGTATTGCGGTTGGTCAAGCCTTGGCTCTTCTTTGGAAAAGAAAGGTTTTTAGGGAGCTTAGCCCCTCGCTTCAGCAGTGCTTTCCAGGCTGTGCCTGGACCGGGGAGGATGAGTCCGCCCTCAAAGACCCCTGATCGTGAGACGTAATCTGCGGTGATAGCAGTTCCGAAATCCAGGATGAGCAGGGGGGCTTTGTAATAATGGAGGGCGCCAAAAATATTGATTTGGCGGTCAATCCCCAGTTTTCCTTTCTGATAGCGCGATTTTATGGGAACGGGAAGGTCTTTACCCGCCAAAAAGAGCTTAAAAGTGGGATTTTTATTAAATAGTGTTAATATTGACTTTGTTACATTTGGGACAACTGAGCTTATAATGACGTTTATTTTGTCATATGTCCCACTATTAAAACATTTATTGGCTAATTTTGGGATGCTGTCGTAATGGCACGTTCCAAATGATGAAATCTTGCTATTTTTAGCTGTTGCATAGGTAACAGCCGTGTTTCCGATATCAAGTAGCAGCTTCATAAATGCCTTTTAAGTCCAAATCCAGCTGTTTTAAGATCTGATTCAGGACTTGGTTTGCATTGTAGTCTTCAGGCGAGGCGGTCACGGTTTTCATACAAGTTGCTTTGATGCCTGGCCCTGCGGGTGCCTCGTTAACATTAAGTCCGATGCCAATCATAGCATATTCGAGAGCTCCGGAAGATGATGAGGACGACTCCACAAGAATCCCGCAAATCTTATCGTTGTTCACCAGAATATCGTTGGGCCGTTTCAGTTTGGACTCAATACCGTACTCTTTTTTGAGAGCAGAGGCTACGGAGCGGCAGGCAATTTGAGTCAATATCGGTGTTTCCGAAGCCTGAATTTGCGGACGAATGAGGAGCGTAAAAAGGAGATTTTTTCCAGGACTCGAAACCCAAACATTTCCGGGTTTCCCGCGTCCCGCGGATTGAAATTTAGCAGCTACCACCAGTCCTTCCGCAGCTCCGGACTCAGCCAGTTCTCGGACTTTGGAATTTGTGGACGGCAATTCATCAAACCAGTGAATATCAAATTTCATAGCGCCTCAAACCGTACCCGGTACGGTTTGCTTAGGAGTAGTATCGTGGGATTTGAGGGGCGAGTTGAGTTACGATTTCATAAGGAATGGTTCCTGCCCAGGCAGCCAGGTCTTCAGCTGAAATTTTTTCAGATCCCATCTCGCCGATCAAAGTCACTTCGGTTCCGGCATTTACAGCATCATCGCCTAAATTCACGGCCACATAATCCATGGAAACACGTCCTGCAATGGGGTAGCGCCGTCCTTGAATCAGGCAGAAGGATTTTCCGGAGGCCGTCCACGGATAGCCATGACTGTATCCAATGGGGAGAATGGCGATGCGTGTTGCATGGTCTGCAGTAAAGGTTCGTCCATAGCCTGCGGACTCGCCCACATGAAGCGTTTTTACAAAATTTACTCGTGATTTTAAACTCAGTATCGGGGCCACTGAGGCATCTTCATGCAGACTGGCATCTGGATAAATTCCGTAAAGCATGAGACCAGGCCGCGCCATATTGAGGAAATCCTCATGGAGGCGCACAATGCCGGCGCTGTTTTGTGCATGCCGAAAACGAAATGAGATGCCCTGTTTTTCAAGTTCACGGACCAGTCCTGCAAATTTCGCCAGTTGATGCAGCGCAAAATCATCCTTCGCTTCTGCAGTGGGGAAATGCGTATAAATTCCTTCCAGATCCAGAGGAGAAAGCCGGGCCATTTTTTCAATGGCAGAAATTGATTCGCGGAGAGAAATACCCATGCGTCCCATGCCCGTATCCACTTTGATATGGACTTTGGTCTTCCGGTTCATGGAAGCTGAGATCTCACTGATGTCCCGGGCCTCGTCCAAACTCGAAACGGAAAGCGTAATGCCTTCCATAATAAGCGTGGGGAGTTCTTCGGGAAAAAATCGTCCAAAAATCAGGATCGGAACACCGAGTTCCATTTCTTTGAGCGCCATGGCCTCATGAATAGAAGACACTCCAAAATAATTTACATGAGAAGCCAGAGATTTGGCCACAGGTTTAAGTCCGTGTCCGTAAGCATTGGCTTTAACCACCGCTAGCATGAAAGTTTCAGGACCTGCGAGGCGTTTTAATTCTGCAAGATTTGAAAGCAGACGATCGGTTCGGATCTCCATCCAAACCGGCGCTTGATGCCGGGAGAGTGTCTCAAGCCGGGGTGTCATGGTATTTTCTTTCTTCGGCTTCGGAGAGCCGGAAATAAAGCGGAATAAAATCCTCGGGCTTATCGAGCCTTTGGAGCGCTGGCGCTTGCCGGTCCCACATTCGAATGAGAGAGACGGCGTGAGGCCTGTCCAAGGAAGAATCAAGAAGATGGAGCAGCGGCAAGGTGTTCTTTAAATCATTTAGGTAACGGCTGCGGGCATTTCCGATTACGTAAGTATGAGCATCAAGAAGCGTATGACACGATTCCGCCGGAGTGATTTGAGGTTCTCCGATCGGATGCCAAAGATTTTGTTCTCTCATATAACTTCGATAATAAATTTTGGACCGGTAAGCGTCTATCATGACCGATAATTTTGAACCGTCCGGAAGTTCGACCGCTTCTGCCATCATATCCAAGCTGAGCGCTCCGTAGCAATTTCTTTTTTGGATAAATTGCAGGGCCTTGAGAGTTGCAAATCCAACACGAAGTCCGGTGAAAGATCCAGGGCCTCGTCCAATGAGACATGTATCCACTTCCTTAATAGAGAGTTTGGCTCTCTCCAGGAGGCGAACCAGAATAGGCATGAGATTTTCCACATGACTGGCCGATCCCTCGAGGGATTCCTGAAAGATGGGATCGTTTTCTTTTTTTACTGCAAGACTGAGCCGTGCGGAGGAAGAATCCAAAGCCAAAATATTCATAAACGCTATTCTAACGGATTTTAGATAAAGGGGACAGGCTACTTTTAATTAAAAGTAGCCTGTCCCCTTTATTCGGGATTGAAAAGCGTCCGGGGCACGCTATAATGACGTCCATGCAAAAAGATTCCTGGCCCGCATTTATCTCTGAAAAAATCCGCATCCAGGTCACTGTGGAAAATGCCCGCAAGGTTCAGACTTGGGCCTTTGGCGTTCTGGCGCTGGTCATGATGATGCAGTCTGCGGCCGCATTCAATAATATCCCCGGCCGTGCCTTTCTTCTTTTAACCCAATTTCTTTTCGTGACGGCCTTTCATATTCTTTTGAGTCTTGGCGTTTATCTCCCTCAGAAACTCCAGAAAGGTGCGAAGGTTTTCTCGCGTATGCTTTCGCTCCGGGATTTCACCAGTCTCATTTTTATGACCCTGTCACTTGGCGCGATTACGGCCATTGTTTTTCAGGCCAGCTTTCAGGTGATCCATGGCGCTGAAGAGCTCCAAGCCACGGGCATGATGATTTTTTTCTCTTGGGCCAATCTTTTGACCGCCGGAATTTATTTAGCCGGATTTGTTCTCATGTGGGCAGGCATGATTTTTATGCCTGGATTTTTAGCGCGATCCTTTGAAAAATTAAGCGGCCGCCCCGGAGTCTTTGCTTTACTTCACGGAGTTTTGGCTGTGATGTCTCTGATCAGTTACAGCCACGCCGTAGAAATCGGAAGCGCTCCTTTTTTCGAGCAATTTCGTCTCGTGGTTCTTTTCTGGATGACCTTAGTGGCGGTGGTGTCGTGGATGGCGCGGGTTTTGGAAGAGTCCAGCCTTCCGGCTCTGCAATCTCTGGAGCTGGAAATTGCATCCTCCAAAATCGAGAGATCTGAAGATGTCCTTTTTCGTTTCAAACAAGCCTTTATGTCGCGCCGTCTCATTCACTGGGTAGAAAAACTTGCTGAAGGTCTTGCCAAGATCTCGGATGAAATCAGCCAGTGTCTTCAGCAGTGTGTGACCGTGGCCGCTCAGGCCAAACCTACGGAAGCGCAGCTTGCCTGGATGGAAGACCGTTATCGCCGCGCCGTGTCCCGGACCGGGCGCATGGCCCGCCATCAGCAAAAATTTCTTCTCGCACTTTCTTTTTTAAATCTCCTCGAAGTCGAAGAAGAGCAAGTGGAAACTTTGAAAGATGCCTTTTCGAAGGAAATCCGGCATGCAAAACTCGAAGTCGCCGGAGTCCGAAAGAAATTGGATTAAAAACTTCAGGTGCTTAAGGAAAGCGAACGGCCCCAGGTAACTCCTTCCCCTGAGCTTCAACCTGAAAAAGTTTCCGCCTCCCGCTAAAGAGCTGTTCTCGCAGATTGGATTTTAAGATGACTCAAAGTGCCTGCTGTCATTCTCCGGAAAAGAAAAGCGCGCCTTTTTATCGCACACTTCTCTTTTGGGCTTTTCTTGGAAACCTCTTTCCTTTCCTGCTAGGAAAATACTGGAGCCCTTTCGAACCCTTTCGAAATGCCCTGGGACATTATTGGAGCATGGTTGCGTTTCCGCTTGGTCTTGGATTTTTACTCGGAGGCGTGATTGAGCACTTCATCCCCCGAGAATATATCTCCAAACATTTAGCCGGCGATAAAAAGCGTGCGATTTTCTACGGAGCAGGTCTTGGATTTTTGATGAGCGCTTGTAACCATGGCATTCTGGCGCTTTCCATGGAGCTTCATAAAAAAGGCGCTTCGGGTCCGGCGGTTATCAGTTTTTTACTGGCCAGTCCTTGGGCCAATCTTCCAATCACCATTCTGCTCGTGAGCTTTTTTGGATGGAAGGGAATTTTGATTATCTTTTTATCCATGATCACGGCACTTTCTACCGGACTTATTTTTCAGCATCTGGACCGACTCGGTTGGATTGACCGTAATCCTCATACTGTTGAAGTGGCTCCGGGATTTTCCATTCGCGAAGACATGATTCGCCGGACGCGAGCTTACCGGTGGTCTATCCAAGGATTCGGCCGCGAACTTGCGGCCATTGGCCGGGGGATGACAAGTCTCGGCAATATGGTTTTAGGGTGGGTCTTGTTTGGCGTGATTCTGGCGAGTCTTTCTTCTGCGTATGTTCCGGCGCATATTTTTCATCAGTATCTTGGGCCGTCGCTCTTTGGACTTGCCATGACTATTCTTTTTTCTGCTGTCTTAGAAGTTTGCTCGGAAGGAACATCGCCGCTCGCTTTTGAAATTTATAAACAAACGGGTGCATTTGGGAATGCCTTTGCATTTCTCATGGGTGGAGTGGTGACGGATTATACGGAAATAGGTTTAGTCTGGAAAAATCTCGGAAAACGGACCGCTCTCTGGATGGTTGCGGTGAATCTTCCGCAAGTGATGTTCCTCGCCTGGATCCTTAACTTCTTAAAAATGTAGCCCTATGCCCATCCATTTAATTCGCAAGATGGGCTTACTGTCTCAGAATCCTAGCCTGCTATTTAAGAAAATTTACGCCCGATTTCTTTTGTGGAAGGCTTCTTTGGTTTCAGTCCCGGCGCGGGTCAAGGTGAAAGGACAAATCTGGTTTGATCTTCCTCTATGTCCGGAACGAATTCCTTACGCGATGGGAATCTATGAGATAGAGACGCTTTATTGGATGAATCATTTTCTGAAGCCGGGCGATGTGTTTGTGGATGTAGGTGCAAATTTTGGGTACCTTTCAGCTTATGCAGCCGCTTGCGTCGGAAGCTCAGGAGAAGTGCATAGTTTTGAACCCGTGCCTGCTTATTTTGATCACCTTCAAAAAACAGCGGCACAAAATCCGAACTATTCTTGGGCTGTGAATCCCCAAGCTGTGGGTGATCAAGCGGGGCGGGGCACGATTAGTGTGTTTGGGAATTCCAACCCAGGTTGGAATACCCTGGTGCCTGGTTTTATGCCTGCGGCAGAAATAGCTTCAAAGTGTGAAGTGGATGTGATCCGTCTGGAGGATTATTTGCAGGCGCGGAATCTGCATTCCATCCGTATGATCAAAATCGATACCGAGGGTTTTGAATTTTCTGTTCTGAAAGGGCTTGAAACTTATTTTGCACAGGGGAAAAATCGTCCAATTTTATTTTGCGAGGTGTGCCCCATGGCTGCCGAGATCCAGGGATATCGTCTTGAGGAAATGGAATCCTTTTTGAGGGCCTTCGGCTACGAGGCTTACTCGACAATGAATAACCGGACCAAAATTCGGCTTTCCTCTCTATTTAAAACCACGGATGTCATTTTCCGCTCAGGTTCATAAGTTTTTCTTTGCCGCTGATTTTCTCAAAGCAGTTTCTAAGCATCTCCGATTCAAACAGTTCGTTCGTAGCATAGTGCTCGCCGAAAACAGCGTCCCAAAATTTTGCCTCTTCCATGCAAAGATAAAAGAATATTTTTCCGTGCCAGCCTGAAAGCGCCTGATATTGTGTTTGGAACATTTCGATCTTTAAAGCTTCTGGATAGGTCCATTTGTTGTGCGGAGCCTTGACGAATTCCATCTGTAGAATTTTTGTAGGTTCTCCGCGTTTGCGGATTTGCTGCATCACGGGTTTGATGAAAGTTACGGAGCCCAGAGAAATAAAAAGAATTTCTTCTGGCTTGAACATGGTTTGTAAGTGCGCCGCTACTTCCGGATAATCTTCCGCCCACTTTTCATAGTAAATAATAGGATGAAAGTGGAAAGAAACTTTGATGCCGCGGTCGGCTACGGATCGGGCGGCCTTGAGGCGTCGGTCCAGCGATGCCGTAAAATGTTCTTCCTGCTCAATGATAGTCTGAGGATTCAAGCTCCAGCTGAGAACAATGTTCGGGGGTAGTTGATTTTCTAAAAAGTAAGCAACGTTATCTGATTTTGTTTTGAATTCCAATAAGATATTGGGATGTGCGGCTGCAAATTCACAAAGCGCATCCAAATTTCCATTTTTATTTCCCCAAATCAAGGAATCGGAAGATTGTCCGGTTCCATAATGATAGAATCGATTCGGATCCAGGGAGATTTCTGAGAGTTTCTTTTTCAGGTCCTGATCAAAGACGGCTTCAGCGCCATAAAAAGTCTGGATTGTGCAGTAGCTGCATCCAAATGCACAGTTTTCCACGGCATCAATGGTTTTGAGATTGCAGCAGACTGTTTCTTTGGAGGCCACCGGACAATCGCCATGGATCTTTTTATCCGAACGTTGTATCTGAACCTTTAAGGGTTCGCGCACAGGTTTTTTCGGTGCCGAATGATACTGAGGAGCTTTTTGGCGCCATGCAGTTGTTTGCTTTTTGATTGCTTCCAGAATACGATTTTTACGATCAAGGGCCTCAAGATGCAGAGGGCATTCTGCCGAAGCTTTCTCCCACAAGGATTTTAATGCGGCCTCGCGTCCCATTTCAAAATCCCGTGCCATGACAGTGAGTTCCCGAAATTCCTGAAAGGTGAATGGAAGCTGGCTCCATAAACTCGAAAGAAAATTGCGGTCTTCTTCGCGAAGCGAACTAAAAAGAGGAAAATCCTCAGGCGTAAATCTTTTTTCAACGGCCGCTTGGTTGATAAAGGGAGCGGCAAGAAAAAGGAGATCTTGAATTTCATGGGCGCGTTCTCGTTTTACCGCACCTTGGTGGACGATTTTCATTTTTGCTTCAAGCGTTCTCTTTGCCTGAGCGGTTTGTTCAGGGCTCAGTTTTCCTGAAGAGAGTATTTTGACGAGGGCGCGGATCCGAAATTGATCCATGATCGGAAATTGATGCGAGAGCTGATCTGCGTGTCCACCATATTTTTGAATATAAGGAGTTTCAATCAGTCCCACCGGATATTGAGAGGCAATTCTTAGCCACAGCTCATAGTCTTCGCAAGCCGCGTATGATTCATCGAAAGTTCCTACTGAATTAAAAATATCGCGATGAATCATCACAGCGGATGGACTGATAGCGCAAAGGGGAAGGCATTTTTCAAAAATCCAGCCGCCGAACTTCTGGTGCTTCTTCATCGGATTCACGCGCCTCCCATTTCGAATCCAGATTTCTTCGGTCTGACAGATCTTGTAATCAGGGTTTTTCTGAAAAAAATCGATCTGTGCTTTTAGTTTTCCGGGAAGCCACTCATCGTCCGAATCTAAAAATGCAATCCAAGGACTTTGGGCGAGTTTGAGTCCGTGATTTCTTGCCGCTGAAACGCCGGCATTATTTTGATAAACATACCGAACGTTAGGAAATTCTTTTTCAATCAATTCCCGTGTGTGATCCGTTGAGCCGTCATCAATGATCCAGCATTCGATTGGAACATCCTGCTGGATGAGAACCGATTGGATGGCCCTCGGCAGGAGCGAGGCGCGATTATGGGTTGGGATGATGACGCTGAGCGAATTCATGGAGCCCCATCATAGCATGACTATTGATTAAAAATAATTGTTTATAAGTCAAATATAATATGTTATATAGTCAATAATCTTTATCCTCAAGCCGCCTGATCTGCCTTCCCTCATAGCAATCGGCTACGGAGTTTTTGATGTCGCAAAATGCAATTCAAAAAAATATCGAGAGAAAAATTTTCATCATTCGGGGTGAACGAGTGATGCTGGATACGGATTTGGCGTGTCTTTATGGGGTCTCCACGAAAGCGCTCAACCAGGCAGTCAAAAGAAACCGAAAGCGATTTCCGGATAACTTTATGTTTCGACTGACAAAAAAGGAGACTCAGGAGGTGGTCACAATTTGTGACCACCTTCACCACCTCAAGTATTCGCATGTTCGTCCGAACGCCTTTACGGAACATGGGGCTGTGATGCTCGCGAGTGTTTTGAACACCTCTCGCGCCATTCAAGTGAGTTTGGTGGTTATAAAAGTATTCGTGCATTTTAAAAATGAATTTTCTATTTATAAAGAATTGCTTATGCAGATTCAGAGATTGCAGAAAAAAGTTGGGGCTCATAGCGCAGAAATTAATGTCATTTTTAAAACGCTTCGCACCTTGATGCAGGTCCATGAAAAGGCTGGTCCTCAAAAACAGATGGGATTTCATGCCCATTTGAAGGGATTTGCCAAATGACACAACAAAATGTTCATGAACAGGGAGAAAGCCGCACTGCTCAAGAAGGGATGTCAGTCCGGTGTTGGCCGGAAGGGGAGCGGCCGCGGGAAAAAATATTAAGACAGGGCGCAGAGTCGCTTACCGATGCAGAGCTCTTAGCGATTCTGTTACGAAATGGAACTCGAGGATGCGACGCTGTCAGACTAGCGCGTGATTTGCTCAGTGTACGCGGAGGACTGCGCGGACTTTTTTCATCTTCTTCGGTGGAGCTCGGAAAAATATTAGGACTGGGTCCAGCCAAAATTGCGGCTCTTCTTGCGGTTCCGGAACTTTCCATTCGCCGGCTTCGCGAGGAAGTGCTTGGTAAATCTGTGGTGCGTGACCCGGAATCTGTGATTCAATTTTTATATGCCTCCATGCGCGATTTAAATCGAGAGGCGTTTAAAGTGCTTTTCTTGGATAAAGGTCACCGCATTTTGAGTGAAGAGTCACTTTTCCGGGGAACCGTGGATCAGACCGTAGTTCATATTCGTGAGATTATTAAAGAAGCGCTCGACCGTCATGCCTCGGCAATTATGCTGGTCCATAATCATCCGTCTGGGCGCACGGAACCCAGTATGGAAGACAGGGCCATGACCGGAAAAATTCAAGGAGCGTGTCTGTCGGTTGGAATTCGCCTCTTGGATCATATTATTATCGGGGATAATCAGTACTTTAGCTTCAGGGAGCACCAGCTTCTTTAATGTAGAGAGAAAATCCGCTTCATTAAAAACTTTAAAAAAGAGATTAATTGCTATTTGATGCTAACCTGGATACAATAAACTCCTCAATTTTTTAATTCGATGACCCCAAATTCTATTCATTAAAGAGGAGACTCTCATGGCAACGGCAACTGCATCTGCGCGCATTGATCAAATCTCAGAACTGCTTGGCTCAAAAGCCAATGACCTGCTTTCCTACAAAGCAAAGGTCAGCAAGGAAAAGATTCACCTTCCGGGTTCCGATTGGGTGGAGCGCATTTTTACTTCCACGGACCGCAACGTCAATGTGCTTAAAAATCTCGAGTGGATGTTTCAAACAGGACGCCTTGCCGGAACCGGATATCTTTCCATTTTGCCGGTGGACCAAGGCATTGAACATTCTGCCGGAGCTTCTTTTGCCAAGAATCCGGATTACTTTGATTCGGAAAATATTATCAAACTCGCCATCGAAGGCGGGTGCAATGCCGTAGCTTCTACGCTTGGCGTTCTCGGATCTGTGTCCCGCAAGTATGCTCCCAAGATTCCTTTTATTTTGAAACTTAATCACAATGAACTTTTGACAGCGCCGAACCGTTTTGACCAGGTTCTTTTCGCTTCGGTCAAACAGGCCTGGGACATGGGATGCGCCGCAGTTGGAGCCACGATTTATTTCGGATCTCCGGAAAGTACGCGCCAGATTGTTGAAATCTCGCATGCCTTCCAGCAGGCGCATGAGCTTGGTCTGGCTACAATTCTCTGGTGCTACACACGCAGCAACGGTTTCAAAGTGAACGGTGTGGATTATCATACCGCTGCGGATTTGACCGGTCAGGCAAATCATTTGGGGGTCACGATTCAAGCCGACATCATTAAACAAAAACTTCCGACCAATAACCGCGGCTATGAAGCGGTGGGCGGAGAGAAAAAGAATTACGGAAAATATGATGAACGGATGTACTCTGAACTTGCGAGCGATCATCCGATCGATCTTTGCCGCTACCAGGTGATCAATAATTACATGGGCCGGCAGGGGCTTATCAATTCCGGCGGCGCATCCGGGAAAAAGGATTATGAAGAAGCGGTTGAAACGGCCGTTATCAATAAGCGTGCCGGAGGCATGGGCTTGATCAGCGGACGTAAGGCTTTTCAGCGCCCTCTTGCCGAAGGAGTAAAGCTCCTTAATCTCATTCAGGACGTGTACCTTTGCAAGGACGTGACCATCGCTTAAGCGCTGAGCCTTCAGCGTCTTCGGGAATTAAACGGTATTCACCGCGCCTGGTTGAAGTCAGCTTTCAGCCAGCGTGGTGGTGTTCCGGTGCCCACGCTCAAACTATTTACGCCCATCTCTTTCGTCCCCATCCCAAACTTGTCTACGAGCGAAAACGTCTCGAAACTCCTGACGGAGATTTCCTGGATCTCGATTTTCTTCCTGGCCGAAAAGATGCGCCGCTCGTTTTAGTGCTCGCCGGACTCGAAGGCCATTCCCGCTCCAAATATGTCCGGAGCTTTCTCGGAGAACTTCAAAAAATCGGATGGCGCGCGTGTGCCATGAATTACCGCGGGTGCAGCGGCGAGGTGAATCGTGTGCCCGGCACGTATCATTCCGGAAAAACCGATGATGTGGATTTGGTCGTCAACGCCATCTCCATGATGGAGTATCCGCGCAAAATTTATGTGGTCGGATATTCGATTGGCGGCAACATGATGTTGAAGTGGCTGGGGGAGCAGGGTTCCCGCGTGCGCGAAAAAGTGGAGCGGGCGCTGGCGGTGTCCGTGACTTATGATTTGGAGCGCTCGGTCGGTCTTATGGACCGCAGTTTTAATCAGGAGGTTTATACGCGTAAACTTCTGACTCAGCTAAAATTCAAGGCCTTTCAAAAACTCGCAAAATTTCCCAAAATATTTAATCCCTGGAAAGTTTGGTTTACAAGCACGTTCAAAGAATTTGATGAAGAAGTCACGGCCAAGCTGAATGGGTTTAAGAGCGCGAAAGATTACTGGACGCGTTCCAGCTGTCTTTCTTTTTTACCCGAGATCCGCGTCCCCACAGGCCTGATTCATGCTGAAGACGACCCTTTTTTCCCGGGGCAATTTTTCCCGCATGATGTCGTGCGCCTCTCGGAGTATCTCGAAACCATCTGGGCCTATCACGGCGGTCACATGGGATTTGTGACCGGCTCTTTGTTTCACATGGAGCCGTGGATGGAACATACGATGATTAAATATCTTCGAAGCAAAATCTAATTCTTATGATTAAAATCCCAAATTACAAAATCCAAATCCCAAACAACTGACAATGACCAAATCCCAATATTCAAACGCTTGGAATTTGTCGGTTGGTTTTTGGGATTTGTTTGGTATTTGGTGCTTGGAGTTTGGAATTTAATAACACGAAATAACATGAAATCTTTCAAGTTATCTCCATCAGCTCTGCATTTATTCTTGGATTGCCCACGCTGCTTCTGGCTGGAGAAAAATAAAAATATCAAACGCCCTCGCGGAATTTTTCCTTCGCTCCCCGGCGGCATGGATCGTGTGATCAAAAATTATTTTGATGCATACCGTAAGAAAAAGGCCCTGCCTCCCGAACTTCAGATCCCGGATTTTCACGGCGCAGAACTTTTTGAAGATCAGAAACAGCTCGATCTTTGGCGCGAGTGGAGAACGGGGCTTATTTACAAAAGTCCGGATGGTTCCCAGTTATCCGGGGCGCTGGATGAGCTGATGGTCAAATCCGGAAAATATATTCCCTTTGATTATAAAACCAAGGGGTCTCCGGCAACGGAAGAGAGCGCTGTAAAATATTATCAGCATCAACTGGACAGTTACGCGCTGATGCTGGAGGCCAACGGATTGCATACCTGGGATTATGGATTTCTTCTTTATTTTTCTCCGAAAGGAGTGAAGGAACGCGGACAGGTTGAATTTGAAATCCAGCCCATCCGGATTTCGCTAGATCCCAAACGCGCCAAAAAAATGTTTGAAGATGCGCTCGCACTATTAAACGCGGAACTTCCGTCTTCGCTTCCAACGTGCGAATACTGCGCCTGGCTGAGGCATTTTAAAACACCCTTTAAATAAACTGTTTCTCAGCTATTTGTTTATTTTTCCGATAATTTTTTAGAGGAATCTGATGAACCTATCCATTTGCCCCACTAACTTATTGATGTATGCTGCGCTAGGATTTGTCGGAATCATTCTGATTTTGCGAGTGATCCGGACGCCATCGTTTCTGATGGGTTATCAGATGATTTATTTGGCTGTGGGAATCGGCGCTTATTTTGCCTTTAAACACATTTCAAAAATTGAGACTGCGCCACTCAAGGGCGTGCTCATGGCCCTTTTGGCAGGAGGCGCAGTTTTTTTTGTTTTAAATATGGGAAGGAAGTATCAGGAGGCGCAGCTCCAGGCCTGGGCTGAGGAAAATCATTACAAGATGATCGATTCAAAGGGCGCGGCTTTTTGGGAAGGGCCCAAGGCCTGGCTCCGGTCCAAGAATCAGCATGCGTACCGGATCACAGTGCAGGATGAGCAGGGACGCCGGCGCCAAGGATGGATCCTGTTCGGAGATGCTTGGGGCATGGCTCCCAATAAAGCCGAATGGAATTTTGATAATGACTGACAATCCAAAAGGGGCCAGCCCCCATCCCTTAAGGGGACAGGCCCCTTTTTCCATCATCCGTTCACGCAGGAAGACGATAGGACTTCAGATTAATTCCAAGGCAGAATTGATTATCCGCGCGCCGTTCGGAGTTCCGCAGATCTGGATCGATCGCATGGTCCGGGAGAAACATTCCTGGATTGAGAAAACGCGCGAAAGAATTATGAAGCAGATGGCAAGCCGGAAGGTTCGGACGTTTGCCGAAGGCGAAACTTTGGAATATCTAGGCCAGTCTTACTTCATTGCTTACCGGGAAGGTATGAAAAAACGTGTGGAGCTGGAGGATCAATTTTGGATTGCCTCGGAATTTCGCGCACATGCGCCGGATCTCTTAATGCGCTGGTTTAAAAAAAAGGCGATGGAGTATCTTCCGCCGATTGTTAAACAATATTGCGATCAACTCGCGCTCAAGATGCCGTCTATCAAAATTAATACTGCCAAAGGCCGATGGGGATCCTGCAGTACGCAGGGCGGCATTAATTTCTCTTACCGTTTGATGATGGCCCCGGCCGAGGTGGTGTCCTATGTGGCCGCACATGAGGCCGCGCATTTAAAAGAACAAAATCACGGCAAGCATTTTTGGAAACTCGTGGAATTTCTTTGCCCGGATTACCGGGCGCATGAAAGATGGCTTAAACAAAAAGGAAATGAGCTCGTGCTCAGCGAGTAAGATGCGCGGACTTTACGTTCACATTCCTTTT
>CAYWRU010000010.1:0-53665 GCA_964460795.1 uncultured bacterium | reverse complement strand
GAAATGTCATTACTGCGATTTTGTCATTACCACCCAGCACGCCCCGGATTTCAGAGAGCAATTTTTTCAGGCGCTTGAGTGGGAAGTGAGTCAAATTCAATCTCAGTACGGCCGGCTAGCTTTTGACACGATTTATTTCGGAGGCGGCACTCCTTCGGATTTAACGGCCAGTGAAATGACGCGGCTGGCCGAATGTTTAAAATCGAATTTCTCTTTTGCCAAGTCCTGCGAATGGACCTGCGAAGTGAATCCTGGAGATCTCGACAGCACCAAACTTGAAACGTATCGAAAACTGGGGATCAACCGGATCAGCGTCGGGGCCCAGGCCTTTCAAGACCGGCTGCTCAAAGATCTTGGCCGTATCCACAACGTTCTCGATATTAGTGAATCCATAAAAATGATTCGGGCCGCAGGATTTAAAAACATCAACCTTGATCTCATGATCCGCCTTCCGGGGCAAACTTTGGAAGACATCGAAGAATCAATCGAACTCGCCAT
Organism: uncultured bacterium; assembly: GCA_964460795.1. GTDB lineage: Bacteria > Omnitrophota > Omnitrophia > Omnitrophales > Aquincolibacteriaceae > CAZOOM01. Next base: position 53,167 of record CAYWRU010000010.1, on the reverse strand, counting down.
CGCCCTGGCACCTACCCATGTGTCACTTTATGATTTGGATATTCATCCCCGCACGGTTTTTGGACAGAGAATTGCGCGGGGGACTTTGCCGCTTCCGGATGAAGTCGCTCATGCGGAGATTTATGAAGCTGCAGAAAAAGGCTTAGAGCGTGCTGGATTTCATCACTATGAACTTCTTAATTTTTCAAAACCCGGATTTGAATCCAAGCATAATTTGATTTACTGGCATAATGAGGAGTATTTAGGGCTGGGGCCGGGTGCTTTTTCCTATCTCCAAGGAAAACGATTTCAGCGCGTATCCGATGTCCGCAGTTATCTTCAAAAATGGAATGCTCATGATTTTACTTTGGAATCCGCCGAAGTTTTGACGCCGGAAAATATAGCCATGGAAAATCTTCTGACCGGGCTTCGGCTTGAAGAAGGCGTGAAGCTTGAAAAAATCCAATTGATCTACGAACGTCTTCGCGCGCCCTTTCGGATGCTCAAGGATTCACAGCTTCTTGAAGAAACCTCTGATAAAATCCTGCTGACCCGGAAGGGTCGCCGCGTTTTTGAAAGCATTCTTGCGGAGCTTTGCAGCTAAATTAAAATAATGATTATGATTGTCATGCCCGCGAAGGCGGGCATCCAGAAATTTATTCAGTCATGGATCCCCGATAACAGCATTCGGGGATGACAAATGTAAGGGAACTATCCTTTTGGAGAAAGCTTATGTGGGCTGATTTTTGGATTCCGTTTGTTTCTGTCGCGCTTGCAGAGCTGGGAGATAAGACACAGCTCGGCGTGATGTTGCTTGCCTCCAAGACCCAAAAAAGAACCCAGCTTTTTTTAGGCGTGATGGCCGGATTTTTGTTAGTCGACGGCCTCGCTATTTTGCTCGGCGCTACCGTGACCCGCCTGGTGCCTCTTCATATCATCAAATGGATTTCCGGCGCTTTATTTATTTTATTTGGAGTTCTCATGCTTCGCGGCGACGCATGTAGCGGAGACTGTGAGAAAAAAACAAAAGAAGTATCCCGGCCGTTTTGGATGGGATTTCTCATGATCTCTGCTGCAGAATGGGGGGATAAGACGCAGATTGCGTCCGGGCTTTTTGCCGCGCAATTTCATCCTCTCGCAGTATTGGCCGGGACTATGGCTGCGCTGGCTCTTTTGTCCTTAATCGCAATTCTCGCGGGAAACTGGATTTCCAAAAAGATTCCAGAAGCCCTGCTTCACCGGATTGCCGCGATCCTTTTTATTTTGATTGGTCTTGCCTGCTTTTTATAAAGGGACAGGTCTCCGCAGAGACCTGTCCCTGTTCTTCTTCAAGCAAGATCAGAAAAAAGTTCCGTTCCTAATTTCTCAAGCCGGACGCGAAGGGTATCCCGCACCTTTCGAAAAGCGGCGAGGCGCTGCTCTTCATAGAGACCGTAAAGCGTGGGATCTTCAGTGGGCCAGTGCAGTTTGCGTATTCGTGCGGGGGCGTTGGGGCAGATGTCCTGCTGGCACAAAGTGATGATAAGATCCACGGAATTCAAGTCAACCTCCTGGATAGATTTGGAAAAATGCCTGGAAATATCAATCCCAATTTCTTGCAGGACCTTGATGGCGTAGGAATTCACATGGGAAGCGTTCGCGCCGGCGCTCTCGATCTCTGCTCGGTCTTTCCAGAGAAACCGGGCCAGACCTTCGGCCATTTGACTGCGCGCCGAATTGGCCATGCAAAGGAAAAGAACTTTCATGATTAGAAATCTTTCTTTTGAGATAATAAACGCGGTATACTTTTGTCGTTCATTGATGACTTATTGTATCCAAGTTTCAGTATAACAGCTTTTAAAATATACGAATCCTATGAAAGTTGCTTCCCAAGCCCGCCGCGCGATTTGGATCAAGCCTGAGGATCCGGCTGTGGTTCAGATTATTGACCAGCGTGCGCTTCCCCATTCACTCGTTATTGAAGATCTCCGCACCGTGGACGACATGGCGGTTGCGATCCGCGACATGCATCTTCGCGGAGCACCGCTCATTGGTGCCGCCGCAGCCTATGGAATTTATCTGGCGTGCTTGGAAGCCCCCAAAGATTCCACCTTTCATGCCTTTGTCTATGATGCCGCCCAAAAACTTCGCGAGACTCGGCCGACAGCTGTCAATTTAGTTTGGGCGCTCAATAAAATGATGGAATCCTTGGCTTCCAAGAAAACGTGGGAAGAAAAATTAGAGACGGCCAAATTGGAAGCCGAGCGCATTGCAGACACCGAAGTCGAGGTGTGCCGAAAAATCGGAGAATACGGACTTCCTATTATTGAAGCCATCAGTGCGCGAAAACAGGGCGGAGTCGTGAATATCATGACGCATTGCAACGCCGGATGGCTTGCCTGTATTGATTGGGGAACTGCAACGTCTCCGATTTATCAGGCGCATGACAAAGGTGTGAAAGTTCATGTGTGGGTGAGTGAGACCCGGCCGCGCAATCAAGGCGCCAGTTTGACGGCGTGGGAACTCCACCAGCACGGCGTTCCGTATACTCTGATTGCGGATAATGCTGCCGGACATCTGATGCAGCACGGACGTGTGGATATGATTATTGTCGGAACAGACCGCACGACACGCACCGGCGATGTGGCGAATAAAATCGGAACTTATCTCAAGGCCTTGGCCGCAGATCATAATCACATTCCTTTTTATGTGGCGGTGCCGTCCTCATCCATTGATTGGAATCTCCGGGATGGGATTAAGGAAATTCCCATTGAAGAGCGGAGCGAGAATGAAGTGAAATATATGGAAGGTCTGACGGATCACGGTCCGGAGCGTGTTCTGATTACCCTTCCGGATGCCAACACGATAAATCCCGGATTTGATGTCACGCCCGCACACCTCATTACGGGACTAATTACAGAGCGCGGTATCAGTGCCGCGGATGAAGCAAGTTTGCTGCGCCTTTTTCCGGAAAAAATAAAATCAGCAGTTCCAGATGAAGACGGTGTTATTAAATTTGAATGTCAGTGGGATATGGCCGAGCCTTTGGACAGCCGGCGGGTTGAAAAAATTAATCAGGTGCGGCGTGAACTTTTTAAGGCGGGATTGATCGGTGTTTATCAAAATGGAATTGGATACGGAAATTTAAGCGTGCGCAGTCATCCGCCAAGAAATTTTATTATCACCGGGACCCAAACCGGAGGCATCGAAGATTTAAGTGCAAAATATTTTACCGAGGTGGTGGATTACGATATTAGCGCGAATCGGCTGAGTTGCCGTGGACCGATCCAGGCTTCTTCTGAATCGCTCACACACGCCATGATCTACGAACTGGACCCTTCCATTCAGGCCGTAGTGCATGTGCACCATGCGCTTCTATGGCGTGAATTAATGAACCGCGTTCCTACAAGTCAGCGGCATGTGCCATACGGCACACCGGAAATGGCCCGAGAGGTCCGCCGTCTTTTTGAGGATACAGATCTCAAAGAAAAGAAAATTATGGTCATGGGTGGCCATGAGGAAGGTGTACTGACGTTCGGTAAAAATTTAGAAGAAGCGGCCGTGACGCTCTTTATGTACATGCGCCGCTACCAATTCTAGAAGGGGGCCCGTGCAGCCGGATACGGAAGATGTTTTTCAGAAGAAATATCGGACTGTGATACTGATTTATATGAGTCAGTTCATGGCCATTCTTTTTTATGGGATCATCGCAAAGATTTATCTTCAGTCTGCAAACCCTCGGACGCTTGATGAGGCTCCTGATTATTCTGGAATTCGAAACGGTTTTTTAATACTTTCAGTGGCTTTGATCCCTCTCAGTGTTTGGATCAAGGCTTCTTTTTTTCGTAAAAGACCGCAAGGCCCTCATGCTTTAAATCAGCTTATGATGATGTCCATTATGCTTTATGTCCTAGGAGACAGCATTGCAGTGCTGGGTCTTGTGACGGCGGTTTTAATGAAACAATTTTCCCAATCCTATGCCTTTCTGGTATTAAGTCTCGTAGCCTTAGTTTTTAATTTTCCAAGACAGGAGGAATGGAAACGATGGATGGTGAACTAATTCCCCCCGGTATGCAGCCTTCGCAATTATCCACTCAACGAACCCGTGTTCTTACAGCGCCTATACAACAAGAGGGAGCTTCCATGATCAATTATATTTCTGGTTTGGCGTTTATCTTACTCATGATGGTGGGCGGAATTTTTCTCTATCCGCTTTATCAATCCAGTCCTGAGACCGCGGTGGGAGCCGGTCTTGTGTGGATTTTGATTTCATTAATCATTTCCTCCGGGCTTCGCTTAGCGGCTCAATGGGAACGCGGCGTTGTATTTCGTCTTGGAAAATTCCATAAGATCAAAGGCCCTGGGCTATTTCTCATTATTCCCATTTTAGACTCAGTGGAAATCGTGGACACGCGTGTACGGGCCATGGATATCCCGGCCCAGCAGGTGATCACGAAAGATAATGTGCCGGTCCAAATCAATGGAGTTCTTTTCTTTAAAGTGTCCAACGCTGCGGATGCCATCATCAAAGTGCAGGATTACCGGTATGCGATTAATCAGTACGCCCAAACCTCGCTTCGGGATGCGATTGGTCAGTTGACTTTGGATGAACTCTTGATGGAGCGTGAGCAGATCGGCAAAGCCATTGAGAAAAATGTGGAAAAAGACACCGAAGGATGGGGTCTTGAAGTTACGGGAATCCGGATTCAGGATATTGATATGCCGGAAGAGCTGAAAAAAATGATGTCGCGCCAGGCCTCTGCGGAACGGGAAAAGCGCGCCACGATTACCAAAGCCCAAGGCGATAAAGAAGCGGCATTTAATTTAGCAGCGGCAGCTCAAACTATGGCGCAAAGTCCGGGTGCGATGCAGCTTCGGACACTTCAAACCATTGATGGTCTTGGCCCGACTGCATCTAACACGGTGGTTTTGGCGGTTCCCGTCAATATTATGGACGCAGTCAATGAATTGATCCGCGTGAGCAAGACGAAATCCGAGGGCGGTGCATCCTAAACATACGAGGAGAGCCCCCTTGTTCGCGCTTCAGGGCTGTGATAATATTTGGCCTTATTCAATCTGATTTTTAATTTTAAATTTTTAGATTTTCCCCCAACCTCAATAGCAACTTAGGAAGGAATGTCTCTTATGAAAACCTTACTTCGATGGGTTCTGATTCTTCTTCTGATTCTCTCAGCTCTTGTACTGCTGCGAGATCTTGTGGTGACGACTGCCATCCAGAGCGCAGTTAAAATGGCCACCGGACTGACGCTCAAAGTCGAGCGGCTGCATATCGGAATCTCCAATACCTATGTTCAGATTAAAGGGCTCGAGCTGGAAAATCCTGCGGGATTTGAAGAGAAGGTGATGCTTGCGATTCCTGAAATCTATGTTGATTACCGGCTTCGCTCCCTTCCTCGCGGAGTGATTCATTTCAATTCCGTGGTTTTAGATCTTGAGACATTCAACGTAGTTAAAAATGCTCAAGGGACTTTAAACTTGGATAGTTTTAAAGCCCTGGCACCCGCTAAGTCGTCAGAAGCAGCTAAACCCACGGCGCCGGCTTCAAAATCACAAGCCCTCAAAATTTCGATTGGATCTCTGAAGCTTAGGATCAATAAAGTCTCGTACATGGATTACTCTGTTAATCCTCCCCGCATTCAGGATTTCAATATTGGAATTAATGAGAGCTATGCGCAAGTAGATAATCTCGACAACATGGTGCGTTTGATTGTGGTCAAGGCGCTGATGAATACTTCGATTTCCAGTCTCACGAATCTGGATTTGGGATCGCTGCAGGACAGTGTCTCCGGAGTTCTCTCTTCCTCTGCACAGTTGGCCTCAACGGCTGTGATGGATGCTAAAGCAACGGCCCTTAATGAAACCAAAAAAATTAGCGAATCCGTAGCGCCGGTTGCCAGCGAAGCCGTAACTGAAGTGGCCGGACAAGCCAAGGAATTGGTTGGAAATCTGAAAGGGAAAATCAAGCTTCCGTTTGGAGGTTCTTCTAATGACGTGGCCGCAGATGCGCCCGCAGAGAAGCAGTAATTAAGATTCTTTAAAGTCGCGAGCCCGGGATTTCCTCAAGAGTCCCGGGCTTTTCTTTTTTTCTCGATCTCCGCAACATAGCATGGGTTACGCAATATTCATTTTAGCTATTAGAGCGATTTGGGCGGTGCTCATTTTTAAATTTGATTTTTTAAACCGATTCCACTATGATACGGCCTGCCTTATGGGAACCTTTCCTTTTATCCTTCGGTCAGGCAACGAGTTAAGGTCCTTCCTAGGGGGCCGCACCAAACGCGGAAATCTTCAAGCACCATCCATGGGAAATCCCAGGGGCTGAAGACAAGAACTATTTCTTTTAAGGAGGAAATAAACATGGCAAAGATTCGGCTTGCGGTTGTAGGTGTTGGAAATTGTGCAAGCTCTCTCATTCAGGGCATTTACTATTATCAGAATAAGACAGAAAAAGACGCGATCGGCGTCATGAACTGGGATATCGGCGGCTACAAGCCTTCGGATATTGATGTAGTAGCAGCCTTTGACATTGACGAGCGCAAAGTGGGTAAGGACGTCAATGAAGCCATTTTTGAACTTCCAAATTGCACGGCCATCTTTTGTAAGGACCTTCCCAAGAGCGGAGTCAAAGTCAGCATGGGCAAGTTGCTTGACGGGTTCTCTGAGCACATGAAGGATTACGGCGATAAATATACTTTCGTAGCTTCGGGCGCCAAGGAAGCTGAGAAAAAGGATATTGTCAGCCTCTTAAAGAGCACAGGCGCGGAGATCCTTATTAATTATCTTCCGGTGGGTTCTGAAATCGCGACTCGGTTTTATGCTGAGTGTGCTTTAGAAGCCAACATTGCCTACATCAATTGCATGCCGGTTTTCATTGCCAGCGATGCGACGTGGGCGGAAAAATTCAAGGCCAAGAATCTTCCGATCATCGGCGATGATATCAAGGCTCAAGTGGGAGCTACGATCACGCACCGCATTTTGACTGATCTTTTCAAAAAGCGCGGCGTGAAGCTGGATCGTACCTACCAAATTAACACCGGTGGAAATACGGACTTTCTCAACATGCTGAACCGTACCCGCCTCCATTCCAAAAAAATTTCCAAGACCGATGCCGTTCAATCGGTCACGGCCGAACCTTTGGATAGTGAAAATATCCATATTGGTCCGAGCGACTACGTTCCCTGGCAGAAGGACAATAAGATTTGTTTCCTCCGCATGGAAGGCAGGCTTTTCGGAGATGTTCCGATGAATATTGAACTGCGCCTTTCAGTCGAAGATTCTCCGAATTCTGCAGGCGTAGCCGTGGATGCCATCCGGTTCTGTAAACTTGCCCTGGATCGGGGCGAGGGAGGAATCTTGTGGGGGCCTGCTGCTTATCTGATGAAGCATCCGCCCAAACAGTTTACGGATGATGAAGCTTATCGAATGACTCAGGAGTTTATTTCCGCTCAAATTACTCAGACGGTTTCGTAACCGCTGAACTTCGTTAGGGCCTGCGCTGTACGGTGAGTACGGTGCAGGCCCTTTTGTTTTCTCGCTTTTCCGCCGATATCTTATCCAAAGAGGTCATCGTGGATTTTCAAATTACGCTTATCTTTTTTATTGTGGCCAGTGTCATCGGACTTGCTTACGGTATCCGGCTTCTGGAGCGGCGCAAGCTTGAGGTCCGGATTGAAACCCTTGAATCCAAACTCCAGCTCGCTCAGAATCGCGCGGGTGAAATGCATGAGCGCCTCGTTCAGGCTCAGGCTGAACTTTTACAACTAAACAGCTCTCTCATCCGTGAGCGCACTGAAAAAGATAAGCTCATTGAGTTTGCTTTAAAACCCTGGCAGCGGCTTCATCGCGGACTTATTGTGGCCATGCTTCTCGTGGGACTTGGATCGGGAATTTATATCGGAACTTCAGAAACTCAAAAAGCTTATTTAGTCCGCATGACTCAGCTGGAAGTTTCAAAATATCTTGCTGAAGACCGCTTGAAAAACCTTGAAACGCAATTTCGGGAATTGAAAGATGAAATTTCCAATGTTCAGGAGATTTTGAAAGTAGAGACCGAAGCGCGTGTGATGGCCGAGACCCAGCTGGCCCAGATCAAAGGTGAAGAAATTCGTCCTAATCCTTTGCATCGTTTGAGCGCCGCTTTTCTTCCCTGGAAAAAAGAAGAAGCAGCTCCTGTGAATAATGTTGTACTTCCTTCCGAACCCACACAAACATCTAAAGCAGCCTGAGTTTTATGGCTCTTCATGGTGAAACAGTCAAAATCGAAAAAGTTATCTTTGGCGGAGCCGGTCTGGCGCGCGTGGGAGGAAAAGTCTGTTTTGTAGAAAAAGTGTTGGCCGGTGAGCGGGTAATTGTTGATGTTTTAGAGCAAAGAAAAAATTTCTCAAAAGCCCGTATTCGTCAGGTCCTTGAACCTTCTCCGCACCGCGTGAACCCCAAGTGCCGTCATTTTGGAAAGTGCGGCGGGTGTCAATATCAGATGATGAGTTACGAAGAAGAGCTTCGGGTCAAATCTGAACAGGTAAAAGACGCCTTCACGCGCGGATTGGGACTCACAGAGTCTCTGGTTCCAACCCTTCAGCCCTCTCCGTCAGAATATGGAACCCGGAATCATATGACACTCCATTTCCAAGAGGGAGTGTGGGGATTTTTCGGACGGGACAATGAAACCATCGTTCCTATTGAGGAATGTCCTATCTCAGACACACGGCTTAAAAGAGCCTTTTTAGAGCTGCCGGTCCGGTCCAAGTCTGAACGCATGACGCTTTGGCTGGATCATGCAGGTCATGTCCACCAAAGTTCGGATGAGGCGCTTTTTCAAATTGAAGTTCTGGGACAAAAACTCTGGGCGCATCCGCGCGGATTTTTTCAAAATAATTTAGCTGTAGCTGCAAAAATGATCGAAACCGTTAAAGAATGGATTTCCGAATGGAATCCTGGAATATTTATGGATCTTTTTGCCGGCGGCGGACTCTTTGGTCTTTTGGCTGCAGAAGAAGTGAAGGAACGGATCTTTTTAGAGGAAAATCCTTATAGCCTTGAGGCTCTCAAAAAAAACACAGAAAGACTTGGCGGCTCAGTTCAAGTGCTGGAGGGAAAAACGGAAAAGATTTTTCCTGATCTTTCTAAAAAATCAGATCTGAGCAAGGCACTGATATTTATGGATCCGCCGCGCGACGGGCTCGATGCGCATTTTGCCGACAGCCTTTCTAGCATGGTAAGTTTGGGGTTGATTTATGTTTCCTGTGATCTCGCGATTCTAGTCCGGGATCTTAAACGGATGCTTGCTGGAGGGAAGTGGGAGATTGCTCGCGTGGCGGCGTTTGATATGTTTCCCCGTACTCGCCACATCGAAACCATTGTTTTCTTAACACCTCGATAATTTTCTCATTCAAATTTTGCATTCCAAGAATCCAGCGAGTATTTTGTCTGAACAAAATGACCCGCTAGTTTTTTCACTTCGGGGGAGAGATCGTTTTCTTCGTTTGCCTTCCAAAGTAACTGAAGATGGGATTGGATCTCTTTTTTCGTCAGGGAAAGATTGCTGACAAAGTCCTGATGCGCGCGATTTTTGCGGTACGCAGGTTCTTTGGAAGGAAGTGTTAAATATTTTGAGACAAGGCTCAAATCAAAATCTAAAAGAAAGGTTCCGTGAAAAAGCAGCGCATTTTTAAATCGTCTTTGAGCATTGCCCGAAACCTTCAACAGATTTTTGATTTTAGATTGATGATTTATGATTTGAGGATCAATCATGTTGCCGCAATCTGCAATCTTCAATCTAAAATCTAAAATAGCCAAGTCTGTATCGCCTTGAATCGTGACGGGGGTCTTCAGTAAAGACTCCAGGGCGAGGCGATGGCGCTCCATAATGTACTGGTTGGTAGTAACAGGAGAGGCGAGTTCTGGACGGTCAGTTATTCTCAGGATGAGGCTATAATTCAGGCATCCGGGCCCCTGGAGGACTGTCCCTCCGCCGCTAATCCGGCGCAATATAGGGATATTATCGGACCCGCAAGAATCGATATTCACTTCTCGGCTGATTTTGTTAGAATACCCCACCACGACAAAGTAGGTTTTTGACTCCCAAAACCTCAGGCATTCACCAGCCTTCCCCTGATCGCAGAGATCGAGAAGGGCTTCGTCACAGGCGAGGTTCTCCTCGGGGCTGGGAAAAGTCATGTCTAGGGTTTGCATGGCGGGATTATACCCCGTTAGAGATAACGTACGGAATTGGAAAACTTTATCTAAGGAATCGCATGAAGTGTAACAAGGTTAGACGAGAGAGAAAGTAGAGTAAGGACATGAAGCAGGTAAAAAGCGTAGACGAAACCGAAAAGTGGCTGGTTTCTCTAGAGAACATGGTCGATCTTTTGGTCAAGTCTGAAGGCAAGGACAAGGCCCGGTTTTTGGTTCATCAGCTCTTGGAGAATCTAAAGGATTCGGGAAACACCGTTCTTCAGCCTGTGATTACTCCGTACATCAACACCATTCCTTCCAGCCAAGAGCTTCCGTATCCTGGTAACCGCGATCTTGAGCGCCGGATCAAAAGTCTCATTCGATGGAATGCCATGGCCATGGTGGTCAAAGCAAACCGCAATCACAGCGGACTCGGCGGACATATTTCTACTTTTGCCTCGCTCGCAACTTTATACGAAGTGGGGTTTAATCATTTCTTTCACGCAGGCAATGACCAGCGTGCGGCGGATCTTATTTATTTTCAGGGCCACGCCTCGCCGGGGAATTATGCGCGAGCCTTTATGGAACATCGATTGGATGAAGAAAAGCTTCATCACTTTCGCCAGGAACTTGCGCCAGGCGGCGGACTTTCTTCTTATCCTCATCCTTATCTCATGCCGGATTTTTGGCAGTTTCCTACAGTATCCATGGGGCTCGGTCCCATCATGTCAATTTATCAGGCCCGCTTTATCCGCTATCTGAAAGCGCGCGATTTACTCACCAAAGAAGAACCCAAGGTGTGGTGCTTTGTCGGAGACGGCGAATCCGATGAGCCGGAAAGTCTCGGAGCGCTTGCCATGGCCGGTCGTGAAGGATTGGACAATCTTATTTGGGTCGTAAATTGCAATTTACAAAGACTGGATGGTCCGGTCCGGGGCAATGGGAAAATCATTCAGGAGCTTGAAGGCGTTTTCCACGGCGCAGGATGGAACGTGATCAAAGTTATTTGGGGATCCAATTGGGATGCGCTGCTCGCCAAAGATAAAAAAGGATTGCTTTTAAAACGCATGGAAGAAGCAGTTGACGGCGACTATCAAAAATATTCGGTCGAACATGGAAGCTACATTCGAAAACATTTTTTTGGAAAATATCCAGAGCTTCTGGAAATGGTCAATCATCTTTCAGACGATGATCTCAGGAAGCTTGTGCGCGGTGGACACGATCCCGTGAAGGTTCATACGGCTTACCATGATGCCGTGCATCACAAAGGTCAGCCTACGGTGATTTTGGCCAAAACGGTCAAAGGCTACGGGCTTGGCGAAGCCGGAGAAGGACGCAATATCACGCACCAGCAGAAGGCATTGAATGAAAAAGAACTGCGCGAATTTCGTAAGCGGTTCAATGTCCCCATCCAGGATGATGATGTTGCGGACATGCCGTTTTACCGGCCTTCTAAAGAAAGTGCGGAGACTCAGTATCTTTTGGAGCGGCGAAAGGCGCTCGGCGGATTTTTGCCGCAAAGAAAATTCGATGCCAAAAAACTTGCGGTGCCGGGGCTGGATTTCTTTGAAGAATTTTTTAAAGGATCAGGCGAGGTCAAGGCTTCCACCACCATGGCTTTTGTTCGTGTCCTGAATAAACTTCTGGGCCATAAAGAGATCGGAAAACAGATTGTCCCGATTATTCCGGACGAAGCACGAACCTTTGGCATGGACGCGCTCTTTCGTTCGTACGGAATTTATTCTTCAAAAGGACAGCTTTACGAGCCGGTGGACAGCGAAACCTTTCTTTTTTATCACGAAGATAAAGACGGTCAGCTTCTGGAGGAGGGAATTACTGAAGCCGGATCCATGGCTTCCTTTATCGCCTCCGGAACCTCATATGCCAATTTCAATATTCCGACCATCCCATTTTTTATTTATTATTCCATGTTCGGATTCCAACGAGTGGGAGATATGATGTGGCTGGCGGGCGATATCCGGGCCAAAGGATTTTTGCTCGGTGCGACAGCGGGCCGAACGACATTAAATGGTGAAGGCCTTCAGCATCAGGACGGACACAGCCATCTCTTGGCTAGCACGATCCCTTCGGTTCAGGCCTATGATCCGGCTTTTGCATATGAAATTGCCGTGATCATCCAGGACGGCCTTAAACGCATGTATGCGGACGGCGAAGAAATATTTTATTATCTGACCGTTCACAATGAAAACTATGCCATGCCGGTTCGTCCTGAATCGGCGACGACCGAAGGAATCCTGAAAGGGCTTTATCGGTTCAAAAAAGGTCCTGAAGGGAAAAAACATCAGGCGCATCTTTTGGCCAGCGGCGCGATCATGCTCTCGGCATTGAAAGCCCAGGAGATTTTGGCTAAATATGATGTCTCGGCCGATGTGTGGAGCGTGACGAGTTACAAACGGTTGCGCAGTGAAGCCCTTCAAGCTAAACGATGGAACATGCTGCATCCCGAAGCGGCGCCGCATAAATCTTATTTGGAAACACTTCTTGAAAAAGAAAATGGCGCGTTTGTGGCGGTTTCCGATAATATGAAGGTAGTTTCAGATCAGATTTCTGAATGGGTGCCGGGCGGACTTTTCTCGCTTGGAACAGACGGATTTGGCCGTTCAGAAACGCGGGAAGCTCTCCGCCGGTTTTTTGAGGTTGACGGCGAATGTGCGGCCGTGGCGGTCCTTTATAAACTAGCATTGCAGGGAAAGATTGAAAAACGGATTGTTTCACAGGCGATTCAAGATTTAAAAATTAATCCAGAAAAAGTTCATCCGGTTTTTTAAAAGTCATCAGTAATCAGTCATAAGTTATCAGTGGCTGAATAGCGCGATGCACTGATCGCTGATAATTTGGGTAAAGGAATAAAATGGATATTCGAGTTCCACAAATAGCAGAAGGCGTAACCGGCGGGACCGTGGTGTCGATCCAAGTCAAAGCCGGCGATTTGGTTAAAAAAGATCAGGTCCTTTTGGAGCTTGAAACCAACAAGGCTGTAGCCGGAATCCATGCGCCTTCAGCCGGAAAAGTCAGTCAGGTTCTTGTGAAAGAAGGGCAGCAAGTTGTGGTGGGGCAGGTTCTTTTGTCTCTTGCAGGTTCAGATGCAGCGGACGCTCCTCCGGTACAAATTCCTTCAGCCCCGGATCCTGAAAAAGTTCAGCTTCCCAGAACTCCGCAGTTTTTTAAAAAGGCACCCGTGCTTCAACCGGCCGCTTCCTTTGGATCCTATCAGTATGAATCGCTGGCTGGGATTGCACCTCCGGCTTCTCCTTCCGTGCGAAAGGCCGCGCGGGAACTTGGGATTGATTTGACGCGAGTTCAGGGAACGGAATCCGGCGGACGGATTTCCATGGAAGATCTGCGTGCTTATATTGTCAATCTTCAGGCCATCCATGCGGCTGATCCCCATGCAGCGATGAAAGCTGCGGCTGCGGATAAAAAACCGGCGGCTCCCAGCATTGATTTTTCCAAGTGGGGTCCTGTGACCAAAAAGGCTCTGACTCCGATTCGATTAGCGATTAGCGATGCTATGGTGAGATCCTGGACCACCATCCCGCACGTCACTCAATTTGATGACTTAGATATTACAAAAGCCATGGCGCTTCGGAAACAATTTGCCGCAGATTACGAGAAGAAAGGTGCCAAGTTGACGCTGACGCCGCTTGTGATCCGGGCAATCATTCAGGCGCTCAAAAAACATCCGATTTTTAATTCCAGTCTTGACGAAAACTCCAAAGAAATAGTTACTAAGGATTATTTTCATATCGGGATTGCGGTTGATAGCGAACATGGGCTCATGGTGCCGGTGATTCGTGATGCGGATAAAAAGAGCCTGCTTGAGATTTCGCTTGAACTGGAAAAGCTTGCGGAAAAAGTTCGTACGCGAAAAATTACGGCCGAAGAAATGCAGGGGGGAACTTTTACTATTTCCAATCAAGGCGGAATCGGCGGCCGGCATTTTACGCCCATTATCAATAAACCTGAAGTAGCTATTTTGGGAATGGGGCGAGGTTTTTCGAGTCCGGATGGAAAGACGCTGATGCCTATTGGCCTTTCTTATGATCATCGGGTGATTGACGGGGGATCGGCCGCGCGTTTTGTGGTGGCTTTGGCGGAATCGCTGGCAGGTCTTACGGATAAAGACACATTGCTCAAAGGTTAGAAAATAGATTTTATCCAATTGAAAATTTAAATCGCTGAGATGAGGACATGATGAATAAGTTTGATACAGAGATCGTAGTCTTGGGTGCGGGTCCGGGCGGATATGCCGCTGCTTTTTATGCCGCGGATCAGGGTAAAAAAGTCATTTTGGTTGAGCAAGAGAAACGGCTTGGCGGCGTGTGCTTGAACCGTGGATGTATTCCCTCTAAAGCGCTTCTGACGGCAACCGGCATGTTTGAACAAGCGGAACTGTCTAATCAGCGGGGCATCAAATTTTCAAAGCCTTCTGTCGAAGTTGCAAAACTAAGAGCGTGGAAAGAATCCATTCTCGAAAAACTTTCGGCGGGAATCAAACAGCTTGCAGACCGGCGAGGAGTTCAGGTCCTTTCAGGCCGCGGTTTTTTTGAGGATTCGACTACGCTTCGTGTTGAGACCTCAGAAGGACAAAAATTTGTTAAATATCAAAAGGCCATTGTTGCAACCGGTTCAAGGCCTGCGCTTCCGGCGCTCTTTGATTTAGGAAGCCAGCGGATCATGACCTCGACCGAGGCTTTGGAAATCGAAGAAATCCCTCAGGATCTTTTGATTGTGGGCGGCGGATATATTGGAATGGAGTTGGGTACGGTGTATGCCAGGCTTGGAAGTAAGATTGTAGTGGTCGAAGCCTTAGATTCAATTCTCGCAGGTGCGGATACGGATCTGGTGCGCCCCATCAAACTCTATGCAGAAAAACATTTTAAGGAAGTGCGGTTGAAGTCCAAAGTCACAAAAGTGGTGACGCACAATCACAAGATTAAGGCCTCCATTGAAACGGACGGGAAAGTTTCGGAAGAACTTTTTGACCGGGTCCTGGTTTCGGTGGGACGTGTTCATAATAATGAAGACATCGGCCTTGAAAATACCAAGGTTACGCGAGACGGCAAGGGATTCATTCTAGTCAGTGACTCCCAAGTATCGGAGGATCCTTCTATTTACGCGATCGGAGATGCGGTCGGCGGCGTGATGCTGGCCCATAAAGCTGCAAAAGAAGCGCGTATTGCCGTGGATGCCATTTTAGGCGAGCCCAGCACGTCAAAACATGTGGTGATTCCAGCCGTGGTTTTTACGGATCCGGAAGTGGCCTGGTGCGGCATTACTGAAGCAGAGGCGCGGGCAAAAAATTTACAAGTCCAAGTGGTGAAGTTTCCCTGGTCAGCATCAGGCAGGGCCATGACCTATGACCGGACCGATGGAATTACCAAATTGATTGTAGAGCCTGTGACCGAGCGGATTTTAGGGGTTGGAATCTGCGGTCACGGAGCTGGAGAACTGATTTCTGAAGGAGTGCTTGCGGTTGAAATGGGTGCCACGGTCCGGGATCTTGCCGAGTGCATTCATCCACATCCAACTCTCTCGGAAACCTTGATGGAAAGTGCCGAATATTTTTATGGGCACGCCACCCATCTTTTTTCTTCGCGAAAACCTCAGTAAAAGGGGACAGGCTACTTTATTCCATTAAACTTAAAAGTAGCCTGTCCCCTTATCAGGGCCATTGCGCAAAGGATGGTCAGTCCAAACAGGGGTTGGATGGGCAGGAAGTCGCGCACCGCCATGCTGGCCCAGATCACTGCAAAGCTTAACAAAATCAGAATCAGATGTTTGCGGCTTCCCAAATTAAAAAAAGGCGCGCAGGCAATCACGCAAAGCCCAAAATCATAGAACATCGTATGAGGGCTGGCGAGTAAACAAATCGGTCCGGCGGCACAAGCGATTAAAAATCCCTCCCGTTGATCGCGCACCTTGGGATCTCCCCAAATCCAAAATCGCCATCCGATTCCCAGGGCCAAAATAGCGGAAAAGACGTAAGCTAAAATAAAAATGAGCGAGTGCGCTGAAGCAGATATAAGCCACCGATCTGCTAAAGCAGAAGCTGCTCCATTGATGGATATCATACAAGGCCGGTCGGTTGATTGAATGGCGCTGATCGCCCAAGAGGTTTCGCGGAGCCACTGAATGGGCCAATCCCAGCCTAGAACCCAAACGCCCATCCAGTAATAAATAATGGCTACGAGTAGCATGGGAAAAATAATTTCTTTTTTTCGCGTCAGTAGAAGCCAGCCCGTCCACAAAATTCCGAACTGAGGTTTATAAAGCATCAGACCGCTTGAGATGCCGATCATCCGGTAACCCTTGGAGTCACTTCGGTAAAACCCGTACACAATTAAAGAATAGAGCAGCAGGGTGAGCGCATTATTTTGTCCTGAGAGGACTCCGATCATAATAGGAAGAACCGCAACAGTGAGGGCCACAGACTGAATGGCGCTGGCCCGCAGTGCTGGAGAGAAATAGGCGGCAACTCTTAAGCTCATCACCAAAAATAAACTCATGATTAAAGTGAAGAGGATTCTGGCGGTTGCCGGATCCCAGGCGCCAAAGGGAGCCAGAAGAAGAGCGGTAAAGGGGGGGTAGCGAAAATAAAGAAATCCGCCGCCGGGATTAGGCCAGATAGCTTCTTGGGCCGCGCGCTGAAGATCGGGATTATAAAGATAACGGCTTTGTCCTTCGAGAATAGCTCGGGCTGCCGTATAATAATCCGGAAAATCGCCATGCGTGATGAGTTTTAGACTTTCTGGATTCTGGTAATAAGAAAAAAGCAAACCGCCAAAAAAACTAAGAAGAAATGCAAGTGCGATCCGATTCCAAAAGGGTGTGCGTTCAGAAACAAGTGGTAACAATACAATTCTCCTTGGTGGCTTTGAGGAGCTTTCTATGAAAATCCGAATTCCTTCAAAAGCGCTTTCGTCCATCCTGATTCTTGCGATCATCCTACTGATTTTGGCAGGAGTAAACAATTTTTTTCAGGACTCTCCCCGGCACGGCAAAGGCATCA
The DNA here is from genome assembly GCA_964460795.1 of uncultured bacterium. Lineage (GTDB taxonomy): Bacteria > Omnitrophota > Omnitrophia > Omnitrophales > Aquincolibacteriaceae > CAZOOM01. The sequence continues at coordinate 35,982 of CAYWRU010000010.1, read as the reverse complement.
GCGATTTCATCGGATACTGGTCCGCGTTCCAGCTTTTTAAAACAGGTCAAAATCCCTGCGATTTTTCTCTCCAGGCTGCGGTCGAACGATCCATTGGATTTTGCTGCATTCAGGATGAAACTTATTCAGTCTGGAATGTGCCATGGACGTTTGTCCTTTTCTATCCTTTTCTAGTTTGGCCGTTCGCGATTTCTGCAAGCTTGTGGTTTCTTTGTAACCTTATTCTCCCAATTTGTATTGCCGGATTCATTTGGAAAGCCTGGACTCCGGAAATTCCTATCCGGCCACTATTTTTGCAGTTATCCGGGATCTGCGTTCTGCCTTATTTTTATCTGATGCTGGTGGGACAAACGAGTTTATGGCCGGTGCTTGGTTGGGCCGGATGCTTTTGGGCCCTTGAAAAAAAGCGAGATGATCTGGCTGGACTTTTTTTAACACTGACCGCGATTAAACCTCATATCGGATATTTGCTTTATCCCGTTTTATTGATCTGGATGATCCGCACCCGGCGTTTTCGAAGTTTGATTTCAGGATTCCTGGGGCTGGCCTTGTTGAGTTTACTCACGGAAATGCTTCATCCCGGAGTTTTTATGGAACGCTTCCATATGAAAGCCACGCCCCTGGCGTTGGCGGCCGCGACCTTGGAAACGCAGATCCGGCTCATTCTTTTCCGGATCTACGGACAAAATATGATTTGGCCTGCCTTAGCTGTTCCGTTGCTGGCAATCATCGTCGCGGTTTTCTATTACTGGCGCCGTCCGGTGATTTTAAAAAATGCGGTGCCGCCGCTTCTTTGTATTTCACTTTTGACAGCTCCCTACGGCGGAATCAATGATTTCAATCTTCTGGCCATCACTCAAACTGCGTGGCTAGGAAAAATCATGAACATATCTGTTGCGGTGGGAACGAGGCGTATTTTTTTGTTTTGTCTTGCGGCGTTCCACTTGCTGACCCTGAGTTTTTATCTTCTGGGGATGAACGGTTTTCATGATCTGTGGTGGTATCCTTTCATCGCGCTCTTATTGTGGGATTATGGTGTCCAGTGGCTTCAGGCCCCTGCCTTCAGTTTTAAAAAAATGAACGATTTGATTCTGATGAAGAATTTTTTTGTCCGTTCTTTAATTTCATGGATGGTTTTAGGAATTATCTTGTTCGTGATGATTCAGCAAGGGCTTTCTCTTTTGCGGGAGCCATTTTTTATGCAGGATTTTTCCGGCTATTGGACCGCTTTTCAGCTTTTTAAGCAGCAACTTAATCCCTATGATGCAAATTTGCTTATGCTGGCGCAGCAGGGGTATCTTCCTTCCGGGCAAATCCCTTTTTATGTCTGGTATTCGCCTTATTTTTTTATCCTCAGCGCCCCTATGCTTTGTCTTAGTTATTTTCAAGCGAAGGTTGTTTGGTTCTTAGCCCAGGTCGCCTGCGCTATTTTTAGCATTAAACTATGCTGGAAGTATTTTGGAATCTCCCAGCTTAGCAGGAAAGAGTGGCTTCTCGGAATGTTTTTTATGCCGGTTTATAACAGTCTTTTTTTGGGGCAGCTTGGAGGCTTCTTGATCCTTTCAACCGTTGCATTTTTTTATTTTCTTAAAATCAAAAAAGATTGGATGGCCGGGTTATGTTTTTCAATCCTTTTATTGAAACCACATTTGTTATGGCTTCTTTATCCCATTTTAGGGGTATGGATTGTGACGCATCGACGCTGGACGGTGCCGGTGGCCACTTTGGGATGGATGGGATTATTTGGAGTTGCAGTGTTGATGTTCCATCCAAGCATTTTACAGCTATGGCTCCAGGCGTATCATCAGCCGCCTGCTAACTATTGGGCCACGCCCACCTTGTCTTACGTTATCCGGATGGCTCTTTCTCACTACTCGGGAACCATTCCGTTCTGGCCTTTATGGGCTGTTCCAGCTTTCACCTTTGTTGGCTATGGAGTTTATTTATGGAAACGGAGATGTCCCATTGTTTGGGAAAATGATTTGCCCGGGCTGATATGTCTGTCGCTTTTAACATCGTCTTATGGATGGATCGCAGATCAGTCCTTGTTGATCATTCCCTACATCGCTGTTTTTCAGAGGATATTTCGGATCAAAGAATCAAAACTAAAAAATAGTCTCTATGCCATCAACGTTGGTTTGCAGATACTAATTTTGTTTTTACCTTATCAATACCAGCAGCAATTTTATTGGATTCCGATAGGACAAGGGGCGGTAGGGCTCTTGGTGAGCTGTTTTAGGGGGCAGGTTTCTCGAGTAAGAGCAAGCGAATGACCTTTTTCACCCTGTAATCAAAAAGGCCGCATGGAAAAAATAATTTATTGGTCTCGTTTTGTAAAACTAAGTGGAGCGTTTTGCGTCCTCGTTGTTTGTGCAGTGATGGGAGCTCAAGCACTTCAGGAATCAAAAAAAACAGGGATGTTTGTAAGTGATTTTGTGGCGTATTGGGCAGGATTTCATTTGGTGCAGGAGGGCCGTAATCCATACGATCTTGAAGAGTTTCGAAGTTTTAAACATGAAACAGGCTATGACCGGACTCAGGAAACAGATTATGTTTTTTGGTACGTTCCCTGGTTTCTGATTTTATTTGCTCCTTTTTTAGCTTGGCCATTTCCAATCTCTGCTGCTTTATGGCTGATTTGTAATTTGTGTTTTCCTATGATCCTCAGTTTTTTGTCATGGAAAGTATTTCGGCCGGACGAACGCCAGTCCATGACCGTCTTGTTCCTCAGCGGCATGATTCTCGCGCCGTTTATTTTCCTTCTTCGGATGGGACAAATCAGTTTTTGGATTGTTTTGGGGGTCATTGGGACGGTATTGTGTCTTGAAAAAAAACGGGATTTTTGGGCTGGATGGTTTCTAATTCTGACGACGATCAAGCCTCAGACGATTTTTTTATTTTATCTTCTCCTTGGAATTTGGGCGATTCAAAATAAGCGCTTTCGGGTGCTGACAACTTTTATCGGAATATTTTTAGCGCTTCAGATTTCAGTCTTGATGCTTTGGCCTGCCCTTTATTCGCATTGGATCACGACATGTCAAAATCCACTCGATTTTTTTTCAACTACGCTCGCAAGTTTTTTGTGGTGTCACATGAGCGGCGCGGCGGGGAAGTCTTGCGAATGGATTTTTCTAGCCCTGCCGTGCTTTGCTGCTTTAGGGGGCATTTTTTATTTTCTTCGCCGAAAGGTTGTTTGGAAAAATCATCTGCCGGCGGGCCTTCTTTTATCGCTCATTTTTATGCCCTATGGAGGGCTCAGTGATTACAATCTCTTGGCCATCACTCAAACTGCGATCGTGGGGGATCTTCTCTATTCCACTCGCTCGGTAAACCGCCGCAATTTTGTCATCACAGGGCTTTTGGCTTATCACTTATTCACACTTATAGTTTTATTCCAATGCGGCCGAAATCTTCATCATCTGTGGTGGTATCCGATTCCTTTCTTATTTTTTTTAAATAAACGCACAAGTTAAATTTTTATGTCCAACATCGCGACCCGTTTTCCTTTGGTAATTCTAAATATATTTTTTTTGTTTTCCTTATTGGGGCTGTGGATTTTTTTGTTACCCAGTCTGCTGCCTTTTTTTATAGGAGCAGGGATAATTGGGGTCTCCTTTTACCGACGTACGGAAAGCCCTTTGCTCGCCCAGCTTAAGATTTTCATATTATTTTTTGTCTGGAGTTTAATCGCCGTCGATCTTATTGGAAGAGGTTGGATACGGGAACCCTGCGGGATACGTCCGGACGATGAATATAGGCAGTATCGATCCAATTATCAGGGGCTGGTTCATTATCGAAGGAATATTTTTTTTGATGAATTCATTCGCGGGGATTATGCACGCATGCAAAGCGATGACACACTGGGTCAAAAACGGCGCTATTTGTTTGTAACGGATAATCATGGTTTTCGAAATTATGAACAAGCGGCTCGCCCGGCGGTGGACGTCATCTTTTTGGGGGACTCTTTTTTTGTGGGTGCCGGGACAAGTCAGGATCATATTGTTTCTGAAATGTTGCGTCAAAAATACAAACTCAATGTTTATAATTTATCAGTTCTTGGTGCCGGACCCTGGTCTGAAGTTATGAATTTAAAGGCTGAATTTCAAAAGCTGCCCATTCAAAAAAATCCTATTATTGTTTGGGGGATTTTCCCTACGAATGATCTCACCGATTATTATGGAAACACCTTTGATGTAGAGAAAATAAAGGCGTCAGGATGGAAAAGAATATTCCTGTGGGCGGATAATATGCGAAAACGGTCGTTTCTTATCAAAAGGTTGCAGCGGTTAAGGTACAGCGGTTCAAGTCATATTGTGGTGAGTCATAAGTCAAAGAACCCGATGTTATTTTCTGATTCCCAGATCAAAATTTTAAACAATACTCGCGATCGTATTCTTGCAAATCCTAATTGGCCGTCTTTTCAGTCCTCCATGGAAGAAATGCACCGTTTTGCCAATGCCGCCGGAGCGCGCGTGCTTGTGGTCCACATCCCATCGAAAGAGTATCTTTATGCCCCTAAAATGCTATCATTTTCAATTCCTGAGGATAATTATCAAACAGCCTTTGCGGCCTTGCTGAATCAAGCATGTAAAAAAGCAGGGTTTGATTTTATGGATCTCACCGATCCCATGTTACAAGAAATAGAATCACCGGACATTCGGACCAAACGTTACCTGTTTTGGGAAGATGATGCCCACTGGAATGATCAAGGAAATGCTTTTGTGGCACGGTTATTGGGAGAATATCTTTGTCGATTTAAAACTTGTGCAGTGGCGGAGGAGGGTCTGTGATTCATTTGCATAAAGTGGTTGTGGTGCTTCCGGCTTATAATGCCGAAAAAACACTCCGGAAAACTCTCGCAGAAATTCCCCGTGAGATGGTGGATGACATTCTTCTTGTGGATGATCATAGCGCCGACCATACTGCCGAGCTTGCGCGAGAATTGGGACTTTCAGTTTTTCGGCATGAGAAAAATTTGGGGTATGGTGGAAATCAAAAAACTTGTTATAAGGAAGCCCTCGCAAGGGGTGCGGATGTGATTGTGATGCTGCATCCGGATTATCAGTATGATCCAAGATTGATCTTGGCCATGGTCGCACCGATCTGCTACGGCGTTTATGATGTGATGCTGGGGTCCCGTATTTTAGGGGGCAGCGCACTCCAAGGGGGCATGCCGCTTTATAAATATATCCTGAACCGCGCGCTCACCTTTCTTCAAAATCTTGCATTTAGACGTAAATTATCCGAATATCATACGGGCTATCGGGCTTTTCACCGCAAAGTTTTGGAATCCGTTTCTATGGAAAAATATTCCAACGGTTTTGTTTTTGATGCGGAGATTTTGGCGGAAATTATCGAGAGGAGATTTTCAATCGGAGAAGTTTCATGCCCTACGCGTTACTTTCCGGAGGCTTCGTCCATCCGCGGCTGGCCGGGAATAGTCTATGCTTGGGGCTGTCTCTGGATTGCGTTCCAGTATGGGATTAAGAATTTACTAAAACGGTAGAGAAAAACGATGAATCTTTCTTTGGTGAGATGGGTTGATTTTTGGGTCGGGGTGTCGGTATGTTTTCTTCTAAGTCTCTTCAAGGGGATTGTGCAATTATTTTTTAAACCAAAAACCTCTCCAGGACCTGTCAAAAAAATTCTCTTTATCAAACTCTCCGAACTTGGGGCCATCCTTTTAGCTTATCCGTTGATGAGGAGGATTAAAAATCAATTTCCTGATGCGCAAATCTACTTCCTGACCTTTTCAAAAGGGAAAGGAGTTTTTAAACTCCTGGGAGGGCTTTGCCCCGATGAACATATTTTGACGATCCGTGAGAATGCCTTCTTTTTTATTCCTGATTTGATCCAGGTTCTGATTCGGCTTTGCAGGGAAAAAGTCGATATCTCCATTGACCTTGAATTTTTCGCACGTGTCTCAGCCATCCTAAGTTTTTTTTCAAAGGCTCCCAAGCGGGTTGGATTTCACCGCTATGATCTAGAGGGACTTTACCGGGGAAATCTGCTCACGCATAAGGTCTTTTACAATCCACTTCAGCATGTGACTCGAAATTATCTGGCCATGGCGCAGAATCTGGAATTGGAGGAGAAGCTATCGCCCGAAGTCTGTGAGGGAATCACCCCAGAGGATCTTGTTTTTCCTGCTTATGAATCGAAGCCTGACATTCATGGTCAAATCCGGACGAAATTAAAAAAATGCGGGCTAGAATCTGGGCAGAGACAAATTTTTCTAATGAATCCGGGAGAGGGGATGCTGCCTTTACGGGAGTGGCCGTTAGAAAATTTTATTGAGGTAGCACGAAAAATTCTTGAACAGGAACATAATGATGTGGTGCTTATCGGGACGGAGGGCGCAGAAGAAAAAACAGCTATGATGCAAAGAGCATTACAGCATCCGCATGTAATCAGTTTAGTGGGGAAGACGAATCTGGAAGAGCTGATGGAGCTTTTTTTAATTTCCAAAGCTTTGATTTCGAATGACTGCGGTCTCGTGCATCTGGCTATGCTGACTCCGCTTCAGAAGTATGTTTTTTTTGGACCCGAGTCGCCGGCAATTTTTGGGCCTTTGGACAGCCGAAGCCACATCTTCTATTCGAATTGGCCCTGCTCACCGTGCCTTTCCGCCTTGAACCACCGCCAATCCGCTTGCCGGATTAATGAATGCCTGAAGAAAATATCGGTGGATGAAGTTCAAAAAGTCCTACGGGCATCCTAGTGCTGAGCTCTCTCTAAGACCAAACGCTCTTGATCAAGGTAAGTAAATAATTTCTAACATAGCCCCATTTGCTTTTGATCAGACGCGATGGGCGCATGGGGGGATTGATCAGGATCGGAACATACACGATCGACTTCGAATATTTTCGGAGGATGCAGATGGATTCCAGTGTGTAGGTGTATTGATTTTTTAATTTTTCGACAAGCAGTTGAGCTGTTTGTCTTGAAAACGCCCTAAACCCGGAAGTAGAATCTTTGACCGTGCAGCGCAGCAACAAACCCGTCAGAAAGTTCCCTATCCATTGCGAGATTAACTTATCGATAGGATACAGGGGCAATCGAGCGATTTGGCGGTCTCCGATTACCATATCTGCCTGACGATGAAGTAAAGGGGTAATCAGTCTCTTTATTTGTTGTGCCTGATATTGAAAATCTCCATCAGTGTTAATGATGATATCGGCATTCAGCTCCAACGCACGCCGCAAGCCTGCTTTAAAAGCAATGCCTAATCCCTGATGATTTCCTAAAGACACGATTTCTCGGATGCCTGTCTGGCGGGCTATTTCTGCGGATTCGTCGGAGCTACCATCGTCGATAAGGAGAGTTTCTGTTTCAATATCCGGCTCTGATGAAAAATGCTTCTTTAGATCTTGGAGGACAAGTGGAAGATGACCTGCTTCATTATAAACAGGAATTTGAACCACTACTTTCATAGTTTCTTCTGGTCTTTATTAGACTGGTAATCATATAAGAAAGTGACACTACCCGCATAGGCGCTTTGGAAGGTATGAGTTCCTTTGGAAAGATAAGCTTTTTTTATCTCGAGAGGCCGATTATCTAACTTCAGCGGGCCTGGTTCGAATTGAATTTGATACCATCCGGCCACGCGGATCTCAATGGGGGATGTCTGGTTCGGAATGAGATCGAATTTGGATCCGGGAAAGTAGAAATCACCCAGGCGTGTATAAAAGCGTTGAAGCTCTTGAATCACCGGACCGGGTCTTTCCAAGCAATCCGAGTGAATCAGCAACTTGATCTCTCCTTTTCTGAGATCTGTAAGAAGGGCATTTTCAAATCGTTTTCTTCCCGAAATAGATTCAAAAAAACCCGAAGTGGATGATTGATTGTAAAAATAAATGCTGGGGCGAAATAAACAGGGATAATCGAGAGAGACACATTTGTCCGTTGGACGGGTAAGAGATAAAACCATATTAGATTGATGAGACAAAAGTTCGGGCGTGTGATCCAAAAAACCTTTCTGTGCGGTCACGGCCATTTGCGCAGTTTTTTGTATAAAAGAAAAGCTGCTTACCGTAAGGCTGATCAACAAAATACCAAACAGAGCACGTTGCGTTTTTGGCATGATCCGAAATGGGGAGTTTGGCCATATTTTAGCTAAGGCACTGCCGCCTAATAAGGCAATATACTGACTTGGCAATAGAAGTTCTTGCAACCATGGATGCAGAATAAAAAAAAGAGAAGCTATGCAGATGAATAAAAGAGAATTAATAAAAAGTTGCGCGTTAAAGGCTGGAGACTCACGGAAATTTCGGAGCAGAAAAACCCAAGATATGGTTACAAAACAAAAGGGAAGGGGACTTATTAAGAAAGTCTCTTTGAGATATTTCCAAGGAAGCCAGTGAACGGCCTCTGTTTTTTGAAGGAAGATCCTCCTAAGAAAATCATTGGATACCCCTTGATTTAAAAAGGACACGAGGCCGTGATTGGTCTTGAGGAAAATCATGAAGCTCAGTAGAACGAAAGCAGTGCCCAAAGTATAAAAGAGCAAAGTTCTGCGATTGAAATGGGCTTGATCAAAAAGAACGTGGTCCCATGATAGAATTCGGCGTGTTCCGCATCGAAATAAGAAAAAAACAATGACGGCTAGAAAAAAAATACATCCGCTCTGTTTTGATAAAATAGCAAGGCCTGTACAAACACCACTTGCCCAAAAGGACAGAGAGCGATTTCTTTCGCCGTGCAATAAAATTAAAAGAGCTAAGTTGCAAAAAATGACCATCCAAGCATCCGGCCGGAATTCGGTCATTCGCGCCATGACGGGCCAGCTTGTCAAATAAAGAAAAACAGCTGCTCCGCCTGCTCTGGCAGAAAAAAGTCGGCGACCTAGCAGAAAAATCAAATAAGCATTGATCAGATAAAAACAGACCATGACTCCCTGAGCGGCATGAAAGACGGCAAAGGTATGGAAGAGGTAAAAAAGAGGAAATAATAAATAATAGGCTAACGGGGTGTGAAGCTGGTAAAAGTCGCGATAGGGAAAATCTCCCGTGAAAATCTTCCATGAGGCATAAAGACTTTCCAGTTGATCAATATTCACTGGGCGGCGTTCCACAACCCAGAGAACAAAATAGGTAAAGGCAAGAAAAAAGAAGAATCCTGCAATCGCAGGCAGGCAAAAAACGCCTTTGACATTTTTAAATGAAAAAGAAAAAAATGTATTCAAGATGTTCCCGAAATGCAACAGACTCCGCTTGACGGACATGTGAATGATATTATCATACTGGAAACCTTGCAGGGTAGGCACTAAAAATTAAGAATGACTTCACAAACCTGAAACTTAGGATGGTTATGGGGCGGAAGTTTAAGAGCAAAATTATTTTATGGGGGCTAAGTTTGCTTTTAGTGTGTCTTCTGGGGGAAGTGTCGGTCAGGGCATGCGGCAGTTTTGACGAGGATAAAAATTTTTTTGTCGGAAATTTAAAAGTGTATCCCTACCGGATGCCTGAACATGCTTTAAAAAAAAAGATAAACGCTTATCTCGCATCCAATACAAGCTTCATTCAATATGATCCTGTCTTAGGCTGGGCTCCTCGGCCGGATGCTCGGTCCGAAGATGGAAAGTATTTTTATAATTCAGACGCCATTCGATCAGCATCAGGCAGTCCCTCCGTTTCAAAATTACCACCCCAAGGAGTATTAAGAATCGCAATTTTTGGCGACTCTTTTACCCATGGAGACGATGTTCCTTTTTCCGAAACCTGGGGGAGTCAGCTGGAAGAAAAATTAAAGAAAAAGGGTGTGGTGGCGGAGGTTCTCAATTTTGGAGTGAGCGGCTATGGGATGGATCAAGCCCTACTTAGATGGAGGAAAGAAGGCCGGTTTTATTCGCCTCATATCGTTATATTCGGTCTAACAATGGAGAATATTCATAGAAACACCAATTTAATTAGAGCTTTTTACTTCCAAAATACTGGGATTCCCTTTTCGAAACCTCGGTTTATTTTGGAAGGGGATCATCTCCAATTAGTTAACTCTCCGACTCCGCTTCCGCAAGAACTTGCGAGCATCATTAAAAACGTTTCTTTATGGGGCAACTTAAAATACGAGAATTGGTATGATCTTCGAGATTACCGAGAAACCCTTTTTTCCCAAAGCAAGTTAATGGCTTTTCTCTATTCCGCTCTGAATGCAATCCAGTCCCAGTCTTCCCGATCTAGTGATAAAAATGCCGAGAGCTTGAGCTTGAAGATTATCAAGGAGTTCAGACTGGAGGTAGAATATATCAGAGCTAAATTTTATGCGGTCTATTTGCCATCTAAAATCGAGCTTCATGGTTTGTCAAACCACGAAGGCAAACCAGCGGTTCCTTTTTTGGATCACGTGAGGGATTTCGTTCCTCTGATTGACTGCAAAAAGGGGGTTTTGAGCCGGGGAAATAAGATAGCAACTCATGGATTTCTTCAGATCCATTACAGTCCTCTTGGAAATCAAAGCGTTGCAGAATCGGTTGCGGAGTATCTCATGCAACAGTCTGACATGAAAAATCAAGGGCGAGTCGCCGCTTAGATCGAGAAGCTTCTTGACGGGATATTGCACAGAGCTATCATACTAGTTACTATTGAAGCAAGGGGGGGTGATGAGAACCATGTGTATGATCATTTTATGTGTTTTGGGGGCGGTGGTCTCCATGGCTTATGCCGATCAAGATTTACCGTCATCCGACCTTGCTTATCGTCAATCAGTGCGGGAAGATCTGGTTCTTGAAAGCCGCAGCAAAAAGGATTTCTCCCGGAGAAATCCTAATCAATATAGCCGCGATCCAAAAGATTATTTTGTTATTGGGGAGGGAAGCCCTTTTGAACTTGAGCCCACGGGGGTGTCCTCCGGCAGTGTGGTGGGCGCATGATCTCCATCCGATATGAAAATTAATACCCGCACCAGTTCTCTGATCCGGCTCTTACTACTGACGGTTTCTGCAGTTTTATTCTATATTGTCGTCCTTTCTAAAACGCCGCTCTTTCTTTTCAGCCAGTACAAGACTGCAGATACTTTATTTTCTTACCAACCTGGATTTAGGCCTCATCACGACTATCTGAAAGAAATAGTCGTAGTAGAAATTGATGATGAATCCATTTATCAATTGAATCGGTCTTGGCCTTGGGGGCGGGAAGTTTTTGCAGTATTCTTGGAGAAACTGCGGGATTTGCATCCTCGGGTAGTGGGGTTCGATATTTCGTTTGCAGGTAAAAGCAATAGTGATGCGGCAGACCGCTGGTTTAAAGATGCCGTGGCTGAAAATGGAAATGTTATTTTAGCCTCTCACTTTGATCGTAATAGCGTTTCATTTCCCTATGCTTATATCTCTCCCTACGAAATATTTATGAGAGCAGCAAAAGCCATTGGTTTTATCAATGTTCCTTATGACAAGGATGGAGTCGTCCGCCGTACGCGAGTACTTTTAGAACTTGCGGATAATCGGGGATACGTTTACAGCTTTGCGACACAAATTGCTTGTGCTTATTGGGGCGTAAGTCCCGAACAAACAGTGCAAATGAAGGGGCGCGATATTGCTTTTAAGATTCCTCTGGAAAGGGGGAGGAAAGGTTTTAAGGAAGTGTTGGTTCCTCTGGACAGGAAATATCATATTCCAATCGCTTACCGGTCTCTGTGGTCAAAAATCCAGAGGATCCCTTTTTGGAAAGTTGTTGCAGGACAAATAGATCCTAAAATGATGGAAGGCAAAATCGTTTTAGTGGGCGTCACCAGTCTCGTGGTCAAAGACATTCACATGACCCCCCTCGGGCTGATGCCGGGTGTTTTTATTAATACTTATCAGACCCTGATGCTTCTTGAACAAAATTTCCTAAAAAAGTGCTGGCCTCTTCATCACTGGATTTTTTTGGTCGTACTGACGGTAATTTTTACGCTTATTTTTTACCGTGTACCTCCCCAGGTCGGAGTGGCTATTTTTGTTATCACAGAAATATTAATTTATCGATTTTCGCTGACACTCTTTTTGGAAAAACGGGAGATTTTCAGTATTTTTTCAACGATGTTTGTTCTCGCGCTAGTTTTTATGCTGGGGCATCTCTATAAAGGCCTCTGGGCTTTTTTTGAAAATAGAGCGTTGCAGCATCGGGTTGTGACCGATGAACTGACGGGAGTTTATAGTTTTCGGTATCTCCCCATGTTTCTCAAGTCGCAGTTTGAAAGTCATAAGCGAAGTGGAAAGGAATTTTGTTTTGCGATGTTTGATGTGGATCATTTTAAGAAGGTAAATGACACCTATGGGCACGAACAGGGGAATGTTGTGCTGGTTCAAATGGCCAAACTGCTTCAAAAAGGGACGCGCGCTGCGGATGTGGTGGGGCGTTATGGAGGAGAAGAGTTTTGGATGACGCTTACCGATTGTAATACGGTGATGGCCCATCAAGTGCTGGAACGAATCCGAAAGTCGATCGAAGAACAGGTTTTTATGGACCCCAAAAAGAATTTTTATGTCACGATCAGTATCGGAATTTGCTCCAATAAAGAGAACGGAGTAAAGGAAGCGGATGATTTAATCAAGTTTGCAGATGCGGCACTTTATCACGCCAAAGAATCCGGCCGGAATCAGATTTGCATTTATTCAGGCTCCGCAGTGCGCGCTCCTGCTTAATAGCATGCTAAGCCCCTTTAAGGGCGGAATTTTTCTTTAGAATTGTGATGCCGAAATTCTTACCGCGGGTAAAAGGCTGTTTTCCCACATGCCATACCGGAGAATAGTTTCCCATGATCCATCGATAAATTCCGGCCAGTGGTCCATGAGTTATTTTTCGGATCCCATATTCGGTTAGTTTGCGATCGACAAGGATAAAGTATTCTGGCTGCGCATCCTCAAAAGATTTCAAAATGTTTTGTTCGCCAAAAACAATAATTTCCGGAGGAACAAAATTAATATGAGGAGTGGGATTGCGCCGATGACTTAAATAATTCAGTCCGACCCCCTCGGGGAAAACCACAAATCCTGAGTTCTCCGGAATTCTTTTTTTGATCTCCTCTAATGCAGAGACAAAGCACTGAGATCTATTCGGACGGGTTTTTGAAATTTCTCCGCGGCCATAATCTAAAAGAAGATCTTTTCCAGATCCAACAGGAGTTTGTTTGGAAAGGTATGTTACGGTAGACGTAATGAGGAAAATAGATGAAATGAAAATGATGAGTACGCCGAAAAAGTTTCTGCTGATATCTTCCCGGATGTGAAACGGAGCCAGCCATTTTGGCAGAGAATGGATCAAGATCATAACGATCATTAGCGTTCCCGGAAGCGCCAGCACAAAACCATAATAAGAAATACGAACAAGGAAGAAGATTTTTATCAAAAGTGCAAGGCTGAACGTGATGAGGATCCAAAACATTATTCTTCTTTGTGAGTGTTCTGTATCGACGCCATGAATCGTTGGATGTGCCCACTGGTAACAGGCTAATCCTAACAACACAAGAGGAAGTCCGCGCGCAAGATCTGAAAAATTATGGGCCAAAATCAAACCACATCCGATGAATATTGTCCGGCCTGCAATTCCTGTAACAATCCATAACCGTTTTTTCAAAAGGGGCGGATTTTTGTGCGATTCATGCCAGCTCCATGAAATCATTCCCATGACGGCCAATAGGTAGACCGAGAAAGCACTGATCATTTTTTGCAGATTCCATAGAAAAGCTCCCGATCCTGAAATGTTTCTATAAAAAGGATTAGAGAGAAGATCTGGAAGGAGCAAAACCCGGTAAGGAAGGGTCATGGCTTGGAGAACTTCACCGGCAGGCATTTGAGTTAAAAAATAAAGTGCAAATAGACTGGGAGGAATTAAAAAAAAGAATCCCACAATTGCTAAACCCATCCCCACTTCTCGATTCGAAAACTCTTTATGTCTTGCGAGGCCTAAGACGCCTGTGGAGAGGGCTATGACAGCGGCAACAAAAATCTCGCTTTTAGTCAAAAAAATACAGCCTAATAAGAATCCCAGTGCGCTAATAAGGATTAAGCTGCGCGGATAATTGATTAGACGCCGAAAAGTCTCAAGGGCAACGAAAGATAAAATAAATCCATGCGTCATTCCATAGGTGTAAGGGCAAATGAAATTAAAATTGGCCTGTTTGCCGCTTTGGTAAAAGGCAAACATTGTGATGAAAACAAAGGTGGTATAAAAAGCGGTGGGTGGATCCGCCAGAGATTTAAAAAAATGATAAATCAAACAGGCCAATCCTGCGGTGATCGCAATATTAAAAATGGCCAGAGTGAGCAGGGACGTTCCAAACACCTTAAAAAGAAGGGCATTGAGATAGGGCGAGAGGGGTCCGTAGAAGAAGGCGATGTCGCGGTAGAGGACCTGGCCCTGGGTGATCTGCCAGGGGATATAGAGTTCGCGTCCAAAATCAACCTGGGGATCAGCCCATTTGCCCCAGCTGAGCAGGACCATTTCGATCCCAAGAATCACAAGCGCGACGATAGGAAGCTTGGATTTCCACGGTATGAGGTTAGGTGGAGAGTTTTGTGAAGGCTTCATCCTGACTTCAATTTACACGTATTTTGGGAAGTTTCAATTCCAATTTCCTGCTTTGTTATCGATGCAACTATCCGGGAATGGCCAGAATTTCTCTCTCATTGCTAGTACCGCATTCCAATTGAAATGAGGGGTTTGCGGTATTGTACCGTTCATCCATAAAATTTAATGGAAAACGGTACTAGCAGGAAGAATCTTGAAGTATAATCCCGGCATTAACGCTACACTCAGAATGAGGGGGGGGCATGCATTTTTTAAAGAAAAAACCAAAAGGCCAGGCCTTAGTCGATTACGCTTTAGTTTTTGCCTTGATCGTTCTTGTTGCCATGATCGCTGCTAGGGCTTTGGGAGAGAAAAGCAGCAATAATATGCACAGAGCAAATATAAAACTTGGAAGCGTCTCAGGCCTTTGGTGATGGGATAGTGGTTATCTTACGATAAGTTGAGGTTCTTTATTCCAAAAATTACCTTCAAAAGAATTTTTTGCACCTAACCTGCTGATTTAGAAAAAGGTTCTTTATTTGTTTAGAGTAAAACAAGCAACCATGACTTCACCCGATTCGTGGTCATGGAAAATCCCTTCTCTAGAAGGCCTCATTTTTTTGGCGGTTTTCTCATTTCTTATTTTAGATCCTGCTCAGTTGTTAACCGATGGTGACACCGGCTTCCATATTCGTGCCGGAGAATGGATGCTTCAGAACTTAAAGTTTCCAACGCAGGATCTGTTTTCGTTTTATGTTCCGACTCTGCCCTGGAGCAATCACTCTTGGCTTTCTGAAGTCATCATGGGCGGCTTGCATCTTCTTGCAGGGCTTCGCGGAGTCGCAGCCTTATATGCTCTCCTCATTAGTTTGTTGGGATATTTCCTATTTCGGATTTTAAATCGGATTTCGGGGAATATTTTGGCGGCCAGTCTTATAGGAACGCTGGCGTTTATCAATACAATTTCACACTGGCATGCCCGCCCGCATATTTTTTCGATGCTCTTCATGTTGATTTGGTTGGATGGAATCAGTCAGTATTTAAATCAGAACAAACGATGGATCTTTTGGGTTGGCCCCGGAGCCATGCTTTTTTGGGTCAATCTCCACGGGGGATTTCTCCTTGGTTTTGTAATTCTTGGCATTATCCTGATAGGGCTGGTTTTTGAAATGGGGTGGAATAGAGATGAGAATCACAGCGCGAAGATCTCACAATTTAAACATCTGGGAATACTCCTGTTAACACTTATACCTATTGCTTGTATGAATCCTGACGGCGTTCATGGGCTCCTTTATCCCCTCCAGATGATGAAGAATCAGGAGCTCATGCGTAGTGTGGATGAGTATCTACCGCCCAATTTTCACTTGCCGACCTTTTTTGTATTTCAGGTATTTATTTTTTTGTGGATTTTGTTGGCGGGCATTAAGGTGAATAAACTTAGGGCCCATGAAGTCCTTTTAGAAGTTCTCTTCCTTAAAATGGCGCTATTTTCCAAGCGGCATGTGCCGCTTTTTGGACTGGTTTCAGCCTATATTTTGACTCCCCATTTTGCTATAGCTTTTAATCATGGAACGGGTTCTTTCATCAAGCATTTCCGCAGGCTTTCAGCTCGGCTTCAGTCGATTCAGTTGCGGAGCCGGTCCGGTGTTTGGGCCATCGCAGGAGGGGCCATTCTTTTGGGGCTGGTTTTTTTACGTCATGAACCCCTTGCGTTTGAATATGAGAAGTTTCCGGTCAAAGCTACCGACCATCTCTTGGCGCATCCTATAAAAGGCAACATGTTTAACGATAGTGGCTTTGGCGGGTATCTTATCTACCGGCTTTGGCCTCAGTACAAGGTCTTTGCCTATGGCTACAATGACATCCGGACTCTGAACCGGGCGAAGGATTATTTTTCTATTATTCTTCTCAAGGAACACTGGGAGGATGTCTTAAAGACCCAAAATATTTCTTGGCTTTTCATTTCTCGCCATTCGGTTCTGAACCGAATGGTGGAAAATGATCCAAAATGGAAACCAGTCTATTCTGATGATCTGGCTTGCATTTATTCTTTATGAAGACCGTTTATTATAAACCACTAATTTTATGGACGCTGTCATTGCTTTTTTTTGCGGTTTATCGCCCTTTTTTTCTATTGGGTAAGGCAACGGATTTTGAACGGTACTGGGCCAGTTTCCAAATTCTATCGCTCCATCAGAATCCCTTTGATCTTCATGCTTTATCTCGAATGACTCAATTTGAATGGGGTGGTCCAGCCTATGCCTCGCCTTGGCTCTATTTACTCATCGCTCCTGTACTCTGTTTGCCGCTCGCGAGTGCCACTTATGTGTGGATTGTCATCAACACAGGTTTATTTTTTAGTATCTTGGGGATGACTTGGCGGACACTGAGCAACAAACCCTGCCCATGGGCTACGCTCTTTTTTATTACCATTCCGTTTTTCCCTGTAGTCATTAACTTTTATTCCGGTCAATTGGGACTTCTATCGGCCTTTGGGTTTACGGGCTGTCTTTATATGATTCACAGAGGAAAGGACCGTCTTGCGGGTTGCTTTTTTGTTTTGATGACTCTAAAACCCCATGTTGTTTATTTGTTAATGATTGCATGGGTGGTTTGGATTTTTCAAAATAAAAAATATCGATTTTTATTTTCCTGTATTTTTTGTCAGTTGATCGTTATGGGGCTGACCGCATGGATGTTCCCGACAATTTATCAAAATTGGCTTGTAGTATTAAAACATGCGACTCACCATGCGACTTCAACGCTGCCCTCACTCCTTCGAGCGTGGGTATATGGATCAGAGCAGTTTCAGGACACAGTATTTTTATGGGCCATGCCTTTGGGGATGATTTTTTCAACGCTTTATTACTTTAGAAAAAGAAAAATTATTTGGCAGAAACATTTGCCTATTTTACTATGTCTTTCGGTTTGGACAGCGCCCTATGGATTCAGTTTTGATTTTTCCGTCCTCGTGATTTTGCTGATCATCATCGGGGCACAAGCTTCATCGATCTCTGATGGTTTTGAGAAAAGACTTATTTATTTGCGGGTTGCAGCCATGCATACTTGTTCCTGGGGTCTTTGGATATTGCTTCTTCCTGATCAATCAGGGTATGCATGGATTCCTCCTCTTACTTTTTGGGTTTGGCATCGTAACAATTCAAGAAATATTGACTTCCAGCCGATGATTTGACGGAGTAGTTTTTTGAGTCTATACTTATTACAGACTCATACTTAATAGTAGATTTAGTTAGGGTGAGCGTAGTAAAAATAAATAAGGAGGAATTTTAAAATGAAACTATCATTGAGAAATAAAAAAGGTCAGGGCTTGGTGGAATACGCTCTGATTATTGCTTTGATTGTGGTGGTGGTGATTGTAGCGGCGAGAACTATGGGCACTAAGTCGAGCAGCGTGATGTTGGCTGCCGCGGATGCCTTGGTTACGACATAACACCACGTATTCGGTGTTTGCCTCCACAGAGCCCTCAAGGCTCTGTGGAGGTTTTTTTATGAGTTGACAGGATACTTTCTAACAGAAATTGCCATGCGAGTGCCTAAGTTTAAACGAGGTCAGGGTCTTTTTGAATATACTCTTATGATTACGCTCATCATCGTCGTTGTTATTGGCGCGGCAAGAATGATGGGCGCGAAGACGAGTAGTTCCATTGCCGTTGCTGCAGCCGGATTGTCTACCACGTGATATTTTTAGCAATCATTTATTCTCCCACAAAATTTAAAAGCATCTTTGTGTCTAAAAATGAAAAGAGATAGCTTTTTAGACATTAAATCTTTCTTTGTTATTCTCACAAGTTTTTCGTCTTTGCTGCTTTTTTTAGTCCAGCCTATGTGTTCCAAAAAACTTTTACCGATTTTGGGCGGCTCGCCGCAGGTTTGGAATGTCTGCCTTCTTTTTTTTCAAGCGGCTCTTTTGGTGGGTTACGGATATGTGCATGGGTTGACCTCGCGATTTCGAACGAGAATCCAAATAGGGGTTCATTTAGGTTTCTTGTGTCTTGCATTAGGTCAGCTGAACCGGCCCTTTTTTGAGCCTCATTTTCAGGCTGCTGAACACCCTGTCTTATGGCTTTTGAGCGTTCTGACGGCGAATATTGCTCTGCCGTTTATCTGTCTTTCTGCAAGCGCTCCCTTGATCCAAAAATGGTTTTCAGAAACCAACCATCCGGATGCGAGTAATCCCTATGAACTGTATTCCGCAAGTAATCTGGGCAGCTTGGGTGCATTGATCAGCTACCCCTTTATTTTCGAAAGGCTTTATTCTCTCGAAGTCCAAAGGCATTACTGGGGGCTGGGATTTGTGGTGCTGTGCGTGCTTTTTTTATTTTGCAGTTTTTTATTTATGCGATCCATCCGGCCTGATTTTCAAAGAGATGTCCCTCAAAGGCATTGTTTTGCCGAAAGACTTTCATGGAAGCGGTTGATTTATTGGATCTTGCTGGCATTTGTGTCCTGCAGTTTAATGATGGGGGTTACGACTCATATTACCACCGATGTGGCGGCGATCCCTCTCCTTTGGATTATTCCACTCGCTGTTTATCTTCTCTCCTTTATCGTAGCCTTTTCAAAAATAGGAGCGCCTTTTATACGATTTGCATGTTGGTTTTTTCCTTATGTCATCGTGGTATTGGTTCTGATGCTGGCGCTTCATGTGAATCACCCTTTTTGGCTCGTGATGGGATGGAATATTCTTAGCTTAGCGGTGATGACTCTTTGTTGCCATGGGCAGCTGGCCAGAGATAAACCCTTTCCCAAATATTTGACTCTCTACTATTTATGTATTTCCGCAGGAGGGGTTTTGGGAGGAATTTTTAATGCAATTATTGCCCCCATGGTTTTTAAAACGATCCTAGAATATTCTATAGCTATTATTCTTGCTTGCTTTCTTTATTTGCAGGACGCACCCTCTTCAAAACAGGAAAGTCTTCGAGACGTCTTGTTGCCAAGTATTGCAGCGGGCATTATTTTGTTGTTGAGACCTGATCCGCACAGGCTTATTGCGAATCAAAATCCCATTTTGCAATCGGGTGTTCTCTTAGCGCCCGCGGTCCTTTGTTTTGCTTTCCGAAAGCGCCCCGTTCGATTTGCAACCTTTGTTGCCTTTCTACTTTTTCTCTGGTGCCCTTTAATGTCAAAACAAAAGGTGCTTTATACGGGCCGGAGTTTCTTTGGCGTTCACCGGGTTTTATATGACGCTCAAAATCAAACTCATCTTTATTACCATGGCACTACGAATCATGGCATACAGTTTCTTGATTCTGAGAAAGCCAAAGAGCCCACCGCATACTTTCATAAAACCGGCCCGGTGGGAGAGCTATTTTACGCTTACAAAGATCGATGGCACCATGCAAGGGTAGGGGTGGTGGGGCTTGGGGTGGGTATCCTGGCATCGTATGCTGAATCCGGACAGGAGTGGACCTTCATTGAGATTGATAAAGCGGTTCAGAACATTGCCGAAAAATCAGGATTTTTCACCTATCTTAAAAATGCTGCCGCTCCCTATAAAATCCTATTAGGCGACGGAAGGCTTTTGATGGATCAACAGCCCAATCAAACTTATGACGTGCTTTTTCTTGATGCTTTCAGTTCGGATTCTGTTCCGATTCATCTTTTAACCCGGGAAGCAATCCAACTTTATTTTAAAAAGATGCGGCCTGGAGGTGTGGTGATGTTTAATATTAGTAACCGCAATTTGGATTTTCGGCCAGTGCTTGGAGCGGCCGCCTCTTCGCTTTCCCTTGCGGCGCTTGTCCATTGCGATACAACCATTGAACCTCAATATGCCATCGAAAAATATGGTTCTTGTTGGGTTGTGTTGGCCCGGAACGCTTCTGATGTGGAGCCGCTGGTTCAAACCGGTCATTGGGGAGAGATTCCTCTAAGAGCGATGCATCGAACACTATGGACGGATGATTATTCGAATATTTTTGATATCTTAAACTTGGACTTTGAGCCATCCTTTGGAATTTTAAAAGACATTTAAATATCGGCCTCAAATAGTTTGTTGGGATTGAGAGTATCATGAGATGCTCGGGAAATTCTGTGTCGCCATCTTTCAATAGTTAAAAACAAGGTAGCCGATGATTGACAAAAAAATAAATCAGAAAGCGAAAGAGTGAGGATTTTATGAAAACGATTCATCGTAATAGATAGTTGTGTTTTGTTTCATAAAGCAGGGTCGTCACTTGTTTCTATAATGGCATATAGGGTTTAAAACAACAGTTTTTATATCGACCTTCTTTTTGACGCTGCAAAGTTAACTTTCCCACTATTCACAACTGTTGATTAGATTTCAAGATAGTGCTTAAGAGTTGTTAAGGACCTGCCGATCTTTCAGGTTAGAGGAATACTATCTATGCCGAGAGGTCGAAATCTTCCGATGTTAATCGCGGCGATCGTTGTAGGAGCCGTGGCTTTCATGATGACCATGAAACTGACCAAGCCGCAGGATGAAGGCGGCGTGGTCATTCGTCAAAATGTGGTTGGAGTCATCAAAGATATCGAAATTGGAACCACGGTGCGCCGCGAGGATTTAGACCTCATTCCCGCACCCGATAATGTGGATCCAAGTGTTTTGATCAAAGATCCTGTCGAAGTCGTAGGAAAGATCGCCAACCGTTTTATTGCTCAAGGATCCGTGCTCCGTACTTTAGACCTCATGTCTGCCCAGGACAGCTTGGCAAGCCTCATTCCTCAAGGATATCAGGCCATGACTGTGCCTGTGACCATGCCGGGAAATCTTACCAATCTCATTCAAGTTGGAAACCGGGTGGACGTGCTTTTGACCTACACTACTGCCGGGCAAGGCACTCAGTTTAAGAGTTTGACGCTCATGAAAAATGTAAAAGTCATTGGCGTGGGGAGTGGGACAGGAAACAATGAGGGGATGCAGATCACTTTAGCGGTTACTCCGGAAGGAGCTAAAACACTGGCTTATTCTCTCAAGCGAGGTACGCTCAATCTTGCGGTTAGATCGCTTTCTGAAACAGATCAGGATCAGCCGGAAAATTTTTATACCTTGGCAGAACTTTTCAAAGACCAGGAACTAGATACTGGCACGGTGAATAAAGAAGGAAAAGTCCCTCTGACCGAAGAGATTGAGATTGTTCGAGGGCTTAGCAAGGAAGTGTATAAATTTGTAGATGGAAAAGCCAATCCAAATCCCAATGCTAAAGATCAGGCTGCGCTAAAACAATGATGTCTTCAAAAACGGCAAAGCAAATCGGATATATTTTTACGGTAATTCTTGCTTTGGGTGTTATTACTATTCCGCTTTATGCCGTGGATCATCAACCGGGAACGGCTAACAGCTCCTCAATATTTACTGGTTACGATGCTCCTCAGGTTGTTTCGGCCCCAGCATCCACCGATGCTTCTTCAAAAATCTCAGCGGTTTTGGAGCCTGCAAAAGATAAGCAGGGTTTCAATCCTCTTGATTCAACGACGCTGGGCGAGGGGAAACCCTCGTCATGGCTCCAGCCCCTGACGGTTGAAAATAATCGTTTCACCCTGGTCGAAGGCCGTTCCCATTTTATGAAATTTTCCACACGTCTCAGCCGTATTTCTGTTTCCAATCCTGCAATTTTGGATTTTATCACTTTAACTTCAACCGAAATTTTATTAAACGCTAAAACAAACGGAAGCGTGGACCTTATTGTGTGGGATGCAAAAGGCGCCATGGCCTCTTTCGAAATCAATGTGATCAAAGATCCGGGGCTTTTGGATCAGCTTTTAAAAAACATCGATCCCAAAGGAAAATTTGAAATTTTCCCATCCAAAAATGTTTTTGTGGTGCGCGGATCCACGACTACCGTCCAAAAACAGAAATTTATCGATGACGCCGTCAAGAGTTTTGCACCCGGCAGTGTAAGCCTTGTCAAAGTTTGGGCCATCCGTCAAATTCTTCTTCAGTGCCGTTTTGTTCAAATTGATCATGAGAGAAATCATGAGCTTGGGTTTGATATGGAATCCATTACCGATCGACCGGGGCGGGGAACATGGTTGCAAAGATTTCTTCCTGGAGCCAGTAACGGCGCGAATGCTGTTTCCGGCGATGGTGACGACAGTAAATACACCGGGGATTTTGCAGAGTTTAAAGGCATCATGACGTATAATGATGAAGACACTTATCAAATGGTTTTTATGAACGGAGATCAGGCCATCAGTACCTTTTTAAAAGCGGTGGAAGAGGAGCAGATCGGAAAAATTATTGCCCGGCCCAATTTGCTTGCGAAAGATGGAGAAGAAGCTAATTTTGTGGTTGGGGGGGAGCGGGCCATTGCAGTGACTACTAATAATGAAATCAGTGTTCAGTATAAAGAGTTTGGTACCAAGCTCAAATTCAAGCCTGAAATCAATGAAGATGATACGATCAGTTTGGCGATTGAGCCTGAGGTAAGCGATACGAGTGACGCCTTAGGGATCACGCTGGACGGGTCGAATATCCCTGGATTTACAAAAACATCTGTCAAAACTCAAGTGCAGCTTGCTGACGGCGAAACGCTGCTTTTGGGCGGCATGATTCAGCAGAAATTAGACACAAGTGATTCCGGAGTCCCTTTTCTTCGCCGGCTTCCCATCCTCGGAAAAGCCTTTGAAAATTCGAGCAAGAATTGGCATGAGACGGAACTCCTGATTATTGTGACTCCGCGCATTGTTCAGCCGGAAAAGCAGATGATGAATCGGCAGTCTAAAAACGATGCGCTTGAGATGGCAACGGCCTATGAAAAAGCCTCTATCCCTGTCGATGATCATGCGGATGCTATCAAATACTATTTAGAGCACAACCGCCGCTGGGTGGATAAAGAGGAGATCAAAAAAACGCTTTATCCTAAAAAAGAAAGTCCTACCGCGGCACCCTCTAGATCGAGTTTGCAGTCTGCGCTGCCTGAGGCTAAAGCCAAAGAATTGAAGGTAACGCCGTTGTTTTCAAAGCCTTTGGATAAATCAAATTCTCTTGCACTCAATAATTATAAGTCTCCGGCGGTTTCTTCAAAGACAGCTTCACCGGTTACGAATTCTTATAAGAGCTGGAGCAGCACCACCCCGAGTTATTCTCCGGGGGTTTCAAAAGTAAACGCAACGCCTAAGCCTTCTGCCGTTTCTTCCAAAGGTTCTGAAATTAAGAAATCGAGCACGATTCCTCCGGTGACTCCATCGGGTTGGAAAAAAGAATCGGATTCAAGTTATCACAGCGAACTTTTTGATTCCTCTAACCCATCCTCCAGCGTGAAAAAATCATGAAAGAAATCCATATTGCAGTAGTGTCCGGCGACTTGGTGATGAGTCAGAGCCTTGAAAAGGTTTTGACGCACCAATTCAAACAGTACAAGGATGATTCCGAGCTGAAGCTTAAAATTTTCAATCAGCTCCCCTCCGTAGAAGACGCCATTGTCCATTTTGCGCCGCGTATCGTTATTGTTTGTATTGGAAAAGCGGATCGGGATGACAAGATTAACTTTTTAGGTCAGTTAAGCCGCGTGGCTGCGCGCATTCCCATTGTGGTTTGTTCCCTGGCATTAGAATCAGACATGATTATCGCCTGTGTCAAACGGGGCGTCAGCGATTTCATCAAATATCCTTTAGATGAAGGAGAAATTCGGGACGCGTTAGGCAGATTGCTGGAGCGTTCTTTTGTAACGACGAAGGATCAGAAACTTGGTGCGATTTATACTTTCTTCAGCTACAAAGGCGGCGTAGGGACAACTTTCCTAGCCTGCAATACGGCGGTGGCCATGGCACGGCTGACGCGTAAACCTGTTCTCCTCTGGGATATGGTGCTGCAAAACGGAGACGTTCCTTTTTTTATGGATCACGAGCCTAAGGTGACGCTTAAAGAACTGGTGGGAGAAATTGAATCCATTGATGACCCTTTCTTGCATTCCGCACTGCCTCCGCATGAGAGCGGAGTTTCGATTCTTGCCGCGCCGCGAAGTCCGGAAGAAGCGGATTCTATTACCCATGAACAAGTCCAGCAGATGTATGCCACGCTCCGCAAACATTATGAATATATTATTGTAGATGGCGGGCATGCTTTTACCGATCCTGTGATCGGCGTGATGGATGCCTCGCACTATATTGTTTTCCCAACGGATTTGCATCTGCCGGTTCTTAAAAATACGCTGCGCTGTATCGGTATTTTTGAAAAATTTGGATATGTGGAAGAGAAATTTAAGATTGTCATCAATCGCTACAATTCCAAGTACGAAGAAGTCGACTTAGCCAAGGCTGAAAAAATCCTGCCTTATCCGGTGGCGTTTACATTTGCCAATGAATATATGACAGTGTCCCGGTCTCTCAATACCGGAATTCCCATGGTGGAACTGGACCGAAAGTCACCGCTGACCAAACAGTTTTTTGAGTTTTCCCGGCTCTTGATTGAAGGATTTGACTCGAAAAATCGTCCCAAAGAAGGTGGATTGGGCGGTTTTTTTGGAGGCTTTGGAAAGAAAAAATAAGGCTCTGATTTTGCGGAACCGAATGGATGCTGTATGCTTTTAATTGGGCTCCAGGGTCCAGAGCAAAGAGTCGAAGTTAAGGGCCAGGCCGAAAGCCTGGCTTTTTGAGTTTTGAAACTTAATAGATATCAGATAACAGATTTCAGATAGCAGTCATAAAGCAAGAGTCATCTGCAATCTGATAGCTGACATCTGATATCTTCATTCTCTCATGAGGTTTTGTGACACTCAGTGATCGTCTGTTTAAGAAGAAGTTGGGGATTGAAGCAGGGCCGGGAGTTATTTCTCAGCAAGAAGAGCGCCGGCGGCGTCAGCTTCAAGAAATGAAGATGAAATTGCACCGGGATTTAATTGACCGGATCAATCTCGATGTGTTGATGGCCCTTAATCCCGATGATGCACGAAAAGAAGTGGCGAGCGTAGTCCGGGTTCTCTTCGAAGATCTTAAAGCCATCATTACTGCAAGTGAAAAAGAACTTCTGATTAAAGAAGTGGTGGATGAGACATTTGGTTTGGGCCCTTTGGAGCCGCTGCTTGCGGATGCCAATATCGATGAAATATTAGTGAACAATGCCTCCACTGTTTTTGTGGAACGTTTTGGAAAACTTCACAAGACCACCATTTCCTTTAAAGATGATGATCATCTTCGTCACATCATCAACCGAATTGTAGCTCGTGTCGGAAGGCGTATTGATGAATCAAGTCCCATGGTGGATGCGCGTCTTGCCGACGGTTCCCGTGTCAACGCGGTCATTCCGCCGCTTTCTATTGACGGACCTTGTATGTCGATCCGGCGTTTTAAACGAATCCCTTTTCGTCCAGAGGATCTTGTTAAAAGAAAATCCATGAATGAAAAAATGCTCACTTTGATGGAGATCGCGGTTAAATCCAAAAAAAATGTTTTGATTTCTGGGGGAACGGGCTCTGGAAAAACGACGCTCTTAAATATTTTGTCATCTTTTATTCCTTATGATGAACGCATTATTACGATTGAAGATGCTGCGGAACTTCAACTCCAGCAGGAACATGTGGTGCGTCTTGAAACCCGGCCTGCCAATCTGGAAGGCAAAGGGCGCGTCAGTCAGTGTGATCTTTTAAAGAATGCTTTGCGTATGCGCCCTGACCGCATTGTGTTGGGTGAAGTCCGCGGTGAAGAAGCTCTGGACATGCTTCAAGCCATGAACACGGGTCACGAGGGTTCCCTAACTACCGTGCATGCTAACACTCCACGGGACTCCATTGCGCGTATTGAGACCATGGTGGGCATGGGGAATGGGACGCTTGGTCATATGGCCATTGTTCGTCAAATTGAATCTGCCTTTCATTTGATCATACAGATCCGGCGTTATGCGGACGGGATTCGCCGTGTGGACTCCATTTGTGAAGTTGCGGGTTTGGAGCAGGATGTGATTACCTTGAATGAAATTGTCTCGTTTAAACAAAGGAACGTGGATCCGGATGGTACGATTCATGGTGATTTTGTTTTCTCCGATGTTCGGCCCCGGTTCCTGGATGCCTCCATGTGATCTATGAATAACCTCCAGATACCCATGTTGATTATGGCAGGGGCTTTTGGGCTTGTGATCTATAATGTCCTTGGTTCCATGATGGGACAAGAGGCCATGGAGGAACAGAAGCTTCGAAATCGAATCAAAAATCTTGTACAGCTCCGGCGCCAATCCGTTCTGCGGCAGTCCCACTTTAGTTCCATCCAGGTTTTAAATGATTTGCTGGGTCAAAATAAAGTTCTGATATTTCTTGAAGAGCTTCTTCGTACGGCCAACATGAAAATGACACCCATGATTTTTATTCTTTTTGACCTTGTTCTTTTCTTTGCAGTGCTCTGGCTTGGTTCCGTCGCTATCAATAGCGTGGACACATCTTTTTTATTTGCACTCATTGCGGCCGGTCTTCCCGTCGGGTTTTTATGGCTTAAGAAGGGGCAATACACTGTTAAATTTGTGCAGGCATTTCCCGATGCTTTGGGGATGATGAAAAACTCTGTGCGATCCGGTCAGGGAATTCAGTCTGCATTTCGAACCGTTGCAGAGGAAGGTCCGACGCCGGTGAATATGGAGTTTCAGAGAATTATGCGAGAGATCGAAATGGGTGGACATTTGGATGAATCTTTAGAAGGGCTTTATAACCGTTTAAAAAGTGTGGACGTGAGACTTTTTGTGCTGGGTATTTTGATCCAGGGAGAGTTGGGCGGGAATATCGGTGAATTGCTCGAGAATGTGTCTAAAACCATCCGGGAACGGATTACGCTCAACCGTGAAATTAAGGCCCTCACTTCTCAGGCAAAATCCTCAGCCATTATTTTAACCGGACTTCCTGTTTTTATTACGGTCGTCATTAATTTTATTAGTCCCGGATATTTTGATGCGGTCCTGAAAGATCCCATGGGACAGAAAATATTTATGGGCGCATTTGTCTGGCTTTCGATCGGAGCGGTGATTGTAATGAAAATGACTTCAGGCGTTAAAGTGACCGGGTAGCCTATGTTTATAACAGCCTTTCTAATTGCGGTTTGTGTCATCATGGTGGTGACGTATGTTCAGGAGACTCTGCAGGAACAAAGACGTCTTCAGCGCCGTCTTGAAAAAATAGCATTTAGCTCTTACGAACTTTATCAAAAGGCCCGCAGTAAGGGAAAGGCTGGGGAGCTTTTTAAAGACCCCAAAAGAACATTTCACATTGATCAAAAACAATTGAAAAAATGGGCCATGATGAGTGTCGTTGTAGTGGTTATTGCTTTTGTGCTTAATCTTCCTTTTATGGGCCCCATTATTTTGGTAGCGTCCATTTTTTGCGGGATTGTTTTCTTTATTAGTTATCAAAAGAAAAGCCGGGAGAACAAGATCCGGCTTGAGCTCCCGGGGACAATGGATCTCATGATCATTTGTTTGGGAGCGGGATTGGGAATTGCAGCGGCCTTTGAGCGCGTTGCCAGGGAAATGGAGGGCAGTGTTTTAGGTGAGGAGTTCCGCCAGATTGTATTTCAATCGAATTCCGGAGTTCCTTTGGAAGAGTCCCTGCGCAACTTCTCAGCGCGTGTGGATCTCCCTGAGGTTGCAGGAATCATTGGGCCCATCATTCAGGCGCATAAATCCGGCGCTTCGATCGCTGAAACCTTTGAAATCCAGGCGCTCACTTTGCGGGAAAAAATGAAGCTTTCCACCAAAGAAAAGGTGATGCGCATTCCCGTGATCGTGATGATTCCCGTGACGCTCTTTATTCTTCCTGTTATTTTTGTTGTCACGCTAACGCCGGCATTTTTTTCGGCGGCTCAGAATGCGAAGTAAGCTTTTTAATTTCGCCGGTGTTATGAGGAGATGGGATGGCGACCAGCCCTCATTGGAATGGATTTTATGAAACGAATCCAGATCCAGCTTGCTGCGGGGGAGAGGCTGTTCCAAGAAGTACGAGTAGCCGAGGATTTTGGGTCGCGGTTTTTTGGCATGATGTTTTGGAGGCGCGGGCGGGATCTCCCAGCGCTTTGGTTCCCTGATTGTAATTCGATCCATATGTTTTTCATGCGTATTCCGTTGGACCTTATTTTTCTAAATTCAAAGTTTGAAATAGTGAAAATAGCTCTTAATGTAAAACCCTGGACGCCTTATGCGGGCTGTTCAAAAGCCCGTTCTGTTTTAGAGGTGGTTCCCGGCACCTGGGATACCTCTCAAATTAAAATAGGCGACACGCTGGTTCTTAAAGATCTAACGGAGATTTGATAAAGTTTTATTCGCCTGCTTTAATAAATGATTTTTAGTTGAGGAAGGAATCGCAAGATATGGACGCGCGTCATTTAATTCAGCAATACATTGAAAAACTTCTTACATTAAACGGGCAGGATTTGATCCTCAAAGCCGGAGTCAGTCCCCGCATCCGTGTGGGTAATTCCATTCGAGAAGTCGATTTGGCGCCTATGACTTCCGAGCAGAGCTTTCAGCTGGCCGAGGTTTTACTTTCACCTACCCAAAAAGCTTCCTTAGAAAAAAATCGCAGCGTCGATTTTGCTTTTTCGCTTACGGATGGCGGACAAAGATTTAGAACCAATATTTTTTATCAGCAGGGCCTGCTCTCTTATGTGATCCGAAATTTATGGCGGACGATTCCTTCGCTGGAAGAATTGCGTCTTCCACCCACATTGAAAAATGTAGCGCTTTGTAAAAGCGGTATTATTCTGGTGGGAGGAGTCGTTGCTTCTGGTAAAACCACTACAATCAATGCGATGATTGAAATGATGAATCAAAATGCTAGCCGCCACATTGTCATGATTGAAGATCCCATCGAGTACCTGCACACGGACAAACGATGCGTGATTAACCAAAGAGAAATTGGGCAAGACGCGGTTGATTTTCATTCGGCGATGAAATATGTGGTGCGGCAGTCTCCGGATGTGGTGGTGATCGGCGAAATGCGCGATGCTGAAACATTTCAATTTGCGGTTTCTTCAGCCGAAGTGGGAAGGCTCGTCATTGGAACTGTTCATGCCCGTTCGGTGACCCAAATTTTTGAGCGCATTGTCGGCTTTTTCCCTTTGGATCAGCGTGAGGCGGTTTTGAATTCACTTTACCCTAATATATCTTGTTTTGCAGTACAGCAGCTTTTAGTGGGGAAAAGCGGAGACGTGTTGGTTCCCGCCATGGAAGTCATGATTGGAAACTACACGATTCAGCAGCTTGTTAAAGAACGGAAATTTGACAAAATCTCACAAGTTTTGCGGAACAGTATGCAGGAAGGCATGATGACTATGGATCAGTCCGTGCTGGAATTATGGCGTGCCGGGCTGATTTCAAAGGAAGTTGCTTTTCAAGCAAGCGCACGGCCCGAGGAATTGGAAACCTTGATGAAAGGGATCAGCCTGGAAAGTTCTGGCGGAAAAATCCTGGGCGGCTAAACCGTGCTCCTTTTAGCGCTTGTCCTCGGCGCTCTTGCCGTCTTCCTATGGTCCGGATTTGTGGAGCCGCGATGGATCCACATCAATCACCACTCGATTCGGATCTCCAAAAAACTTCCTGGGAAACTTCGCATCCTTCATCTCTCGGATCTTCATTTTGAGTCGCATGATCACGGACTCTCTCGTTTCTTCGAACGGCTGTCTAAGGAAAAAGTCGATCTCATCTTGATCACCGGAGATATTATTGACTGCGATGCGGGGGTTCAGCACTGTATAGAAAATTTAAGTAAGCTGCGGGCGCGGTATGGAATTTATGCGGTTCTGGGGAATCATGACTATTATAATTATGAAGCCTTCGATGTGATGAATGGCAACCTTCCCTTTTTAAATCGACTTCCCAAAAAAATAAATGACAGCGAACGATTGATCCAAAAATTAAGACAGATAGGAATCCATGTGCTGCTCAACGAAGAAGCGGTGATTCACGTGAATGGTTGCCCTATTAGCATCCAGGGGCTTGATGATCCCACGACGGGGCGCGCGGATTTTAAAATGTTTGCTGATCATGAACCGGATGAGCGGCCCAAAATTTTACTGGCGCACAGTATTGATGTGCTTGGAAAAATCTCTTCAGGAAGAGTGGATCTTTGTCTGTCTGGACATTCCCACGGAGGGCAGATTCGTATTCCCGGCATTGGTCCTTTGATTACGCATACCCGCTTCGGCCGAAAATATGCCAGCGGAGTCCTCAACTATAAAGGAACGGTGTGTTCAATTTCGCGGGGGCTTCATGCCGGCCGGGCTTTTCGGTTTCGATTTTGCTGCCCTCCGGAAGTTCTTTTCCTGGAAGTAGAAGGGTCTTTAAGCTAACGCCCAGGCTAGACGGATGAAGCGCTATTCAGGAGGCAGGGAATCGCTGAGGTTATGGAGGAGAAATTTTTCACGGTAGATTTTTACGAGTGCAAAAAAGAGTGACAAAACCACCGGGGCAAAAATAACTCCCTTGATTCCGTAGACTTTAAGTCCGCCCATGATCCCAAAAAATAGCAGGAAATAGGGCAGCTTTGTTTTTTCTCCAATAAAGATCGGCTTCAAGACATTATCAATCATTCCAATGACTCCGATGCCAAAAACCACCAGAATAATGGCCTGCGTGACATGCCCGGTCGCCCAAAGATAAACCGCTATAGGTAGCCATATCGAATAGGTTCCGAGAACCGGAATAAGTGAGGTAAAGAAGGTGGCGATTCCAAACAAAATGGCTCCCGGTACTCCCAGGCATTTGAATAAAATTCCAGCAATCAAAGATTGGATAAGGCTCGTTAGGATTTGCCCTCGGATGACGGCGGAAAGTGTCCCATTGATTTGTTTAAAGAGCAGCTGCTTTGTGCTTTCTTCGAGGGGAATAATTTGATAAATGAAATCCAGGATGCGCCGGCCGTCCCGGAAAAAGAAAAAAAGCATAAAAAAAGTCACAAAAAGATTCAGGGCAAGAAAAATAATATTGGTGGTGAGTTTGCCGGCTTGAGCTACTGAAAAATTAGCCACGGCCTTTGAGGAGGTTAACATCCATTCTGCCAGGCGTGTTTTGAGCGGTTCCCAGCGCTGGACATGGACCACAGCATTTTGAATCGGCTGCCAGCCACGAATCCGGTTAATGAGTTCTTCGAGTCGTCCGGTGCGTACATAATCTGAAATGGATTGGTACAAGTCCACCGCTTCGCTGGCCAGATTGAAAAGAAGGATTAGGATCGGCGGAAAGACCAGAAGAAAAACGAGCAAAGTGGAGATAAGGGCGCACACATTAGAACGTCCAGGAAAGTGTTTTGACATGGCTGAATAGAGCGGATAAAAACCAAAACAAAGGAGCGACGCCCACAGAATAGACTCTAAAAAGGGTGAAAAGATGATGGAGAACTGGATCGCGACAAAAATCAAAAGTGCGATAAAAGCATAAGAAATAAGCTGTCGGCGTGTCATAGTCAATATTATATCGGATTTAGGTAAAAGGCCAAAGCAGGAAGACGAATCCGGAAATAGAGGGGGTTCCGAGATCCTTTCTCCACGAGGAATGGCCAAGGCACTAAGGCCTGAGTTTTTACTTTAAGATTAGCCTCGGATGGACGATAATAAAACAATCTCCGAGAGGTTCTTTTAATGTGCTAGCAGAGGAGGCATGGCCGTGGCCAAAGAGAAATTGTTAGTGGTAGATGATGATCAGGATTTTGCCCAGCTTCTAGAATTTGATCTTAAGAAACAAGGTTATGAAATTGTGCTTGCTGGAAATGGCGAAGAGGGACTCGCTAAAGCCCTTGCCGAAAATCCGGCGCTCATTATGCTGGACATCAAAATGCCGAAAATGGACGGATATACCTTTGTCCGCCGCCTCAAAAAGAACCCGGTGACCAAAGATATTCCCTTGATTGTCCTGACTTCTTACGAGCCCATGAAGGACATGTTCCAGATGGAAGGCGTCAATGATTACTTTGTGAAATCAGCTTCCATGGAAGGACTTTTTAAGACCATTCGGGAGCGGCTGGGTTCGGAGCCCCGCAAGGATGCTTCCTCAAATTCGTAATGAGGTTCGCTCGTAATGCCGCAGGATGAAACGGTTCCTTTACAGGGTTTTCTAAAAGCCATCTCCTTTTCGTTAAATCAATTCCGTCTTTACTCCGAATCTCACCCCATTGTTGTTGAATCTCTCAACCGTCTCCACCGCGAGCTTGGCAGCGTATTTCAGTCCCGTGAAAAAATAGTGCTTGGCCATCTTCGCGATACGTTGGTAGTGGACGGAAAGCTTGTCACTAAAAAAGATCCCGCACTTTTAGATTTAGCTAAAACGCTTACCCGCTTAAATATCGAAGCTGTCACTTTTGAAAAAGGAATGAGCGCCGAAGAATTTTCTGCTTTTATTAAACTGCTCGGGATGCGTCCTAAAGATCTGGAGACCCAGGGAGGATTCAAGAAAATTTTTGAAGTTAAATCCTTCAAACAGATCAAACTTTCCAGCGGGAAATTTCAGCTGGTGGAAGATGGCCAAGCCGTTTTAGATGAATCGAGTGATACGGGGGCGGGGTCTGGCGGAGGGAAAGGTGACGGGGAGGGCAAAGGTGCGGGTTTAGGCCCGGGCACGGGATCAGATGGCACTCCAGGAGAATCAAAAGCTGAAGATGCTTCGACGGCTAAACGACCGTTTTCTATTTTTGATGTGATTCAGGAGATTCGTTCGCAGCATCAAGATCCCGCGCGTCCCTTGCCGCCCATTGAGCTGGACTGCGAAAAAGTCGTGGTCCAGCTTGAAAAGCAGCCCCAAGAACTTGCGCAGGCGGCGGTAGAGAAAATCCATGATCCGGCTCAGATGGAATCGGTCATCCGCTCAATCGTGCGGCATCTTACGGAAGGACTCATTTCGTTTCTGGTGGATAACGCCAAGGATATTACCCGCGCACTCGAAAAATTTTCCAAGGAAATTGAAAAAGCCATTCATAAGACACTGGGCGATCAGGCAGAGAGCGGAGTCAAAGATAAAATTGCGCATGTTTTTCAAGAAGCGATTGATCAGCATCGGATCCAAATGGCTGTGAAGACATTTGAAAAAAACAGGCAAGATCCGAAACCAGTCCAAAAAATCATCCAAAAACTTTTTTCTAAAGAAGATGTCCGCGATCGCCTGCTTCCAGAGCTCCAAACCAAATTGGTGGGCGCGGGGTTTGATAAGCGGCACTTAGAAAACATTGTGGATGATCTTGATGAAAAAGCAGCCAAGAAAAAAAGCAAAGTTTCTATTGATGCTGAGGAGCTTGCGGAATTGAAACGCAAAGCTGCCCTGTCTGATCAGGGAGGGATAGCTGAAGCCCGGCAGGAAATCCAGAAGTTAAAAATTGAAAAAAAGAAAATCTCGGACGAGAAAGAACGCGTGGATTCCGTGATTCGTAATCTCGCCGAAGGCCTTGTGGTGGTGGACCAGCAGGGAAAAGTGGTGCTGATGAATCCGGCGGCCGAACATCTTTTGGGACTCCGGCAGGCGGATAAAATTGGTAAGAAAATCTCTGAGGGGTTAAAAGAGGAGCATATCCTTTCCATGACCCAGGGGAATTTGAGCGATAAACAGGAGGAGCTCTCCAAAGAGGTTTTGCTGCAAGGGGTCAATGAAGAGACCAAGCGCGTGCTTCAGGCGAGTACGGCTGTGGTGGAAAATGAGGACGGGCATACGGTGGGAATGGTGGC
The DNA here is from genome assembly GCA_964460795.1 of uncultured bacterium. Taxonomy (GTDB): domain Bacteria; phylum Omnitrophota; class Omnitrophia; order Omnitrophales; family Aquincolibacteriaceae; genus CAZOOM01. The sequence goes on along the minus strand of CAYWRU010000010.1, from coordinate 1,897 downwards.
GGTCTTAAGTGATATTACGAAGCAGAAAGAAGTAGAGGCCATGAAGACTCAGTTTGTGTCCAATGTTTCTCATGAACTGAGAACGCCGCTGGTCGCCATCCAAAAATCGCTTGGGCTCATTTTAGGAAGGGAAGTCGGCGAGGTGACGCCGGAACAGGAAAAATTTCTGACCATGGCGCACCGGAATATTGAACGTTTGTCGCGGCTCATCAATGATCTTTTGGATGTTGCGAAACTTGAGGCCCGCAAAATGAATCTTCAGCCCAAAGTTGTACCGATCCAGAGTTTGGTTAATATGGTGGTATCGACCATGGACACCTGGTTAAAAGATAAGAAGATCACTGTAGAGACTAAATATCCGGATAAACCGGTAGAAATTGAAGCCGATGCGGACCGCCTTACCCAGGTTCTCACGAATTTGATGGGCAATGCAGTCAAGTATACGCCTGAAGGCGGTCATGTCGTGATCGAGGTCAAGGATCCGCCGGATTCTATTAAAATTGCGAACTCGGACTGTATTGAAATCGGAGTGAAGGATAATGGAATCGGTATTGCGCCTGAAGATCAGAAGAAAATCTTTGATAAATTTGTTCAGGTGAGTCTGGCTCAGCCGGCTGGTGTTTCAAGTACAGGTTTAGGGCTGACGATTGTAAAAGAAATTATTGAGCTTCACAGCGGGGCTATGTTTTTGGAAAGCGAAGCGGGCAAGGGAAGCCGCTTCTTTTTTCAAGTCCCTAAGAGATTCCAGCAACGGGAAGATATTCCGTCAGGCCTTTAGGTCAGCGTATTTCGACTGAAACGAATCTGCTTTCAGGAGATAATTTTCCACATAATCCAGAATGCCTTCGCGCGTCGAGTATTGGGGCTGATAGCCCAGGGCTTTGCGCGTCCAGGAAATATCAGCTTCCGTGAAATTCTGATAAAAATTGTAGGGATTTTCAAAAAAATCCGGCTCGAGTTTAGTTTTGAGTGCGCAGTTTAAGGCATCGATTACTTCATTGAAAGAAGTGGACTGCCCGCTTCCCACATTGACCACCGTGCTCTCTTTTGCATCCCGGGCTTTCAGCGTACAAGCCACGACATCCTTGACGTAGACAAAATCCCGGCGCTGCTCGCCGTATTTGAAAATTCGAGGGCGCTTTCCGGCCCGCATTTGAAGATAGAGCTGATAGATCATGCTGGCCGCATGTTTTTTGAAAGTCTCGCGGGGTCCAAAAACATTGAAGTAGCGAAGTCCCACGGTTTTAACTTTTTTCTGATAGGACCGGGCAAGTGCTTCCAAAACCCATTTGGAAAATCCGTAAACATTGTTGGGCTCACCGCCGTCTTCGATTTTCATCGGAGTATCTTGACTGCCGTAGACGGCTGCGGAGGAGGCGTAGACAACCGGACAATTTTTTTCTGCGGCGAGATTGAGGATGTTGCGAAATCCCTCCACATTGTCATACATCATCTTTTTCTCATCTAAGATGGTGGTGTCTGTTATGGAGGCGAGATGGAAAATGCCGTCTAGGGGCTCGTTTTTAAAGATCTTGATCCAGGATTCATCGGCTACATCGTAAGCCAGAACCTCGCCTCGGAAGCCTAAGAGGGTCTTAAAGCTGGTGGCCCGGAAATCATCCAGGACCCGCAGGGAGGCCTCCGGATAGAGAGATTGAAGCTCCAGGGTAAGATTGGAACCAATAAACCCGGCACCGCCGGTGACTAGGATATTGCGCATGGGGTCATATGTTATGGATTTTTGGATAAAGTTCAACGGGAAAAGCTGGATCTGTAAAATCAGGTCAAATCTATGAGAAGAGTCGCTTTGGGTGAATGTTGCCCATCCGGACACTCACGAACCCCCGTTGACTCATATTAAAAGGTAACCATAGTAGGTAATCGTTGACTCATAATT
>CAYWRU010000009.1:26734-80932 GCA_964460795.1 uncultured bacterium | reverse complement strand
ACATTCTCAATAGTTATCGGATACCTTTATTGCCCCCTTCTTTGATGAAGAGCCGTTTTACGTCAGGGCTTCGCAGGAATAGGGCGCCGACGTTGGAAGGAAATTGCTTCGTACCTCAACCCGGTAAGGAGTGAGCGAAGAAGAGCTGCCCCATTTTTTATGTAAAATCACGGCAAATTTTGCCCATTAAGAAAAAAAAGGTCAGGTTCGATATATTAGGAGAGTAAAAAGATTGCTGAAAATTGGTTCAATCCTCTGATTTGACCCGGTGTTATGAAAAAGCAGTTGACAGGTTTTAGGGCTTGAATCATAATTTCAGCCGTCAGACAGGATTGTAGCAAATCGCAAGAATGTCTGACAAAATGTGATATTATGCGGGCCAATAGTATAAGCTGAAGAGCGATGATTAGTTGGCATGCAAGTTGATTAGTGGAACGATATCATCGCAAACTTTTAGTGACCAACCAACGGAGGCTTCGAAAATGAGAGAGCTCACCGCCAAAGTAACAGTAATGGCCTTACTCCTCGGCATGATTTTTGCCGCGGCACCGGCCTTTGCGGACGAGAATCAAGTAACGGCTCTTCAGGGACAAGTATCAGACCTGAATGACAAAGTTTCCAACCTGGAACGCGCTTTACGCTCGGTCGAAGAAAAGACCGCGGGTGCACCGGCAGCCCCTTATGTTGCATCGGGCAACCCAAGTTCAGGCGGGCTTCTGCATTTGTCGCAGGATGTGAATGTTGGTGGTTACGTTGATGTTCAATATAACAATAATTTTACTCAGCCGAAAACGACTGCGGCAACTCGCCCAGCCGTGAGTACCGCCACAGGTGGAACGAACCGCGTGCGCGCATATGACCGCTATGATGGTTCCTTCTCGGTGAATGCAGCTAAGCTTTATTTTGAAAAACCGGTCAAGGAAGTTAAGACCGCAGGCTTTCGCATGGATCTGAAATTTGGAGAAGATCCAAACTATACGAATGCAAATGGTAGCAATAATACGGATAACCTGGCTGATCTTGAGCAGGCGTATGTTGAGTACAAAGCTCCGCTGGTTGAAGGCAGCAAAATTCTTCCGGATGCAGTGGATATCAAAGTCGGTCGTTTTTTTACCCTCGCTGGATTTGAAGCGGTGGATGCGCCTGCAAATTGGAACATTTCCCGTTCCTTGATGTTCAACTATGCAGCTCCTTTTACCCATGATGGAATTCGCACCCAGTCAAGCTGGCTTGAAGGGAAAGCGGATGTCTATTTGGGACTCAATAATGGCTGGGACCGTGCCATTGATAACAATTCCATGAAGACGATTGAATCGGGATTAGGCTATAGCCCTCTCAATGATGTCAAGGTAATGCATGCCTTTTATTTTGGCGCTGAACAGCCGGGAACCGAAGGTAGCAAGACTTGGCTTTTCACCAACAATGTAAATTGGCAGGCCTCGGATAAGCTCTCCCTAGGTGGCGATTATGAAGTGGGTGAGCAGCATGGCGCCTTGGATCCGGGCGTTGCCCGCGGGCAGCATACGAAAAACGATGCATGGTGGTGGGGTCTTGCTGGCTATGCGCGTTACAAGTTCACAGATAAGTTTGCTGTAGCAACGCGTTCTGAGCTTTTCCACGATGCCTCAGGTATCCGCTCAGGAATCAACTCGGCATATTTTGAACAAACGCTGACAGCTGAATATGCGCTGACAGATAATCTCCTTACTCGCGCTGAGTTTCGTTGGGATCGCGCGGATGACCAGTCGATCTTCGGTATTGCACAAGGAGCAACGGGTGGCGAAAGAGCCAGTCAGACGACGATCGGTGGACAGGTTATTTATCTCATCTAGTCTTTGATTTTGAAAACCCTGATCTCTTAAATAGGCTGTTTGAGAGATCAGGGTTTTTCTTTTTCTCTCCTCAAAAATGATCAGGAAAATAGTATGAATGCAAAAAGAAAATCGAGTTTTAAACAGCTGGGACTAGCAGCTCTCATTTTAGTTGTATTGAGCACATCTGGTTGCATTCATATCCATAATCGTGAAGCCTTTTATTTTGGCAGCTACTCCGAGGCAGAGCGTTTATTTGCCAAAGGTGAATTTGATAAGGCTATTCAGAAATATCAGGCTTATATTGATGAGAATCCGGAAGGGAATTTGGCCATTATTTCTCAGTATTATATTGCCCGTTCACATGCTGCCCTGGGGCATAAGGACGAGGCGTTGCAGCTTTTCCGGCAAATCATCGAAAAATATCCCGATGTTATTTGGGCTAATTTTTCTCAAACGCAATTAAAAGAGCTTGAAAGCGCAACTGTGAAAGATGAATCCGCCGATGCCAATATTGCCTCCGATTCGGCCAAGAATGAGGCCCCAGCACCTTCTCCAGAGACTCAGCCTGCAGTCAATACGCCTCCTACTGCGTAGTCCTAAGTTTTTACCAAGTTCTAGCCACATATTTCTCTATATGCTAAACTTCTCACTGCTCTTTTACACGATCGCTCTCCGCTTTAGCGGAGGGAGGAAAGTCCGGGCTTCATCGGACAGCGTAGTGGGTAATACCCACCCCTATGAATTTAGATTTTAGAATGAAGATTGCAGAATAATTCTGCAGTCTAAAATCAAAAATCTCAAATCAGTAGGCGGATCAGAGCCACAGAGACGAGTCCTTCGATAAGATCAGTTCAAGTCCTTTGAAAGAAGGGCGAAGTCCTGAGCAAGCGAGACGAAAGTCGAGCGCGTCGAAGGGGTGAAACGCGGTAATCTCTACGCGAAGAAAGGCCAAACAGGGGAATTGCCGTAAGGCAGCCAGCGGTCCGCTGGTTTCGCAAGAAATTTCACGGGTAGGCCGCAGGAGACTCTCAGCAATGAGAGTCCAAGATGGATGATCGTGCCTCGAGAAATCGAGTGACAGAACCCGGCTTATCGAAAGAGCAGACAGTGAGGAGGTGTTCGAAAGAGCACCTCCTCATCTTATGAGGAGACGGCCTTTACGGTCAACCCAGTGCCGCACTTGATTATAAGATCAAGTCAGGATGAACTCTCGTTTGTAGAAATCAATAATTTCAAGAGTACAATCTTTTTGTTGACCCAACCTGCCTTCGGATGTAGAATTCCCGCCAACTTACGACCGCTCGATTCTTTTAAATGGTGCTGAGACGCCATAAAGGATCTCTAATGACGACGCAGACTTACACAATTTGGAAAGAATGCAAAATGACGCCCCAGGCGATACGCCGGGGCATTTTTTTTGCCTCCTTACAAGCCCGTTATGCGGATTTTCGAGACTCGTCGCGATGTGAAATAATCCAGAAACTTTTTAAGAAAGGTTGCAATCCCGAGTTTGTAACGGGGTTTGCCTACGCCCGATGAGTCCGGAGACTAAGCAAATACTTGATTTTGAAGGGATGGACCGCGCTTTGGCCCGGATGGCGCATGAAGTCCACGAGAGAAATGGCTCCGAAGCTTCGCTGCTTCTTATCGGAATCCGAACCCGTGGTGTTTTTCTGGCCCAGCGAATGGGGCAGCATTTAGAAAAAATCATGAATAAAAAAATCGCTCAGGGTATTTTGGATATCACGCTTTACCGCGATGATCTGAGTGAGATTGGGGCTCAGGCCAGTGTGCGCGAGACTGAAATTTCCGAGGATATCCGAGGCCGGACTGTGGTGCTTGTCGATGATGTCCTTTTCACGGGTCGCACGGTTCGGGCAGCCCTTGATGCCATTCATGATTTTGGCCGGCCTAAGGCCATTCAGTTAGCTGTTCTCGTGGACCGTGGTCATCGCGAACTTCCCATCCGGGCGGACTATGTGGGAAAAAATATACCAACGGCTATGGATGAAAAGGTGAGTGTCCATGTGAAAGAATGCGATGAGGTTGATGATGTTTGGGTGACTCCGCGAGGTGTTGTATGAAGTCTTCTAAATGGAATCGGAAGGATCTCCTCGGGCTTCGTGATTTGTCGCGTGAGGAAATTGAACTGATTTTGACTACCGCTTCCTCTTTCTACGAAGTCTCAGATCGGTCGGTCAAAAAAGTTCCGGCGCTTCGCGGCAAAACGGTGGCCAATCTGTTTTTGGAGCCCAGTACCCGCACACGTATCTCGTTTGAACTTGCAGAAAAACGTCTCAGCGCTGACACCATTCAAATTCAGTCCGCCACTTCCAGCATGTCTAAGGGAGAATCGCTCAAAGATTCCCTTCGAAATATTGAGGCTCTTAAAGTCAATGTGGTGGTGATGCGCCATCCGAACTCAGGCGCACCGCATCGACTTGCACCCTATGCGAAAGCCAGTATTGTGAATGCCGGAGACGGGATTAATGAACATCCGACGCAGGCATTGCTCGATATGTTTACGATTCTTCAGAAAAAGGGAAAGCTTGAGGGAGTCCGGGTGAGTTTTGTGGGAGATATTCTCCATAGCCGAGTGGCGCGGTCCAATATTTGGGGCCTCACAAAACTAGGAGCTCACGTGACGGTTTGCGGACCGAAAACATTGCTTCCAGCCGGAATTGAAAAATTGGGAGTTCGCTCAACCACGGATCTTAAAGAAGCGGTGCGCGATGCGGATGTTATCAATTTACTGCGGATTCAACTTGAGCGCCAAAAAGAATCGTTTTTCCCCAGCATTCGCGAATATGCCACCGCGTATCAGATCAATAAGGAAATTCTTAAATATGCCAAATCGGATGTCATCATCATGCATCCCGGACCTGTGAATCGGGGCATTGAAATCACCAGTGAAATTTTAGACGGACCTTTCTCGGTTATTTTGGATCAGGTCACGAACGGCCTTGCGGTGCGCATGGCAGTCCTCTTCCTGCTGTCGGGCGCGGAAAAAATGGATCTTAAGGAGCCTTCATGAGTACTCTTTTCAAAGAAATTCATTTGATTGATCCCAAGAGCGGCCGCGATGAAATCACAGACCTCTTGATTGACGGAGGAAAAATTGCGGATATCCGCCGCGATATCCCGGCGGGTAATGCGGAAGTTGTGAGTGGCAAGGGGAAATATCTTCTTCCCGGATTTATCGATCTTCATACCCACTTTCGTGAGCCGGGATTTGAATCCAAAGAAACTATTTTTACCGGATGCATGGCAGCTTTGAAAGGTGGTTTTGTAGCCTCGGTCTCCATGCCCAATACTCAGCCGCCTTGTGATAATCCGGGAACCATTGATCTCATTCTCTGGAAGGCTAAAGAAATTCCTTATCATATCTTTCCCGCAGGGACCATCAGCAAGGGCCGCGAAGGAAAAGAACTCTCTGAAATGGCAGATCTCAAAAAATCCGGCATTGTGGCTGTGACCGATGACGGGGATTGGGTGGCAGATTCGCTCCTGATGCGCCGCGCGCTTGACTATGCCTCCATGCTGAACTTAATTGTGATGAGTCACGCGGACGATCGGCGCCTTGCGAATAATGGAGTCATGAATGAAGGCCTTATGTCCACAAAACTCGGACTGCATGGAATTCCTGCGGCTGGAGAGGTGATTGCCGTTGCGCGGGACATTGAACTTGCCCGGATTACAGGTGCCCATCTTCATATTAGTCATGTCTCGGCGGCACGTTCTGTTGAACTGATCCGGAGGGCCAAAGAAGAAAAAATAAGAATCACGGCCGAAGTGACCCCTCATCATCTGTCGCTCAGTGAAGAAAGTCTCGAGGGATATAACACGAACTTTAAAATGAATCCTCCTCTTCGGACCCGGGAAGATGTGGAGGCGGTGCGCCGCGCACTTCGAATCGGAATCCTGGACTGCGTGGCAACCGATCACGCGCCGCACACACCGGAAGACAAAATGGCGGAGTATGATCACGCACCCTTTGGAGTGATTGGGCTTGAAACTGCTTTTGGAGTCGTAATGACCGATCTTTTTCACGGTGAGAAATGGTCCATCGAAGAGATCGTTAAGGTTTTCTCCGTGCGGCCGTCAGAAATTTTAAATCTGGGGCCAGCCTTTGGTCAGGTTGTCAAAGGAACCCAGGCTAATTTAACGTTGGTAGATCCGAATCAAGAATGGGTGGTCACGCACGAAGAGTTGCGTTCCAAATCCAAGAACTCGTGCTTTCTGAAGCGTACGCTGAAGGGCAAGGTGCTTGGAACGGTTTGCGCCGGCAAGTTTTGGAAGTTCAATTAGTCCATAGTCGATGGTCCATAGACCATAGTAGGAAAACATGGCTTTTAAGTTTGAAGATTTGGTGGTTTGGCAGAAAGTATTAGAACTAATCAATACACGGGCTATGGGCTATGGTCCATGGTCTATGGTCTATGGACTAAAATCATGAAAGCCTATTTTGCTCTGGAAGATGGCCTGGTCTTTGAGGGTGAGGGATTTGGATCGCAAGGCGAGATTTATGGAGAAGTTGTTTTTAATACCTCGCTCACGGGTTATCAGGAAATCCTGACCGATCCTTCTTATAAAGGTCAGATGGTTACGATGACCTATCCGCATATTGGAAATTATGGGATCAATGCGGATGATGAAGAAGCCGGCCATCCTTGGGTGGAAGGTTTTATTGTCAAGGAATTGAGCCCCGTGGTGAGTAATTACCGCTCCACCGAATCCCTGCATGAGTATCTAAAGCGGCACGGAAAGATCGGGATTCAAGGCGTTGATACTCGGAAACTCGTCAAACATCTCCGGGATCATGGCTCAAAAAAAGGAGTGCTTTCCACGATTGATGGAGATCACGCGCGCCTCATCGAAAAAGCCAAGCGATCACCTAGCATTGTGGGAGTGGATCTTGTTAAAGAAGTCTCTTGCCGTACGCCGTATAGCTTTGACGAGGCCTTGATTCGGGATTTTGAATGGGGAGATGCAAAAACGCGAAAAACCACCAAGAAAATTGTGGCTATTGATTGCGGCATCAAACGAAATATACTTCGCAAACTCAATCAGCATGGATTCTCTGTTAACGTGGTGCCGGCCTCGGCCTCTGCTAAAGATATTTTAGCCTACAAGCCGGAAGGACTTTTCCTCTCCAATGGTCCCGGCGATCCGGATGCAGTGCCCTATGTTGTCGAAACAGTGCGTGGATTGATCGGAAAAGTTCCCATCTTTGGGATCTGTTTTGGACATCAAATGCTGGGGCTGGCGCTCGGCGGAACGACCTCCAAACTCAAATTCGGACATCGGGGCGGAAATCATCCGGTCATGGATCTTAAAACGGGAAAGATTGAAATCACTTCGCAGAATCATGGTTTTGTGGTGGACATGGAATCCCTTAATAAAGATCTCGTGGAACTGACCCATGTGAATTTGAATGACAAAACGCTTGAAGGTATTCGCCATAAAAAAGAACCTGTTTTTTCCGTGCAGTATCATCCGGAAAACTCACCAGGCCCGCACGACAGCGACTATTTATTTCAACGATTTAGAGACCTATTGGAGTAGTCGATAGTCCATGGTCCATGGACCATAGTGGGGAAGCATGGCATTTAAGTTTGAGAGTCTGGTTGTTTGGCAAAAAGCCTTGGCGCTAAGCTTTGAGATTCATGAGTTGACCCGGGCCTTTCCTCATGAGGAGCTTTTTATTCTTACGAGCCAAATGAAAAGAGCGGCAGATTCCATCTCTTTAAATATTGCTGAAGGGTCCACAAGTCAAAGCAACCCTGAGTTTAAAAAGTTTTTAGGATATGCACTTCGCTCCGGAGTTGAAGCTGTGGGCTGTCTTTATTTGGGAAAAAAGAGAAAACTATTGAATCAAAAGGACTTTGAAAGACTTTATGCCCAAACGGAAGAAGTGCTTCGTATGGTGCAAGGCCTTAAGAAATCATTGAAATGAGCTGTATCCAAATCTACAAAAATACTATGGACTATGGTCCATGGTCTATGGACTAGATTATGCCAAAACGAACGGATTTAAAAAAGATTCTCATTGTCGGTTCCGGCCCCATTATTATTGGTCAGGCCTGCGAGTTTGATTACTCCGGGACCCAGGCTTGCAAAGTGCTGCGGGAAGAAGGCTATGATGTAGTCCTGATCAATTCCAATCCGGCCACGATCATGACGGATCCGGAGATGGCCGCGCATACTTATATTGAGCCGCTTACCGTGGAATTTCTTGAAAAGGTGATCGCCAAAGAAAAACCGGACGCCTGTCTTCCTACCATGGGAGGACAAACCGGACTCAATCTCGCGGTCACGGCGTTTGAGCAGGGAGTTTTCCAACGGCACAATGTGGAATTGATCGGCGCTAAATATGAATCCATCAAAAAAGCTGAAAACCGGGAAGAGTTTAAGAGAGCTATGCTTAAGATCGGACTCGACCTCCCGCGAAGTTCCTTTGCCTACTCCGTGGAAGAAGCCCATGCCGCCGCCGAATTGATCGGATATCCTGTCATTGTGCGCCCCAGCTTTACACTCGGCGGATCCGGAAGCGGAATCTGTTTTAATAGGGAAGAGCTCAGCCTCGTGGCTCGGCGCGGTCTTGATTACAGTTTGACGCATGAGATCCTGATTGAAGAATCGGTTTTGGGATGGAAAGAATTTGAGCTCGAAGTCATGCGCGACCGCAAAGATAATTTTGTGGTGATCTGCTCCATTGAAAACGTGGATCCCATGGGGGTTCATACCGGAGATTCCATCACCGTGGCGCCGGCACAGACGCTGACCGATAAGGAATATCAGCGCATGCGGGATGCGGCGCGCAAAGTCATGTCTGAGATCGGCGTGGAAAGCGGAGGATCCAATGTCCAATTTGCAGTGAATCCCGCGGACGGTCGTATGGTGGTGATTGAAATGAATCCGCGCGTCTCCCGGTCTTCTGCGCTGGCATCCAAGGCCACGGGATTTCCAATTGCCAAAATGGCCGCCAAACTGGCCGTAGGATTTACACTCGATGAAATCCCGAATGACATTACGCAGTACACACCGGCGTCATTTGAACCGTCGATTGATTATGTGGTGACTAAGATTCCACGATTCGCTTTTGAAAAATTTGAAGGCGCGGACAATACTCTGGGCACTCAGATGAAATCCGTGGGCGAGGCTATGGCCATTGGCCGCACCTTTAAAGAGTCGCTTCAAAAAGGATTTCGCTCCCTTGAGACTCGCCGGTTTGGACTCGGTGGAGATGGAAGAGATGATGTCAAGGGTTTGGCATTGAAGACTCGGGAAGCGTATTTGGAATTTTTAAATACCGCTCCGCAAAATGAAGATATTAAACGCCGAATCCAGGGCGCTCTCGGAGTGGCGAAATCTGACCGGCTCTTCTATGTTAAATATGCGTATCAGGCAGGGCTCACAACGGAACAAATCCACAGACTTTCTTTTTATGATCCCTGGTTTCTGGAACAAATCCATCAGATTGTGGATCTGGAAAAAGAGATTGTGGCTTGCTCTGGAGATACGGCTAAACAGCGCGTCATACTCCGCAAGGCAAAGACCTATGGATTTTCCGATGTCCAGCTTGCCTTTCTCTGGGGAAAAACTCAGGATGAGATTCGCGCACTTCGCTACGAAACAGGAGTCGAAGCGGTTTATAAACTCGTGGATACTTGTGCGGCTGAATTCAAGGCCTACACGCCGTACTTTTATTCTACGTATGAAGATGAGAATGAAGATGAAGTTACGGATAGAAAAAAAGTAATGATCCTGGGAGGAGGCCCGAACCGGATTGGGCAGGGGATTGAGTTTGATTACTGCTGCGTGCACGCGGCTTTTGCCTTAAAAGAACTGGGCTACGAAACTCTAATGGTGAATTCTAATCCTGAGACCGTGAGTACAGACTACGACACCTCGGATAAGCTTTTCTTTGAGCCGCTGACCCTGGAAGATGTGCTCACTATTTGGAAGCGCGAAAAACCCCTAGGCGTGATTGTCCAGCTGGGAGGCCAGACTCCGCTGAATCTGGCGCGAGGTCTTGAAGCCAATGGTGTCAAAGTTCTCGGGACCAGCCCTTCGTCGATTCATCGGGCCGAAGACCGCGAAGAATTTAAACAGCTTCTGGATAAGATCGGCCTTGCTCAGCCGGCGAATGGTACGGCGTACGATGTCGAAGAGGCCTGCCAAGTAGCTGCCAAGATTGGATATCCGGTAGTGGTGCGTCCTTCTTATGTGTTAGGCGGCCGGGCCATGGAAATTGCTTATGATGAGGCGTCGTTCCGAACTTATGTTACGGCCGCGGTGGAAGTCAGCGACACGCATCCGGTTCTGGTGGATAAATATCTAGAAAATGCGACTGAGGTCGATGTGGATTTAATCGGTGACGGAAAAACCTTTGTAGTCGGTGCGGTGATGGAGCACGTGGAAGAGGCTGGAATTCATTCCGGGGATAGCGCATGCGCGATCCCGCCGTTTTCTCTTAAAAAATCCGTGATCCAATCCCTCATTGAAAAGACCAAACAGATTGCTCGCGAGCTGAATGTAATTGGACTGATGAATGTTCAGTACGCGATCAAAGATGATACGATTTATTGTCTCGAAGTGAATCCACGTGCATCCCGCACAGTTCCCTTTGTCAGTAAATCCATTGGAGTGCCTTTGGCTAAACTGGCCGCCAAAGTGATGGGGGGTAAAACGTTGGAAGAGCTTGGTTTTACCGAGGAAATTACGCCGCGCCATACCTCAGTGAAAGAATCCGTCTTTCCTTTTATTAAATTTCCGGGAGTGGATATCATTCTTTCTCCGGAAATGAAATCCACGGGTGAAGTTATGGGAGTTGACGTGGATTTTCCACGCGCCTTCTATAAATCACAGGATGCGGCGCTTTCCCATATTCCGAGAGAAGGAAAAGTTTTTATCAGTGTTAAAAACGCGGACAAACAAAAGATTCTTCCTATTGCCCGGAAATTTTCGGAGTTGGGGTTCTCCATTGTGGCGACCGAAGGAACGTGTGAGGCGCTCCGCCATGCGGGAATTCCCGCGGAACTCGTCAAGAAATTGGTGGAGGGCCGGCCGAATGTTGCGGATCTGATTCGGAATCATGAAATTAAGTTGATTGTGAATACTCCAAATGGAAAAGGTCCGATGCTGGATGAGGCTAAGATCCGTTCGCTGGCGGTCTCCTTCAATATTCCCTGCATTACGACGCTGAATGCCGCGAACGCCACGGTGGTGGCGCTTGAAGGTATCCAAAATCAGGGACTCGATGTCCGGTCCATCCAGGATTACCACATCGACAGCCCCTTTTATCGTCCCGTGACTGCGGAGAAAAAACAGTGAGCAAAACTTCCCAAGGAAGCAGCCGGCTGAGTCCTGCGGATGAAGAAGTCGTTCTCCTTGAAAATAAAAAAATTAATGCCAAATATTACCGGCTGGCTTTTCGCTCCAAAGCACTCGCAAAAAAAGTAGAGCCCGGACAATTTCTTCAGATCAAGATCGAATCTTCTCTAGACCCCTTTCTGCGGCGTCCCTTTAGTTATTATGGAGTCGAGGGCGATCGGGTCGAGCTTCTTTATGAAGTCCTGGGGCGCGGGACCGCGCTTCTAGCGCAAAAAAAATCCGGAGACCGGATCCAGGTCTTAGGCCCCTTGGGCCGTGAGTTTTCAAAAAAAATTCCCAAAGGGACAAAAAGAATATTGGTGGCTGGAGGAGTGGGCGTCCCGCCTCTTCTCTTTCTCGCGGAGAAGTTCGGAGCTGAGGCGTTATTGATTGGGGTGAAGTCAAAAAACGAAGTTCTGCCGAGAAGCGAGTTGGCGCGTGCAAAGTCCAAGATTTTGTATGCCAGTAATGACGGAAGCTGCGGCACTGAAGGGTTTGTGACGCTTCTTTTAGAAGACCTCATCCGAAAATCAAATCCTGAAGAATTATTTATTCAAACATGCGGACCGACGCCCATGATGGAAGCGGTTTTTAAGATTGCGCTTCGCGAGGGGATCCGGGGTGAAATTTCGATCGATAAACCCATGGCCTGCGGGGTTGGGGCATGTTTGGGATGCATGGTTAAAACCAAGCAGGGATGGACTCCGTCTTGTACGGAAGGTCCCGTCTTTTCGTTCGATGCATTGGAGCTTCCTCTGTAAGTGCTGAGTACTTAGTGCATGGCCTATAGTAAAAAACTATGGTGGCGGACACCGAAAAACACGTGTACAAAACAAAGCACAAGCAGGAGATGTCAAAAGTGAGAATACGTCATCCTGAGCGGATAACAATCTGCACCATCTCCGCGAAGGATCTTAAGTGAAATGAGTCAGGATAAAAATGGTTATGTCTACATGATGAGTAATCCGCATGGTACGGTGATTTATACGGGCGTGACATCAGAATTAAGAAATCGAATTTATAAGCATCGCAATAAACTTATTCCTGGATTTACTAAAAAATATAATGCTATAAACTTAGTTTATTATGAGATATATGATTCGGTCGTGGATGCGATTACTCGTGAAAAACAAATTAAAGGCTGGGTTAGAAAAAAGAAGGTTGCATTAATTAAATCACGGAATCCAAAGTGGTTGGATCTCTATGAGACATTGCTGAAATGAGATCCTTCTCCCGCCAGGAGGCGGGATCAGGATGACGGTGTACTTGGCAGACTGGACATATAGGGCGCATATAAAATGAAAAAAGCACTGATTGATTTAACCACGCAATGCGGAAGCCTCAAATTCAAGAATCCGGTGACAGTCGCCTCCGGGACTTGGGGTACGAAGGACGAGTACGCGAAGTTTGTAGATTATGACAAGCTGGGTGCCATCATTACGAAAACAATCACGGTGCGGCCTCGGGTCGGAAATCCCATGCCGCGCATTTGTGAAGTCACGGGTGGAATGCTGAATGCGATCGGACTTCAAAATCGGGGCCTTGATGATTTTTTGGAAAATAAAATCCCGCATTTTTCAAAAATAAAATCACCTCTCATCGTCAATATTGCCGGAGAATCGGCCGGAGATTTCGAGACTTTAGCCAAGGCGTTGAATGCTCATAAGCGGGTGGTCAAGGCGCTTGAGATTAATCTGTCGTGTCCGAATGTGGAAGCAGGCGGCGCAGGATTTATGAAAAAGAGGGAGAAAATGCTGGAAGCGGTCAAAGCGGTACGAGCCCAAACCGATTTGTTTCTCTTTGCCAAACTTTCTCCTGAACTTGGCGATGTGGTTGAAATTGCCGGTGAAGTCCTGCGGGCCGGTGCGAATGGGCTCAGTCTCATCAATACTCTGAAAGGCATGGCCATTGATATTGAAAAGCAGAGGCCAAAGTTAGCGAATGTGACAGGCGGGCTGAGTGGTCCGGCCATCAAACCTGTGGCGCTTCGCTATGTCTATGATGTAAAAAAAGTTTTGGACGTACCAGTGATTGCCTCAGGCGGAATTCTGACAGGGGACGATGCCGTGGAATTTATCCTCGCCGGTGCGGACCTCGTGGCTGTAGGCACTGCCAATTTCCTGAATCCTTATGCCACGATGCAGGTGCTTGAAGGAATCCAGAATTACTGCACGCGAAAAGGAATCAAATCGTTGAACGAAATACGAGGAAAAGCACACAAGTAAAAATCCGAAATTCGAAGTTCAAAATTCGAAACAAATATAAAATTTGAAATTCAAAGGCTGGAAACAGTTGTTTTAGAATTTAGATATTCAGATTTTGAACATTGTTTCGGATTTCGTGCTTCGGGATTCGAATTTGAATAAAGCATAAGTAGTGATGATGAGGGAAGTTAACATGGAAATAGATATTCACGATAACCCATTGCGGAATCGAGTGATTGTGGCGCTCGATACGCCTGACCTTCAAGAGGTGACTCATCTGACTGCAGAATTAAAGGGGCTCATCCGTGTTTATAAAATTGGATTCGAACTTTTTTCCGCGCACGGATGGGCCGCGGTTGAACAAGTTCAAAAAACAGGCGCTGAGATTTTTCTCGATCTGAAATTTCATGATATCCCGAATACCGTGGCGCGGGCTTCATCCGTGGCCGCTCAGCATGGCGTCTGGATGTTCAATGTGCATGCGCTCGGCGGACTTGAGATGATGAAGCGTGCGCGTGCGGCGTGCGAAGAATTTACCGAGCCCTCAAAAGTGAGACCGCGCATTATTGCGGTTACTATCTTGACAAGTCATAGCGAAGACCAACTTCAGACCGAGTTGAGAATGCCAGGATCGCTGCAAGATCGAGTGCGCGATTTAGCGCAGCTCGCAAAGAAGGCGGGTCTTGACGGTGTGGTGTGTTCGCCGCAAGAAGTAACTCTTCTGCGAAAAGAATTGGGTCCGGATTTTCTTCTTGTGACTCCGGGAATTCGGACCGCCGACTCTCCGGCCGATGATCAAAAAAGAACTTTAACTCCAGCCGAAGCATTTGCTGCCGGAGCTTCCTATATTGTTGTCGGCCGTCCGATCACCGGATCCTCCTCGCCGCGCCAAGCAGCTCAGAAAATTCTTCAGTCCATCGCCTAACAAACCAAAAGGGGACAGGCTACTTTTGTATAAATTTTTTATAAAAGTAGCCTGTCCCCTTTTGAATACAAACCGTACTTGTTATAGTTTCATCACTTACGATTCCAAGCCGTACGAAGTATGGTTTTATATGATCAGGGATGATCAGTATTGTTTAAGGATGCAACGAGGTGCGCGATTGCGAATTTTGGGACATTGAAAAAACCATTTTCTTATGTTATTTCTTTCACATCCTTTTTGTCCCAAGCCGTTCAAAAGTCTTGGCATAAGGGATTCTTTAGTTCGAATGCTATCTCCCAAGGAGAATTTAGTCGTTCATGAATCTGTTGTTTAAACGGCCCGTTGCTTTTCTCACGGCACTGACATTTCTTATCACTCAAACACCGGCATCTTCCCATGCCTTTGTTTCTTCTCCTCATCCGAATCCATCGCCTGAACTTGCTTCAACTTTTACGCTCCCGCTTGCACCGGAACTTGGGACTGTAGAAACACTTTTGCCGGGAAATGGTCCGGCCGTGATTCATCTCGAAACCGCCCATGGAAATTATGAAGCCCAGAAAAAAATTCAGGCCATCTTAAGTCAACTCTCAAAAGAGTACGGCGTTCGTACGATGTATTTGGAGGGTGTGGCAAGTTCTCTGGATTCGAAGCTGCTTGATCTCATCCCCGGAAATCGGAAAGAAACACTGCGCCAGCTGGATGAACTCAGTAAGAAGGCCTTGATCAAGGGGCCGGAACTTTTCCTTGCCGAACACCCTAAGGCTGAGGGGCTCGGACTTGAGGATGAAGAAACCTATCTCGCCAATCTCGAGGCTTTTCGAACGGTTTTTGCTCATCAAGAAGTCAGTACAGAGTTTTTATCCGGCCTTCGTCTTCAGCTTGAACGTCTTTCAACCTCGATCCTTTCAAAAGATCTCCGGAATTTCCTCTCGCGTGAAGAGGCTTATGAAGCCAAACGACTGCCGCTACCCGAATGGCTTAATGAACTGGCGGCCCAAGCCAAGAAAACCCTTGGAATCGAACTCTCGCACCCGGTCCAGCAGATGGAATGGCCTATGCTCTACCGTATTTTCTCACTTAAGAAAATCGAATCGCAATTTAATCTCGATCTTTTTAAGTCCCAGCGTGAAACCTTTCTGAGAATCCTGAGGCCCATGTCAGCTCCGCTTGCCAAGGAGTTCGAGGCCATGCTCTCGCAGCCCTTTGGATCCATTCATCGTCCCGAAGGGGAAATTGTCAAACTCCTGGATGATCTCGCGAAGGCATTGCCGCAGAATTTTCGTTTTGAACGCTATCCCCAAGTAAATCTTTTTCTCGCTGAAACACTTCTTTCCAATGAAATTCGCGGTGCGTGGCTTCAAGAGGAACTGGTCCGGCTTCCGGAAAAAATTGCTCAAACACTTGCCGCCACTGAGTCTGAGAAAAAAATATTAAGTTTGAAACAAGATGCGCGGCTTCTTCAAAAATTATTCTCTTTGGAACTCACACCGCAGGAATACAACAAAATCACTCAAAAGGGATTAGAAGGGTTGAGGGGGGATGAGAAGGGTGAAGAGGGGCAATCAAAACAGCGTTATGCACCGACTCCTCTTACCCCCTCTCAACCCCTCTTAACCCTTCTTCGCCCTTCACAGATATCACAGCGGTTAATTATGCTTACTAAAAATGATCGATTCCACTCAATGCAATTTGCTCACCTTCCGGAGATGGATGGCCTTTATGATTCGGCCATGGAGTTTTACCGCCTGGCCCGCGAACGCGACCAAATCATGCTGAAAAAAATCAAAACATTTTTAAGCGTAGAAAATTCCAAATTCCAAAATCCAAATTCCAAACAAATTACAAACTCCAAAGAACAAAGATCAAATTGGGATTTGGGATTTGGTTCTTGGGATTTGCCGAAGGCTGTTGTTGTGGTCACCGGCGGCTTTCACTCGCTTCCTTTGGAAGAGGGAATTCATGCGGCTGGATTTCCCTATGCACGCATCACTCCCAAGCTCACGAATTTTGATGAGAAGATTTTAGAGAATGGCCGCAGGGCCTATCTTAAAACCATGATGATGCCGGTTGGATCGGCGCCTGCGTCAACATTGGAATCCATCTTTGCATCCGAACCCGTGGCGGGACGTCCCATGCTGGATGCGGTGCGTGCTGAACTCCGTAACCTCAGTACACAGTACTCAGTACACAGTCTACAGAACGCGAGGCGGGATAAAGCAAACCGCCGTTCTGAGGCACGGACTATGAATCGCCGCAAATTTTTACGGCAGACAACAGGATTAGCGGGAGCAACGATTGCTGGGACAACATTAGGCCTTGCCGACTGGCTTGCACAGGCCGCAGAAACTGTCACGAATCAAGTTGCGACACTCGAATCCTCAAATGCAAAACCCAAAACGCCACTTTTTCAACAGGCTCTGGAACATTTGCGCCGCGCAGACTATCTTCTCGACAAAAATCCGCCTCATTACGTTCCTTGGAATACTCAAGGTAATTTGAATCTTGAGAAAATAAGTAAGGTTTTGAAATATTTATATCACTTTGAACAGGAGTGGAAAAAACTGCCTGAAGGGCCACAACGGATCGAAATAAAGAAAAAACTTCACTGGGATTTTGTATCACAAATGCAAGAGGAGCTTATGCGTCAAAAAGCTCTTACGGTTGAAGCGCTTAAAAAGCCGACTTTTGATATGGAATATGCACGCCATTATTTTGATTTGCTGAGCGATGTGATTCGATTTTTGGCGGCCAATGGCATTGTGATGACGCTGGGAAAAGGAGAAATGCCGACTTCAGATATGGATTCGGCCCCGAAAACTGACAAGCCTTGGATTATCCCCATGAATTTTGCTGAAACTTATTATGCCGTAGTGAATGTCAACCCTGACTTTATTTCCAGAGGAGATGCTCCTGCTAAGATTGGCGGGACCTACGTGGGTGTCCAACCGGCCCAGTTTCAGGTTCAGGGAGATAACATTTCAGTCCACACCTCGACTGAGAACCCTCTCATATCGAATGATGGGGAACTCGGATTTATAGAATACGGGACGCTATTTTATCGTCATGATTTGGTTTATCGTACGGTTTTTGAAAAAGAAGTCATTAGTCTGCAAAGTGCTTCAACGCTTCAACCTTTTTTTGAGGAGCACTCTTTAGAAGCCATGGCACGCGGAGTCCCTGTCGACATCGTAGAAAATGATGTGAAGACTGGAGAAATGAATTACTCCTATGATTTTAAAGATGAAGAGAGGGCATCTGTATATGCCATTATGAAAATCCTCGTTCGTATGGCCAAAGCGGCTAAAGAGGGTGTGAAATATCTAGCGTCACCGGATGACCTTTTTTACTATCACGCAAAAAATACGGCTGTTCATGAAAATACCCACCGCAAACAGCGTCTTGAAACTGCGCGTATCATCTATGAGATGGGTCACAGAAGAAACATAGGAGTTGAATCGGCTGATATAGGGGACGCATTAACATGGATCGAGACGGATGCCCGGCTTGTTGAGATCGAGGAATTTCCTGCGGTAAGAATCGCATCATTTTTATATGACCTGCCTTTTTTCTTGAAGCTTAAAAGCCTTCCAAAGGATCAACAGATCGCGTTTTCAAAAGAGAAAATGAAAGACAAAGATATCGAGAGCGTTATAGCCTTTTTGGCGGATCTGGGAGTCTTAGAAGATCTATGGGATCTGGTGAGTGGTGATCCTAAGCGATTTGGGATGAATGTCTCCAAGGAAACCATTGTTATTGACGTACCGGCTAATGGAAAAGAGCCTGCTCGGCAAAATAAACTCACTGAAGATATGCAGATTGCTGCCCAATTCTATCAAATTGAGCGGATGCCGCTTGAGGCAAGGCAAAAACTAGTACGTGAGCTTCGTGAAAAACTCAAGATGGATAAAACTAAGCAAGAGCTCGAAACGAGATATAAACATCTCGATCCAGAATTGCTTTTAGCTCCCGCAAAAAAAACGACCAGTCGTTCCGAGGTGCGAGAGGAGATCTCTCAGAGTACTGCCGTGGATACGCCGGATGCGATTCGAACATTTTTTGATCAATTGGCCTATAGCGGTGGGGATAATGGCGTCACTATTCCCGGGGGTATGGGCGCAAAATTGGATCCTAATAAGATTGAAAGGCATCAGGATAAAATCAAAGAAATCATCCGCTGGCTCCTTAATAAAAATCCAAAATTATTTCAAAGCCCTAGAGTTTCTTTGCAAGAGCTTTCAGGGGCTCCTTTTATGTTAAGCGAGGCCGCGGTACGAAAACTTGCGGCGGCTGGTCAGCATCTCCAATATTGGGAGTGGAGTAAGCCGGGCCATGAGCTTACGGATATGAAATATATTCTGAGTAAATTTAATTTTCCCAGAATGGGGATTACCCGCTCCGAAGTACGAAATAAAACACTGAAGTGGGCACAAGATATTTTGAGAGGTAAAAAAATTCTTTTGGTTGATGACGATGTTCCCGAGACCTCGATTTTGAAGAAAGGGTTGGAAGCGCTCGCACAGTACAGTATTACGACAGCAGAGGGCGGTCAGAAGGCGTTGCGAGTTCTTCGTTCCAAAAAATTTGATCTTGTTTTGACTGATTATCAGATGGCGGATGGTGTGAAGCTCTTCATGAATGGCGATGAATTGATCCGTGAAATACAAAAGCGATTTCCTTCCATGCCTGTTTTGATGCAAACAGGTGAAGCATCTAGCATCAAGGGCTTGAAAAAAGAATTGAAGGTGCCGGTGATTCGGAGGGGATCGCTTAGTTTGGAGCAGATGGTTATGCGCTTTGCAGTGGAATTTAAAAAAAAACGACCTGGTGCTGCACAGGCTAAAATCGTCCGGAGTCGTTCCGAAGTGCGGGGAAAAAGAACGCTTCATACGAGGGAATCATTACTAAGTACTAAGGACTCTGTACTGAGTACTGGTTTATCGGGGAGTTTCGAGGCGGATCAGGCGGCGCTCCAAAGCAAGCAGGTCGTCCTTCGTAGCGAGAGTCGGCAGGACTCTCCTAAAATGACCCATTTCCAGCTTCATCTCTCTCATCTCGGACCTGAGAGTGCCTACGTCAGACTTGAGAGTCCCCACGTCGGACTTAAGGATTCCCATCTCAAACTTCATTTGGGTGACCTCCGATTCAACGTGGTCCAAGCGATTTTCAACACGGCCAAGGCAGTTACGGATATCGTTCATGCCTTCGCCGAAAACTTTGAACTGGCTATGGATGTCCTCAAGAATCACTTTAAACTCGCGCTCACGGGGATATTCGGAACCTTTGCTCGACTGTCTCATGTCACATCTTCCTTTTCTGAGGGAAGGTTAGCGCATTTTCAAGGGGACGGTAGACTAGCAAGCAGCTTGAATTCTGTCAAACGCTTTTCCCCGTTCGGAAAACGATCAGAAATGAGAAATCAGACTGAATTTTTACCGCGTCTTAAGGTGGATCGGGACATCGTAAGTGGAATCCAAAGACTTTCAAAGAATCATCACGAGGAGCAGGTCTTTCTTCTGCAAGCGGACGAGGGAGCATTGGCGTCTGATATTCTTGAAGAATTTCAATTGAGCGAATTGTTTGTAAAGCGCGAGGTTCGCTTTCTAGATCCTCTTGAGTCCCATCCTTTTTCAGATTTAGGGATTTCAAAAGCGCAAGGCTTGATTTTTGTAGGATCTGAGGATCAACTTACTGAACTTCGTTCCGTGATGAATGGTCACCCGGTGGATCTTGTTTTTGTCGACAGTGGAAATCCAGCCGAATTAGCGCTTGCCGCGGATCCCAAAACGTGGGTTGATCCTGACGGAAAATCCAAAGCAGCGCGTTCAGAATTAAAACGCTCCGAAGTGCGGAATATTGAAACTATTCGTTCATTGGTTTTTCGATCCGGCAGCTCGATGATCGACAGCGTCAATGGACAAACTTATGCACAACGGTATTCGCTGCTACGCACATGGACGGACCTCAAAAGTATTTTGGGACCTGCGGATGTTGTTGAAAAAATTGATGCCCTATTGCGAGCTTTCTTGCCTGATGAGGGACGTAATTTTTTCGCTCAGCAGCAAATCGTCAAAGAGCAACTTTGGCCGCTGACCAAGCAACTCATCTTCTCTTTGACCCCCGATAGCAATCGAGTGCCTGACACAGAACCGGATGGCCGAACGGTTATTTCTCCAATCTTGACACGGCCGATCCCTCGACAGGGAACCCTTCGGTTCCAGGATCCTAAACGGGAATTGATCACGCTTAAGTATGAAGGTGTGACGCGCGATCAAAAATTTGCAGGTGTGGACAAACCCGAAGAAGTCACGGTGTGGTATGGGCTCAGAAGCGGCGATCAGTTGATGGGAAATCTTTCGTTAACCGTTCATCAAGACTTCAAAATTATCCGGGCGGCTTACTTTATCTTAGGTTATGCAGAGGCCCGATCCGGCGATCCAGAAAAAGATGCGATCAAGGATTTTTTTGAAAAAGAATTGCCAGGAAAAATCCTCGACCAAAACTCGGATCTCTCCGGTGCAAATCTAACTTGGGATTCTGTCCCACCTGCCGAAACTCAAGGGGCCAGCGCGAGAGAACCTGCTGAAGTGCGAGAAGGGGAGGCTCGGGCAGCCTTGATGGAAAAAAGAGACGTTATTAATTCTTTTATGGATACATTTAGGGATCTGTTGTCTCAGAAAAAATTAATGGATCGCTACGAGCGTGAAGAGGGCCTTCCTTTACGAGGACGGACATTTAGGGATGTGGGCATGTTCCCGATTCGCCTTAAGAATTACAAGACATTGAAAAGTGGATCTTTGGATATTCAATCCACGGGCGGTGCATATGATTGTGCGCTCATTTTCAGCGTGTGGGGAACTTCATCGCCGCTTGAATGGCAACTGCTTCATTATTATCTCGATCGATCAAATGAAAAGAATCCCGATCGTATGCGGAAAGATAACATCAACAATATGGATCCAATCCTTTCTGGCTCGGGAGGGGAAAAAACAGTCGTTCTTTTTTATGATGAACAGGAAACCATCTACGAAGAGGTTGTTAAGGAGTTTTTGGGAAGTTTTCTTCGCAATGGTATTTCGAATAGACTCGTCATGGTCAAAACGCCTCGTGGATCCTCCAAAAGCGGCATTGCTATGCAAGAAGGTATTGGACTTCAGGTAGATTCGACGCGATTGGCATTGCCTTGGGAAGAATTGGACGGTTTGCTTGGCAATCAACGAACCGTGACGTTGACTCTTCAACAGCTTATCGAAGCAAGAGACCGTTTTGCTGAAATGACTGCTTTTCGTTCCGAAGTGCGCAGCCGAGAACTTGAAAAAGGGCAATCCATAAGTTTCCGCAATAAGGCCCTTCTTGCTTTGCTTGTGTCCGCGCCATTTTTAATGCTTGGATTTTTAGTATTTGCGATGTCTAAATTAATAGAAGCTTACCCCTTGGACGGAGCAATCCCCATCGAGGTTCGTTTTGCTGGCATTGGATTGTATGTCACGGCCTTTATTTCTTTTCTTGTAGCTTTATTTGTGGGCGGCTTTGCGGGATTGATGGGGCTCATTAATTTTATGGATCGGTTGTCCTTTTCTAGAACGCCTGCGCAACCAAAAACCTCACCACGCTCCGAATTGCGAAGCGGGGGGGTGAGCGAAACGATTTTAAATGCTGCCGGAAATATCATTCAACAATATCAGATGAGTGCTGTCGTTCTTGGGTCTGTTGTGGCTGTCATTCTTTATATTAAATATTTCAGACACCCTTCTTTCCGTTCCAAATGGAGCCCTGCGTTGATTTTGGATGAATCGTTTATTTCCCCACTTAAATTATGGGGAACATACGGTGCTCTCGGCGTTCTTTTTACATGCACGGCATTATTAGCGGTACTTTCTCTCCGTGATACGACTTCCCATCCAACGAGGGATTTGTTGATATTTATTTCATGGCTTGTGAGTGGAGGTGCCATAATTTTATTATCAATGGCCACTGTCAGCGTTGTCGCAATGTTGATGGATAGTATCAAAGTGATGCAAAACTTTGCCTTAGATGCCCCTCCGATTAAAAATCCTGAGGCTCTCGGACTATCAGCCGATCAGCCGCTTCTTGACCGTCTCAAAGGGTTGGATGGTGACAAAGAACAACGGCGCGATGCTGGAGCAGCACTCAAAGAGCTGGTTTCTAAGAAAGCTGTCGGAGCTCTTTTCTATGCAGCGGCCGTGACAAAAAGTGCCGCAGCTTATAAGCGAATCGCAAGAGCTCTGAAGCTGGAGCTTGGAGTTCAGTATGACACCACGCGCATGGCTTTATCAAACTTGGAGGACTTTATAGTCATTGCAGCCTCTGCATCTGTAGAAAAAGCCTCCATTCTAAACTTATGCAAGGATTGGATGATTTCTCAGAAAACACACCGGCAAGATGTCCATTTAGTAGGCGCGGGTTTATCGGATATTTTCCAGGAAATTAGCGATCCCATATTTCGTGATACAGACGGCAATTATCCCTACGATCAAATGTATATAGGCTTAAAAACTTATACCAAAAAGGGCCAACGAACCCCCGAAGAAATAAAGAATTATGGTAAAGAAGCGATAGCGCTACTGCGTGAATTGTCAAAGACCCTGCATGTTGGAAGACCATCATCAGAGGCGCATTCTGATTATTACGGGAATACGATGGAATCGACGACAACGGTCTATGATGTTTGGCAAAATAATGGTTCGCTTTCAAAACTTGTAATTCTTGCCAAGTATAGTTCAATTCAGGCTACACCCCTGAATGGTCCTCAAAACCGTTCCGAGTTGCGGAAAGTGCGGCCTGAAAGCCCGGAATTAAGGAATTCACATGAATGGGTGGAGATAGAAGGCGCTCCTTCAAGAACTTCCACCACGGCAAAGGCCAAGAAGCCAGGCACGCTTCGCCAGCTTTTAACGCAGCTTGAATGGCAGATGGGGAATGATTCTTTAGAGATCATAAAAATCGAGGTTCAGGGCCAGTCCTACAATTATTTTCCGCTTAGTGCATGGGAAAATATTTCCCTACGAGCCGGCGATGTTTTTACCATCCATCATGGCGCCCGATCTTTCCGTCGTTCAGAATTACGTGAGGGGACAGAGCCGGCCAAAGATTCGAGTCCTGTCGTCAGACTTCCGGACTCATTTACGGCGCGCAAAACATCCGCGGCAGCAGCACCTGCTCCAGTTCCTTCAACGGGTTTTTCTTCTACGGATCTCGCCGCATTTTTTGAAAAATTAGTGGTGCGTGTTCTTGAAAAGTTTGACGGGGCGGCACGTTTTCCTGGAATCGAATCTGAAAATATGCTGGCTGCCGTGAGTCTTGATGGAACCGCTCCCTCGGATCCCAAGTTTTGGGGATTTGCACTTTTTCAAGATGCCTTGGAATATCGGATCATGTCACCCAACGGCTCGCTCATTTTTCATGCGGGGCTGAGTGAATCCTGGCTTATTTATAAAAATTCAGACGGCGCAGTCCAAGAACTTAAAAAAATCTCGGGATCTTTTCCCATCCAAGCAGTGCTGGCTAAACGCGAAGACGGAAGCATAAGAATTCTCGATTCATCGGGACGATTTGCGGCAGAAGAATCTTTGGTTTTTCCCCAATTGAAATTTATTAAATTATCTGTTTATAACGGTGATCCGAAATCGGCAGAGGCATACAGCGTTTTGGCGTCCCGGATCAAAGCGCCTGCTGTTCGGCTTAATCTTCCTTCACCAAAGCCGCCTGTGGCTGCAGAAAGTGTTGCGCCAGCACCTGCTATTGCAACCGCTCCGAATCTTGCTGCACCACTCAAGAATGAAACAGCGCCTTTAAAGCCGATTGTTCCTGCTCCGGTTGGAGTTGCTCCGCAGGCTCCAACTCTTGGCGTTGTGGCTCCGCCTAAAGATGCTCCCAAATTAAGATTTGCCAGCAGTCTAAACGAAGCAGTTCAAAAGGTAGCTCCGGGCGCCATTGTTGTTGAGAGTACGGATCCGGAAGTGCTTAAGGCCGCCATAGAAAGGGCCTTCAAGGAAACAGAAGCTAAAGAGCCAAAGTCTACGTCTGGCGGATTTTTTAAGAAGTTATTTGGCAGTCGCTCTGAATTGCGGATGAAGATCGATGAGCAGGCCGTCCAGAAAAATCGGCAGCGAGGCGATCTTAGCCACCTCTTCATTGCCGCGTTTGGCATCATCGTTTCATACTTCTTTATAGTTTTTCCGCTAGTGTACTTTCAATTTCCAGCCTACGCCCATCCCCATTGGGCAAATATATTATGCATTGTCAGTTTTCCTGTAGTCGTGCTGGCTAGTTTCATAGCATCTTTTGTTGGACTTCCTTACGGACCAAAGATGAGCCGGCGGATTGCACAAGTTGTTCTCGCGGGGCTCATTCTGACGGGAAGTTATTTTGCGCATTATCCATCGAAAAACTACTATCTGTTTAGATTCCAGGGTATTTTAGGATCTTGGGTCAGTGCATCCAATCCTAGTCAAGCGGCGGAGCGGGAACGCAAAGTTTCAGACATTGCAAGTCATGTGATTCAGCTTCAGGATGAATCGGCGCGGCAAGCAGCCCTGAAAATGATTGCAGACCGTCAAAAATTACTGACTCAAAAACTTACAGAATTAGAACGGAAAACGGACGGCCTCCGCTCGAACGAGCAAATTATTTCCATTCAAGCTAAGTTGAGATTTTTGGACGGCCTTCAAAAAGAAATCTCCGAAGCCCGCCGTTCTGAAGTTCGGGCTGAATTACCTCAGGCGATTCTGAATGAATTGGCCGTGAAATATAGCCTCCCTGGAATCGTCGAAGCGACTGAGGCGCATGTATTAGAAAAACTGACACGACTTGTGAGTGCAGAGGTAGATCTTTGGAAAAGAAAAGCAGGGGATGGAAAGCTCAGCGGAGGAGCTTCGGGTGATTTTGGCGCTCAGTTTACGCAGGTCTGGACTGCGCTCAAAGAAAAATTTGCCGCAAGTGACGCGTATTTTCAGGACAAGATCAATGAAAGGATCCTCAAAAATCCTGCAGCGCTGGCGCATCTTGTTTTTGAAGAAGGTAAGGAAAAGGGAGCAGGCGAGGGGCGAAAAGCTGTTGATAGTTTTATCCAAAAACGCATTACCGATGATGTGGAGTATCGACTCCTCGAGCAGACCGGGGACCGCGGGCGGGAACTTGCGAAGAGAATTTTAGCCAATGTCGAGGCGCGGGTTTTCTACCATTTGTGGTTTCTCGAGCGGAATACCACGATTGTTAAGCAGCTTTATTTTGATGTTAAGGAGGAGGCAGCGCCTGCCCCTGAACAACAAAGGCTTGCGGCGCGTGCACGTCTTGAATCCGAGACAAAATATGATGAAGAGGACCTCGCCCGGCTGGAAACAGATTTGGCTGGATTCTTGTCCAGCGCGGAAAAGGCAAAACAATTTCAAAAGTTAAAAGACCACATCGTTGTCAATCTTGGCTGGCAGAATGAAGCAACCGCTGTAGATAATTCAAATGTGATTTGGTCCGCCTTTTTTGATCTGGGATTTGTCAATCCGATTAAAGACGTCAAGACCTTTTCGAATATCAGTTACACGGACATGGCCTTTTTCAGAAAACTGGGCGGGGTGGAAACCAATCTGGAAGGGTTTGCCATTTTTGATCCGTCAAAACGCGCCGGCGATGAATATCTTCCGGAAGAACTGGCGTCTGAAAAATTACTGGCCGAAGTCTTGGGGCTCCAAAACACGGTGCATGGTCCTTTCCTTGGACATCCGGGGGCATCGGGCAATACTCTTCAGAGTGTCGCGGACTTTATCGAGGCCGGTAAAAGGCAGGTCATTGCGGCGCAGAAATCCGGCAAGAAGACGATTGTGTTTCATCTCGCAGATTTGGATCACGGCTCGGTGAAACGTTATGCGGATTTTTTGGCCGAGACTTACGGGGATCCGGAGCTTCAAAAAGGCGCAGACGGCGATCCCGGCATCCGAGTTGTATTTGAAAATTATCATGAGAAAGACCGGCCCTCCAGCTTTCCGGTGGCTGAAGAATTTCTTGAGCAATGGACGGCTATTGGTACCCACTTAGTTGAAAGGGCAAGGCAGGGAGATGCGAATGCGAAGGGGGCTTTGCGCTACCTCTTTTCATCTCTTCTCGATTCCGCCCACTACAACCTTTCAAACCGTCAGGATCCCTACGAATCGGCTTATCTTACGGCTACGAGACTGATGGCTTTCGGGCAGAGTGTTTCGCAGGAATTTGGTTTTGGGGAAGATTACTACAAACATTTGATGGGGGAACTTCACCTCAATCAAAACATCGGCGTGATTTCCTATTTTCAAGGCTATAGCGCGGACATCCATTCCAATGTAGGCAAGGAAGGTCCGATTAATAATTTTGCCATCATTGCTTTATTTTATGCCCTGGGCTTCACACCCAAAGTGACTATGGAACAGCTGGCTGAATTCGATGCCAAGGACCGCAAGCTTGTGACCGATGCCATCCGGCTGGGTAAGGAAATTTACGGCAAGGAAAAGAATTTTCTCTATTCCCCGGCTTATACAGCTTTTAATCAAAAACAACATTGGCGGCAGATTGCGGCACGAAATGGCGTGGATGCGGGAAGAAATCCGGCCCATGATTCGCTTCTTTATCTTTTATTCTGGAAGAATAAGCAAAAAAATGTACCGACCTCTGCGGAATTTAAAAATCATCTCCTTCGTCGCCACGTCCAAGAGTTAATCGGCGGAAGTGCTTTTAGAAGATTGAGTCCGGACCCCTACCGCCTTCCGGCGGGAGTTCATTTTGCAAGTGCGGAGGTTATTGCGGCAAGCTCTGAGTTTTTTCCAAAGGCTGAGATCAATCTTCCGGCGAACGGTCAAGCGCCCGGACCTTCCAGGGTTTATCAGTTGATTAAACGAGGCACCACCCTTGATGATGAGGATAATCCGTGGGGCCAAGCCTTTTTGCTGCGAGCTCCGGATGCGGATTGGAATAGCGTGGCGGGTTATGTTCGGTTAAATGATGGAAGTATTTTTCCATTAAAAAACGGTGCCATTGTCGGAGAAATTGCGGTCTCCGAATCCCTGCACGGAGACACGGATTTTATCGCAGGACCGCATTTAAAAGAACGGAAGCCTCGGCAGGCGCATCGCACGGCGGATGTGTTTCTGCTGCCCGGAACTTCGTTGATTGGTTTTACGCCGGAGTATTACGCTTACCTCATGACGATTCTTCCTGATTTTGAAAGCCTGGTCATGTCCACTATGAAGAGCCGCAAAGAGCGCAGCGGCGTTTCCACCCGCTCTGAAGTGCGGACCCAACCGAGGAGATTCACTTATCGAACAGGGGAAAATATCATGCTCGCGGGAATGGGAGTGGCTGCGTTGACAGGTTTAATTCTCCTTGGGCAATGGATTTCTTTTGCCTGGAATATGGATCCTGACGTCCAATTTTCTTGGACCGCCGGAATAGTTGGGGCTTCGATTGCTCTACCCCTGCTGCTCATAGGTGCTGGCATCATTTATCGAACCCCGCGAAGATTTATCAGGGCGTTTAGAAAAGGCATGTTCTCTGCGTCAAACTCAACATCGGGGGAGTCGCGGATTGTTTATTCCGAATTTGATGGGCCAGAAAATTATCCAGGCACAGGTTCCTCCGATGAACGCTCGGAATTGCGTGCGGGAAAAAAGAAAGAAAAACAGCCGGCAAGGTTGTCTGAAGATGAACCTGAATTTACATTACCAGAAATCATGGTCGTGGTCGCCGTCATCGGGCTTTTGGCGGTTGTGGCCATTCCTCCTTACCTTCGAGCGAATCCAGGAGCCTCAGATGTGTCAGGGAAAAAGGCGAAACAGCCAAGAAGAAAAACAGCTTCTCGTTCCGAAGTGCGGACCGATGAAGCGGAAATTGTAAAGTCTGATACACGGCTTAAAGTGGGAATGATGCTAGAAGGGTACGTTCCAGAAGGCGGTAACGAAAAGTGGGTGGTTCGAGATATCGGAACGAAGAGACAGCCTGCAGTGATATTAGATAATGGACGCATTCAGGTTCATCTTCATCGATTGCAGGTCAATGGACTTGAGATCGTACCGGTTGAACAGCGTAAAGGCGATTGGCTTTTGATAAGTTCCAAGACGAAACTGAAGGTCAATGACCGGGTTAAAGGCAAATTACCTAATTTTGGAATTGTTAAGGAAAGAATTTTTAAAGTAAATGAGGTCGAAGACAATAACCGCTCCTTTGAGTTAGTCAATGGCGGACGTGTACATTCAGTGCATCGAGAAAATTTGGAATGGACCTTCCGGGTGAAACGTCCAAAACTCATCCGGTCTGAGATTCGAAGTTCGACGGATGAAAAAATTAAAAAACGCATTATCGAAATAGCTGCGGCGTACTTTGGGAAAAATGTATCTGATTTATCCCTTGAGACGCTGCTTGTAGATCTAGAACGAGAGAGTTCCAAGAGCCGAATAGACTTTTTCGAACTCGTTGTGCAGGAATTTCAAGCGAATGTAAGTGAAAAAATGATGATAAGGTGGCGAACGCTGGGAGCCATTGCTGAAAGTATCTCCATTGAGAAAACGGTTTCCGCGGCATTTCATTCCGCTTATCTGGTCATCATCTTGGCTGCTGTGGCGGTTGTTTTTGCAGTATTTGTCTTGATACGTAGCTTTTTGCACAAGGATCAAACCAAAGATAAGTCTCTCCCAAAATCTGTTCAAGTATTTCGATCTGAACTGCGCTCTGCGGAAGAGTTATCAGTAAGCAGTGATCAGTTATCAGTAACATCTGAAAGATTAAATACACCGATCACTGATTACTTATCACTGATCACTGATTTTCGCTCTGAAGTGCGGGCCGGGAGAGATTCCACGCCGGAGATTGTCCGGCAGGCTTTTGAGGCGCTGAAGGAATTAGTCCTATCTGGAAAAATTATGCATCCGGAATCCATTTGGCCGCTGGATCTTATTTTATTACAAGCGCAAGAAGACGAGCCTTTCGATGAAAACGTCCGCTCGATTTCCTCAAAACTAAAAATCTATGATGCCAAAGCCCTCCCCGTAATTGCTCAGGGACTTCATGCCTGGAATGCCTGGCTCCTAAACGTGCCGCCGGGAGAAATTGAAAGCGCAAGGAAATCAGTAGCAGCTTTTTATGTTTTAATGCAAAAACTTTCTGAGGATACGGAAAGGAAGCTGACTCGCAATGCAAGGATTCTTGCGGCCGCGGGAGTGCTGCCCCTTCTTATTTTTGGTTTCCATCCGCTGGCTCTCATCGCAGCTTTTGGATTTTTTGGAACCACTTATATGCTGTTTCGTGACGCCGAGCAATTGGAATTTGACCGAAATCATCGAGAAGCGCTCGTTCAGCTTTTTAATCTAAAGTATTTAAATGCGGCAGATCAGTCCGGCGCTCGCTCGGAAATTCGCGTTAATAAGGCTCAGCAGATTTTGTTGGCTGCGGTCTTGGCTGGGTGGATGGGCGCAGGATGCGCGACTCGGTCAAGTCCAAAAAAGTTTGCAGAAACCCAGCCGTCTCTAACAGCCTCTTTGGTTCGCGCCGCGGCCATTCCGTCAGTGCCTCCTATGCCTCCGGGTGCAGCGCGTGCTGTGGCAGCTCCCGCGGCCCTGGAAGTTTCGACCGAACCGCTGGCTTTTTCTGCTGCGGGTCCGATCACCATGTCCTCCATCCGCCAGAATTCGGAGAGCGATATGGAAGTGAGTTACACGCTTCAGCCGCAGATAACGCCAGGAAAATTTACGCTTCAGGAAGCGCCGGCTGTATCCGGGCCTTGGAAGGATG
Organism: uncultured bacterium; assembly: GCA_964460795.1. GTDB lineage: Bacteria > Omnitrophota > Omnitrophia > Omnitrophales > Aquincolibacteriaceae > CAZOOM01. Next base: position 50,849 of record CAYWRU010000009.1, on the reverse strand, counting down.
TAGATAGCTTTGAACTTTCCCGCATGGCCCATGCCTATAAGGGCACTTATAGTTTCAAGGTAAATCCCGCGGATCCGAATACAGCCAAGCAAAAGTTTTTTAGAGTCATGGGAGTCAAAAGGACGGGGTACTTGATCGGCGGGCTTACGCAGGACCTCAGTGCTCCGGCCACGAACAGCGTAACTCTGGTGTGGAGTCCCAGTCCGGATTCGAGCGTGGTTGGCTACAGTCTATATTATGGAAATAGTCATTTGGGTACGATAAATCGACTGGATGTGGGATCGGCTTTAACCGCCAGCGTTGCTACTCTGCAGGCCGGCCAGACTTATTTCTTCTTTGCCACAGCCTATGATGATTCGGGTATGGAAAGTGGACCGTCCAACATTATTACTTATGGACCTCCAAGCCTGCTGCCTTTAACTGTGAATGGCGCGGTTGCGCTCACCAATTTGCTGGTTCTTCCGCTCAGCGGGACCAAACCCTCAGGTACGGGGATCCTGTTTGGAGAGAATTTTGTGACGCCTGTGGACGGAACCACAAGCTGGAACGTGAATTTTCCTCTATTAATAGAAGGCACCAATCAAGTTGATGTGGTGGGCATGAGCAGTTCCGGCGAGCGAACGCCCACTTTGCGAGTGAGCGTAGTTCGTGACACAAAACCTCCGCTCATTCGCTTGACTTCTCCTTCTCCGGATGTGACCGATCAAGCAACCTACAATTTGACTTTTGAAGTGGACGGAGTGCCGGTCACGGAATCCCGTTCGCTTAATCTTGGTACTAACACCCTGACCATTACCCGATCCGACTTGGCCGGAAATACTGCCAGTACGAATAGTATCGTGGTGAGAAATCCGCCGGCACCGGTCAATCATCCGCCGGTTGTGACTGCGCTGCCCCATGCGCTTAAGGTAAATAAAAATATTCCATTAACCACATCTCTTCTGGCTTCGGACGAGGATGGAGATCCATTGAGTTTTCAGATGGCCGGATCGGCAGGCCAGGGAACGGTGAGTTTGAATCCTAATACTGGAGTCATGGTGTACACTCCGAACCCCGGCTATACAGGGCCGGATTCATTTTCTTACCGGGTCAGCGATGGAAATGCAGTCTCCGCAACCGTGGCGGTGGATCTTGAAGTGACCAATGCGGCGCCGATTGCGACTGCTTGGTCCGGTCCGTATACCGTGACGAACACGATTCCTTTGAATGGAACGCTCATCGCCACGGACTCTAATAATGATCCTATCACCTGGGCGCTTGTGGGGCAGGCCGCACATGGATCCGCAGTTTTGAATCCGAGCGGTGTTTTTTCCTTTTCCGCAGAACAGGATTATGTGGGGCCGGATCTCTTTACGGCGCGGGCAGGTGACGGGAGCGCATTTTCCCAGCCAGTTACGGTAAATTTGAATGTGGTTCAGGAGGCAATGACGCCGAGCCATCCTCTTTTCTCCACCAATATGACTATTGTCTCCTCGAATGCTTTGGCCGGCGGCACGAGCGGATTTTTTTCCGGGACTAATTCCTATGCCTCGTCTTCGGCCAGTCCGGACTGGAATCTGGGATCCCGAGATTTTGAAATAGAGGCTGGAATTTATCCGACCGAACTTCCTGCGGATGGAAAATACAGGGTGATTGTCTCGAAGTGGATCACCAACGGACAGAGAAATTACATGTTCTTTATCAACCGGGAAGGGAATGACATCTATCTTGGACTTTTTTATTCGGTCGACGGAAATCAAGGTCTCGGTCCCAAAGTGAAAGTAACGGCCCCGCTTTTGAATCAATGGCACAAAGTCAAAGTAACCCGGACGGGCCCAGAAATAAAATTCTTTTTGGACAATATCCAGATCGGACCGGCGTCGAATATTGGAACCGCTTCCTTCTTTGAGTCTCCATCCTTACCGCTCATGATCGGTGCGGCCGGGGCCGGGACCTTGCATCCCTGGGCCGGAAATCTTGATGAATTGGTGGTTAATGAAAAACTCCAGGTGCACTTTACCCCAGCAGAATTTTCTCAGGCCGGTGGCGGAACAGGGACTACGTTCCAGATGACTTCACCTGTGCTGACCAATCATCCAAATTATCTCTTAACCTATACCGTGAATGGAACGCCGAAAAGCACGACCAGGACTTTGGTCGAAGGCGTGAATCAATTGAGCGTGACTGAAAACGGAACGACGCAGGTTTTTACCGTCACGCTGGATACCCAAGCGCCCGTGGTAGTTTTTACCTCTCCTCTATTGACCAACCAGTTTAATTTTCAATTAACCGCTTTAGTAGATGGACTTCCAAAGAGTTACTCAAGATCACTTGTGGAAGGCCCGAATGTGCTGACGGTTACCGAGACGGATGCGGCTGGAAACAGCACCACCACGAATCAGATCGTGACCCTGGATACGATCCCGCCTACGGTCCAGGTGACCTCTAGTGCTTCGGTTACTGCGTCTCCCTATACTTTAATCTGGTTGGATAATGGAATACTTAAGTCCCGGCAGGCGACTCTCACGCCCGGAGATAATTCGCTGACCATTACGGCCCAGGATCCGGCGGGGAATATTACGACTGTTATTTTTCATGTTCAGTTCAACAGCGCCGCCGTAATCCGGGGACACTCCTTTACGACAACCAATGTCACGATCCAAACCGCTCAAGAGGCCTTGGGCGGATCGAGTTTTTCCTTTAACGGCAATAATTCTCATCTTGATCTTGCGCCCAGTCCGGATTGGTCGCTGAAGAACCGTCCCTTTACCCTTGAAGCGTGGGTGCAGGCCTCCGATCTTCCTGCCTCGGGAAAATATATGGCGGTGTTTAGTAAGTGGCTTCCACTCAAGAAAAGTTTCATGGTTTTTATCAATCGAGACGGGGATGATTTTTATATCGGCTTCTTTTATTCCTTAAATGGTGATGTTGCCATGGGACCAAAATTTAAGATCACTCCGGTCTTAATCGGTCAGCGCCACCATATGGCCGCGGTCCGAAATGCACTGGGGGATCTCATCCTGTATTTGGACGGCATGGAAATGGGGCGGATGAATATCGGCGCACAAACTTCCTTTTTTGATGCTGCAGACACGCCGCTCATGCTGGGAGCTGCCGGCTTGGGGACTACACATCCTTTTAAAGGTCTGTTGGATGAATTCCGTTATTCCGACGGAGTCCGATACCTCTTACCTTTTCCTCCTCCTACGATGGAATATATCTTTGATCCTTCGGAAGTTTCTCCGTCCACCGAGGCGCTCCTGCATGGCAATGAACAAGAGATGGCTGAAAAAGCTGAAATCCGCTCGGAGGTGAGAGGGAAAAAACCGGATCTACTGGCGAAATTAAAAGCGCGCCAAGAGAGTATGCAGCTTCCGCGTCTGGTGATTGGAGATATCTTTGATAAAGAAGCCCTTTGGTACGGCTTGAAACTTCTTGGAGAGGATATCCGTTGGGGACGAGTGGTGACGGATGAGACGCCATTTTTAAAGATGTGGCAGGAGAAATTTTTCCGAAGAGGCGAGACCATCCAAAATCCAAATGAGCTCGAAAAAGCTTTGAAACGTATCGGAACGCTTCAAGATGCCAAGGCTGCAATTCGCGATCAGGTCAGGAATGTCATTGACTATCCTGCCAATGTAAGGAACTGGGAAGAATTAAAGGCGCAGTTAGCTGAAAGAATTGCACATCCCGCGTCCCGCAAAGAGAATGGCCACGGACTAGAATTTGCGAGGATCATTTCTGAAGTCAACGACCTTGGCATGATCAATTATGCGTTGGGTTGGGTTCGCGGTGAGGCGCTGGCGCCTAATCTTGCCGAGATCAGCGCTGAGCATTCAGCCAGCTGGGAGAAAATACTCGATACCCGGGAAGGGGATCATGGTGCCGTGGTCACCGTGCTTAGAATGGCAGAGGCTGCTTTCCCGCTTTTAGAGCTTAAGTCCCAGATTCTGGACTATGAATTCCGCAAAGCCGAAAGTGAAAAATCTCTCCGGCGAGCGAAAAAGCGGCGTCAGACATCCGCTGCCGGCTCTCCGATGGAAGCGGGGACGAAGCTTGCTGAAAATGGTCGTTCTGAACTTCGCAGTAATTCCAAGCCAACAGCCGCAGCAGTGGTCAAGATGCTTTGGAAAGATGTCGGGGTCGAAGCCGCATTTCAGGAATTTACAGCAGCTTGGAAAGACTACGATTTGAGATCGGCAGATACCCAAGTACGGGACCGGTTGGAAAAAAGCCTTGCGAGTCTTGCAGAAAAAATCAGTGCCGCAGCGGGGAAAAATCTCGATCGGTTTGATTTAGAAAAAGAAATCCTTCGTCCGCTTTATGATGCGCTTCGAAAAAAATCAGGTTTAACCGCCAAAACTTATCCTGCCATGTCGGATCTCCTTCAAAAAATCCGAACAATTCGGAGCGAAGTCCGAAATGCAAGGCGAGTGGAGACGGATCTTAGCGATGCACCGGAAGTGGTTCAGCAATTTGCAGAGCATCTTAATAGAAATGGATTGCAGCCTCGATTTATACCTGACCAAGAGATGGTGGCTATTTTTGCAGCCGATAAAAAGAATTCCCCAAAAGCACAATCCTTAGCTGGACAGTTCGGCTTAAGACGACTTCCTAAAAAAGGTCATGAGCACCTGCTTCCTCAAGCCCCTGGCGCGGCTCTGTACTCCATTTCGGGCAGCCCGATTTTGCCATGGCTTCTTGAACAGGAACAACTTCGCCGGGAACAGCATCAGGCAGAACGAGCCGCAAGAATGTTTGCTGCGGCCCGCCAAACTCCTTCCACTGCTTCACGGTCTGCAAAACGCTCAGAAGTAAGAGGAGCGATGGAAATTAAGACTCAGATGCTGCTTGAGCGCTACGCGAGAGAAGGCAGCATGAGTCAAAAAATAGAAATTGTCCGCCTCCTTGGAATGCCGAAGAATCATGCAGCTACTGACTTTTTGATTCAACTCATTCATGAACCTAAACTTGAAACCACGGACTTGGCAGCTCAGGCGGTTGAAAGTCTTTCAAATATCGGATTGTCTTTTGAAGATGAAAAATATCAGGCCTACCCTCAAAAAATTGCTGAGGCTTTGCTGGATCTGCTCCTTTGGGTTAAAGAGGAGAGTTCTAAACTACCGAAGCGTGAACCTATCGTTAAATCGACTCAGAACGAAAAGCCTAAAATTCAAAAAGTGGAGGGTCTTCGGTTGACGCGGCCCGCTCCTCATAGTGATGATCAGTTGGTCGAGGGATCCTGGCGGCAAGTGCCGACGAATGCTTCAGGAGCTTTCCAAAAAGAGAATCATTACCGCCGCTTATTTGAAGCCGTGGCCACGGCCTTTGGACAAATGGGCATCTACGATGCAACGCAGAATTTGCTCGAGACGTATGGAACATCCAGTCTCTTTGGGGAAGGCGCGGGGCAGATTGCTATTAAGTTAGCCTTGAAACATTTCGGCAAGGAAGCAGTTCTAGCTCTGACTCAGGGTTTGGAGAGTGAGAATCTTCTTATTAAGAAAATATGCGCGCAGGTCTTGTATGAATTCCTCAACGTGCGTTTGCGGTTCATTGCTAAGAATTTTAATGTAGGGCCCACGGTTTCAGAAAAAGTAACGACGGCGGGGGTTGATGCTTTTAAACATGATTTACTCCAGCAAGTGGAGGCTGAATCGAATGCGATATTTAATCCCGACTCCAAGACCAAGGCCAAGATTCTGATTCTGCTTGAAAGGTGGAATGATCTCATTGATATGGGGGCTCCGGCACTGCCCGCGATTGATGAAGCGGTTGAAAAAAGAGCTCACTATGCGGTGGATATGATAGAGCTCATGCGAGTGGATGAAACGATCCGCGAAAAAGTGAATCGTTCAGAACTGAGAAATGCGGACGAAGATTTTTCTGCGGCCAGGGAATATCTCCAAAAAGTGTTTCAATTTTTTGGAGAGACAAACTTAGGAGCTTTTCTTGAAGGCCTGAAACAAATACACCCGGAATTAGAAGGACGTGAAGCCGATGCGAAGATAGAAGCCAGGATTCGTTGGGAGCAAATTAGTTCTGGGAAATTAGCCATTGTGCAGTCTCTTCTGAAAACGAATCCAACTCCCGATATTTTGCCTGCGGAATCTGCTAAGTATGAACTTCAACCGCATACGGACATCGAGCTTGAAGTGACGGTTCGCAATGTTCCGGCCGGTGAAGGAATCACGAACAAGCGTTTATTTAGTGTCTGGCAGGGAACTTTTCAGGTCCCATTGAATGTGCGGCCGCTCCATGATGCTGAAATACCCACGCTGCGTCCGGATGTTGCTTATAAAGTAGTCAGACAGTTAAACCTTTGGGCTCAGCAAAACCGCGCATCTTTTCCGATTCGAGACCGAAAAGTTGTTTACCCTGTGTTCATGATTGCACCCAATATTCCGGCCGTTCAGCACCGGTGGAATCGTAAGGCTCAAGGATGGGGATTTGATACGGGGCACGATCTCGAGGTCATTTTAAATCCTCAAGCTCTTCCTGCCATTCACAGGACTCCCTTGCTGCAATTTTCAAATACCGGAGGTTACGTAGATCCTTTTTTTCATCCGGGTTTAGAGGCCGAACAAGTCAAGGAGTTGGCGAATTCCACTTTATTTAGAGTGGAAATAATGAGTAATTATGCGGTAGAGCGTGGATTTTTTACTCCGCAAGAGTTCGGATGGAGCCAGTGGCCCAAGGCAGTTGATGGGGGTGATACCGTAGAAGTATCTATTTATAAAAATAGGCCCACAAAATTAATGGAAGCAGTAAAAGGAACTCTTGGCTCCGGACTTAACGGCATCATGTTTGGGATGCGTACGGGATTTAGCAGAATCCAAACAGAGATAGAAACGCTCTACCTTCATGAGTATATGAACGCTGCTAAAGGCACGGAAACCGCAGCAATGAATGCTCTGCGCATTCTCCCTGAAGATGTGGATGCGAAACGAAAAGCGGATCGAGCAACCCGATCGGTCGTGATAAAACCGGCTGATTTGGCACCGTTCATGGCGCTTGCGAAGGTCATTACAGATTCCGAAGTCCAGACCGCCCTCATTCGCGGAACTTGGGTCAAATGGATCACGGATTCCAGGAGAATGGTCGTTGCTCATCAATTTAATGAATCCATGGAAGAACTCGGAAGATTATTAAAAGACGAGCGATTTCCTGAGAAATTTCATCCTGCAGTCGAGGATGCTATGCAAGTGGTCCGAACTTATCGGACCGCTGCTGAGGAAGCGGCTCGTGCTGCAGGGGTGATGACTCAGACAGAGTCTGCTGACAGCAAAGAGCCTCGTTCAGAGGTTCGAAACCTGCTGTTGGCTGCTGTTCCTGCGCCAGAAGATTGGAAAACATATAGTGTTTCCAGTTTCTTTATGCCTGCCTTTTTCATTGCGGCTGTCATGACGTTTTTAATTTTTAAATCAGCGCCTTTTCTTGCCGGTATGGGAAGTGCCGTAGTCTTCGGTTTTATCCTTGCAGGCGCTGAGGTTATTCTTTTCAAACAGAGGACAATTAAAAATTACGCCCTCAGCATTTGGGAATCTCGCACGCGAGTCAATCGCGAAGGAGAAAAATCAGATACGTCATTGATGAAATATTCAGAGGATCAGGTTGTCAAGCTTGCCAAAGAAATTCGGCATTTGGTTCAAGAATCCGATGCCTTGCCGTGGAAACAGGTCTATCAGATTGTCCTGGGAGAGGTTCCTCTTTATGAGGCCGGAAAAATAGCCTATCCGGATGGCGTTGCGATTTCCAAATTAATGCGTGAGCGCGGCGGCCAGGCCCTGCGCGATCAGGTCGAGGCTATTCTGGAGGATACCGAGCGAACTGTGGGACGTTCGGAAGCAAGAAATCAGATGTCAGATATCAGCCGTCAGATATTAGCAAACGCGAAGGGCGCTGAAAGCAGAAAGCTGAAAACTGAAAGTCTATGGATCGCAGTGGTTTTAGCGGCAACGATTGGATTATTGATGGGGTGTGCTGTTACAGCATCGAAATCTGTTGAAAATCAATATCCCATTTTTAATATTCCGCGGACAAAGGCAGTGCCGCAGATTTCAGATCCTCGCGTTCGGGAAATCGTTGAGAATGCTGAAACAAGAGTTGCTGAAATTGAAGCCTCTGAACGGGAGGGGGAGAGAAACGCTCTTCGAAGTAACGCACCCCATAGTAATGAATTTTTATTTTTATCTAGGGATTTGATTTTATCTTCAGCTATTAGCGAACTAGAAAAAATAGGGCCATCAGCCCAGGAATCGATCCCGTTTATTGTCAGGGCATTGAATTGTGCTTTTGAATCTTACAGTTCTGATATACGGGCTCTTTACGGCTCCCATTCTAATTTTCGGCGAGATTTGGTGCGTCCGGGCTTGGTGGAGACTATAACTAGCTCCATCATTCCGAATGTTGAATCTGCGCTGAGCAAAATCGGACCTCCTTTACGGAGCTCGCTTCCGGCATTGATCGATCTGACAAAAAAAACGGCTGTGAGATACGAGGGTTTCATTGCCTGGACAGTAGATTCAAATTCACCGCTCACTCGATGGACGGCAATTCGGAGCATCGGCGCCATGGGGACGGAAGGCGTGGGTGCGGGATCTGCGCTTGTGCGGAATTTTTCGGATCCGATTCCAGAGATCCGAGATGCTGCCGTTGAAGCATTTGTCCAGGTGGCCCGCAGTGAGAAGGCGGCTGGGTTATTATTAAACAGCCTTCTGAAATCTGATAATAAAAATACTCGTGAGTCTGCCGGCAAGGCTTTAATCCAATGGCGTGCACTGTTTGATTCTGCAAGCAAAGAGCCCTCGCTGCAATTACACCATTCGGAAAAGGATGCTGCTGCGGGCCTACGTGGGGAAGTCACTCAAGAACGTGCTGAAGTACGGAAAACTTTCAGTGCAGAAGATTTGGTGACTTGGGTCAAAGTTTCAGAAAATATGCTGCCGGCCGTGATCGGTGATTTTATGGAGCCGGTGCCGGGAGAGGGGCCGGTGAGTTATCAATTTAAATCCGGTGTCACTCGCGAGCAGATTGCCGGTGAAAAGCGCCTTCCTCAAATTCAGCACGACGGAATCCTGGCTCTCTTTGATGAAACGGTCAAACGCTCAGAAGTACGGAATCAGATGTCAGATATCAGCCGTCAGATATCAGCAAACCTGACGAGCGCTGAAGGCAGAAAGCTGATAGCTGGCAGTCGTTCTGAAGTGCGGACGGGCCGCATTGGTTGGGGCATTGAATCGACGATTCTGCCTGCGATTGAAGCCGCGATGGAGATAAAGGACATCGAGCACGTTCATTTTGATGCACCTCTTTCGAACCTGGGAATTGATTCGCTGGCAAAAGCACAGCAAATTGCTATGGACCTTATCACTACGCTTGCAAAATTGGGAACTCCTGGCGTCATCGTTTCTCCTGATGCGATTGCAAAATGGGCTGAGCCCGGAAGCACCTTAGAAACCCTTTACCGGGACTTGATTGCGAGCGTCCCCGATGGGCGGTCCGAAGTACGGAATCAGATGGCAGATATCAGCCATCAGATAGAAGCAAAAGAGAAGATGGCGGAAGGCAGAAAGCTGATCGCTGACCGCAAAGAGTTTCGTTCAGAGATTCGGCAGGCAAAGCGCATTTTGACCCGGCATGGTCACGAGATTCTGAAGAGAATTTACTCTCATGGATTATTAGGGGCATCTATTTTTGGAATAGTGGTCGCTGTTGTGGTTGGTATTGATGAAACTCAGGTTCCGGCCATGCTGCTTGCTGGAACAAGTGCTGTGGCTGCTGCAGGGGCGCGATATCTCCTGCGCGCCCGTTCTGAGGTTCGTGCGGAAAGTAGTTTTGATTGGAAAAAAGTTACCGTCGTTGAAGCTCGCAGATTTTTTGAAGATGGAGAGACGCAAGAAGTCATTGCGCGGCGGGTTTTGAGGGAAGTCCAGCAGCTTTTGACTCAATCTGGCCACGGAGATCTTGGGGAAGCGATCGAAGATATTTTTAACAGGATCCTTCCGGATCTTCGCGAAGGAAGACAAATCAGCCCAATTCACCACATTGCTTATGTGACAAAATTCATGACGGAAATTATGCTGGGTGAGGGAATTGAAGACAGCGAAACCTTAAAGCGAGGCATTGTGGCGGCTCTTCTTCACGATGTTGCCATTAAAGTGGGAGAAGGAAAGTTTCGCAAATCCGATTTAGATGAAAAAATTCAAGCTGAAGAAGTAAAAGCCTGGGCCTCTGAGACCCAAAAGAAATTGGCGATTCAATTGATTATAGACCGCGAAGTCAGTAAGGCGGTTGAGTCGCGCCAAAGACACCAAGAAGTGGCCGTAGAAATTGCAGAGCGTGTTCTAAGAGACTTTAATGCGAATGATTCGGAACAAAAGGTTTATTTTAGTCCAGAAGCTATTCAAGAAATTCAAAGACTGATCCGGATCCATGATAATCCTTCGATTGCTGAATATGAAATGACGCGGGCGGAGGTTTATGCCCGATATGGCCTTGAAACTTCAGGGCTGGTTCACCCTGCGGACTATCTATTTGATTCGGCGGATAATTTGATGAAATATTTGCGGGAGGCGGACCGGCTGTGGATGTTGACTGATGATGGGATTGCTGTAGATCTTTATCGCGATATCCTTAAGGAGAAGCCTGCAGATCCTGCTAAAAAATTAAAAAGCAATACCAATCGGCACCTAGAAGAAAAAGCGCTTTACGATAAACTGATTCCGGGCCGTGTGGCCGCGTACGGATTTAAAGGAAATTCGCTCTACCGAACCCAAACGGGATTTCAAATATTTCAAAAACTTAGCGATCCATCTCGTTTTCATTCGTCACCAAAGGCCAAAGATGTGCGCTTTGAGGCTCGTGAAGAGACGGAGCCGATGTGGGTCGAGGTCACGGATGAATCTGCTCTTGCCGAGACCGGATATCTCCGGGATCCGGACGGAAATCTGTTTACTTATCTGCAAAATACGGCGCCCGGACATCTTGTGATTGCGCCGGTTGCGGATGCGGAAATGTTTATGCTCAAACAGATCCAACCCATAGCGTGGGATATGGCGCGCTCCATCTCAAAAGAAGAACTTGTTGAGAATTTTTGGCAAACTCTTATTTTGCTACCCAAGGCCTCGAATCCGGGATATCACCTGGCTTTCGCATGGGGGGCAACCGTTCTCGGTGTGGGGATTATCACTCCCTTAGGTATTATGCAAGCGGCAACTCCGCTTTATGGAGTACTTATTGCGCTCGGATTTGTGGCTGGAATCGCAGTCGGGGTCTTTTCACTTTTCTCCCGGTGGAGAGAAAAAAACTATGTATTACAAATATGGAAACATACTGTTTCTGACAATTCTCTTCACGGCATTAAATCTGAATTTACCTCGGATCTTATCCGCTATTCCCGGGACGAGGCCTTAAAGCTTGCCCGTTCGGTACGGAAAATGGTGAAAAAATCTTCGCCTGTATCTTGGAAAGAAGTTTATGAAGGCCTCATGAAGGATGTTCCGCTTTATCGAGTGGACAAAGTGGCTTTCCCGGATGGAGTTGCCATCTATCATCTGCATCATGATGAAGACGGAGCGCGTCTTCGCAAAGAAATCATTAATCTCATTCCTCAATTGGAAAGCCGCCAAAGAGCGGTCGAGGTAAGATCGAAGATTAGTCGTCTTAAAGAGGTGACCGCCGCCCTTCAAAATAGAAATTCACCTCGTTCTGAAATCCGAAGCGAGATGCGCTCGGCGAATCCTATCGAAGATGTTTTTCTGCGCGTCGAAGCCGATGCAACGACTAAAGGTCTCGAGGTTGAAATCCTGAAGCATGGACGCGCGATTCGCTTTTTTGAACAGGTTGGGAAAGAAAAACGGTTAGTGAAGATTATTTATGATGCTTCCATTCATACCCTTGAGATCCGGAGCAGAGACGATAAATATTTGAATTCGGTAATTTTCCGCGCTGACAAAGTCTCTTTCAAGCGGACACGTATTCGCAGCGATGAAGAGCCTGATACGGAAGTATCCCTTCCTGATTTTGAAGGGGATCCAGGCCTTAAAGGATTATTTTTAACGGATCGGGTTTTAGCTACGGTCAGTCCGGCGCTTATAAAATATTTCAAATCCCACACAGGAATTTTCAAAACCTTTGCGACCCTGGGCGGGGCACCTTCGGAATCTAATTTACCGCTTATCTTGCGGCCTGATTTGAGTGTCCGCTCTGAAGTGAGACAGGCTTCGGTCATGGGTGCGGTGACTGCGGTGATTGCTTTCACAGCAGTCGGTGCGATTCTTGGGTTGCTAGGGACTTTTACTTATCATCGTGTCATTTTGGAGGATATCCATATTGCCAATATGCGGAACTTGATCGAAAGTCTTGGTAAGGGAATGGGCTGGGGCGCTCTTATCGGAGCTTTTTCAGGACTTGTGATTTATGCAGTGCTCGCATTCTGGTACACGATTGTCAAAGGTGGGCTTCCGGAAAAGAAAACAACCTTAGCAGCGGGAACAGATCAAAAACGCTCTGAGATTCGCAACTACACTGGAGTTAGTGCAAGAGAAGCTCAGAGGCTGCGAATTGAAAAGTTTGTGCAGTTTTTTGATGGCAAATTAATTATGTTAACGCAGCAACAGTATGAATTGTTAAGTGATGTGACCAAAGCCAATCCGCTAGCTTCTTCTCATGAACTATTTAAGAGGGTGTTTCGTGGTCTTGATGAGTTACCGCGCACTCATCGAGGCTCAATTTTATTCCGTGTGCAAGAGGGCGCTAATGGAGAGAAGAAAAACGACTATCTATTTTATCAGGTTGATGCAGATATTTTTGGGACTTACCTTCAGGCAGTAAATGTGTCCCATCCTGAGAAAGTGGAAGCAATCATCGAGGGAATTTCGCGTCAATTCAATCCTGCGGAATATCACGGCAATATTATTCCCGTTATTACTCCTTTGAAGGATGGAAAAATTGACGGCAACAGTATTCGCCGCTATGTGGATTACTTGGTTTCGCGCCACGAGAGGGCCATCATGGTGATGGGTAAGACCGGGGAATTTGATCATCTTGATCAAACCAAAAGGCAAGAAGCTCTTAAAATCTTTATCCAAGCGGCCAAGGGTAAGCTTCTGGTTTATGCCCATGTCTCCGGCGAGGATGAACGAGAGACTTTTGAAAATGCCACGATTGCAACGGCGGAAGGTGCGGATGCGCTTGTGATAGCGCCCCTCTATTATCTGCAGGATGAAAAGCGGATTGTTGCGCATGTGGAAAAATTAAATGGACTTTCACCTCAGATTCCTCCCATTTTCCTTTATAACAATCCAGGCATCACGCGCGGAGTTAATCTCAAACCTGAAACCTTTGCATCCTTAAGAGGAAAAATTGCGGGCATGAAAGACAGTTCCGGAAATTCCGGGCTGTTTCATCAATATGCAGCGGCAGCGAGGCAAAACGGACTGGCGCTCTTTCAAGGAGATGAGTCTAAAATTGATCCAGCGATCCGGCTCGACACTTCAGGTTCTGTGAGTTCCCTGGGCAGCATCAGCCTTTTGCCTCAGCAGATTTTTGCGACTTCGGATTCGCTGAGGATTGGTCGCCTTCAAGCGCTTATTACGGAGCTGATTCCTCAGTATACGACAGGCCGGACTAAAATCATCGCCGGGATCAAAGAGATTTTACGTCTGCGCGGGATGATTGAAAGCGGAGAAACAGCATCAGCGGTTTCCGCTCTAACTGCAGATGAAAAAGCTCAAGTGGCTGCTGTCAATATGCCGCTTGCTGTCATAGATAGAAATAAAACCGCAGCACGTGCTGAAGTGCGTTCTGCTTCGCTCGCCGAAAATCTTGGCGAGCTTCGCAGAATAGATGTTAAAAAATTACAGCAAGCACTGCCCATGATGAACTTTCCGGATCAGCCGGTTTGGAACTTTGTGCAAGTATTTGTTGGAAAGAGAAAACTATCGCCAGAACTTTCTTCGGTTGAAGCGCTTCGAAATGGATTTGAACGCGGGATTGATTTTCCATCAGGTAATTTACTGCAACTTGCGTTCTATGTGGATCCTGAGCGTTTTCAGCTTGCGCCTTTCCTGGCGGAGGTGGAAAGAGTTGCAGTCGAGGAATTTGGAATCACGGATTTTGCCTTGCATTCCGAGTGGAAAAGAATTAAAGCGGCTTTGTCCACGAGTCCGGCTTTTTCTAAAACTCCGGATGAGTTTTTAGTGCCGGCGATGCAAGGATTAAGAGGCAAGTCGCCCTTTTTTGCCAGAATCAAGTTTGAACCGATTTTAGCTTTGAATGGTCCGGATGCCATGCGGGAAGCTCTCTGGACGGCAGTACAGCGATCGGGATTGACCGATGTTGCGCCTGAGGCCCTAGGTATTTTAGAGCGCCTGGTGGGTCGGAAAATCAGCAAAACTTTGTATCAGCGAATCCTGGAACTAGGCGGTATTAATGAAGACGACGAGGCTAAAAAAACCAATAAGGAAGCCGAATGGAAAAAAATCAGAGCAGACGGCGGCGTAATGGTGGCCTCTCTTTCTGTGATTTCACTCGATCAAGCCGTAACAGACGCTTTGAAATTTGCCAAGCGCTTATTGGATAGTCCTCAGCAAGAGCGAGTTCAAATCATCATGGACCGCATCGAAAAACTTCGTTGGAACGCCTCCCGATCCGAGTTGCGAGCAAAACCAAAGCTTCCAGTCGCTCCTGATGCGACAGCGGTGACGGCTGAAACGAGAAAAAAAATTGAAGAAATCCTGCAGGGACAACCAGCTACCGTGGAACACCTAAAGGAATTATTAAGGTCCTATATTGAAGCAAGTGGTATGAATCAAGTAGCTATAGAGGAACGAACAGGAGTAAGCCAATCGGTAATTTCGAGACTCCTTTCCCTTTCCAGCGAAGTAGTGCCAAGTGCCAGCACCATTAGAGCCTTAGCAACAGGGCTTGGATTTGATGCCGAGGTGGTTTTGAAAACATTTGGGCAGGTCATGGCCCTTACGTATCGGCGTCGCACTGAGAAAATGGGGCAAACTAAGAATCATGAAGCTTTGACAACTTTAGGGGTTCCAGCTCACATTATTCGACAACTGGCTCAAGCCGAGCCTCCTGTCGGAAGTCTGGGAGAATTTAAAGACCTTGTTGCTAAAACACCCGGGAAATTGGCAGATCTAGTTCCCGCAGAGAATGATCGGCGGATTCTTGTTAACAGGTTGATGAGATCGGAAGCAAGAATTTTTGCACCGGCTCCTAGCTTGGCGCGGCTTTCATCCGTAACGGTAGGGTCGGTTCAAGTTCCCGGCTTGCCTGTGCCGGCTTTATTGGCATCCAATCCGGTTCCAGTGGTGACCCGTCTTGGATTGGAGAGCGTGCTGGGAGTTGAGCAGGGAGATCTTGTCACAGCAGTTCTAGTTCGGGATGCGGTGGGAACCCAAGCGTATCAAACAGGACTCGGAACGTTGAATCGCAGGATGAATGGAAACAGTATTTCAACGGAGTCAAAGATTCCTTCAGAAGTTCTTGATCAGTTTGTGAAGCAAGTGGCAGCGCAGATCCAAGTTCAGACTAAATCGGGAAATGCGGCAGAGTCTGTGGGTGTCTCGCTGCTCTCCAGCGATCTTTTGGAGCGGCTTGCTGATGAAAATTCGCGTGCACTTTTTGATTTGTTCCGTGGATCGCTTGAGCTTAAGACTCAGCTTAAAACTCACCAGGCATTGTTAGCTACAGTAATCTCATCGGACTCTGGTCTTTTAAATAAACTGGCCGCAGCCTTACGAAATAAATCTGCAAAACTTCAGGGTGAGGAAGTGATTCTCCGGGAAACGATCATTGCTGGACTTCTTGATCAGTCGCTGCTTCAGCAGATTGTGGTATCGGGATCCGTGACCACGGCAGCTTCTGAGTTTGCGAAGTCTCATCGCTCGGCTGTGGCAGGACTGGAAATTAAATCGCAGCTTGAGTTGCCGCTTTCATTTGTTCTTGGAGATTTACATGGGGAGGATCTGTCTGTAGTACCTTATGTTGTACTTGCCGGAAATTTGGCAGCTTCTTTGATTGCTCAAAACGGCAGTGATTTGACCGCAGCACGTATCCGGGAACTTGCCTCTGCCGTGAATCAGATTCTGCCGGGGTTTGAACTTCGCGGAACAACCTTTGTTCTCCAATCTCTGGAACGCCTCCGCTCTGAGATCCGGAATCTTCAGCACATCGCCACCCAAGCGTAATAAAGGGACAGATCCCTGCCTGCTAGATGGGGGTGGTAGCGCTTCGCTTTCTTAGACCTGTCCGTAATAGCAGGGCAGCTCCTTCAAGCGCTTTTCAATATGTTGATTTATATATGAATAGTTACAATATTGTCATGCCGGGCTAGACCCGGCATCCAGGACTATGGATCCCGGATCGCGCTTCGCTTGTCCGGGATGACTCTTTGAGCGACTCAAAGCCAAGTGGGTTTTCTTGACGCGGGGGAGGGGCATCCCTATAATCACGCCCTTATTCCCGCTATATTAAGTAACCAGAAACCAGTAACCAGATACCAGACTCAAACCGCATGGATCTGTTTTTTCTGGTTTCTGGCAACTGGTTACTGGTTGCTTTCATCGTTAAGTAATTTGAGGGTTTAGCTATTTTATGATTCGCAGTATGACCTGCTTTACCCGGATCCAAGTCACCGGAAAGACCGGGAAGTGGGCGCTTGAAATCCGTTCTTTAAATAATCGGTATCTGGATCTTTCCCTTCGCATGCCCTCGGCTTTGGGGGAATATGAATCCGAGGCCCGCGAAATCGTCCAATCCAAACTGCGGCGCGGTAAAGTTTCTCTCACAATCTCGGAGATTTCCCATAAGGAAGAAGGCAAGAAGCTTCGTTTGGATCCGGTCCGGGTACGTTCGGCCTTAGCGCTCTTTAAAAAAATCAAGCACGACTTTAAAATTTCCGGTGAGATTACGCTTCGCGATGTCTTGAATCTTCCGGGCGTGGTGGAGTCTGAAGAATCGGATTTGCCGGCCGCGAAAATTTGGGCGGATGTTAAGCCCATTCTTCAGAAGGCGCTAAGTGAAGCGGTTCGGGCGCGCGAAACCGAAGGCCGCAAATTAGTGGTCGATGTGAAGAATCGTCTTGAACTTATTTCGAAGGCTGTGGACCGAGTCGAGGAACAAAGCCGGGGACGATCCGAAGAAACCGCGGCAAAACTTCGCGAGCGGGTCCGGGCCCTGATGCAGGATGCTGCGGTTCCGGACGATGAACGCTTTTTTCGCGAAGTGGCTTACCTTGCTGAACGTTCGGATGTGACGGAGGAAATTGTGCGGCTTCGTTCGCATTTGGATCTTTTTTCAAAAAAATTAACGAGCGGCGGAGAGATGGGCCGCGAACTCGATTTTCTTTGTCAGGAACTTGGCCGTGAGGTCAATACCATTGGATCTAAAGCGCAGCTTTTTGAGATTACCAAAGAAGTCTTGGGCATGAAAAGTGAGCTGGAAAAAATCCGTGAGCAAATCCAAAACATCGAATAAAGAAAAAATCGTCCCGAATCAGGGAGTGCTGGTGATTCTCTCAGCGCCTTCGGGATGCGGTAAGACCACGATTACCGAGCGGCTTTTAAAACGCCATCCGGATTGGGTGCGTTCGATTTCAGCTACGACCCGGCCTCCGCGTGAGGATGAGACGCATGCGGCGGATTATTTTTTTGTCACGCCCGAGGAATTTCGGCGTATGGATGAGCGCGGAGAGCTTCTGGAATCCGCCCATGTTTTTAGTCATCGATATGGAACACCGCGCCGATTTATTGAAGAGCAAATGGTGGATTCAAAGGTCGTGCTCCTAGCCATTGATGTTCAGGGAACGGCCAAGGTCAAGAAGACTCCCGATTTGAAAGGGGCCCTTTTAACCATTTTTGTTTTACCTCCTTCGGTTAAAATCCTGAGGGAGCGGCTTGAAGGACGGCATACGGATGCCCCGGAAGAGATTGAGCGCCGCATCAATATGGCGCAGGAAGAAATTAAAGAAGCCGGTTGGTATGATTTTACGGTGGTGAATCAAAATCTCGATCAGACCATCACCGAGATTGAAGAAGTGATCGAGAAATTTCAAAAAGAAAGGAGTCTTATCTCATGAGTTATGTTCCTCTTGAAAAGTTGATTAGGGATGAAAAAACCAGCACGTTTAAACTTGTTTTGGCAGCGGCTCAGCGCGCGAATGAATTGGCGCAGGGAGCTCAACCTCTCGTGAAGAGCGCCTCAAAAAAAGTTTCGACGCTCGCGCTTGAAGAAATTGCAGACGGCAAGGTTTTTTATGAAGAAACCAAACCCAAAAAGAAACTTCTCTAAACGAACCATCCTGCACATCATTACAGGATCGGTCGCGGCCTTCAAGGTTCCGGATCTTATCCGGGATCTTCGCGAAGAAGGGGCGCGAGTGGTGTGTGTGATGACGCCGTCCGCACGCCATTTTGTGACGCCTCTGATTGTGCGGGCGGTCAGCGGCAACCGTGTGTATGAAGATTTTTTTGCGACCGATACGCCTTATGATGTGTTGCACACTTCTCTGGCTGAAGAGGCAGACGCCGTGCTGATTGCTCCTGCCTCTGCCGATTTTATTGCAAGATTGCGCGGAGGCCGCGCCGATGATCTTGCCAGCTGCATTGTGCTGGCGACTCGTAAGCCTGTGATCCTTGTGCCGGCCATGAATGATCAGATGTACAGTCATCCGATTACTCAGGAAAATGTGGAGAAGCTTAAATCCATCGGCTACCATTTTGTTGAGCCTGTGGTTGGAAAACTTGTGTGCGGGAAAGAAGGTATCGGGCATGTGGCGCCTAATTCCGAAATTCTTGATGCCCTGGCTTCTCAATTTTCCTCCAAACGATAAGACCTTAGAATTTACTTCATGAAGATTCTTATCACCGCAGGACCTACCCGGGAAGCCTTGGATCCTGTCCGATATCTTTCTAACCGATCGTCTGGAGTCTTGGGATACGCGCTTGCCCAAGAAGCAAAAAAAAGAGGGCACTATGTCACCCTCATCAGCGGACCTGTTGCCTTGCCTGCTCCCAAAGGGATTTCTTTTATTTCCATAGAATCAGCTCAAGACCTTCAGCGCGCCTGCGAGAGGGAATTTAAAAAATGCGATATTTTGATCATGTCCGCAGCTGTTTGTGACTTTACAGCCGCCCGAGTGGAGTCTCAAAAAATAAAGCGCCAAGGATCTTTGAAGTTAAATCTCAAGAAAACTCCCGATATTTTGGCGGGGCTAGCCAAGAAAAAAGGGCGGCGTTTTGTGATCGGTTTTTGCTTAGAGTCCAGTGATTGGCTAAAAAAGGCGAAGGATAAATTAAGCCGAAAGGCTTTGGATGGGATTGTGGCAAATTCAATCAGTCCTCAGAAGTCGCCTTTTGGGGATCAGAAAGTGATGGCTGCGCTTCTTGATTCGTACGGCAAAACCATGATTTTTAAACAGATTGCAAAACCGCTTTTGGCGCGCCGGATCCTGATCTGGGTCGAAGGCCTTCGGGCTATTCAGAGATCCTCGAATACGGAGTCCAAAAAATAATTCCGGTTCGAATAAAAATCATTATAATGAGTCCAACTTTTAGCCCGGTTTTCTCATGGCTTTATTTTAATCCATGAGAAAACCGCTTTGGCCGAATAAGTTACGGCCAAAGTTTTGCGCCGCTGCCGAAGGCAGCGTGCAAAAGGCAACCCCTGTGGTACAAATGATAAAACGCATTTGTACCGCATCGCTTCGCGCGCATTTCTCTTGCGAGGAATGAGAAATGCGGGGTAGCACTACATTACATTTGATTCTATACAATCTAACGGAGGAGAATAAAGATGAAGACGTTTAAACAGTTTATGGCTCTTTTTCTTATTGCGGGAATGTTGTCCTCAGGCTGTGCTACAGAGACCGGCGGGCTTTCAGAGCGTGAAACCGGAGGGCTGTTGGGCGCAGGGGCTGGGGCAGGTCTTGGCGCTATTATAGGTAACCAAACAGGCCATGCGGGAGCAGGTACTGCTATTGGAGCAGGAGCAGGTCTTTTGGCCGGAGCTCTGATGGGCGAAGCTAACCGGAGAAATAAAGAACAGGTCAAAAAAGAAATTCGCCAGGAAATGATGCAGAATCAGTACCAGCCGCAGTATGCGCCTCAGCCGGTCAATTATGGAACCGTGCAGCAGCAAGTTCCTCAGCAGCAGGTTGTGGCCGCTCAAGCGACGCAGGAAGTTCATACTAAGTACAATCCGCGAACCGGCCAAACGTTTCCGGACCGATATAAGTACGATCCGAATACAGGGGAAGAGTTGCAGTATTTAAGGTAAAAGTTTTAGAGTAACCAGAAACCCGTAACCAGTAACCAAAACTCAGATATTAAAAGTAATCAGACGCATTATTTTTCTGGTTGCTGGTTTCCGGTTACTGGTTTCTTCGTTTATGGCGCGGTAGCAAAGTGGTAATGCATCGGTCTGCAAAACCGATATACGGCGGTTCAATTCCGCCCCGCGCCTCACTCCAATGTAGAATGCGGAATGTGGATTGCGGAATTAAACTGGATGAGATCAAGATTTTAGTCCATTCCGCATTCTGAATTCTAAATTCCGAATTCTCATTGCCCGGGTGGCGAAATGGCAGACGCAACGGACTTAAAATCCGTAGGGAGATTAAACTCCTGTGCCGGTTCAAGTCCGGCCCCGGGCATTTTCCTCTAGTAAGACCAATTAAGGGCGTGTTTGACTTCGAGGCCTACGCTTGCCGCCTTCATTCGCCCTACCCCCAGCAGCTCGGTTTGTTTGTGCGTATCTTCCTTTTATCTATATTCAAGGATGATCTTTTTATAACTTCACAGAGCATTTTCATCCCATTTTTTTCTATTCATAAACGTTAAAAAACTTTTAAGTAAAGTCATAACATGCTGTCAAATATATATTTACATTATTTTGACAAGTCTTAAATAAGAGGGTACAATTTAAACGTCCCAGAAAAGTTATTAGCCTTGTAAAGTTTTGCTCTACGTTTATTTTGAAATTATTTTCAAGTAAAAAAATTTAATCTTGGAGGCGAATTCAATGAACCTGAATCGCGGACAATCATCGATGATCAAGCCCCAATGGCAGCGAATCACAGCTTCCTGCGCCGCCTTTTTCTTTTTTTATCAGCAATGTTTTTCGCTTCCTGTTGCATGGGCCGATGGACCGCGCCGTGAAACGGTTCAAGAACGTCTTGCCCAAGAACGCGTCTCGGAGATTCCTGAATATGTTGAGGCCAATTCAACTGCACCCGAATTTACTCCGGCAGTTCGTCCAATTAAGACTACGCAGGAATTTTATAACCAGGGTCCTCTCCAAAGATCTACAAGACCTCAAATAACGCGACGTCCTGCGGCTGAAAATGCCAAGCAAGAAAAAATCAAGGGTTCCAACCGCAGGGGGGCTTTTTTGGATGAGGTTCCGGTTTTGAGCGCAGAGGTTTCAAGTGTTAGAACCGTGCGGCGTGGGGATGTCAGCGCAGCGGATGGCGAAACAGCAGCTCGTAGTTTTCTTCTTAATAATCCAACCGTGGGTGGATTTAACTCCTCTTCCACGGCAACGCCGCCTCAGCCTCAGGCCTATGTGACCGTGGATCAGGATTCAACGTCCCACTTTAGGACCATTTATGATATTTCAAACGCGGGGAGTTTTGGCGGGAGTTACATCCAGTTTCAGGATGATGCCCTTTTTAATTTTGAAACCTACACGACTGCAGAGGGCAATCACCAGCTGGAAATTGACATGTCGGTGGGGCCTTATTACGATTCAAATGGAGTTCCTCAGGGGGCGGATCAGAGCTGCACCAAATGTCTTTATCTTGAACTTAAAGATGTCAAAGGAAATGCAGCAAAATTTATCGTTCCCACTCTTTCTGCAGTCAGCCGGACCGTCACTATTCCTATGGATTTTGTAAAAACTTATTATCCGAACATTGATTTAACAAAAATTAAGGAAATTGTTTTTAGTATTGATCGATCAACGCGGTTGGATAATACCCTGACCAAGGCAAGTTTTGATGTGTATATCGACGGACTTGCCTACACTCCGAAGGCGGTGGCTTCTGCCTATAATGTGAATCAACTCACCTCGCTTCAAGGGGCGAATTCTTTATTGGAAGGTCCCAGCGTTTCAGAGGGAACAACAGGTTCTGTGAAGCCACCTGTCAATTCCGGAACTTCCGTGGATGTGAACTGGATCAGTGCGACAAACTTTAATATTGATTACAGTATTGGGCATGAGAACGACTTCACAGTCACGCAATTGGGGTATGGATACTACGATGATAATGCGAATCCTATTAATCCAACCATTACGCAGCTTCCGGCCGCAGGAAATAATTATGAAATGAAAATGACGGATACTTCCGGCCGCGCCTTTAATTATGTGATTCTTACGCGCCCGGGTTCCACAGGGCCATGGACTTATACGGCTCAAGTGCAGGCGGTTCCCAAAGGCGTGACAACGTGGAAAGATCCCAATCCCTCTGCAGGTAAAACTTATAGTTTGGTGGCCTTGCCGCTGGCAAGTGCGAAGCCGACCGTGGTTCAGAGTCCGAATCCGCTCAATCAGTATAAAATGATTCTCTCGGGTCCTCCCGAAGCCAAGGCCTACAATATTTATTATGCAGACAATGTGACGGGCCCTTGGATTCTTGCCGCTCAAAATGTTTCATTAGATGCCAACGGGCGTGCGACGTGGACAGATCCTTCGCCGCATCCGGTGATGCGTTTTTATACGGCCATGGTGGCTGATGTCACACCGGGTCGTTTTGTCGGAACTCCCCGTAATTTGGGATCTTCCGTTGTCATGGCACTCAATGGTCCGGCAGGAACCAGGGCCAAGGTTGAATTTGTCGATTCTAAAAATCGCAAGGTGACTTTTTGGGTGGAGTTAAGTGCCACGAAGAAAAACTATACATTTGATCTTTCTCAGTTTCAGAATTTTGACTCGACGCAGATTGGCAGTATCAATATCGTAACCGATCAAAATAGCGGTGCGTTGAATCCAACAACGGATCATCGGATTCAAGTAGAAACCAAAGGCCTGGCCTTTATTCCTACCGTGCCTGCGGCTGCCTATAATGCAGACCTTCATACCAATCTTAATGTAACGCAGACTCCGGATGTGAGTGGGTTTGCGGGAGCGGTGGTGGGAGCTCCGCAGTCTGGATCGAAGATGGCTCCTTTGGTAGAGTCAAGCCGTTTGGCATCCTTTAAGTGGAGTCTCGGATCGAATAATGATTTCGCGGTGGGGCAGCTTTCCTGGGGATATTTTGACAGCGCTAAGGTTTTTCACGGCAGTGCTCAAAATTTTGGATCGGCGCTTACGCTGGGATTGAGCGGTCCGGCAGGAAAGACCTTCCGAGTGGAGATTACGGATGAAACCGGAAAAGTTAAAAAATTCGATGTCGTACTCGCGAGCCCTGATGACACCAAGAAAAACTACACTTTTGATCTCACCGGCCTTGGGAAAATTGTTCAGATCAATTTTGTGATGGATCAAGCGCGCAGCGGCGCAAGCGGGACTCTGACCGTAGATACGTTAGGACTAAAGTTTTTCCCTCCGATCAATGGGACGACGACGGCGGATCTGACGAATTTTGGCGGGAATGGCGGGGTTGGGGAGATCGAGCCGTGCGATGTGGCCTTGGTGAACGGGGTGTGTCCGAATGGACATTTGGTGAATACGATCAAGAATTTTCTTCAGACGGGGCCCAGTGGGTACAGTTACAGTTATGATTTTACGGGGATCAGTGAAGCGAGCGGGAATCGGTGGGGAGGGACGTCGATCACGTTGCCTGGGAATGGATTACTCAATTTAGGTGCGCAGAGTTTGGTGTTGGATGTGAGTGTGACTGGAGGGGCGAGTTATTACAAGCTTGATTTGGTGGATGTGAATGGGAAGAAGGTGACGGTGAAGGTGAACCGTACGAGCGGTCGGATCGAGGTCACGAATACGACAGTGGCGAGTGCTGGGGTGAGTGGATTTGATGCGACGAAGATCAAGACGATCGTGATCGTGGTGGATGATTTATTGGCGACGAGCGGGAATGTGACGGTGGTGAGTGCCGGGCTGGTGTATTTGCCTCCGATCAATGGGACGACGACGGCGGATCTGACGAATTTTGGCGGGAATGGCG
>CAYWRU010000009.1:938-26634 GCA_964460795.1 uncultured bacterium | reverse complement strand
CTGGTGTATTTGCCTCCGATCAATGGGACGACGACGGCGGATCTGACGAATTTTGAAACGGTGACGGGTAAGAAGGTGGTTGCGGCGGATGTGGAGCCGTGCGATACCTCGCTTGTGAACGGCGAATGTCCGGCGGGGCATCTCCTTGATACGGTTCGTAATTGGCATCAGACGAGCACCGGAGAATTTAGTTACAGTTATGATTTTACGGGTGTCAATGCTGCAAGCGGGAATCGATGGGCTGTCAGTACGATCACATTTGCGGGCGATGCGGCGCACCTCAGTCAACTGCTCGATTTAACAAGCCGCGATCTTGTCTTGGATGTTACCGTGACGGGCGGAGCCGACTACTATAAAGTGGACCTGATCGATTTAGAAGGGCAGAAAGTAACGATCAAAGTGAATTTGGTGAGTGGGAAAATTGCTATTACCGCGACGAAAATTGCGGACGCTGCAGTTGCAAATTTTGATATCAATAAAATTAAATCCATTGCGATTGTTATCGATGATCCCGATGCTGTGACCGGGGCAGTGACGGTTAAAACAGCCGGGCTGGTTTTTGTTCCTGAAATCAATGCCGCAACCTCGGATGATCTCACAGATTTTGCCAGTCTCGGGTCTCCGGCTGAAGTCGAGCCGTGCGATGCCGACCTTGTGTCCGGGAAATGTCCGGATGGCCACTTGCTTGATACGATCCGGAACTGGAGCCAGACTTCTACCAGCGGCTACAGCTATCAATATGATTTTTCAACAGCTCCTGCTGCTTTCCATTGGGGAGCAAGTTCCATTACAATGCAGGGAGATGCCACGCACCTGAATCAACTCTTCAATTTGCAGACAAGTGATCTTGTCCTGCAAGTCAATGTGACAGGCGGCGCGTCTTATTACAAAGTAGACCTTGTGGATTTGGAAGGCGACAAGGTCACAGTCCGCGTCAATGTGACGAATGGAAAAATAAAAATCGATAATAATCTTGTCCAAACCGCCGGAGTCACCGCATTTAATTCCAGCCAGATCAAAGTGATTGTGATCGTGGTGGATGATAAGAATGCGGTCACCGGAAATGTTTCGGTGACGGCCGACGGACTTAAGTATGAGCCGCCTCTCCCTGGCGGCACGTATGATGCAACCAAGATTACGATCTTGCCGGGTTCTCCGGATCTTGCCACTTTGATCGGGCATGCCGGGGATACGGGTTCAACGAACGGCACCATTGTGTACGATCAGCTTTCATCCAGCCAGTTTCACTATGACTATACCAATGTGGACAATGATGACTTTGAAGTCATGCAGATTGCCTGGGGGTATTGGGATCAAGCACAAAACACATTTATCGGAGCCCCTCAAAATCTTCCGCAGGCCACTTTTGCCTTCAAGGGCCCGGCGGGGACTTATTTTGGGATTGAATTTTATGATAAAAATAATCACACATTTGAGGTGGAGCGGCTGGTCATGACCGGCGATTATCAAAATTTCACCTTTGATCTCACAACCTTTCCGGATTTTGATGAAACTCAGGTCGGTTTCATTAACTTTGTAACTGATCTTGGACGGAGCGGAGCCTCCGGCCGCATTGATATCCAGACAGGCGGACTCAACACCCTTCCGATTCTTCCGGTCATTTCCGGGCAAACCTATAATCCAAGCGCCATTACGACGTTGACGGGAAATCCGGGGATTAGTGCCTTTGGAGGCAATCCGTCTACTGGTAGTCCGGTCGGGACCGTGGGAATCGAACAGCCCAATTTCGGAGAATATTATTTTGAGTCCCATCTGCCGCATGACGGAAGTTTCACGTTTGCAGCTGTCAGTAATGGATACTTCGATAACAGCGGAACCTTTGTCGGGACTTTATTAACGATTTCCGGCAATCAGCTGGTCATGGCGATTCAGGGAAGCCAGAATGACCGCGTGAAAGTCGAGGTTTTTGATTCTGCAAAAAATAAGGCCGTTTATCTTTTGACGTTGCAGCCGTATTACCAAAATTTCGTCATCGATCTTAATGCGCCTGTTGCGGTGTTTGATAAAAACAACAACCAGGTTCCCGTTGCCAATTTTAATAAAAATGCCATTGCACAAATCACTTTGGTCCAAGATCACGCGCTCCTTCAGAAAAAGTCTGACAGTGTGATCAAGTTTATGTTGAACGGGGTGTCTTTTGAGCCTCCGATTTTAGATGCAGATCTTTTTCAGGCAAGAACTGCTTACATTAATGCAGGTCTTTCCTTCTATTCGTTGGGACGTGGCATTGATCCTGTATCCCATTTGCCTTTTGATAAGACGGATACAAGCGGCAATGTGACTTCTGACGGAAGACATACGCAGCCGACTTCTATCGGTTTTTATCTACAGATGCTCTCGGATGCTGCGGCTGGAAATTTTACGTGGGGCTCACGCACCAAAGATGAGCTTTTGACTGAATTGAACACCGTCATCACGAATCTTCGGTCTGTTCAAGATAGTTCCGCGGCTTGGCACGGACTTTTGCCGTGGCTTGATTTATCCAATCCAGGAACCATTACGCGCTGGGGCAATACGGATATTGGTTTGGGAGATAACGCCAACCTGTCTCAAAGTATTGCCGTCATGATGGGAGCTCTTGAGGGCGGCACGTGGACGACTGCTCAAAATAGTTTGGTCCAGTCCATTATCTCAAAAGCAGATACCTTCCTTAATAATCAGCAAGCGGGTTATCAAAAACTAGTCCGTAACGGACTTTTTGCCGGCGGATGGGATCCGGATATTGCGGACAATCAAAACGGATATTTAAATTACAATATGGACCGATTG
This sequence comes from uncultured bacterium, assembly GCA_964460795.1. GTDB lineage: Bacteria > Omnitrophota > Omnitrophia > Omnitrophales > Aquincolibacteriaceae > CAZOOM01. The sequence continues at coordinate 23,844 of CAYWRU010000009.1, read as the reverse complement.
ATGTCGGAGTTTCGCGGAGCTATTGCATTTCTTCAGGTTCGCTACACGAATATTCCGCGATCAGTTTGGGACGGACTCTCAGCAGCTCCCGTGACGTATACGGCAAGCGATGGAACTGCCATTCAAAATCTTCAGTCTTTTGATGGATCGGCGTTCCAGTATTTCTGGCCGCTGCTTCGCAATGACGAGAGAGATTATGTTGGATTTGGAAATGCTCTCTACAATATTTTTATTTCGCAGGCCGATTTTGCATCCTCCCATAACATTCCCGGATTCTTGTCCGCAGCTCAAAGCGTGACGGACGGCTATGTGGGGCATGTGGGATTGCCGGCTGTGGCGGAAACAGATGAGCTATTAAATGTCACATTGGGTTCGACCTACGCTCTTGCGAGTGCTTTCCGTGTCCATCGGGATGAGGCCTTGAAATGGCTGAATGCCCTTTGGCGGCAAATTCCCGCTTTGATCGGAACTTACGGAATTGCGGATGCGGCTTATTCTAAAGATCAGGTAAGCCAAAATTATTTGGCCATTGATAATGCTTCGGTTGTGCTTGGAATTGCAGGAAAAGGACCGGAGGATTTTAGACGCTATCTGATGAACCGGGGATTAGCCGATGAGTACGGTCAGCTTTATGATGATACCTCTAAAAAAATCCAGGGGTATGTCCCGCGTCCGGCTCTGCCCATTCCGCCTCCTCCGCAGCCCTTTGAGCGTTTAGTGCCGACCTTTGAACATGTGGCTTCTGAATCCGTGACCGGAGGAATTGTTTCTCCTGCCACGACGACTCAAGGGACGCGAGTAACTTATTCGTCTCTTCCTGCTCAAGCCACGAAAACGTGGGTGTTGGATCAAGCTTACGATGTTCGCGGCAACACGCTTTCCGTTCTTTATACGGCTTCGAATTCACCGCAAAAAATGCGAATTGAATTTTTGAATGCAGCGGGGCAGGTCACGTATCAATCTGTCCTTACGCTTACACAGGGAACTTCCATTGAAGAAATTGAACTTGTGCTCCCTTCGGATGGAACGGTTCAGGCCGTAAAATCCATTCGTTTAGTATTTGACCCCGTGCTGGGTTCGGATTCCAATGCAAATTTTGTGATTCATGCACTGAATTTTCAAGGCGGTCTTGCTCCGATAGATTTAGCTCCGGATGCCCGATTTAAATCAGGTAATGTCTACACACTTCCGAAGCATCCTGTGGTTTCTTCTTCTGGAAATACGACGTCTCTGACAACCAGTTCCACAGGCTTGACGATGAGCTACAACATTTCTAGCGGTGGATCAGCCACGGCTGTTTTGGATTTTGATTCGGATGGAGATGGTCAAGGCCTGGACGCTTCTGCTGCGGCTCGAATTATTTTGGGGGCTCAGTCGTCAACCGTAGGCCGTCCCAAGATGATTTTGCATGATGGAAGCGGTCATACTCTTGTTTTTTCGCTGACGAACACCTTGGCGACAAGTCAGTATTACGCCATGATTTTTCCGCCTGAATTTGACAGGACCAATATCCTTAAGATGGAATTTGTGGTGGATTCTGGAACGATCAATCCCGGCGGCGAAGTTGGGACTTTGAATGTTGAGCTCAAAGGCATTTGACGCGCACATTCTCACAGAAAAATCAAAAAATCCGGGCCTTTTTGTTAGAGGTTTTTTGCGGTTTCGTGTGTTTTAAAACAAAAAGGCCTCTGAGTCAGGTTTTAGAAATCTTAACCTAGGCTACTGTTGACTTCGTATATCAGTACATCCACGTTTAGCCACGGTCTTCGACTTCCCGGTCGCGATGGACCCGCCTCAGAGGCTTTTTGTACTACAGATCAATAAGTTATATTCCAAAGAGCATCTATCATTATCTATTCTAAAGATAACATATTTTGCATGTCTGTCAAATGCCTGAGATGGCGTTAACCCTATTGAAATCAAAGAGTTAAGATGGGTTAGAAGATGCTTTAAGATTTGACAATGAAATTTTCAGCTGTTATGATCGAAAAAAATAATCATTCGGAAAAAGCCGAATGAATGAAAAAGAGAGAGCTCATGTCCTTCAGTTCTATTTCAGATTTGGTGAGCGATATCCGTGAGGGAAAGATGGTGATTCTTGCGGATGATGAAGCGCGCGAGAACGAGGGGGACCTCATTTTTGCGGCTGCCAAGGTCACTCCTGAAAAAATTAATTTTATGATGCGTTACGGGCGGGGACTCATTTGTGTGCCCTTGGTGGAAGAGCGGACCGAAGCGCTAAGTCTTAAAAAAATGGTCTCTCCGCCTCGTGATCCCATGGCCACTGCCTTTACCGTTTCTGTGGATGCCCGCCTCGGAGTAACCACAGGAATTTCTGCTGCAGACCGGTCCCGGACGATTGAAGTGCTTGCCGATTCCAAGTCTGGAGCTTCGGATCTTGTTTCTCCCGGGCATATTTTCCCTCTCATTTCAAAAAAGGGTGGAGTCATGACCCGAGCCGGACATACCGAAGCGGCTGTTGATTTAGCGCGGCTTGCAGGACTTCCTCCGGTGGGAGTGATTTGTGAAATTGTAAATGAAGACGGATCTATGGCGCGCATGCCGGATCTTATGGAATTTGCAGCAAGGCACGGACTTAAGATAGGAACTATCAAGGATTTGATTGCTTATCGCCGGACGGAAGATAAAACCGTAGAGAAAATCAGCGAGGCCGTGATCCCAACGGTATTTGGATCCTGGAACCTTAAACTCTACCGTTCTTTTACGGACGGAGCCGAGCATGTGGCTTTGGTCAAAGGCGATATTTCTCACGGACCCGTTCTTGTTCGCGTTCACTCCGAATGTTTTACCGGAGATCTTATCGGATCGCTTCGCTGCGATTGTCAGGATCAGTTAATTGCGGCCATGGAAGCCATTGATCGGGCGGGATGCGGCGTTATTCTTTATCTTCGCCAGGAAGGGCGCGGCATTGGACTTGCCAATAAACTCAAGGCCTATGAACTTCAGGATCAAGGTTTGGATACGGTTGAAGCCAATCAGCAGCTGGGGTTTAAGCCGGATCTCCGTGACTATGGAGTGGGAGCCCAAATTCTCAAGGATCTTGGCCTGACCGAACTTCGTTTGATTACAAATAACCCGCGAAAAATTGTAGGACTGGAAGGCCATGGACTTAAAGTGGTGGAAAGAGTTTCTTTGGCCACGGCTCAACGTTCTCACAACCTTAAGTATTTGAAGACCAAAAAAGAAAAACTTGGTCATTTTCTCAATCTCTCATGATGAAGCACGTGGCGGGTAGTTACGGTTCTTTCCACGGACGAATGGCCATTGTTGCGGCACGGTTCAATCAATTTATTACCTCACGCCTTTTGGGCGGCGCTCTTGATACCTTGACCCGGCATGGCATTTCAAAAAAGCAAATCGATGTGGTGTGGACACCCGGGGCGCTTGAAATTCCTCAGATTTGTCAAAAGCTTGTTCAAAAGAAAAAGCATTCCGCGATTATTGCACTCGCCTGTGTGATTCGCGGCGAGACCTATCATTTTGAATGTGTGGCGCATGAAGTGACACGCGGTATTTCTCAGGTGGCATTAAGCAGCGGGATTCCGATTACCACTGCGGTGCTTACCGTGGATTCGTTAGAACAAGCCATTGACCGGGCCGGACTCAAGGCCGGGAATAAAGGTGCGGACGCTGCCTTGGCTGCGCTTGAAATGGCGGATCTTTCGCGGCAGTTTCATTGCCCCTCATGATAAGTTTGTGTGGGGGGGCAGTAACCAGAAACCAGTAACCAGGATTAAAAATATCATTTCAAATCTGGTTACTGGCAACTGGTTACTCTAACCCATTAAAATGAGAAACGTCGGATTGACTGACTAAAATGCGAAAACGAACGCTTGCCCGCGAATATGCGCTGCAGATGCTTTACCAGCTGGAATATAATCCTTCTGAAATTTCCGAGTTATTTGATAGTTTTTGGCCGGCTCATTCGGATGCAGATCAGGAAGTTCGTGTTTTTTCTGAAAAATTGGTCCAGACCGTGCGCGATGAAATGGTTTTTATCAATGGACTGCTTGAAAAAGCCATGGAGCATTGGGATTTAACGCGCGTGGTCTTAGTGGATAAACTGGTCATGCAGATGGCCGTGGCCGAATTTCTTAAATTTAAAGATATCCCGCCCAAAGTTACTTTAAATGAAGCCGTTAATCTTGCCAAAAAATTTTCCCAGGAAGATTCCGGAAAATTTGTAAACGGTGTTCTCGATAAAATCAGTCACCAAGCCAATCTTTTTTCTCATGATGCGCCCCAAGATCCTTCCTGACAGCCAAGGGATGCCCCGCCCCTTGCGGCGGGACTCCCTTGCAGTCCTTTCATTCGGGGCGTGCGAAGTACGTGCCCCGAATGAAAGAGGTGGGAAGATCCCTCGACTTCGTGGTTCGACTATCGCTCACCACCCTGAGCACCAGCGAATGGGCTCGGGATCAAATTGGCACAGCGATGAAAAAACAACCATCGCGCGCCAATTTGAAGAAATCTGGATGAGGCGAGCGATCGTCCTTGCCGAAAAGGGCGGATTTCGCGTCAGTCCGAATCCCAAGGTAGGTGCCTGCGTGGTCCGAAATGGAAAATGTGTGGGCGCAGGATATCACGCTGAATATGGAGGCGATCACGCAGAAGTTCGCGCGCTTCGCCAGGCGGGGCGTAAGAGCCTAGGGGCAACGCTTTATGTGACCTTGGAGCCTTGTGCTCATTGGGGAAAGACGCCTCCGTGCGTCAAAGCGATTGTAGATGCCGGAATTCGGGAAGTGGTGATTGCTGCACTTGATCCGAATCGCAGCAATCATGCGCAAGGTGTTCGGCTCCTTCGGAAACATGGCATCCGGGTTCGTGCCGGGATCTTGAGCGATGAAGCGGAAAAGCAAATTGAGGCCTTCTCTAAATGGATTCGTACCGGACTTCCGTTTGTAACGCTAAAAATGGCGCAGTCCTTGGATGGGAAAATTGCTACTGTAACCGGAAAATCGCGATGGATCACTTCACCCGCTTCCCGTAATTTTGTTCATGATCTGCGCGCGGAAAGCGATGCGGTACTGGTCGGGAAAAATACTCTTTTATTGGATAATCCTCGACTTACCACGCATCTAGATTCGCGTTTGACGCTTCCTGGCAAACCCTGGAGGATTGTGCTGGATCCAAAATCTGAAGCGCCTGCATCCCTTCAGGTTTTTCAAGGGAAGACAGTGACGATTCGAGTGGTTGCAGAATCTTTTCTGTCTAAAGCAAAAAAAAGCAAGACCCGTTCTGGGGCTTTGCTGGCTGTCCGCGATCAAAAAGGCCGGCTGGATTTTCGTGACCTCCTGAAAAAATTAGGGGGCTTAGGAGTTTCAAAACTATTGGTAGAAGGAGGGGGAGAAACCGCGTGGTCTTTTTTAGAGTCCGGACTTGTCGATCGAGTGCTCTGGATGATTGCTCCCATTTTCCTAGGAGGACGCACCGCCAAAACGTCGGTGGAAGGCATGGGCATCAAAGAATGCGACAAGGCGTTCCGCTATAAAATTGTACGGACGCTTCGGCTCGGAGACGATCTTCTTCTGGAAGCAAGAAAGGTTTAGTATGTTTACGGGCATTGTTCAAAATCAGGGTATTGTGCAAAATATTAAGCGATCCGGCCGCCAAATTCATTTTGTATTTCGCTGGAGTCATCCCGAGAAAAAAGTAAGTTTGGGAGAAAGTATTGCGGTCAACGGAGTGTGCCTGACGGTGGCAAGATTAAGTGCCCGGACCTTTGAAGTGGATGTCATTCGGGAGACGCTTGAGGCCACGAATCTGAGAGATCTTGCGATCGGCGGGAAAGTTAATCTTGAGAGATCGCTCAAATGGGGCGATGCCATGGGCGGACACTTTGTCTCCGGGCATGTGGATGCGACAGGCGTTCTGAAAAAAATCTCGCGGCAGGGAAAAAATGTAAGCTTTCAAATTGCATTCCCCCAAGTTTTGACGCCTTTCATCGTTCGTAAAGGATCGGTGGCTATTGATGGAGTGAGTCTTACGGTTCAATCCGTGAGCGGCCGCGTTTTGATTGTGGGGCTTGTTCCGCACACGCTGCGTGAAACAAATCTAGGTGTGAAAAAAATAGGAGATAGACTCAATCTGGAGGCTGATCTTCTTTTTCGCTATCTTTTAAAATTTAAAAACCGAAAAAACATCTCGCTAAAAGAGCTTTTGCCTGCTTCAAAAAAACAAAATTTATCTTGGACGGTTCAGGGATTGAAACGGCAAGGGTTTTGAAAATACAGGAAGGAGTTCGATATGAAAAGTAAAAAAGTGGCAGTCCTGATTTGCGGATTATGGCTCGCCGGATCGGTCACAGCCTTTGCAGAGGATCCAGCTACTGCCACGGATTATTTGCGGGACATTGGCATTAAATTCAGCCGAGGAATTGGAAATATTTTGCAAAGTCCGGCTGAAATCCCTTGCACGATGGCTTATGATAATCGGGAGACGCCAGGAACCGGCTTAGCCACGGGTTTTGGCAAAGGAATATGGTATATGGTCCGGCGTATTTGGATCGGAGTGGATGAAGTGGCAACTTTCGTCATTCCTATGGAAGCGACATTGCCTGTGGTTTGTAAGGATCCCGAAAAACCCAAAATGGGAATTGCATGAAATCAAAATCTTGTGTTCTTTTAGTGGCTCACGGGTCTCGGGCCCAGGCGAGTACGCAGGCTTTTTGGGATTTTACGAAAGGTCTCGGGAAACTTCTGCCTGGAAAGCGGGTGGAAGGATGTTTTTTAGAGCTTGCTGATCCAAAGCTCTCTGAGCAGCTTGATCGCTCCTATCAGACGGGAATCCGTACTTTTTTTGTTTTTCCGGTGCTGCTTTTTCCAGGACGGCATCTTATGGAAGACATCCCTCGCATGATCGCCGATTTTAAAGTGACTCACACGGATACGGAGTTTCATTTTGCGCCTCCGCTCGGGTCAGATCCTGAACTGATTCAACTCCTTGCGGCAAAGGCAAGAGTTATTGAGAAGACAAGCTCCTCTTCATCCCATTCATGGAAGCGAAAAAATCATGGCCGAAGAAAAAAAAGCTGATTCTTTCAAGTTAGCGCCGTATCAGCGGCATATTTTTGTCTGTGTGGGGGATCAGTGCGCCCCGGCCGGTCAGGGGGCCGAGGTTTATGAGTATTTAAAGGAGCGGCTCCGAGTCCTCGGACTCCAAGAGGGGCCAAGCCGGATTTGCCGGAGTAAAACAACCTGCCTCGGAGTGTGCCGAAGGGGGCCCACTTCGGTTGTTTATCCGGACGGTATTTGGTACTCAGAACTAAGTATTCCGAAGATGGAGACGATTATTCAAGAACACCTTAAAGGGGGCCGCCCGGTGGAAAAGTTTTTCTTTCAGGAAGAAAGCCCACTCAATGCAGATGAGAAGTCTTGATGCATAAAAGCAAGTTTCGTTTGTCGAAGAAAGCCATTGCATGGTGCGGGGCGATCTTTTTCTTTGAAATCTTCTTTTTGCCTGCGCTTTTTGCCGCGGAAAACACGCCAACGATAGAATCTTTGCTCAAATCCTGCGAAAATTCTGCGGCGGCCATTCAAGCATCCAATCAGGAAATTTTACAATCGTTTGATCAATTAAGTGCTGATGTAGATGAAATTCGGATCCGTGTCCGCCGAGCGCATCATCCGCGCCATCCCTGAGTTTGTTTCTTGACTCTCTCTGATCGTAACCCTATAATTTTCAAAATGTTACCGTGAGTTTACGCATGTTACTAAAGGAGTCTCATGGATAGTTCTGCTCCTGAAAAATTTGACCCTGCTCAGGATCCTGAAATTGAAGACGCCAGGTTTTTTTGTGTCATCGGATATTTCAGTGTTCTGTGTCTGGTTCCCATCTTTCTAAAAAAACAAAATAGTTTTGCTCAATTTCATGCGAAACAGGCTTTGGTTCTCTTTATTTTGGAAATTGCAGCTGCAATTTTGAAAGTGATTCCTGCCCTTGGGGATCTTATCTTTTCCCTCGCCTTTGTTGTATTCGGAATTCTATCGCTGATTGGAATTGTGAAGGTTCTGATGGGGGAGCGATGGGAAATGCCTGTTATTTTTGATATTTCAAACCGAATTACCCTTTAAGGGATTTGGAACAAGAATGGAACATGATGCTGCTTGGGAATAAGAAATTGATTGAAGAAGACCAGGATAAAAACTGGTGTGTGGTTTTGGGAGCGCTTGAGAATGAGATTGACCGCAAGCGGGTCGCTCAGCGTATCTCAGAGATTTTTTCTATCTCAATCGAGGAAGCCGGGGATCTTGTTCGCAGCACTCCGATCATCCTTTTGGATCAACTGAGCCGCATTATTGCCAATAAACTCAAAGATTATTTCGCTAGTTTTGGAGCACCGCTCATTCTTTCCAAGGATGTGCTCTTTAAACGAAAATGCTACCGCACGGTGTGGCCGCAAAATCCAAGCCTTTCTTTTCTTCATGATTGGCAGTCCGAAGAATCTCGGCAGGAATCTCGCGTGGATTCGGGGCATCACGAGGCATTGAATCCGGATCAGGCCCTGGATGAAATCCGCGCCATGATGTCGGAGCGAATTACGAAAAAACAAATGACCGGACTTCCTTCCAAACTTGAAATTCCAATTTCAGATTCGAAATCTTTTGAAGACTTAAAGAAAGTCGAACCGGAAGTTTCTAAGATGGAATCTCCGCGAACGGTAGATTTTCCCAGAATAGACACGCCGGAAACTTCCCCTAAGCCCTTGTTTGAGGCGCTCACTCCGTCGGCGGCGGGGGAATCCTCTGAAATTAAAGCGTTGAGGGAATCGCTTCGGGAACTTAAAAACCGCTATGATCAGCTGAATGATCAATACGACCGTTCTCGCCAGTCTTTCGAAACCCAAATTATTTCTCAGCGGGAATCCAATGAAACTCTTCTAAAAAAACTGGAAGAGACATCGCTTCAGCATGCAAAAACTCAGGAAGAGACGCAGAAACTGACCCAGGAATCGCAGGCTAAAGAAAAGTTATTTCATCAACTATCTGCGGAGCAGCAAGGGCTTTTGCAGAAGTTTCAAAGCGATCAGGCGGCCTGGGTCCAAGAGTCAGGATGGATGCGGGAAAAAATAGAAAGACTCGAAGCTCAGCTTGCGGAATTTCATTCTTTAAAAGCAGCTTTGGATTCACACAAAGAAGCTGTTTCTGAGAAAGTCCAATCTTTGGATCAAAAATGGACGGGGCTGGAAGCCCGTGGAACGCATTATGTTACGCAAGAGGATTTGGAGCAGCGTTTTGAGAAAATGACGCATGAATTCAGTGCAATCGTGCGCGAAGAGATACAAAAAACGGTTCGGATTTTACCGGAATCTTTGCCGGTGCCTGCGGAATCAGAGAGTTTCAAGGTCTTGGATCAAAAGTTTTCACAGCTTTGTGTCGGACTTGAAAAACAATGCGAGCTTACGGAAAAAGTTTTAAAGATGGTTGCGCTTCGAGAAATGCCTTCTGTGGTTCCTGCGACGGAGTCGCCTGCTGAATCCAAAACACCAAAGATGGATGCGGCAATGCCTCAATGGAACCGAGTCGAACACGAGAAACAGCTTGCGGCCCGTTTGACGGATAAAGAGGCCCTGCTGAAACGTCTTGTCGGGGATCAGGAACGTATTGAAAAAGAAATCCATGATCGTGAAGATCAGATGCGCCGCATTTTGACTGAACAGGAAAAAGTAGAAAAAGAAATCATGGAAGTCCGGCAAGCGCAGCGTCAGTTTCTCCTTTTTGACAAAACCCGCTAGCTCGCTCCTTCCCTAGGATCGTTCTTACATGATTGAGATTGAGCTCAGTAAGATCAAAGTCGATGAATCCCGCAATGAGCAGCTGATTGTTTTCCGGGAAAAAGATGGGACACGTTTCTTGCCGCTTGTCATCGGGATTCCCGAAATTCAGTCCATTAAAATGAAACTCAGTGGAATCGAACCTCCTCGGCCTCTGACCCATGATCTCTTTGTTAGCACCTTAAAGACGCTGGGAGCCAGCCTGGAGAAGGTTGTGATTGAGAAGTTGAAGGCCGGAACTTTTTATGCGAAACTGATCTTGAAAACACGGGAAGGCGGCGTGTTGGACATTGATGCCCGTCCTTCAGACTCCGTGGCCATTGCGCTCAGGGCCGGAGCGCCTATTTTTGTTTCAGAAGAGGTCTTGGGACAAGCGGCAGTGAGCAGCGTTTAAGAGTCTTAAAAAGAAGAGGATTTGTTATGAGTGAAGCGAATTATGAAATTGCCATTATCGGCGGAGGCGGCGCCGGACTGACTGCAGCCCTCTATGCCTCAAGGGCCAATCTAAAGACGGTTCTTTTTGAAAAATTGACACCCGGTGGACAAATTGCTCTGACTCATGATGTGGAAAACTATCCGGGATTTCCGGAAGGGGTTTCAGGCCCTGATATTGCCATGAGAATGGAAGAGCAGGCAAAAAAATATGGAACCGAAGTTCTTTATGATGAAGTCAAAACTCTGACGCCTAAACAGGGTTTGTTTGAGCTCGCCTTTGCTTCCAAGATTATTACGGCCAAAGCGGTTATTTTGACCATGGGCGCTTCTTTTCGTACTTTAGATGTTCCGGGGGAGCGGGAACTGACGGGCCGGGGAGTCTCTTATTGTGCGACTTGTGACGGCGCCTTCTTTAAGGGAAAGCAAATTGCTGTAGTGGGAGGAGGGGACTCGGCGCTCCAAGAAGGAATCTTTTTAACCAAGTTTGCTACTTCGGTGGAGGTGATCCATCGGCGGGATAAACTCCGTGCCAGCCCCATTCTTCAAGACCGCGCAAAGTCCAATCCTAAGATCAAATTTATTTGGGATACTGTGGTGGAAAAAGTTGAGGGAGATAAAAAAGTCCAATCCTTGGCACTAAAAAACGTAAAAACCGGAGCCGTTCAAACCGTTGCCAAAGATGGTATTTTTATTTTTGTCGGACATGAGCCGAACAGTGCCCTAGTTAAAAATTTGGTCCATGCGGATGAGCATAGCTATGTGACAACCGATGAAACCTATGCAACGTCAGTGCCTGGAATTTTTGCAGCTGGTGAGATTCGAAAAAATGCAGTGCGTCAGCTCGTGGCGGCCTGCGGCGAAGGTTGCGGGGCAGCTCTTTCTGCCCAGCAGTATGTCGAAAATCACTAAAGGCGCTTTCTGGGCTCTCCTTGGGCTGATTCTTTTCTCGGCAGCATGCACTCCGCGGGATCGCTCTTCTTCAAATGCGAATGAACCTGCTGCAAAAGATTCAGCAGCCTTTGATTTTAAGCTTCCTCTTTATAAAGATTCAGCCCGTACTTTGACACTTTCCGACATTCTCTCTCATCAGGCCGTTCTTTTGGTGTTCTGGGCCACGTGGTGCCCGTCCTGTCAGGAAGAATCAGCGGTTCTGAATGAATGGCAGGATAAGGAGTTTTTGGAAAATACCCGGATTTTGGCGGTGAATGTGCGCGAAACCGAGGCGGATATCCGGAAGTTTGAGGAGAAACACCCGCTTCACTATACGGTTCTTTTGGATGCTCAAGCAGAAGTCAGTTCGCGACTCCAGGTGGAGGAGCTTCCGACCGTGATCCTGCTTGCCAAAGGCGGAAAAATTCTTTATTATGGCTTTCGGTTACCTAAAGATATTCAGACCTATCTTGTTGAAGGAGAAAGATCCAATGGATTTTCAAGACCGGGATTTTAACCGCAGCATGCAGCATTTAGTTGAACTTCTCAAAAAACTTGTTTCCCACCTTCCTGCACAGCCGCAAAAAGATGCGGCATCTTTCCAGGCTAAAGATTCTCATGTGAACGTCAACTTTTGCTTTTTTAATTTTCTTCCCATGTCTCCTGATGAAATGGATGAACTCGAGCAGATTTATGATTCCATGATGCGAGATCATGACGAGGTTGCTGCTGAGATCCGTTCCGACCTGACGAGCGCGGATTTAGAGTTCCTCCGTCGCCATGGTATCCGCTATTAAATTGAAGTTAGTAAAGAAGTCATCCCTCATATTCCGTGCTATTTTTTTTCTCCTGTGTATCACGGGATTTAGTTTGTTCTTAGGACTGTCTCCGGCATTTTCTGAAATCTCTCCTCGGTCCTTCGATCATTCCGCGTGGCAAAAATTCTTGCAGAGTTTTGTCAATGAAAAAGGGGAAGTGGATTATCGCGGTGTGACCAAAGATCCTTCGCTGCTCGTTGCATATTTAAATAAGATCGCTGCCTTATCGCCGCAGGATGTTACGGAAACGAATGAAGCCTGGCCCCGGGAGGAGCGATTGGCGCTTTTGATTAATCTGTATAATGCATCGATCATCAATGCCATTCGTCAGCATTATCCGGTTCATGAAATGCATAACATCCCGAATGTATGGGAGATTCAAAATATCAAGTATGGCCCCAAAAAACTTAGTTTAGATCGATTGAAACTAGAGAATTTGATAGGGGTTTACCGGGATGAAAAAATTTACTTTGCATTAGCCTGCGGTGCGAAGGCTTGTCCGCGACTCATTCAGGAGGCATACACGGGGCCGCGTGTCGAAGGGCAGCTTTTTCTCGCTGTTCGTGAGTTTGTGAATGATCCGAACCGGAATCGAATTATCCCAGGAAAAAAGAAAATTGAAATTTCTCGATTGTTTCAGTGGTATGGTTCGGACTTCAATTTGGATTTCGGTGTATTTGAGAACGATCGAGGGTTGCCTCCTTCGGAATTTTCCATCCTCTCGTTTCTTGCCTACTATCTTGAGGATGCGGCCAAGGTCACCTATCTTGAAGACGGAAATTTCAAAATTAAATACCTGCCGTTTGACTGGAGCCTTAACGAATGGAACCGAGACGCCGCATAATCCGAGTTGCCTGCGTTCAAATGAGCGCCGGACGTCGTCTGGAAAGTAATCTCGAAGAATCCTTTCACTGGGTTCAGCGAGCATCTCGGAAAAAAGTTCAATTCACGGCCTTTCCTGAAAACTTTCTTTTTCGCGGGTCTTTCAGGGAATTTTCTAAAATCGCCCGCATTGCAGAGCGAAAAATCATTCCAGAGTTCTGTCGTCTTGCGCAAAAACTTTCCATGGAACTGCTTCTTGGAAGCGTGATCTTACCGTCCAAGGTTCCGGGGAAATTCCGGAATGTTTCGATTCATATTGCTTCCTCAGGGAAAATTCTTTCGCAATATCAAAAGATGCATCTTTTTGATATAGGTCTGCCGGGTGTCCGCGTTCGGGAGTCCGACCATTTTTTGAGAGGTAAAAAAGCAGTGAGTACAAAAGCTTGTGGCGTTCTTGCCGGATTATCGATCTGCTATGATTTAAGATTTCCCGAGCTTTACAGAAAAATTTCTCAAAAGGGATGTCGACTCTTATTTGTTCCTTCCAATTTTACAAAAAAAACAGGGGAGGCCCACTGGCATTCGCTTCTGCGCGCCCGGGCCATTGAAAATCAGGCGTTTGTTTTAGCGCCGGGTCAGTGCGGTGTGCATCCGGAATCCGGGATTCGAAGTTATGGACATAGCATGATCCTGGATCCTTGGGGAAAGGTTCTTGCAGAGGCTGATGGATCATCCTCTGGACTGATTTCAGCGGATCTTGATTTACATGAACAAGAGGCTCTTCGAAGGAATTTCCCGGTGCTTTCCCATCGTTTTCTCAAATAAGATATCCTAACTTGTTATTTAGTATGGGGTTAGGCTGTCCAATAAACCATTTGACACTCTAGGGGTCGATTCGTAAGATAACGGCCTGCTTCAACTTAGGAATTATCCCCAAGCAGTGGAGTTATCAATGTCAGACTATGCGATTGTAGAAACCGGCTCAAAACAAATTTGGGTTGAGCCTAAAGCCGTGATTGAAATAGAAAAGCTTGATCTCGGTGAGAAAAAAGAAACAGTGCTTGATCGGGTGCTTTTAGCAAAACTAGGCAGCCGTATTGAGATCGGAACTCCGTGGATTAAAGGTGCCCAGGTTATTTGTGAGTGCTTGGGTGAGACACGGGGCGATAAAACGGTTGCTTTGAAGTACCGCCGCCGCAAGGCTTCGCGTACCAAAAAAGGCCACCGCCAGACCCTGACAAAATTACGGGTCAAAGAAATCAAAATCTAGAGAACGAGGAGTAGCGCCATGGCTCATACCAAAGCGCAGGGAAGTACTCAGAACGGACGCGATTCAAATTCTAAGCGTCTCGGCGTCAAAGTCTACGGCGGACAAACCATCCGAGCCGGAGGCATTATTGTGCGTCAGCGGGGATCCCGCTACAAGGCTGGAACCTTTGTGGGACGTGGAAATGATTTCACACTCTATGCCAAAAAAGACGGCATTGTGAATTTCAAATCGAACCGGACTGTCAGCGTTATCCCGGCCAATTAAATTTCTTTTGAATGAAGGGTCTGATCCTTTTTCTCGGTAAAACGGATCAGGCCCTTTGTCTTTTTGGAGCTTTCCATGTTTGTTGATACGATTCATCTTCTTCTTCAAGCCGGCGATGGAGGCAAGGGGTGTGAGAGTTTTTATCACCGCCTTGACCGGAAAATTATGGCCGACGGTGGCGAAGGTGGAGACGGAGGCAGTGTGATTTTTCGCGCGGATTTAAATGCTCCGCCCATTTCCCAGTTTTCCTTTAAGCAGCATTTGATTGCAGAATCCGGAGTTCACGGACGAAGCGTTGGGAAACGCGGGCGAAATGGCAAGGATTTAATCCTCCTCGTCCCTCCGGGGACAAAAATTTTTGACCGGGAGCGAAAACTTTTAATTCGGGAACTTCCCAAGCACGGCGAAGAAGTTGTGGTTTTGAAGGGTGGCAAAGGTGGCGTGGGAAATCAGACGGGAAAATCTGCCACTTTTGGTGAGAAGGGAAAAACGCTGGATGTAGAACTAAGGATGCGTTTACAGGCGGATATTTTTCTTCTCGGTCTTCCGAGCTCTGGAAAGTCCACGCTGATGAACAAATTGACGAATACGCATTTAAAAGAAGAAAGTTATCCTTTTGCTACGATATCGCCTGAAATTGGTGTGTATCAAAAGTCGGATTATGAACAAATGAGGCTTTGCGAACTTCCTTCGCTTTATCATGCGTCGCATGAAGGCCGTGGGCGGGGGAATGATTTTCTTAAGCATTTAGAAAATGCTCGCTTCATTCTTTGTGTGCTGGCCCCTGATTCGGAGTTTTCGGAATCTATTGAGGACGGTTGGAAGATCCTTCGCCGCGAAATAGAACTTTATAATCCAAAGTTTCTTGAGATTCCTTATGGTGTTATCATTAACAAGCGGGATTTATTGAGTCGCGGGGAACAGTCCGCTTTTTCTGTCGGACACCGCAAAGTACCTAAATTTTTTATTTCTGCCATGACAGGGCAAGGCATGGATGAGCTTCGGTCTTTTTTAGATGCTCGGATTGATGAAAGAGAAGCGGAAAAAAATTCCAAGGAAGAATCTTCGAATGCGTGAGGCCTTAAAACATATTGACCGGATTGTAGTCAAGGTTGGGACGAGTATTTTGACCTCCTCCCAGGGGAGGATCTCGCGCGCTCATCTGGAGCGGCTTGTTCGGGATGTGGTCGCCATAAAGTCTTTGGATAAGAAGGTGGCTCTCGTTAGTTCCGGCGCCATTGCGTACGGTATGGAGACCATCGGCCTCCGCAAACGTCCGAAATCCCTTTCACAGCTTCAGGCTTGTGCGGCCATTGGTCAGGGGAAATTAATGCATGCTTATGAACAGTGTTTTGCGGACCACGAAGTGAAGACCGCGCAGGTCCTTTTGACGCGTGACGGGATCGAAGATCGTGATAGGTTTCTCGCTGCGAGGAATACTTTGGAAGAATTATTTAAGATGGAAGCTCTTCCTATTATTAATGAAAATGATACCGTGGCGACCGAGGAAATTGCTTTTGGCGACAATGACATTCTCTCGGTGCATGTCTCGCATCTGATGCATGCCGATCTTTTGATTATTCTTTCGGATGTGGATGGATTTTTTCTCCGGGACGGTACGCGGCTTCGGCAGGTTAATTCGGGCCGGGAAATCGATCAGGAACTGGTCAAGCATTTGAAAGATACAAAAAAAGAACGGACGGTTGGCGGCATGCGTGCAAAATTAGAAGCTGCGCGCGTTGCCATGCGGCTGGGGGTTTCGCTCCTCATTGTGAATGGACACGAAGAAGGAATTCTATCTCGGGCACTTCGCGGGGAAGATGTAGGAACTTTATTTGTGGCAGGGGCCAAACCCCATAATGCCCGCAAGGAATGGATTGCCTTTACCGCTCCGCGAAAAGGGACCTTGGTGGTAGATAACGGAGCATTTCAGGCACTTCGAGAGGGAAAACGAAGCCTTTTAGCGACCGGAGTTAAAAAATCGAAGGGTGATTTTAAGAAACAAGATGTGGTGGAGCTTGCCACTGCGGATGGGACAATTTTTGGCCGCGGAGTCACACGTTTTAATCGTACGGAACTGGATCAGGTCATGGGGAAAAAATCTTCTGAAATTCAAGCGATCTTGGGATCTGCGGCGTCTTCGGAGGTCATCCATCGGAACGATCTTCTGATTTGGGATGCGTAAACAGGGATTTATGGAAAATAGAAATTCACTCAATTCAATGGTGGAAAAAATGGTTGCGGAGTCCGTCAAGGCTTCGCGGGAACTCGCTCGACTGAAGACGAAAACCAAAAATCAAATCTTGGACCGCGTTGCAGAAGAATTGATCAAACAAACTTCGGCGATTCTTCGGATGAATGCCAAGGATTTAAAGCGGGCGCGGCAAGACGGGCTATCAAGTGCCATGATCGACCGGCTTACGCTGAGTGAGTCGCGCATCCGGGATATAGCAAAAGGAGTTGAGACCGTTCGAGATCTCGTGGATCCTATTGGTAAGATTCAAACCGAGTGGGACCGGCCGAATGGACTTCATATTTCCAAGGTGACGGTGCCGCTCGGAGTTATTTTAATTATTTATGAGTCGCGTCCGAATGTGACAGTGGATTGTGCGGCCCTGGGGCTGAAAAGCGGCAATGCCATGATTTTGCGTGGAGGGCGTGAAGCCTTTTATTCCAATCGGGCACTGACAGCTGTCTTTGAATCCGTACTCAAAGGGTTCAATCTCTCTTCAGCGTGTGTAAGTTTGGTGAAAACGACGGACCGAAAGGCCGTGGATATTCTTCTTCAACAAGAAAATAAAATCAATTTGGTCATTCCTCGTGGCGGAGAAGATTTGATCCGAAAAGTAGTCCGAATGTCCCGCATTCCGGTGGTGAAGCATTATCAAGGGGTTTGTCATATCTATGTCGACAAGGCTGCGGATCTCAAAAAGGCTGAAGCAATTGTCTACAACGCAAAAATGCAGCGTCCCGGAGTTTGTAATGCAACGGAAACCCTTTTGGTGAATGAATCGGTCGCTAAAACTTTTTTAAATTCTCTTGGCTCCAAACTTCGTGAAGGTGGATGCGAAATTCGCGGGGATAAGACCGTGTGCCAAATGCTTCCTTGGGCCCGAAAAGCTAAGGGGAATGATTTTGGGCATGAGTTTTTGGATAAAATCCTTGCGGTGAAGGTCGTTAAAAATGTGGAAGAGGCCATTCAGCATATCCAAACCTTTGGTTCTGGCCATACGGATGCGATTGTGACCGAAAATTCCAAAGTTGCTGAACAATTTAAACAAGTGGTGGATTCGGCTTCGGTGATGGTGAATGCTTCCACACGTTTCTCCGACGGATTTGAGTTTGGGTTTGGTGCGGAGATTGGAATTTCAACCGATAAAATTCATGCGCGGGGCCCCATGGGGCTTGAAGGACTCACGTCTTATAAATTTGTGGTGGAAGGAAGCGGGCAGATCCGTAAGTAGAAAATGAGTGGGTATGAAAATTGGTTTTTTGGGAGGATCTTTCGATCCGATTCATAAAGGGCATCTTGCAATCGCCCGCGCGGCCCGGAAACAATTTGGGCTGACGCGTATTTGTTTTATTCCTGCCTTTTGCTCGCCGCATAAAATCCAAAGACTTTCTCAGGTTTCCGCCAAAGACCGTTTGAATATGGTGCGCTTAGCCGTCAATCCCTCAAAGAATGAAAAAGTTAGCAATTGGGAAATTAAACAAAAAAAAATTTCTTATACGATTCATACCCTCCGACATTTTGCGAAGCAATTTCCTGCGGCAGAACGCTATCTAATTTTAGGGTTGGATTCTTACAGGTCTTTTCCCCGATGGAAATGTCCGAACGATATCCGGAAAATTTCGTCGCTTCTTGTCGCACCGAGAGGCTCATCCGTAAAACTTTGGAATGCGGCAGATCAAGTCATTCGAATGAAATCCCATCCTGTGTCATCGACTCAAGTGCGAGAGGCGCTTCGATCTAAAAATCAGCGGGCTTTGGCAAGGTTTTTGCCTGAAAAAGTTTTGACCTATATCAAAAAACATCGGCTTTATGGAATGACAAAGCAAGGAGTTGGCCGTGGATAATTGGCTACCGCTGCTTTCTTTGGCCGGTCTTTTAGCGCTTTCCGCTTTTTTTTCCTCGTCTGAGACGGCGCTTTTTTCTCTTTCGCGAATTGAAAAATCAAGGCTGCAGAAGGCACGACCCAAAGCCTATCGATGGATTGCCTTTCATTTGGACCATCCCCGCAAGGTGCTAGGGACTATCTTATTAGGGAATCTATTTGTTAATACGCTCGCTACTTCCATTGCCACTTTGCTGGCGCTCAAATGGTTTGGGCCCGCAGGCATTGCGCCGACTCTGGCAGTATTTACGCTGCTGCTTATTTTATTCGGAGAAATTTTCCCCAAAATTCTGGCGGTCCGTGAAAATGAACTCATTGCTTTGATCAATTCTATTCCGCTGGCGGTTTTTGCTTGGTTGATGACCCCGGTATTAAATGGAGTGCGAGGTGTTTCCGATTGGTTTATCACTCGCATGGTGAAGGAAAAAAGTTCATCTTCGGAAACGATCTCAGGAGAAGAACTTCAGGCCATGGTCAAAGTCGGCGAAGAAGAGGGGATTTTGGATCATCAGGAGAGGAAGATGATTCAGAAAATATTTGAAATGGGTGCGAGGCCGGTCCGGGAAATCATGACACCGAGAGTCAGGGTGTATGGGCTGGATGTGGAAGACTCCGTTGAAAAACATTTTGAGCTCATCCGGCAGCATCATCACACGCGCTTTCCGGTCTGCAAGGGATCTATGGATAATATTCTGGGCGTCTTATCGGTTCAGGATTATGTGTTGAGTGAAGCCCGGGATCTGACGGGGTTGATCAAGCAGCCTATTTTTGTACCCGAAGCCAAGCGAGTGGATGATCTGTTAGCGGAATTTCGCTCCAAAAAACAGGATTTTGCTGTTTGTGTGGATGAATTTGGCGGCACGGCCGGAATTGTGACTTTAGAAGATATTCTCGAAGAAGTGTTTGGAGAATTTTACGATGAATATGCGGTGGTAGAGAATCCGGTCCGGCCTTACGGATATCATGAGTATTTGATTGAAGCAAAAATGCCGCTTTCTGCGCTCAATGAGGAATTTCATCTTCGACTTGAGGCGGAAGAAGCTACTACTTTGGGCGGGCTCATCTTGGAGCGTCTCGGTGCGGTGCCGGAAAAAGGAAAAGAATTGAAGCTTTCAGGATGTGAAGTCCGTGTCCATGAAGTGATTCGTCAGCGCTACATCCGGAGCGTGATCTTGAGGGTGAATCCATGACCTTTCTGGCATTGATCATTTTTATTTGCCTGCTTCTATCTGCATTTTTTTCCGGATCGGAAATGGCTTTTGTCTCCAGTAATAAAATGAAGATGCGTCATCGGGCAGATAGCGGCAATCCGGCCGCGTCGCAGGTGGTGCGTCTCTACCATAAGAGTCAGGAGTTTCTTACCACAATTCTGATTCTAAATAATCTCGTGAATATCACAGCTACGGCGGCCCTCACCGTCTTTTTTGAAGAATATCTTCATATTCGTAATGAATGGGTGGTTACGGCGTTCTTTATTCCAGTCTTTCTGATTTTTGGAGAAATGATCCCCAAGGATCTTGGGCGGCTCCGTCCTTCGGGTTACCTGTTATTTTCTGCATGGATCCTTGAGGGGATTGTGAAGGCGCTCCACTGGCCGGTGCGGCTTCTCATGCGGACTGTGGATCGTTTACTCGGACGTTTTCGCTCGGTGATGCACAAAAATATTTTTGTTTCTCAAAATGAATTGCGACTTCTTATTGAAGAGAGCGCGCAAAGCGGCGTTTTAGAGCCCCATGAGCGGAAGATGATTAATACGATCTTAGATTTCGAAAAAATCCAGATTGATTCTGTCATGATCCCGCTTGAAAAGGTGAGTAAAGTGGACCTTGTGACGTCTACGGTGGGCGAAATAAAAGCTTTAGCGCGAAAAAATGCGGTTCGAATGATTTTGGTTTATGAAGAAATACCTTCAATTGTCATGGGAATGGTTTATGTTTATGATTTACTTTTTGAAGCGGATGATAAGAAGCCGCTGCGGGAATATTTGCGAGCGCCCATTTTCTTGCCAACCGCGGCGTCTATTGAGCATGCTTTTTTAACGCTCCAACAAAAGCGGCAGTCTTTCGCCGTGGTGATTGATGAAAGTTCTGAGGCCGTGGGCGTGGTTCCCGTTGAGCGGCTCATTGATTTTTAAATCCTGGGGAAATTTTATGAAGAATATTCGATTTTGTTTTTTGGTATCCGTGTTTCTCTTTTTATTTTTGATTCCGGATCGGGCCCATGCCTCTATGGAAGATGATATTGTGGGAGTTGCAGTTCCGGAGGCTTGGGAGGCCATGAAGCAAACCGCTCAGGAATTTGCAAAGATCCATAAGGAAAAGCCTGAAGAGGGATGGATTGAAACCAATTGGGTGGAAGATTCGGTGCGCCGATCCCGTGGGATGTTTAGGCATATCCTCTATCAACAGTATGATCGCCGGACTCGTTTAACGTTTAGCGTTGTTGAAATCCCAGGAGGAGTTCACGTGAAGGTCAAAGGCCTTTTTCAGGATCGTGCCCAGGGCCTTGGGGGGAATATACCCTGGAAAACGGTCCGTATGGATCCTTCAGACCACCGGGTTGAGCGAGAAAATTTCTTTAAGGTTTTATCTACTCTTCAGAGTGTGCGCCGCAAAAATGCAGCGCCTGCACCATCGGCCCAGCCTGTCCCTATCCCGGTCACGGTAACTTCGCACCAGACTTAAGGTTCCTCCGAGTTTGCCGTTAAATCTAAACGGGTTTTAACGGATTCATAAGCAGGGTTTGATCTCCTATTCAGGCACAAGCCCAAGATTCATTCGGAGTGATGTTTTGAGAGTCATAGCGGTAGCGAATCAAAAAGGGGGATGCGGAAAGACCACGAGCGCTATCAATCTCTCTGCTACGCTGGCTCTTCTGCAGAAGAAAATTCTTCTAATTGATATGGACCCTCAGGGGCATTCCACCTGCGGATTTGGATTTGATGCCCGAAAGCTTTCCTATAGTTTGTATGATCTCTTGAGCCCGTGCGAGGAATTACGTCCGCCGCTTGAAAGCGTCATTCAGACGGTAAATCCTTTTCTCGATATTCTTCCGTCCTATGAGATTTTGAGTGCGCTTGAAGAAGAACTTGTCCATGCCCCGGAACGGGAAAAAAGACTTCGCCAGGCCCTTAAAGAATTATTTAGAAAAGAAAATTCCTACGATTATATTCTTTTGGATTGTCCCCCTAATCTGGGGCTTTTGACCTTTAACGCTTTAGAAGCATCCGATGAGGTCATCATTCCCGTCGAGCCTTCCTTTTTCTCGCTTCATGGTCTTGCCAAGATTTCTGAAACCATTGAGCTTGCCAATCAGCAGCGGGAGAACGCCCTCAATGTTCATGCGTTACTTACCATTTTTGACGCGCGGACCAAGTTTGCCAAAGAAGTCTATGATGAGGTCAAGCTCCACTTTGGAGAAAATCTCTTTACCTCCATTATTCATGAGTCGGTCATTTTAAAAGAGGCAGCCAGTGCAGGAAAAAGCGTGGTGGATTATGATCAGAGCTCGGGAGCGTTCCAGGATTATTTAAATTTAGCCATGGAGTATTTGGAGCGGGATTGGAACCGGAAACTTCCGGAAGAAGAATTGGGTTGGATGAGTGCGGCCCGTCAAAAATACGGACCTAAACGTGTTCCAGGGGGCATTTTATTTCAAGCCGTGTTCCAGGATGCCAAGTATGTGGAAATTGTCGGTGATTTTAATCACTGGATCCCGGAACTTATGGTGCGTCGCGATACGGATGGTTTGTGGCAAAAGGTTGTACCTCTTGTGCCCGGAACCTACCGATACAAATTGATTGTCGATGGGGAGTGGCAAATCGATCCTTATCAACCGACTCAAACAGCTAATGCCTTTGGGACTCACGATTCGCTTTTAGAAATAGCGTGATCTGATGAGCGATGAACGAAAACTTCAGCGAGGACTTAGCGATGTCTCATCGCTTTTTGAAAAAAGGCGCGAGATTCTTCCGCATGACTCCGTGATCAAGGAAATCATTCCTCCGCGCTTGAAAGGCATTTCCTGCGTGTGTCTTTGGGATGCCACGGCATCCTCCTTATCAAGCTCGGTTACCCGATGGCTTGCGTATCAGTTGGCGGGGATGAAAATTCCAACAACTGTTTTGGGACTTCAAGTCCCAGCTGATAAAATCGAGTCGTCATTTTCAACCCCTGCTACGCCTTTGAACCAAGAGTGTCTGCAGTTTATTTCACTTTCCCCAGCCCAATGGGAAGAAATCAGTGCGCGAAGCGGGAGGCAGTTTGGCACTCTGTCTCCAGAAGCACATTCGGAAGCCATTTTTTTTGATCTTCCCTCTTTATCCACCGCCATACCTGAGATTCTTTATTCGGTTCTTGACCGGATGATCATCGTTACGGATGAATCGACGGCTTCTCTTGAAACTGCCTACCGAATGATCAAAAAGATTCGTCGTGCTTCTGCAGGTGCGGAGCTGGGA
>CAYWRU010000009.1:0-928 GCA_964460795.1 uncultured bacterium | reverse complement strand
ATTTAAAGGGCTGCAGATGAGTTCAGTAGGGGAACAGCTTTACGAGCGTTTTTCTGATCTCGTCTCTCGGCATCTTGGAACTGAGATCAATTGGATGGGCTACTTGGGATATTATCAAGAGGCCCATGTTCCTTCTCTGCAGTTTACGGCACTTCAGGCCATTCAGGGGTTTTCGAGAAACCCGGGTTGTGAAAAAATCAAGGAAGAGTTTGTTCAGAGTTTACGAGTCATTCTGCCAGGTGTTTTTGGATCTGAAGTTCATCAACAAGGCGCTTAATGCTTCCTCCGGGTTATCACCTTAATCAAATTATAAAGCAAGCGGTCACGGATTCTCATGACGCTGTAGAGGTTCTTCCCCCCAGTTTTTTATCCGGACCTGATTGGGGGCTTTTTGCGGATCGTGAAGATAGGAGTATTTTAGTCCGAATCTTAAATCCAGTTCGTGATCCGGCTGATTTGACTTTTACGCTGCGAGATGCAGAGAGAGCGGCCAAGGTGCATCCATCGCTTGTCATGACCTATATTTTTATTCCAGAATCAGAGGAGATTATGCTGGAAAAGTGGATTCAGACAGCTGAAGCCCCTAAGGGGATGGCTCAAAATGCCTCCATTCGATTTTTTTCCTATGGTGTCCAGGATAGAGAAGGTTCGCTTCGTTTAGCTATTCATGAAAAGGCGATGATAGCCCCTCAGGGGGCTTCCTTAATGGGGCAAGGACCATCGGAGGATGAGATGATTCAGTCTGCCTCCGATGAGTTGATCCCTGAACTTACGCCGACTGAGCGCAGGGACATTGAGGCGATCAGTCGTGAGCTTCGGCGCATTTTGGAGGGAGATCTCAGTACCTAGGTGAACGGCACTGATTTACCGTAATCCCGTTGACTCATATTAAAAGGTAACCATAGTAGGTAATCGTTGACTCATAATT
>CAYWRU010000008.1:0-81810 GCA_964460795.1 uncultured bacterium | reverse complement strand
TCAGGGACTGCAAGGTATCCCCGCGGCAAGCCGCGGGGCGTACTCTTGCTGTTAAACCAGAGAGATATGGAATTCTACTTTAAAAGAGGCTCCTTTGCCAAGCCCTTCGCTTTCCGCCCAGATTCGACCATGATGGAGTGTTACAATTTCACGCGAGATGGTAAGCCCCACTCCAATTCCTAAAGCCGCGGCCGTTTTCTGAACAAATTTCTCAAAGATTTTTTCGAGAAATTCTTTTTCAATGCCTGGCCCGGTATCTGACACCGTCACTAAAATCATTCGCCCTGACAATTCACTTTTCAGCGTCACTTTCCCCGCATCCGTAAACTTGGCTGCATTTCCGATGAGATTAATGAAAAGCCGGTACAGCATGTCCCGATCGCCTTTCATGGGAAGCGCGTTTTTAAAGAGAAGCATCTCCAACGCAAGGCCTTTTTGCTGACAAATCGGTTCCATGTCCTGACAAACCTGGCGAAGCACTTCATTGAGATCAATTTCCTCAGCCATCAACTGCGCCATTCCGGATTCAAGCTTGGAAAGATCCATGATGCTCATGATGGTGCGCATGAGGCGGTCCGTGTTTTTTTTCAGAATGTCGATGACCTGCGCATATTTTTCCGTTTCATGATGTTTGGCCAGTTCCTGCTCAAACCAATTGACCGCCATTTCAAATTTTGCAGTCGGCGTCTTCAGTTCATGCGCCACATCGCGAATCAGCGACTCCTTCATCACTTCAATGCGCCGAAGTTCCGTAATGTCTCGCATCACCACCTGGATCCAGCGTAACTCACCTTCATGGTCCACCACCGGCGATATATTGGTGAGGTAATAAATTTCATTCTGAGTGCCCCGGTAAAGGTGCGTCAACTGCGCGTTGATGAACTCGCGCCGCCCTTCACGCACTTGTTCAAGCATGTCCGCGAATTTTTGCCGGGATTCTGGAGCGTGCAATTCCGAAATGAGCGGGAGTCCGCGGCTCATGATCTCTTCGCGCGAATATCCGGACATACCTTTATTGAGCAGCACCAGTTGCCCTTCCGGTGTCAGCGTCAGCATGATGTCGCTCGTGTTATCCACAAAAATACGGTATTTTTCTTCGGATTCTTCCAAGGCCTCGGTGCGCGCCCGGAGCTTATCCAAACTTCGAGCAAGCCGCGTCACCATTTCATTGAAGGCTTCTCCCAGATCCTGGATTTCATCAAAGGAAGTGGTTTTGGCGCGCGCGGAAAGATCTCCGGATAAAATTTTTCGCGTGGTTTTTTGCAAATCAGAAATGGGACGCGTCGCCAGCCAGCTGATCGTTGCGGCCACCAAGGCCAGCACAAACGCAATGACAAGCCCTAAGAAAAGCCGCTCCTGGAAAATGGCGCGCAGTTCAGCTTCGACTCCCTGCTTTCCAAATAAAATTAAAACCCGTCCAAGTTGACGGCTATGGGCCTTGATCGGAACCGCGACCGCGTAAGTATCAGAGCGGATGCGGCGGACTCCCATGAAATTGGCATCCACCATGGGATCCGGAAGCGAAAGATTAGAAGCGTTCTCACCGCCAATGATCACGCCCTTGGAATCTTCCACTCGAACTTCCAAAACATCCGGGCGCTTAGCCATCCACTCAATATTGGCGAGAAGCACCTGCTGGTTATTTAAAATCAGCGGAACTTTGACTGTTTCGGCAAAGACCTCGGCCACGGCCCTTAAGCGCGATTCATTGTGTTCCACAGCAACAGCGCGAACGGTACGGAAAGTCGTCTGGACCAAAATGCCCAGCATTAAAATAGAAAGAATGAGCACAGGAAACGCAAGCTTGAGCCGGAGCGAGATACGGAAGGGCTTCCCCGCCGGAACCATCCTTTGAAATAATTGCAGCATGAACTCTCTTTTCCCTAAGGCGCCAAGCGCCTTTTCACCCTGTTTTTCCCTTTGCAAGGGGCATTATAGCTCTTATAATTGTCGGCTTCTCAGAGTTAAAAACTGAGTGGGTCAGGAAAATTTCCTGGCCCACTCATCCTGAGCACTGGTGAGCGAACCTAAAAGATGAGTCGAACCAGAGTCGAAGGATCTCAAAAGTTAATCTATGAAAGCCAAAATCACCGCAGTCCGTATCCAAAAAGTCATTGAAATGGGCGTCCAGGAAACCCGCCATTTCAAGCTGGTCTTTGATCCAAACGACCCTTTTGACTATGAGGCCGGTCAGTTCGTCAATGTCCTGAGTGAAAAAGACGGCAAACCGATCAAGCGTGCCTATTCCATTGCCTCGGCCCCGTTTCATCAGGGAGAGATCGAGCTTTGCTGGCGTAAAGTCCAGTGCGGCACGCTCACTCCGCTCCTCTGGAATCTTAAAGAAGGTGACCGCCTAACCATCCAGGGACCGCTGGGACACTTCACGTTGAAGCCCCCGCTTCCGAAGCGCCTTATTTTTGTCTCCACCGGGACCGGCATTGCTCCGTTCCGCGCCATGATCCATCAACTCCTCCATCAAGGAACAAACTGCGAAATTGTGAATATTTTTGGAAATCGTTTTGCTGCAGACATTTTGTACCGCGAGGAATGGGAGGCGCTTGAAGCCGCTCATCCAAATCTCAAAAATTATTTTGTGATTTCTCGGCCCGTGGGCTGGGACGGAGAAACCGGTTATGTCCAAGCAAGTCTGAAAAAAAATATTTCCAGCGCAAAGGATTCGCAGCTTTTTATCTGCGGACTTTCAACCATGATCCAAAATGTCGTGGATGCAGCCAAAGAAATCGGATTTACCAAAGAGCAAATCCATTTTGAAAAGTACAACTAGCTTCTTTTAGTCTGTCATCCCCGCGAAGGCGGGGATCCAGAGTTTGGATTCCCGACCAAAACATTCGGGAATGACATTTGCTAAAAACGTTAAGTTACGAAAGCTTTTATGTTCAAAGTCCTAGAAAATAAACTCTTAGCGCCGAATGTTTACCAGATGGTGATCGAAGCGCCGCGCATTGCAAAGGCACGCAGGCCCGGCCAATTCGTCATGGTCCATTGCCGTCCGGACGCAGAGCGCATTCCTCTCACCATTGCGGATGCGGATGTTGCGCACGGAACCATCACGCTCATCATCCAGGCCATTGGCGAAGGCACTAAGGAAATTGTCTCCATCCAAAGCAGCGATTCCATTCAGGATATTGCCGGCCCGCTCGGCCATCCCACGGAAATTGCAAAACTTGGGCGAATCGTTTGTATCGGCGGCGGAGTCGGGACTGCGGTGCTTTATCCGCTGGCCAAGGCCCTGGCTGAAATCGGGAATGAAGTCATTACGATTATTGGAGGACGCAGCGAACCCTTTGTGATCCTCCGGAATGAACTCGCAAAATTTTCCAAAGAAGTTTTAGTCACCACCGAAGATGGATCGCTCGGCATGAAAGGTTTTGTCACGCAAGCGCTCGCTCCCATGCTGGAAGATGCCAAGAGAAAACCGAATGTGGTCTATGCAGTGGGCCCGCTTCCTATGATGGCCGCTATCGCAAAACAAACCGAATCTTACGGCGTCAAAACCATTGTGAGTTTGAATCCTATTATGGTGGACGGAACCGGGATGTGCGGCGGATGCCGGGTCACGGTCGGAGGCGAGGTCAAGTTTGCGTGCGTGGACGGTCCGGAATTTGACGGACACAAAGTGGATTTTAAAGAACTTGCCAGCCGGCTGAATACTTACATGGAACATACTTGTAAAATTCAAGGAAGAACCACTCGCCCATGAACATAAATCCGAAGCACGAAATCCGAAAATCGAAACAAATTCGAAATCTAAAATTCAAATGTTTAAAACATTAGAATTTAGAACATTAGATATTGTTTCGGATTTCGAAATTCGAATTTCGGATTTAAAGGTTTATTATGGATGATCCAAAAAAGTTAACGCCCAAAGATCGGATGAAGATTCCGCGCCAGCACATGCCGGAAGAGTCGCCCGACACACGCGCTCACAATTTCACGGAAGTGAATCTCGGACTTGCTGAGGCCACGGCCATGGAAGAGGCCAAGCGATGCCTCGACTGTAGAAATCATACCTGCACTCAGGGCTGTCCGGTCAATGTTCATATCCCGGAAATTCTTTGCAAAATCGCGGTCGGAGATTTTCGCGGGGCAGCCGAAATTTTATTTGGCGATAACGCGCTTCCCGCCACCACGGGCCGCGTGTGTCCTCAGGAACGCCAGTGCGAATGTCTTTGTGTGCGTGTTAAAACCGGCGATCCGGTCGCGATCGGATGGCTGGAGCGTTTCACTGCGGATTGGGCAGCCGCAAACGGCATGCATCCCGCGGCACCGGCCGTAAAATCCGGATTTAAAGTTGCGATCGTGGGATCCGGGCCCGGCGGACTGACGGCCGCAGGCGAACTCGCCAAAATGGGCCACGCGGTCAAAGTCTTTGAAGCTCTTCACTCCGCCGGCGGCGTGCTCCGTTATGGTATTCCGGAATTCCGTCTTCCAAAAAATATTGTGGACCGCGAAATCGACAATCTAAAAGAACTGGGCGTAGATATCGAGTGCAATGTCGTGGTCGGGAAAACCATCACAATTGCGGAAATCCGGGAAGAATATGATGCCTGTTTTATCGCCAACGGCGCTGGACTTCCTATTTTCCTCAATATCCCCGGCGAAAATCTAAAAGGCGTTTATTCCGCGAATGAATATTTGACGCGTGTTAATTTGATGGGCGCCTATCACCGCGAAAGCCGCACGCCGATCATCCGCGGAAATTCGGCGGTGGTGTTCGGCGGTGGAAATACAGCCATGGATGCGGTCCGGACCGCGCGGCGCGTCGGAGCGGAGCGCGCTGTTTTAGCCTATCGCCGGAGCCGTGAGGAAATGCCGGCGCGGCTTGAAGAAGTGAAACACGCAGGCGAGGAAGGCGTGGAATTTCAATTTTTGATCAATCCCGTGGAACTTCTTGGAGATGAAAAAGGCTGGCTGCGCGCGGTCAAATTTCAAAAAATGGAACTCGGCGAACCCGACGCCTCAGGACGCCGCAAACCCATTCCGGTTCCGGGCTCTGAATTTGAAGTTCCGACCGAAGTCGCCATTGTGGCCATCGGAACACGCGCCAATCCTCTACTCACGGCCACTTGTCCGGACTTGAAACTGAATCGCTCTGGAAATATTGAAGTGGATCAGAATTTAATGACTTCGATTCCCGGAGTTTTTGCCGGCGGCGACATTGTCCGCGGCGGCGCCACCGTCATCCTTGCCATGGGCGACGGCAAAAAAGCCGCCCACTCGATCGACCAATTCCTCCGCCGTTAATTCAAAAACTCCCTCTAAATTTCTTGAAGCAACCACTCAACCTGTTCTGGCGTAGGGAGTTCCTTTTTCAGTTTCTGGGGAACTTCGGTAAACATCTTATATTGAGCAACCCCCATAGGACTCTTACTCTGCCGCAGCGCGTACTCCACCACGGTTCTTTGTTTGGATTTACAAAGAATGATTCCCAAAGAGGGATTTTCCTCCGGACTCTTCACAAGATCATCCAAAGCCGCAAGATAAAACTGCATCTTCCCTACATACTCAGGTTTGAATTCCCCCACCTTGAGCTCCACAGCCACCAAACACTTCAACCGCCGGTGATAAAGCAGGAGATCGATAAAAAACTCCTGGCCTCCCACTTCCAGCCGGAACTGATTGCCGGCGAATGTAAAGATACCTCCCATTTCAATTAAGAACTGGTTGATTTTAGCCATGAGCGCGCGCTCCAACTCCTGCTCACGGTGTTCTTCCTGCAGTTCTAGAAAATCAAAGGTGTATTCATCTTTGACCGCAAGCTTGGCCTGATTTTTTATTTCCTCAGGCAGGGCTTTATCAAAGTTTGTCTGGCTTGCCATTATTTTTTCATAGGTCTTATTTCCAATCTGATGGATCAATACATTCTTGGTCCATCCCATCCGTCTCGTCATACGCAAATAAAACTCGCGCTCTAAATCATTTTTACAGCGCGCCATAATGACCAGATGTTTGGCCCAGCTTATTTCTCCAACCAATGGTTGGAGTTTTTCATGGCCGTTATATTCAAGATACAATTGACGCATATACCACAAGTTTTGAGATGAAAAACCCTGGATCCCCGGAAACTCCTGATGTAAATCATTGGATAACTTTATCACCACGGATTTGCCCCATTTTTCATGCCGCTGTCTTTCGACAATCATGCGCCCGATGTCCCAGTACAAACCAATGAGTTCCTTGTTGACTGACTTGAGGGCTTCATACTGAGCAGAACGAATGCGCTCTTTAATTTCTTTGAGCAAAACAATGTAGTCTGATGAGGTAATAGGGACGGGATTTGAATTTCGCACTTTCATTTTGACCTCCCAAAGGTTGCTTTATTTCCTCCGGAGGACAAAAAAAGAACCTGCGGAGAGTGAACGCTTCACCTTCCGCAAGTTCTTCGCGAGTTCAAAGATTATCAGAAAAACTAATACGAACCAATTTCTTTTCTTACAAAAATAAGAACGGCTTTTGTTTGTTAGACAATGACAGCAGGAGATCGGCGGTCAGTAAAAAATCAGGTAACAGATATCAGCTACTGCTCCTGCTTTTGCTACTGTTATTGCTCGTGCTCCTGCATCCCGCCTCCGGCTTCCTGCTATTGCTTCCGTTCGTTACCGTTACTGCTCTTGTCACGCTGTACGCAGCATATTTCCAGTACAGAGTACACAGTCTTTAGTACATAGAAACAGCCTTGAAAAACTTTCAATCCACCATGTACTGTGTACTTCTTACGTTGTTACTTCTGCAGCCGCAGTCTCCCCCTCAGCCGCCTGCGTTTCCGCCGGTGCTGCCGGACCCGGACGCTTGCCTTTGGGAAGTTCCACTTCTTTAACGAGATTAAGTTCGCTGTCATATTTTAAAAGTCTTGGGCCGGAAAGCACCACCACTCCGCCGTCAGAAGTTGCAACCACGGAATCCTTGTGCATCATTCCCATCATCGGCCCGCCCTTGCCGCGTCCGCCCATCATCATGCCCTGACCTTGCTGCTGCTCAGGCGCGCCGCCCATCTCCTGCATCTCTTCCGCAAAAGCGAGTGACCCAAAACCCGCCGCCAACACCAAAACCAAAACCCACTTCTTCATCATACTTCCTCCGTTTTTGATTTAATTATGAAATTTATGACAAGCGCTTTCTCACGTCATTCCGCAATCCACATTCCGAAATCCGAATTCGTGTGCCCCTTCGGCACCGCGTACCGTTCTACTACCTACCCAAAGATCGCAACGCAACGAAAAGGACCAACAACGATATAGGAAAAGCTATAAAAACAAGAAGCAAAAAAAGGATAGGCGTTTTCTCTCTGAGCTCGAGCCTCTTCTTTTCGATTTCTTCACTCTGATAATACACTGCAAGCTCGATTTCATTTTTGAGATCAAGAGATTTTCTGCGGCCCCACAGATCGACCTCTTCACACACAATATCAGACCGACACGAAACTGCTGCGTAAAGCTTTTGAACGTTCACCCAATATTCTTTTGGAATAACACCTTGGAACTCACCGTTGGATAAAACTAATCGGGGATTTTTTGAAGGGGTTTCAACCCAATATTCTTCGGAAAAAGGTGCATAAAAGAAATCGTAACGCCAAGGCAAGTGAAGCCACGTAAACTTATGTTTTTTTATAACGCTTCTGATATCAGAAAACAGAATAGGCTCCTGTCCCGTCACCAAAATTTTTGATTCACTGATTTCAGTCTTCATTGATCATGCCCTCATATAGCGCCAAATACCTTTTTTTGACCCCTTTTTGTCCTTATAGCTTATAAGCTATAAGACGCTTTACTCTCCAAGGATATCCCCACGGCCAACACCAAATCCAACATCCTCTTCTTCATACTTCCTCCGTTTTTGATTGGGTTATGAAAATTGTAACAAGCACTTTCTCACGTCATTCCGCAATCCACATTCCGAAATCCGGATTCGTGTGTCCCTTCGGTACCGGGTACTGTTCTACAAAAAACTACCCCATGCTTGATTTTCTTTTATAGGGGTTTGATATAAGCCAGCCAATAAAGTACCACTGAATGCCACCTAAAAGAGCAAACCATACAAAGGTGGTTAATTGCTCATGACCTGTCTTTATGCCCATAAAAACAAGCAGTGCTTCTGTAATTTGACTAAACACATCCCAGCCTAAATTAAAAGAAGATAAACTCGGAACAAATTTAGCAACAGGATTCAAGACAAGAATCAAACCTGCCTGCAGCAAGAGAACTGGGAAATCAAAAAGCATCAATGGGAAATAAAATGCTTCGCCGCCCATTTCTCGAACTCCAAAATCAGTGATGCTCCCAAGCGTATAAAGCCCAGCTGCATGTATAAGAAATAGCGCTGTTCCTAACGGATTAATTTTCATTCGCGTCTCTACTTTTTTCTCCGGTCGAATGAATTGTGTTTGATGCCTGTCCCAGGCTTTAGTGCCTGGCACCTTTTCTTGAATTGATTATGAAAGGCTTCTGAACTTTATACTTCCAAAAACTATTTCTTTTTTTTTAAATAATTCCTGCAATAACCGCCCATAGCCCGCAAACTCACCTGGAATTTTACCAATAGCAAATCCAATGAGAAACCATCCTATTGATCCGCATATATTAATTGTAATTGCAAAATTGATAGGATCCTCAAAAAAGTGCGTGATGCGTTTAAAAGTCAGAATAAAAAAAGGTACGTCTAAGAAACTAATGATCTTATAAATATAAGCATGATGAAGCAAGATAAGCTCGATATAGCCAAAAAAAATAATTGCAGAATGCGCGGCAAAAAATCCTAACCCAACCCGCCAACC
The DNA here is from genome assembly GCA_964460795.1 of uncultured bacterium. Taxonomy (GTDB): domain Bacteria; phylum Omnitrophota; class Omnitrophia; order Omnitrophales; family Aquincolibacteriaceae; genus CAZOOM01. The sequence continues at coordinate 73,019 of CAYWRU010000008.1, read as the reverse complement.
ATAATACCAAGTAATGCGCGACAATCTCTCCATTTCACTCAATGGCAGAATCGGATATTTCATGTGTCCCTTCGGTACCGGGTACTGTTCTACAAAACATCAATGAGGTATTAATCTCCTCATCCAAATATTTGAATAACCCAGAGCAATTAATCCAATAATGCATGCTAAAAAAAGCAGCGACAAAAATTTTTTCCTCTTTCTTAAATTCTTCATAAACACACTCGCATCATGTACCTAAAACGGTACCGGGAACTGGTTTCAATTTTTAATCTTTATAGTCCCAGAAACATTAGCATCTACATTGACTTGACCAGAATGTTGGACTGATTGATTTATCTGGTACGGCATCACTGCTGTTCCTTTAAAAGCTTCCATAGTAGAAGCCATAGCCATGACATCCGCCATCCACTTATCATGCTCAATCGCATCGGCAGCATACGCTTTTTCATATTTAACCATTTTATTATCCATAAAATAAACCCAATATCGGGTCCAATATGCTTTATTAGGACGCCCTGCATAAAAAGGCTTTTCAGCAAATTCTAATATTTCAAATAAGTGCCCTTCATGCGTTTGCGCAGCTACCGGCGTAGCCACGCCGCCTAATTTTTTAACCACTGCGCTCTTCTCCTCGCCAAGATTAACATTAACAAGATCTTTGGCAAAAAAGGTCCGCGACCAAGATGCGCATCCTCCAACAAAAAATAGCGTGAATAGAACTATCAACACTTTAAACTTCATTTAACCTCCGATGCCGCAATCATAATGCCTTATTGGCGTCCTTTTGCTGCCTGGTATCGTTCTATATTCAAGCCATCTATCGACCACCAACATAATGAGAACCTCGCCCATGACCGGGATAAACACGGCGACTGCCCGTACGTCCTCTGGCATAGGCAATTTCTGAGGCAATAAAAAAAACGATAAATAAAATTATCAAGATTGAAAACCTTTTCATAGCTCCCTCCATTTATCTTTTTTCAACAAAGAACGTGCCAGGCACCCCTTCGACTTCGCTCAGGGCGCAGCAAACTGGGACAGGCATCCTTGTTTTTAAAATCGTTCCAAACAGGACGGGCTTCATCAGCGCAAAACATGACGGGGATTATAGACCTGGGGGATGAGGGGGACAAGAGCAGTAACCGTAACGGTAACGGCGGGAGCAGGAAGCAGGAGCACAAGCAGAACGGGGAGCGGGAGGCAGGAAGCAGGAGCAAAACGGTAGCAGTAGCGGGAGCAAGAGCACTGTAAGTGGTACCCCTTCCGAAGGTGCGGGGTTCGCTATTAAACCCTGTACTTTTAAACGGGGAACCTTCGCTTGAGGGCGTAGAATATTTTACTTTACTAATATATTATTTAATTTATTATCAATATCCCTCCATTGACAACTTGTAATTTATAAACTACAATTCAGAGGTAGCGCCTTGTATCCCGATGAATGGAAAATTGATTACTATCTCGATAAAAATGGCGCAGCCCCTTTCCGGGAATGGTTTGAGAGTTTGCGCGACGTCAAAGTCCAAGCAATCCTGGATGCCCGCCTGGCAAGGCTTCGATTGGGAAATTTTGGCCATTGTGATCCAGTGGATGCAGGTGTTTTAGAGCTCAAAATTTATTATGGTCCGGGGTATCGCATTTATTTTGGACAGCTTGCAGGAAGAATTGTCCTCTTATTATGCGGAGGGGATAAGTCCACGCAAAGAAAAGACATCCGGGAAGCGCATCGGTATTGGCTTCGATACAGGGAGAAAAACAAATGAAAAAACGAAAAGTCCCTTCTTATAAAGAAGATCTCATTCAAAGACTTGAAGACCCCGCAAGGGCAGAGACCTACCTCAACGCTGCACTGGCCGATGAAGATAAAAATGTTTTCCTGCTCGCCCTGCGTGATGTGGTGGAAGCTCAGGGAGGTGTGTCCAAATTCGCCCGCCTGACTCACATCAGCCGGGAGCATATTTACCGGATGCTTTCGGAAAAAGGAAATCCCGAATTTATCTCTCTCAAAAATCTTCTGAACTCCTTGGGGCTGAAATTGACCGTCGAGATTTCGGAAGGAACAGAAGAAGCCGCCTGATTAGCAAAAGAAGATACCAATCATCAAAATTTTAATTAAACCATACTGTCCTATCCTTTAATTACAAAATCTTTATTAACTTTCGTTTAACAAACGATTGTGCGAGGCAAAAACCGACGGACAAAAATACCAAGGTAAGTGGTACCCCTTCCGAAGGTGCGGGGTTCGCTATTAAACCCTGTACTTTTAGAAGGGGTACCTTGGTTTTCACTATTAAACCCTGTACTTTTAGAAGGGGTACCTTGGTTTTAGAAGGGGTACCTTGGTTTTCACTACTCAAGGACTTACAAATACTTATGAAACCAGTTCCTAGTATCAAAATTTTAATTAAATGATGCAGACCGGAAGATTGCTAAGCCATTTCGTTTACTAAAGACTGTATACTGAGCACCATGTACTGCATTTAGATTTTGCGGGTATCGTAGGCCCAGTGGAGAAGGGCCTGGCGCTGACGGGGACGGCAATTCATATCGCCGGGCACACAGTGTTTTTTGATCTGAGAAAGATGGCGCTTGATGGCAAGCCAGCGGTTGATTTGGCGCTCATCTTCTTTTGCAATTCTCCGGCCTCGGTAATAGCGGCAGTACCACTGAAACCAGCCGCGCGGATCCCGGCGGTCAATCCATCCGTTTTTCCGCCACACACTAAGCGGCTGACTCGCATTGACTTTGAAATAATTAAGCGCCGGATCATGCCGCTCAGGACAAAGTTTTGCACCCCGAAACCAGGACCGCGGAAATTCCTTTTCACAGTCTGTCATATATTTTCCGCCGAACACTCCGAGCCGGAGCATTTCGGGCGGTGTGAGCTGAGGCTGGAAGCAAGGCGGATAATTTTTCCCCACCGGCTCTTCTAACTCATAAGAATAAGATTTCTGCATCCGGTCATGGACACGGATGATTTTATTTTTTTGTTTTTTCATTATTCCATTTCCACAAAAATGAACGGGCGCTAGCCTCTAAAGTTTTAGGGACGGAGCAAAAACAGGTTGCGGACTGAGCGGCCGAAATAAATGTTCCGTTTAAGGATGAGTTCGTTGATCATGTTGTCATCGCCCACGGGAAAGCGGAAGTTGTGGAGTTCCTCAGGATCAACCCACCGGAAATCGCGGACATCTTCCTTGACGCCCCGCCCGCTCGTCCAGTCACAGAGATAAAAATAAAGGTGAATAATTTTCTCCGGATAACGGTAAGAATCCGTCCTTAGAAATTCGCGCACCCGGACCTTGAGCCGCAGCTCTTCCCACACTTCCCGGACCACACACGCTTCCATAGACTCATCCGCATGCTTTTTTCCTCCCGGAAACTCCCAATAACCACCGAGAAATGTGCCAGGAAGGCGCTGAGCAATCAGGATCTTGCCGTCTTTTTCAATAATCGCGCATCCGACTTCAATTTCTTTCATGTCGTCTCCTGATGTATCTAAAGTATCCGCCTCTATTTCATGCCGGTTACGTCACTTTTGTCATTCCCGAATGATGTTGTTCGCCAGAGGACGAATCCGTCCGCTTTGTGGCGGATCGGGAATCCAAGTTGTAGAGACAATCACGTGGATCCCCGATTAAAAATTTCGGGGATGACAGCCATCCATTTACTTAACGAAGTGCCATTAGCGACTGTCGCCCATTTTAGGTTGTGAAGTGCGTCACAGCCTTCCTTCTCAGAGTGTGTCATCATCACGACACTCGAAATATTATAATGGATTTTGTTTTAGAAATCAGAATGGACTGCACTCGTAAGTCTGTGAAAATACGAAGGTTTCAAATGGCATCCCGATCCTTTCTTAATCGTTTTCCTCCTTGGAGTTTTAGGGACGCTCCCCTATAATACTTTGCGCATGGTTTCTCAATCTTATTCCTATCAATACCTGATGGTTTTTGCCTTTTTGGCCCTGGCGCTCATCATTCCCCTTTTTGCCCTGGTCCTGGCCAAGATTGTGGCCCCGAAAAAGCCCTCGCCGAGCAAGAATGCGACCTATGAATGCGGCCTGGAATCCAAGGGCGATGCCTGGATCCAGTTCCGGATCCAATACTACCTTTTCGCGCTCCTTTTTATTATTTTTGACATTGAAACCGTTTTTATTTATCCCTGGGCCGTCTCCTTCAAAAATTTGGGGATCGCGGCGTTGATCGAGATGTTTCTCTTTGTCGCCATCTTGGGAGCGGGGCTGATCTATGCCTGGCGCAAAAAAATTCTGGAGTGGGAAAGTTAAAATCGGTACTGAGTACAGAGTCTTGAGTCCTGAGTGATTGAATGCTTCAAAAAAACCCCTGAAAATAAAACTGAGTTAAATGATGGCGCTGAAAACGAATACCGGTGATGTGGATGAAGGCTTGAAGAGCGAGCTGGCGAAAAAAGGCATTGTTGTCACCAGTCTGAATCAGCTCTACAACTGGGGACGCCGCTCCTCCATCTGGCCCATGCAGTTTGGACTGGCCTGCTGTGCCATCGAAATGATTGCCGCGGCCTGCGCCCGCTATGATATTGCCCGCTTCGGCGCTGAGATTTTCCGCGCCTCGCCCCGTCAATCGGACCTCATGATTGTGGCCGGCACCGTGACCAAGAAAATGGCACCGCAAGTCGTTCGACTTTACAATCAAATGGCCGAGCCCAAGTATGTCATTTCCATGGGAGCCTGCGCCATCGCGGGCGGCCCTTTTATTGACGGTTACAATGTCCTTCGCGGTATTGACCGCTACATTCCCGTGGATATTCATCTGCCCGGATGTCCTCCGCGCCCCGAGGCCCTGCTGTACGGAATCATGGAACTGCAAAAGAAAATCGACAGCCAGGAAATTGAGAAGACTGAGTGGTATCAAAAAGGACTGAAGCGCGAATTCCCCGTACCGGAACTGGGTCCCAAGGGACTTATTCCAAAATATAATCCGGACGTCTGGAATCCGCGCATGATCGACCGCCGTAAAGAGCGTTACTGTCCGCCGGTTCCAATTGGAAAAAAGACCAAAGCCCCCAACTTGGATGCGCCGGTACCTGTGAAGCCCAGCGCGGGAGCAACGCCCTCATGAAATTTAAAATTCGAAATACTAAATTCGAAATCCGAAACAAATTCGAATATTTAAATTCAAATGACCGAAACAAGCCGTTTGGATATTGTGACATTAGATATTCGTGCTTGTTTCGAATTTCGCGCTTCGGATTTCGGATTTTCTCATTCATAGATAAGGCGGCGGCATGAAGATTGAAGAAATCAAATCCAAACTCGAGGCTGCGCTGCCGGACGCGGCTTTTAAAATTGTTAGGGAGAGTTTGCTCGTAGAAAATCCGCTTGATCTGCCGCGCGTGGCGCTTGCCATCCGGGAAGATCCGGATCTTCGCTGCGATTTCCTGAGCTCTGTGACCGGTGCGGATTATTTGGAATTTTTGGAATCGGTTTATCATTTTTATTCCACGGAAAAACGAACCGGCCCTCTGACGCTCCGTGTCCGCGTGAAACGCGATCATCCGCATGTGCCTTCGCTCACGAAACTTTTTCGTTCCGCCGAATTTCAGGAGCGCGAGGCCTATGATCTTCTGGGAATTGTTTACGACGGACATCCTGACCCGCGCCGCATTTTTCTTTGGGAAGGTTTTGAAGGCCATCCGCTCCGGAAAGATTATGTGCAGGAAGATTCGGAGAAACTGGACGATGAAGATCTTAAGTGGCTTGAACGACACAACATTAAGAAAGAGAAAAGTGAATAAATCCGAAATTCGAATTCCGAAATCCGAAACAAATCCGAATTTTAAAATTCAAATAACCGAAACAGGCTGTTTGGATATTGGGTCATTGGGTATTCGTGCTTGTTTCGAATTTCGTGCTTCGGATTTCGAATTTAAGAAAAACTTATGAGCGATTATACTTTTAATATCAAACAGGGCGATTCGGTCGATACCCAGACTCTGGAAGTCAATATCGGCCCTCAGCATCCGTCAACTCACGGCGTTTTTCGTATGCATGCGGTCCTGGACGGCGAAACCGTCCGAGCCCTGAAACCTGTCATGGGCTATCTGCACCGCAATCATGAACAGATTGCGGAAAATATGTCTTACACGGCCTCCATGCCCTACACGGATCGGCTCGATTATTTTAATTCCATGTCGAACAACTTTGCATATGCCATTGCCGTAGAAAAGCTCGCCTCAATTGAAGTGCCGGAACGGGCTCAGTATTTGCGCGTGATTCTTTCAGAGCTCACCCGCCTCGTGAATCATGTCTCAGTGATTGGATTCATGCTGAATGATTTGGGCGCCTTTTTTACTCCTGTCCTGTACGCCTTTCGCGAACGGGAAAGAATCCTGGATATTTTTGAAGCTATCTCCGGCTCCCGCATGATGTGTAATTATTTCCGCTTCGGCGGTCTGAAACGCGATCTTCCAGATGGGTGTTTGGATGAAATCCGCGGCCTCGTGTCGCGTTTTCCAAAATTTCTGGATGAGTTTGAAGAGCTGCTTTCTAAAAATGAAATCCTTTGTATGCGCTGTCAGAATGTCGGAGTCCTGTCTCCTGAACTTGCGATCAATGCCGGAATTTCCGGGCCCATGCTGCGCGCCTCGGGTGTGAACTATGATATTCGTAAGGCTGATGGTTACTCGATCTATCCCCGGTTTAATTTTAAGATTCCGCTCGGACCCAAAGGCGATGTCTATGACCGTTACTATGTCCGGGTACTCGAGATGCGCGAGTCGCTTAAGATTTTAGATCAGGCCCTGAAGCAGATTCCGGACGGTGAGATCATGAATAAAAAGATGGGGCCGTATCTGAAAAATTTTCGCAATTTTAAACCGCCGGTCGGCGAGGCTTACGGCCGCATTGAATCGCCCAAGGGAGAACTGGGATTTTATGTGGTAAGCGACGGAACTCCCCAGCCCTGGCGCTATCATGTGCGTGCGCCGTCCTTCATTAATCTGACGGTGCTGGAAGATCTTTGTGTGGGCCATAAAATTGCGGATGCTGTAATTATTTTAGGATCCATTGATATCGTGCTGGGAGAATTAGATAGATAGTTTTAAGTAACCAGAAACCAAGCGTTGTTGTTTCTGTCATCCCGGGCTTGACCCGGGATCCAGAGTTTAAAACAAAATGGATGCCGGATCAGGTCCGGCATGACAAATCAAAAGCATTTCTGGTTACTGGTTACTTTAACCGTTGGAGCAGGTATGTTTTTCGGAAAAGGGATTTTGAAAGGCATGTGGATTACTTTCAAAATGCTCATTGCCTCTTATTTTAAAAAAGCAGATCAAGGCGGACTTTTTACCGTGGAATATCCGGAAAAGCGTCTGCCTAAGATCGAGCGCTTCCGGAATTTTCCGTTTCTGGTCTACGATGAAACACCGGAAAATATCCGCTGTGTGTCCTGCGATATCTGCGCCAAGGAATGTCCGCCGAAGTGCATTTATATTGAACGCGATACGGACAAAGACGGTAAACCGCTGAAGCGTCCCGCGGTATTTGATATTGATTTTACGGTGTGCATGAATTGCGGAATTTGCGAAGAAGCCTGTCCTTTTGATGCTATTTTTATGGATCACACCTTTGAGATCGCCGCGCCTGAACGGCAAAAAGGGCTGCTTTTCGGACGCGATCAATTGCTTCGTCCCAATGAACATTTTCAAACCATCCGGCCGCGAGACGCGAAATCTGCGGATGAACGCGTTCAGGCCGCAAAAGCGAAAGAAAAAGCCGCCGCCGAAGCCGCTGCGCTTCGTGCTAAAACAGCAACGCCTCCGCCAAATCCTCCTGCGAGTCCGGCGTCATGAAAATAGAAACCCTTTTTCTCCAACTCCAGGAAAAGATTTTGAGCCTGGCCGCTCATGCGCTACCCGATTGGGCGCTTATCATCGTTTCCCTCGCGCTTCCGGTCATCACGATTGCAGTCATTGCTCCGGTGATTATGATGTATCTCACGCTCTTTGAACGAAAAGTGGTGGGACGCATGCAAAACCGGATCGGTCCGAATCGCGTGGGAATTTTCGGACTGCTTCAGCCTATTGCAGACGGCATCAAGATGCTGACCAAAGAAGACATTGTTCCAGTGAGCGGCGATCACCTGCTTCACTTTCTTGCGCCGATTCTAGCAGTCATCCCTGCGATTTTAGTTTTTGCTGTACTTCCTTTTGGAAAAAATATGACGGCCGTGGATCTCAACGTCGGACTGCTTTATTTCATCGCCATATCGTCGACAGCCACGATCGCAATCTTTATGGCCAGCTGGAGTTCGCGCAATAAATATTCTTTGCTTGGCGGCATGCGCTCGGTTGCGCAAATGGTCTCCTATGAAGTTCCCATGGTCCTTTCTGTGGTGCCTGTCATTCTTTTGGCCGGCACTTTATCCACGCATGGAATTGTGGAAGCTCAGGGCGCGTGGCATGGACTGAAGTGGTTTATCTTTACTCCCTGGGGCGCGCTGGCTTTCATTATCTTTTTTCTTTGCGGTACAGCAGAGGTTAACCGCTCGCCCTTTGATCTTCCGGAAGCAGAGTCAGAAATTGTGGCCGGATTTCATACGGAATATTCGGGTATGAAATTCGCGCTTTTTTATATGGCCGAATTTTTGAATACATTTACCGTGTGCGGCCTTGGCGCCACGCTTTTCCTTGGAGGATGGCAGGGCCCTTTCCTTCCCTCCTGGATCTGGTTTTTCATCAAAACGTTGGCGCTTATTTTTATCATGGTTTGGTTCCGCGGAACTCTGCCGCGTTTTCGCGTGGATCAGCTAATGGCCTTTGCCTGGAGATTTCTCCTGCCGCTTGCGCTCATTAATTTATTTATTGCTGGACTTTGGTATTATCTTCCGACTTTCATTCTGCGCGTTTGGGTGTGCGGATTTTTGACAGCCGGATCCGTGATGTTATTTTCAAAATGGAACGCAGGACTTCGTCCGGATCGACGGGCGTATATCCTGGCGGATTAGTAGTAGAGGGTCGAGAGTAGTGAGTTGAGAGAGAATCTTCATTGAATAACTTTTCTCTCTACTCAAGACTCTCCACTCACAACTTGAATTTAAATTTTTAGGACTTTAACTATGGATGTACTGCTACCCTGGATTCAGGGGCTGATTTATGTCGTGATGGTTCTCAGTGTGATCGCAGCCATCGGAGTGGTGGCTCTGCCCAATATTTTTCATGCTGCGCTCTGCCTCATGCTGGTCTTAATCGGAGTGGCCGGAATGTTTGTGGCCATGCACGCGGAATTTTTGGCGGTGGTCCAAATCCTTCTTTATGTGGGCGGTGTGATGACAATCGTGATCTTTGCCGTCATGATGACGGAAAGACTCGGAACCTACTGGGCCCCGCAGCATAATGGACTCATCCTGCCCGCACTGGGCGCAGCGTCTTTAGTTTTCCTCATTCTCTTTAAACTTTTGATGCGTCCCACGTGGCCTATCCGTCCGGAGACTGAAGCCGCTCAAACTTCGGTACCGCAGCTCGGAGCCGCCTTCCTGGGTCCGTATTTATTCCCCTTTGAAGTCATCTCCATTATTTTGATTGCTGTCCTGATCGGCGCTCTCATCGTAGCGAAGCGCGACAAGGAGCCGTCATGATTATTCCGCTCTCTCACTTCCTGGGATTTGGCGCGTTTCTTTTTTCCATCGGACTTTTTGGAATTTTGGTGCGGCGGAATCTGATCGGGCTTTTGATGTCCATCGAGCTCATGATCAATGCGGTCAATATTAATTTTGTAGCTTTTTCCCGGTCCACGTCCATGGATCCGGTGACCGGCCAAGTGTTTGCCATTTTTATCATTGCCATGGCGGCGGCGGCCGCGGCCGTGGGTCTTTCCATTGTGCTTGCGCTGTTTCGTGTTAAGAAATCTATTTGGAGCGATGAAATTCATTTACTCAAATGGTAAGAAAAATAGTAGCGAGAAGAAGGTAGAGAGTAGAAAATAAGTTTTAATTTAATTTGTCATGCCGGACTTGATCCGGCATCCAGTCAATGGATCCCGGGTCAGGCCCGGGATGACAGCCCTGACGAATTGATCGAACAGGATACTATGGAAAAATTAATTTTTTGGATTCCGGCGTTGCCACTAATAGCGTTTGTGGTCAATATCCTCTTTGGAAAGAGGGTGAAAAAAACTGCAGCTTGGATCTCTATTGGAACGAGCGTGGGATCCGCTCTCATTGCGCTGCCGGTCATTAACCAGGTGTTTCATGGACACATTTTTGAAAAATCCGTGTCTTGGCTTTCGGTAGGAACCACGAGCCTCCGTTTCGGCTACTTCATTAATCCAATCGCTGCCATTCTGCTTTCTGTGGTAACTCTCGTCGGAACATTGATTCAAATTTACGCAGCCGGCTATATGGCTGAAGAAAAACGCTTCTCCCGATTTTTTGCCATTGTCTCGCTATTCATGGCCGCTATGCTGACCGTCGTGATCGCGAATCACTATGTGCTCTTTTTCATGGCCTGGGAAGTCATGGGGCTTTGCTCGTATCTCTTGATTGGCTTTTATCAGGAGAAAAATTCTGCTGCCGACGCTTCACTCAAAGCCTTCTTGACCACCCGGATCGGCGATATCGGATTTTTCATCGGAATTCTTTTTGTATGCCAACTTCTCGGCTCATTGGAGTTTTCTAAAATCCCGGCACTGGCCGCGCAAGGTCATCCCCTGCTTCCCGTGGCCGCGCTTTTTCTTTTCTGCGGAACGATTGGAAAATCAGCTCAGTTTCCTCTTCATGTGTGGCTGCCGGATGCCATGGAAGGTCCGACTCCGGTGAGCGCACTCATCCATGCCGCGACTATGGTGGCAGCGGGTGTGTATCTTCTGGCCCGATCCTCCGCAATTTTTATGACGATTCCAAATGTCCTGCCCGTCGTGGCTACCGTGGGCGGCATCACCGCCTTCATGGCCGCTTGCATCGCTCTCACAGCAACGGATATTAAGAAGGTTCTCGCTTATTCCACCATTTCGCAGCTGGGATTTATGGTCGTGGCTTTCGGAGCCGGAGAGCCCAATGTCAGCATTTTTCATCTGATGACGCACGCCTGGTTTAAGGCGCTTCTTTTCCTTGGTGCAGGCAGTGTGATCCACGGCACGCATACCCAGGACCTTCGTCAAATGGGCGGGCTTTTCAAATCCATGAAACACACAGCCGCAACTTTTCTGATCGGCGCACTCGCCATTGCAGGAGTTCCTCCGCTTTCCGGATTCTGGAGCAAGGACGAAATCCTTACTGCCGTTTTCCATTCTGGAAATCATTTTCTCTTTGCGCTATTAGTGCTCACAGCTTTCATGACAGCCTTCTATATGTTTCGCCTGGTTTTTCTCGCCTTTTTTGGAACTCCCCGCGATTCGCATGTGCACGCGCATGAATCACCAAAGCTCATGACCGGTCCGCTTTGGGTGCTGGCCGCAGGATCAGCTCTCCTTGGACTTCCCGGCTCCCCCTTTATGCACAATGTCTTTCAAGCTTTTTTGGAAGGCGGACACAGCGCCGAAGCTCATGCCATGAATCCTGTGGTTGTAGCCTGTTCACTCGGTGCAGGAATCGGCGGAATCTTGCTTGCCGCACTTTTTTATCTGAAGAATCCCAAACTGCCGAGCCTTGTGGTGTCCAAATTTCAATTCTTCCATAAATTAGCGGGCGAGAAATTTTATTTTGATGAAATTTATTCCACCTGCTTCGTGCGCCCCTTTCACGCCCTTGGCAAAAAACTTTTCCGATTTGATGAAACCGTGGTGGACGGCGCAGTGAATCAAACCGGCATTCAAACCCTCCGTTTGAGCGCCATCAAACAATGGATGGATCAATATCTCGTGGATGGATTCGTTAATTTCGTGGGTTATTTTATGCAGTGGATGAGTTCGGTAGTGCGCCGAATTCAAACGGGCTTGATTCAGCATTATCTTTTGATTTTACTCAGTGGAATCTTGTTTATTTTTTTCTTTCACATTCAATAAAGGGTATGTCCTGTTTCGTACAATTATTTAATGTATGTCATGCCGGGCCTGACCCGGCATCCAGGTTTGAAATTTATGGATTCCGGCTCGGAGGCCGGAATGACAACAGAAAATAGCTGCGCGAGATAGTGAAAAAACCTTTATGAGGAGAGTTTATGCAGCATCTATTATCGTGGATTATTTTCACTCCGCTCTTGGGAAGTTTCATTATTCTACTGATCCCCAAAAATAATCCGGCATGGATCCGCGGCATTGCGCTCGCGGCCACGATTGCAGTAGGTCTTCTCACCTTAGCGCTCTTTCTACGCTTTGATCCGCGTCTCACCGAGATGCAATTCAGGGAAAGCGTCTCTTGGATTCCCCAGTTGAATGTAAGTTACTCGCTCGGTGTGGACGGCATCAGTCTTCCCATGATCATCTTGACCGCCCTGATCTCGATTCTGGCCTGTCTCGCATCCTTTGGAATCGAGAACCGGGTCAAAGAATATTTCTTTCTCTATCTTTTTTTAGAAACCGGCATGCTGGGAACTTTTCTGGCGGTTGATCTTTTCCTTTTTTATGTGTTTTGGGAAATCGTGTTGGTCCCCATGTATTTCCTAATCGGGATCTGGGGTGGACCTCGCAAGGAATATGCGGCGATCAAATTCTTCCTTTACACTTTGTTCGGAAGTCTCTTTATGCTGCTCGGAATCTTGGCGCTTTATTTTCGTGCTGCGCCGCACACTTTTGACTGGGTTGCACTCTCACAAATTGAGTACAGCGCCCGCTTCCAAAAACTTGTATTTCTCGCCTTCTTTCTTGGCTTTGCCATCAAAGTTCCGATCTGGCCATTCCACACCTGGCTGCCGGATGCCCACGTGGAGGCCCCAACTCCGATCAGCGTGATCCTGGCCGGCGTACTTCTAAAAATGGGAACGTATGGATTTTACCGCTTTAGTTATCCGATCCTGCCTGACGCGGCCCAATGGTTTCATCCTTTTATGGCTGTCTTGGCTTTGATCGGCATCATCTACGGAGGATTTGTCGCGCTTGCTCAAACGGATTTCAAAAAAATGGTGGCCTATTCCAGCGTGTCGCACATGGGATTTGTCCTGCTTGGACTTGCGTCCATGAATTCCACAGGATTTTCCGGCGGGCTCCTTCAAATGTTTACGCATGGAACTATTACCGGCGGACTTTTCTTGCTCGTCGGTGTTTTGTATGACCGATCACATTCCCGTGACATGAACGGATTTGGTGGTTTAAGCGCTCAGATGCCGGTCTATGCAGGGCTTTTGATTTTCTTTTCCATGGCCTCACTCGGACTTCCGACTTTGAGCGGCTTTGTCAGTGAGTTTTTAGTCCTGCTCGGCACCTTCCAGGCTCAAAAGATCGTCGCCATGCTGGCCTGTATTGGAATTCTTTTGGCCGCGGCCTATCTTCTTTATATGGTACGCCGGGTCCTGCTGGGCCCGATTGCGGAAAAATGGAAATCCTTACCGGACATCAATGCCTTAGAAGTCGTAACATTAGTACCGCTCGTGATCGCCATTTTAATGGTGGGACTATATCCGGCCCCTTTACTCGCCATCTTTAAACCTGCGGTCGAGGTTTTAGTGTCACAAGTCGGAGGACTCAATCTGTGAGCGCATGGGTAAGTCTTCGTCATTTTCTTCCTGAAACTTTTTTGCTGGCCGCTGCCTTTCTTGTCCTCATGCTTGATTGGCTGACGCATCAGAAAAAAATGGGCGGAATTTTGGCGCTATTCGCTCTGGTTGGATATTTTCTTCTGGCCAAGTTTCGTCTGCCCACGGAAACGCTTTCTCTTTTTCATGGTTTTTTTATTGTGGATAAAATAACGCGTTTTTCCGGCTATCTGATTGCTCTGGTCACAAGTGTCACCTTCCTCCTCTCTTTTTCTTATCGCGAACTTCCTAAACAATATGAGGGCGAATATTACTCCCTTTTTCTTTTCATGGCCTTTGCCCTCGCTCTGATGGCCGCATCCACGAATTTGCTCGCTCTTTTTCTTTCTATTGAATTTGTATCCCTGCTTTCCTATTTAATGACCGGGCTTCTTAAAAAAGATGCAAAATCAAAAGAGGCAGCCATCAAATATTTTCTTTTTGGAAGCACAGCTTCGGTGGTCATGCTCTACGGCATGTCGCTTCTTTACGGACTCACAGGATCTTTGGATCTCATGATCATGGCGGGCAAAGTTTCGGATCCAAATTTCAGGTCCATTGTCATGGTGTCGCTCATTTTTATTGTCACGGGGCTGGGTTTTAAAATCTCCATGGCCCCGTTTCATCTTTGGGCGCCGGATACTTATGAAGCTGCACCCACTCCGGTTACGGCCTTTTTGACCGTAGCTCCCAAAGCCCTGGGGTTCATTGCCCTGGTACGTGTTCTGGGATCGGCCTTTGAATCCATGGCCGGAGACTGGCAATCCATCATCACCGGACTTTCTATTTTGACTATGACCGTCGGAAATATCGCCGCGCTTTCTCAGACTAACATCAAACGCCTAATTGCTTATTCCAGCATTGCCCAGGCCGGATATATTCTGATGGGTCTGGCCGTATTTGGAAATTTTGGAACCGCCAGTATTTGGATTTATCTTGCGGCCTACGCCTTTACGAATTTGGGGCTATTCACCATCGTGATTGCAGTCTCAAACCAAACCGGGTCTGATGATCTTGCCGCGTATCAAGGACTGGCCCGCCGCTCCCCCGGACTCGCTGCGGCGCTTGCGCTTTTTTTAATTTCACTGGCCGGGATTCCTCCCCTGGCAGGTTTTATTGCCAAATTTTTTGTTTTTGCCGCCGTAATCCGCGAACACTACACGGTGCTTGCCATTGCCGCTGCACTTAACAGCGCGGTGGCGGCTTACTACTATTTTCGCATTGTAAAAACAGTTTATCTTTCAGAACCTTCGGATCCTCGTCCCATTGCGCTTCCTTGGTCATTGGGAATTGGACTCATTCTTTGCTTGGCCGGAGTATTAGTATTGGGACTGGTTCCGCAATCATTGATTACATTTGCCCAATCCTGTATTTAAGTTAGGGATCATCCCTTTTCGAAAGCAAGGATAGCTCATGTTTTGGAATTTGGTTGATGCCTTAGTCTATACTCTAATTAGAATCATTACAGGCTGTTTGAGCCTACTCCCTCTCTCCTGGGTTTATGCTTTTTCAATTTTTTCCGGGGATCTTGTTTTTCTACTCCTTCCAAAGCGGCGGCAGATTGCACGAGAAAACATTGACCGGGCGTTTGGAAACTCTTTAACAGATAAGGAAAAAACGCGATTGGTCCGTAAGTCGTTCCATCACATCGTCTGCGCGGTAGTGGAACTCCTTATGGTAGACCGCCTGCGGTATAAACCTGATCGATATTTTAAAGTTTTTGGAAAAGAGCATCTGGATCAGGCTCTCGCCTCCGACCGCGGCTGCATTCTGGCCGTCTCTCACTTGGGCTCGTGGGAACTTTTGGGGATACTGGCTCAATTAGGTCCTTATCAAGCTTCTGCGGTTGTAAAAACCATCCGGAATCCTTATCTCGATCAGTGGTTCAACAGCATGCGCAATAAAACATCCCTTCAAACAATCTTTAAAGATGCGCCTATTCGGGAAGTCCTGCGCCGTCTCAAAAAAAATCATATTATCGCGATCTTAATCGATCAATGGGCGGGGCCTGAAGGCTTGTGGGTAGATTTTTTCAACGAAGCTGCTTCCACCACCGCGCTTCCGGCTCGTTTTGCTCTTCAACTGGGATGCCCTATCATCACTGCCTATTGTGTCCGAAAAGCCCCGTGGCAATTTGAGATTTATATTGAACCGGAAATCACCCTGGCAGGAGAAGGAAAGCAAAGCGTGCGGTTGACCACAGAAAAAATTAACCGAATGGTTGAAGAGAAGATCCGGAAATATCCTGAACAGTGGACCTGGGTCCACCGCCGCTGGAAAAACCGTCCGCAAGGCAATCAGGTCCGCCGCGAATCCACCGAGGAATAGTTCTCCTTCGCGAGAGATCTCGCTAAAAGTCCTATTGTTGTAAATCCTAAATCCGGATATCGAAATCCGAAACAAATTCAAAATCATAAATTCCAATGTTTAAAACATTTGAATTTAAATACCGATGTGCAGGAGATCCACCACAATCTCCGCCATCGGTACTGGCGCAATGGGGCCTGTATTCGATATTGTTTCGAATTTCGAGATTCGCGCTTCGAATTTTAAAAGTGTCATTACACCCCATTATGCGGCGGAGGAAATGACGGCATAGGCGCGAAGTTCGGAACGCACCTGGTCCGTCCAATAACCGCTTGGATCGTGATGGAATCCATTCGGATTGCGAGGGGCTTGATCGGAATTTGAGGCAAAGAGAATTCCAAAGCCAATAGATCCCGGCTGTTCAAGCAAAAACGCGGAGTGCTGAATTCGCTCCGCAAGTTTAGCATCCAGCCGCGTTTGAAACTGCGCCAGCGTATCAGAAGAATCGGAAAATCCAATCACCGGAATCTTTTCAAGACTCATCCCCGCAGGAATTTTAAAAGAGACCGAGGCCATTTTTTGAAGCTCCGCAATGCGCGCGCTGTACTTCCCATGGACTCCATCCGGAATCACGAGCCGTAATTCACTTCGGTTCAGTACCGCAAGGGCCAGAAGCTCCTGATACATTTCCGGCGAAAGCGCATCAATTCTGGATTGCTCCATCACAACCGCGGCTTCTTGTTTCAGATGAAAAACATCACGAACCTTTGAATTCAGCCTTCTCGCTTCAGAGCGAAAAATAGATTTGTTCAACATCTGACCGGCCGTGAGATTGAAGTCGGGGGAGGAAAAATCCGGCATGGATTCAGCGACGGAAGCGAGAGTGCGGAGTTCGGCGCGGCTAGCAGCCAGCTTTGTGCCAGAAGCCTCATTGAGCGTTTGTTGAATAATGGTTTCTATGTCAAAGGGCTGATCGTTTTTCTTAGTCTCATGAAAACAGCGTGCCAGCTTAACCAGAATTTCCCATTTCTCCTCGCTCATCCGAGGTTTATTGAAAAATTCAGGGATTCCGTCTTCTTCTGTTGGAATTACTTGCTTTCTTTCTTCATCCACTATTTGACCTAATGGCGTAAAAACATAATAAGCTTTTCCATCGTCGGTCACAACAGCCCTTTCATAAACCTCTTC
Source organism: uncultured bacterium (assembly GCA_964460795.1). GTDB lineage: Bacteria > Omnitrophota > Omnitrophia > Omnitrophales > Aquincolibacteriaceae > CAZOOM01. The sequence goes on along the minus strand of CAYWRU010000008.1, from coordinate 55,880 downwards.
CAACGCTCTATTAAGGCTGCCGCCTCCTAAACGCAGAATCATCTTCTCAGTCCCTAAACTTTGTAAGCCTGGTTTTTTGTATATGCCGAGACGTGACAAAATATGTTTTAATAATCGAATATTCGCAAGAATATCGGACCGTTCTTCGGGAGACTTTGCAGCCAATTGCTCATTAAATTTTCGAGTGTACCCTAAGTTATTAAAATGCCATTCTTCCGGATTAATTCCGACATCCACCCTGAACTTCATTTCCGGATTGTTTTTATCAAACAACAATAGTCTACCCACAGAAAGTCGTGCGCTTCTACGGTCGAACGGCATAACTTCAACTTCTAACGCTGACGAATCTCGGCCGAGGAAACAGCTCAAAAATTTTTCGAACGTTGCACTATGCTGTTCCACAAGTATTTTTTTCATAACATCAAGAACGCCATAAAGTCTCTCGTGCTTTTCAAATTCGCCTCTGTAGTTCACAGACACATCAAAATCAAATGGGATACCTGTTTGTGTTTGCCTGGCAGTCGAACCTGACACGCCTGAGTCCAGAACTATAGCGCCATAATCTGCTCGAAGAGCTTCGTGAACAGCTATCTTCAATGTCTCATCCAGAATTTGATTGACCTGTGTAATTAATTGGTCTTCACGGGACGAAAGTGTGAATTTTTTTAATGTTGCTTGCAGTGTTCTATCAAACATTTTCGACTGAGCTGCTCCTTTCTCTGATGGCTCTTTCGCCCGCACTTCGGCGCGACTGTCTCCGGCGCTATTGCTAACGGAGGCGGAACGGGAGCGCTTGGTCAGGAGGACAAATCCGGAATGGAAATGAGTAATCCCCTGTTCTTCGAAGGACTCCCAAAAGCTTATCGTCACACCTACGGCCACTGCCATTGGGTTCAGAGTCCCTAAATCAAGAAATGGGATCATGTGACGTGCGACATAATGCGCCCAATCCATGGACGTAATGCTTTCACCCTCTCTGGCAATCACTTTCAACTGCTCCGGCTGCAAACGCTCAAAAGAAAACTCCATTCCTGGTCTAGAATCAATAAAGTCTTTGATTTTTTGCGGGCCTGCTGAATCACCGGCAAATTGCGACATAATCAAAACCCTGGTTTCGTCCTGCAAAAGGGGGAAAATCATGTCAAGAAGCTGCTTGGTCACCGTCAATCCATCGGGACCGCCCCAACCCGAGCGCGGATAGATGTCTTTCGTATGCATTGCCGGCAATGTTCCACCCAATCGAAGCTCATCCGGAATAGCTATAAAAGGAGGATTCATGAGGGCAAATGAAATGCGGTTTCCCTGAAGTTCGCGTTTTAAACCCGCCTCACTATCCACCAAAACCATTTTGTTGCTCACACCATTCAAAAGAGCATTGAAACAAGATACCTGGAGCGCCCGTTGATCAATCTCGACCCCAATGGCTTTTTGGATACCAGGGAATTGCTTCAGCGCAGCAATAAGTTGAATCCCTGAACCCGAAGCCGGCTCCACAACATATCCCGAGATACCTTGTATTTTTGACATGCGCTTCATCAAGAGATAGGAATCCATTTGGAGATAGATCCGCGCAGCCTGCTTGCCGGTTTTAATAAGATTTGAAGCATCCGCAAAAACATAGAGTACTTCTCCATTCGGCAACTGATGAGATGCCAGTGAAAGACCATTCAGACGGATGCGGCCATCAGTAGTCCTGACAAAAAGCCCCGTCTCCATAAAATCGTTGATGTATTTTTTTTGATCGCCAAATATATCCTCGAGTTTTTTCCGGCTTAGGGAGATATTGAACATGAAAAAGGCAAAAGCATCTTCACGCCTAGTATCAAGAAATCGCTCACTCAACCAAGCCCAAAATCCTGTTTTGTTTTTATTCAACGATTTAAAAAAATCTTCCGACAAGGGCGGATAGGGTTGTATTTCATAGTCATTGATGGAGGACAACCGGCGCATCTCTCGATTACAGCGATCAAATTGTGATCGTTCAATAACCTTTCTCAGAACCGCAGCGAGTCCCGGTGTTTTTTCAGAAAGAAGACTTCTAAAATCAGTGTCGGCACCAACACTCTGATCTGAGCGCGCTTCGGAGCGTTTACCCGCCTCCAGTTTGGCGGGACTGTCTCCGGCGCTATTGCTAACGAAGGCGGAGCGGGATTCCAATGCGGAATGCGGATTGCGGAATTTTGATTCTGAACTATGGACTGTGTACTGAGTACTGTGTACTGTTTTTGCCAGCATCTCAGCGCGGAAGGCAGGAGAAAATGCGGAAAAAAAGGAAGGATTGACAACCTCGCTCCCCGCTGATACGATTCCGTCCCCTCTTAAAAGCGCCAAGTCCCTCAAAGGAGAAAAGACGTGGCTAGAAATAGATTTAACAAGTCCGATTCCCGTGAACGGGAGTTCAAAGTGATCCTCGAAGACATCCAAAGCTCGTTCCGTGTGTTCGGTGAAGGACTGAACAGCCTTCAGCAAAAAGTCGAAACCGGTTTTGAACAGTTTGAGCACCGTTTTGAGGGTATTGAAGGCAGGCTTGACCGGATCGAAGGCGATCTTGTCCAGATAAAGACGGACGCCGAACGAACGAAGACGGACATTAAATACATCAAAATGTCTCTGGATACCGTTGCCACCAGGGATGACCTGCTGGCTTTCGAGCGCCGCCTGGTCCGGCTTGAAACTCCCCGCTGAAATTTCTCTCATTTCAGATCGCAAGCCCCGAAATGGAAGGGCCTTGGAGCGAAACTCTTCCGGAGCCCTTTGAATAATAACAGCTGCACGGCTTGATTCGCGTTGTATGATCACCTCATTCTGCGCGAGCCAATCAGGCATTGGTGCTCTATGAGTATAGAGTGATTGGGCAACATTCAAAATTTGTACATCAGAAATATTTTTCCATAATTCCTGTGTTAATCTGCGCCGCTCTTCAATAAACGCTCCGTGACCAGTAACGTTAATAATCCTGTGCAATTTTAACGTCAAAGTAGTCGAACCGATCGCATGGGGTACAAGCTCGATTGCGCCTGTTATTTGATGGATATCCGGTACAAGTTCGATCATTTTATAGTCGCTTAATGGAAATTGTGCTCCATGACGACTGCGCACTCGGATCTTGTCGAGAATGTTTTCAGGCGACGCAAGCAGATTTAGCCACAGGTGCCGTTCTACAGCAGCGCACGCCCTGCTTTGGGAAGTTTCATAATAAGGTAGAATAAGATTCAACAATGTGTCGAATGTTTTAAGAAAATTTTGTTGATAAATTACTTTATCGGTTGTGGCTAACCGAGATGCTGCCAGCATAGACTTCATGTGATCAAAAAGATGCGCCACCCATCCCTCTTTTCCTAAAGCAGTTTGCTCGTGCTCAATGGAATGCTTATGCTTCAGATAGAGCCCTGCCAAAGCGTCGATTAACCATGATTCGGCCTTATGAAGTTGCTCAGCAGGCATTTCCAGCTGAAATTCTGCTCCAGCCTCAAGAATAGTCTCCTTTCCAATCACTCTCTCTATTGACTCAATCCTAGATTTCAACTCCAATGGATAACTCATGCGCACTTCCGAGCGCTTATGTCTGTCCGTTTGCTCGCCGCCTAATACTCTCTTTTCAGATTGAAAAGTGGTTGATCGAATCGCGCGGATATAAATGCATCGTTCTTTTTTGAGTCCTTGGCGAGTAATGGGAATCGCATCAAATATCCAAGCTCCTGTCTGAGGATAGATGTCCTGTGTTGTAATCCGATTCAATACACGTGTTACAACCTGGGTTAATGCAGGATCTTGAATGCCGCTGAATTCTCCAACGATGTCATGGTGCGGCCAAGAAAATAACGTATCATCAGGCCGCGCCCAAACAAATTTGATGTCAACAGGCTTCCCCTGAAGAAAATGTTTTTTGATAAGCTCTTCAACCTTGCCCCTAAGGTTTTCGGGCGAAACAAAGCGGCGCAAAATAATATTGAGAGCGTTTGCGAGTTCTTCGGCAAACTGCAGATCTGATTTTTGCAATCCATCTGCCCCATGCAAATTTACCTGGATGGGGGGAAAGCTTTCCAAAATCTTTCTATGAGGTGCCCCAGCTGAATCTTCAAATATAATTCGACCCTCGCCTTTTTTAATTTCTATTGAACCAGGTAAGAAATATTTTTCTTTTAATTTTTCTAATTCCTCGGTGATCCCGGACAAATCAGAGGAAAGATTTCGGATCGGTATCTGTTGATCCCGCACAACAAGCGCAACCCCGGCACCGGTCTTTGAATCCACCCCTGCAGCGACAGGGGCACTCCGCACCTCGGAGCGTTCCGATTTTGGAATGCGGAATGCAGATTGCGGATGGCCTGAAACATTTCTGTTTCGTTTCTTAAATTCCGCACTCTGAAATCCAGAATCCGCATTCGGCTGGCGTACTTCGGACCGCTTGTCTCCGGCGCTATCGACGGAGGCGGAGCGGGAAACAGATTCAAGATTAGAGATTGTCGATGGATGATTGGATGAAGCAACGAGCTCCGCTGCTCCCATCAGCGATCGTAAATCCGCACCCTTTAATCCCTGCATCTCCCACCGGGAACGGATTTCACTTCTATTACGAGTTGGCATTGTTGATGGGGTTACACGAGGATGAATAAATACACGTGACATACTGGGCCAGCGAACTTGTCCTATTGAAGTGGATCGCGGCCTGTCATCGAAGAAAATTTGCTGATATCCTCTTTTCTTTAAGGCGTTCTGAAGTTGCCTTGAAAACATTTTGTCATCTGGATTCCAGCCTTCCCAATATTCAGGAGTAATATGCACTATGTCAAATTTTTCACTGAGAATTCCGCGTATAATTTCACTCGAATCCCAGCCGTTATAACGCTCCCCATCCGTAAGTTTTTCTGGCATATGCAATACAAGGGTTTTATTATTAACAAATTCTCTTAACATCGGAGCAAAAACAAGCAGTTCGCCGGAGCGCGTTGTATAAATAACTGGATTTTGAAGTTTTTGGCTTTCACGCATGATCACTTCGATGGGTCCATAGAGATCTTCCCAAAAAGGCTTCTGATAAGATTTAAAATGCCCCGATAAAGCGGCTGAAAGTATCCCCACAATGCATAAGACGCCAAAAAGTTTTGCAACACGGGATTTTAATATTTGCATTGAGAAAAGCCGTGCTGCTGCGATGCCAATTAGAGGCGAAACAATAATTAATACTGCCGCCAGCCCTTTTTCTAGGGCCTGAATATGTCTCTCATAGACATGGTACAAAATCAAAAAAGATGCTCCACCAACAAGCCACCCTGCCTGAGTCCGTTTGTCCTTGGGAAGAAAAAATACTCCGAGAGCTGTCAAAAGTGTAAATGGCCCCAAAGATTTTAAAGTCAGACCAAGAACACCTAAAAGATCATTATTCACCCAGTAACCGCTCACTCCATGAGCCATCACCGCCGCAGCATGAAAATTTCCGATAAAAAAAAGTCCCCAGAGAATAAAAAAAGGCAGGGCATAATGCGTGAGCCAATGTCGGGCATTTTTTCCGAGCATGAGTGCGTAACTCATCATAAAAGGAAGGAACAACACAATAACGTACTTTGATAAAAAACTTAGGAACAAAACAAGACTTCCTGCCAGAAGCAGATTTCTTTTTTTAGATTGGGCCCCCTCGTGAGTTAGATAAAGAGAAAGAGCAAAAAGCCCATAGGCAAGCGCATCATAAGTGGCCAATCGGCTGATAAAAATAAAATGAGATGAAAAAGCAACAGCTCCGACTGCAGCTAAAGCATAAATATTTTCGATCTTTGCTTGTCCGGAAGATTCGACAAAATATCCTTTCACTACAGAACGTGAAAATAGATATATGAAAAATAAAGTCATCATGCCAATGACTCCGTTGACCATACGAGCTCCCACAAAAGATCCATACAAGGATTCTCCCCAAGCCGCGAGAACCGGGTAGGTCCATTTCCAGCCATTATTCCCAATTCCAGAATCTGGATTTCCGATATCCCGTCCCGTCAAAAGATAAGTTGCCTCGTCCATCCAAGGTCCGGCATAATCAAGATGATGAAAACGTAAATAAGCTGCACCACCAAAAATAACTGCTGCCAGTATCCAAAAAGAAGTCCGCTTTAGCCATCCATGCGAGGTTTGAATATTTCGATTTGTACTTATTTCTATTTCAAAAAAATTCCTTTGAAACGTGCTTATTGCAAGCTTTGCTTTGTGAAGTGTCCCTGAAATAACTTCGTGAAATGGCCATGCGATGAGTCCTGCACTTAATAAAAGCGCTGGGATGGTATAACCAAACGCCAACGGAATGAATGAAATAAAGATAAGCCAATAAACAGCCAAAAATGTTTCAGGACGATTTTTCTTAAACGTATCTCGGATCGTTGGTTTTATGCTGTTCCCTTTTGGAGTGACATGAAAATCTTCCTGAGAAGTTACCAAGGTCCTCCAAACCGCGTGAAGAATCGTTGGGATAAGTGCAAAACCAATCAACAAATTGCAAATAAAAGACAGAACAATATTGAGCCCAGCCTTTTCTTCGCTTTGAGCAAAAAAGTGCATGGCCGCAATGTAAATAGCAACAAATCCTGCTGTCCAACTCAGCATGATCACCATTTTTAAGGCCATCGGATAAATGAGCATTTCGCCCGATAAAATACCGCCTATCAACACGGGGGGGATGAGAGCAGCTGAAACAATCACGAGTGCGGTGGCCATAAATATTCCAAGATCAAATAGCAAAGAATATTTCTTATACCAAGGCAGATGAGATTTAAGAATCGCCTTATAATACTTAAAAAATAATTGCGAATTGCCGTATACCCATCTCCAGCGCTGGACCTTTAGGGCGTAAAATTGATGGGGCAAAGTCTCCCCCAGGCGATGGTAATCAGCGCGCTCTCCAACCCATCGCGAATGCCCCTCCTCATCTTCAAGTAGTTGAATAGCAATCGACAAATCAGTATCTTCTCCGGATCCGATATCTTCCGGAAAACCTCCGGCCTCATCGATGGCCCTGCGGCTTAAGATAAGATGATGACCAAAACCTGTTTCAAATCGGTAACTTTTCCGAAGAGGCCGCCAAAAACGCTCCACCATTGCATGTAGACTGGCCAGAGATGAGGCCAAAAGATTTTCAGAATGATTGGAAACCTCAAGCCCCATTTGAACAAAAGCCAGTTTAGGTTCGTATCCTCTGCGGTTTTTTTCATGATGAACAAATTCTGGCATCACCACTCGAAGCGTTTCAGGCTTGACAAGGGAATCGGCATCCAATTGAAGCAGGAAGTCACCTCGACTGGAAGCCATCCCCAAATTTAAATTGCCAGATTTAAAACCTTTCGTGCCTTCCCGATGAATTAAAGTTAACGCATCTGAGCCATGCTGTTTTCGAAATGTTTGTACTTCCTCAAGGTTTTCTAGAGCCTCTTTTAATTTTTTATAAGCATTTTGTAAGATTGGCTGTTTCAGAGCATCAACAGTAGTGCTGTTATCAATGATTATAATTTCAAGCTTGCCTAAGGGATAATCAAGTCTAAGCGCTGCCTTTAAAGTCGCCATCACAAGCTCAACGGGTTCATTTCGAACAGGAATGAGAACAGTTACTGAGGGCAGTTCTTCATTTGATACAGATTGAGGAGCAGACTGCTGAGAAATTTGTTTAGGTGAAAAAACTAGGAGTATATTTAAGATTACAAGTTCACCAAGCCCAAAAGCCCAGGCGATAATTTGGGATGAAATCAAGACCGTATACGCGGCGCTTGCATAAAAACCAGACTGGAAATGGTCCCAAGTTAAATAGCCGCCGATTAAAACAGTAACGATCCCTAATAATCCCCCTATTAATAAAGAGACAGATGCTTTTTGACTTGCCGGAGTATTAAAAAAACGATAGAAGGGTAGCCTCTCCCAATTTTTTGACGAGATGATCTTTTCTATTCCGGAATTCAAGCTCTTTTTTTGAGCCCGCACCTCGGAGCGTTCCGATTTCGGAATGCGGAATGCAGATTGCGGATGGCCTGAAACATTTCTGTTTTGTTTCTTAAATTCCGCACTCTGAAATCCAGAATCCGCAATGGATGAACGCACCTCGGAACGTTTTTTCTGAGCGGCAATGATGTCTTCGAGTTTCTTCACACAGGCTCCCGGCTTGCCTTTGTCATTTTCCAACGCAAATTTTCTCGCCACAAAAGTAACGGCCTCGCCTCCATGTTCCCGAAATATTTGAGCAAGCACGGCTTGACTTAAGAAACTAACCCTTGTGTCCACCTTAGACTCTTCTTCTGACAATGCTTTGTCTGGAATCAAATGATCAACAAGGTATTCGATTTGTTTGTCGGATGAAGTAATCGCTTGAAACCGCATCCTAAAAAAAGAATCATATAAACTTTCAAAACTCACTGAAGGGTCATATTTTCTGACCGCTTTGTGTCCAGCTTCCAATATTTCCGAAACAGAGAGATGAAGCAATTGATCTAAAAATTCACCGTAATCCGGAAACTCATCAAAAAGGCCGCCCCTTTCCGTGACTTTTAAAGTTCTCCCTTTTTTTCTTGTATAATTTAGAGCATCAACACGTGCGGCCAGTCCGCCTACTGTTTGAGTCAGATATCCTGCTGCCGCTGAAGAAGGGGCAGAAAAAGAGCGCATCTGATTTTCGATAAAATCAAAAAATTGAGACAATTTCTGAATCGCCGTTTGCTTATCGCTATGCCGAACCTCAGAGCGAAAAATAGAATTGTGAAGGATCTGATCAGCCTTGAGATTGAAGTCGGCAGAGGAAGAATTTGGCATCGATTCGGTGACGGAGGTCAGAGATCGGAGTTCCGAACGCCCGGGCTTGTTTCCTTCCCCAACGCTTACCGGCTTGTCAGCTGTTGAATCGCCTTCATTTTTGGAATTCGATAATACCTTTTTCCCAAGGACTGGAAACCAGCTGTGCATTAAAGCCTTCACAAGCGGCCATCCCGGATCGTAAGGGTAGGAAAATTCTTCACGGTGCCAGGCACGAAAATGAGGATTGATGGTGAGCGGCCGTATCAATTTCTCGTCGACCACACGAAGCATCGCGTGGCTTGTTAAATCGATAAGGCCTGCCGAAAGGGCCTCTTTAAACATTTCTTCGCTCTTCTGCCTCTCATAAACATCATTAAAGATTAAGCGCGCCCGATTGACTCCCGAGATTTTTAAGAACGTCAGAAGATGGAAGAAGGCATGCTCTTTTACCGTTAGAAATGACTGAATCTTCTTCCCCATCCAAGCCCCTATCACCACTTCATTTGACCCCTGTTCAAAATAATATGGAAGAAATCCCGCCATCCCCACGAGATCTGCGACCACCATCATTTGTGCGCTTTTTTCAAAAAAATGCCGTGGAGAAAACTGTCTTCCAAATTCAAAATTAAACCGAGAGGCCCATTTTCGGTAATCGGGAATAAAAAAAGGATACTGGAGGCTATCCATCACAATTTCAACCGGACCGCCCTGCTTAGCTTGAGGCGCTCCAGCGGGCTTGAATAAATCTCGGAGTTCTGCTTCATAGGACAGTCCATGAAGAGATTTCACCCACCACTCACGCTCACCGTTCACCCCCCTCTCCCATTCGATCGATAACTTTTTGGGATCATAGCCCCAACGCTTTAATTTTCTGTGATCATAAATAACCCGGGCCAAATCAGGATTCATTCCCTTTGCATTTCCTGTATATTGCCAGCGAGCCACCACTGTTTTTGCAGAGGGCGTAACAATCTGGTCGTAGCCTTGAGTGAGAGCATAATGCTCAAGCATTAACCTCACCGCGAGCGACCAATCCTTTAAATCTTTTCTGGATTCTTTAAAGTAGCGGTAATTATCGCTTTGAATTTCCGCGACAACGAGCGTCCGTTTCCCTTCAATCGTGCGGTCATAAAAACGAGCATAGGCAAAGGAGTCAAATACATGTGCATAACTGAGCTGATGAGACGTGTGATCATCCCAAAACAAAGCCAGGATGCGCGCATCGGACAAAATACCCGGCATGAGTCGCGACGTCAGGTAATCCACACTCCGATACTCTGCCGGGAAAAGCTGAATTCCAAAATCTGCTTTGATAGGAAAGTGCCCATCTTTGAGGGCACCACTTTCCATTTGAATTTCTAAAGGCGTTCGCACAAAGCCCGGATCATCCTGTCCCGAAATAGAAAAAATGATGTCCTTAACTTCCCGCCGTTTTTTAGCCGTATTGCGGTTCAGAAGCCCCGAGAGCAGGTAAGCAAAACGCTTGCGCTCCGTGTCTTGATCCAGAGAAGCCAGGTAAAAGGTAATAGACTCGGTCGGCGGATCGACATCTGCCACAAATTTTTGAATGCGCAAATCCCTTTCGACCTGTCGTAAGAATCGAGTTTCCTCAGCCCCCAAATCTTCAATGACATCTTGACGCTTAAAAGAAGCTTCAAAATGCCAGGTGACCATCTTGAAAAAAATTCTGGAGATTTCCCCCGATTCATCGGCCCACATAAGGCGGCGCCAGGTTTTTTCAAAATAGCTTGTAAAATACTGCGGGGCACCCGGAGTAAAATATTCGACGATAAAATACGCAAGATGCTGAGCAAATTCTCGGGCATCTTTGAGACTTTTCAATAATTCTAAGTGGTGAATGAGATGCTGATAGTGGTTTTCGCGGTATTGTTTTTTAAAGTCAGAAACCTGGCTCCAGCGAGCAAACTTCTGCTTACGGAAAGCTTCTTTTTCAGCAGGATCTAAAATCTGAGTCAAAAGGTGGAAAGCCATATCTCGAAGCGGATATTGAGAATCATGAAGCGAAACCCGAATCAGTGCTTTTTTGATGGCGGGATCCTGCACAGCATCAGAAAACTGAATTTTTGAAAGTGCATTGGCGCGCACAAATGCGCTTCTTGAATCCAAACTCTTGATGAGTTTTGCGGTCGATAGATTTCTCCGCACTTCAGAGCGGACAGATTCCGTATTGCCCATTTTGTGTGATTGCTCAACGGAGAGATTAAAATCGCTGGAGGAAGAATTCGGCATGGATTCCGCAACTGAGGTCAGAGTGCGAAGTTCGGCGCGGAATAACTCAGGATGATCGAGTGCCATTTCAAAACGAGTTTCGGGCCGCGAGGCTGTCCGAAGAGGGGCAGGAAGCGCAAATGGAAGATGTCCGCCGCTCATCAGTTTTTTATAATAATCCTTGTGGCGAGAGCTTGGAGTGCCTATTTGGGGTGTCACGACAGAATAGGAAAAATCCTGCTTTTTCAGAATCTCACGAATACTATTTTTATGGAATCCGCCAAAAACGAGAATAGCAACTTGCTCATTAGGGTTTTTGAGGAAAGTTTCTAGTTGCTTTGAAATCACTTCATCGCGGCGCTCTGCGATGTCGTAAAACCGAATGGCTTCCTTGATCTTTTTTTCCCATCGCTTTGAGAGAACAAGTGTTTTCTTTGCCTCAAGCCCAATGAACTCCCCCATTTGCTGGGTATTAAGCCGATCCAAACTGCCTTGAACCGCCTGATACTCCGGAAAACTCAGACAAAGATCGTTCAAACGCTTGAGAAGCCTGATTTCCCTGTAATACCCGAAAATCTTCCGGTCCCGCTCATTTTTTAGAAACTCTTTCGCTAGATCCATTTCCATTTTTTCTATTTCAATAAAAAGGTCTTTGGCATTCATCTGCCTTGCCTTCTCTAAAACTTCCGGCAGAGTGGATTTTTCAGCCTCCAGAATCAGCTGAATTCCGGGATAGGCCTTGCGGCTCATGAATCCCAAGGTGCGTTTTAGATAATCAAGCAGCGGGAGGCGATTTTCATCGAATGCCTCTTTTTGCCGCATCCATTCCTTGAGTTCTGAAGGGAAATGAAGATTGGCCAGCGCCCGGATTTCTTTTTCAAGCACGGTGAGGTCTGATGCAATGCCTTTCTGCTGCCGGGCCGCTCGGCGATAAGCCTTGATATTGGCCTTGTGGAGTTTGATGGAATCAGCACCCATCAACTGCCAATCAGTCGGTCTAAAATCCGAATTCCGAAGCTCGAAATCCGAAACAAATTCAAAATCAGAATGATCCAAATTCGAGACGTTTTTGTTTTGAATTTTTGAATTTTGATCATTTGATATTGTTTCGTGCTTCGAATTTAGGCTTTCGGATTTAAATCGATTGATATGGGCATATTCCGCACCGCCGATTCCGAGATGATCCATTAAATAGTAGGCCACCTTTTCACGAATGACGGGATCCTGAATCACGTCGAAATATTTGTCCGTAGGAACGGGCCCCTCATAACCTTCTTCAAAAACTGTTTTGACTCCGTTTTGAATAACCAGCGAGTTGATGATTTTTGCAATGTTCTCCTGAGCTTCCAAGGAATCGTGTGCATCTTGAATGTAAATGATTGTCTTTTTGGATGTTCCCTGGTACGACTCGTCAATCTGTCCGAATTCAGGAGCGAGTTCGAATTTTAATTCCGAATTCATAGAAGGACGAGGCAAGGGCTGGGCAGGCGCGGCCCAAGAGATATCCGTGGTCACGAAGATCACACTCATGACCAGCGCAATTACTCTTTTTGATTTAGCCCACATATTCGCGGATCCTTTCCCGCACCCTGGGCGAAAGATTTCGAAGCTTGATTCCCTGATAGGAAGTCATTTTTTGATGAACGACTCGCGCGTCTACGGAAATTATTTCAATTGGGTCCGTCAAGGCGAAGGAGATCCTAACCGGATCTCCTGGCTCTAATTGAAACGGAGCGCAGTCAATCAAAAGCCCCTCTTCACTGATATTACGAATGCACCCCTCGTATTCGAGCCCCTTCGTTTCCGAAAGTAATCCTGCGAGCTTGGCCGAGAGGCAGGTCTTGAGACGTGGAAATTTTCTTTTTTCATGGGATGATGCGTCGCCAGCGGTGGGCCGCCCGCGATTAAGATACTGAAGAACATCCGCTTTTTGATAACGCCATTGGCGTCCGCATTTGACACCGCTCAATTTCCCTTTGGAAGTCATCTCATACACCGTGGTCATGGGAAGGCGGAGAAAAATGCTTACCTCTTGGGCGGTCATTATTTTAATTTTCTCTAAAGAAGTTTCTTCCACGGTTACCTCGGATAAATCGGATAAAAGATAATTTCAAAAAGTATTCCTTATAGGAAAAGGTATTGCAAGGCGGGAGGCTCGCAAAAATACAAGAGGGAGAATAGACTGGTTTTTTTTGAATGATGCTAAGAGTTGTTAGAAATTGAAGGCTGGAATGACCTTGAACTAAAAAATGAAGGGCTTTTTTAACGGATGATCTTTGCTTTTAAATATGATAGCCGCATGGATTCGGGGAATCGCTCAATAGCATAGCGGAGTGCAGTGCGGGGCATCTGGCGGTAATATTTCTTTAAGAATTTTTCTTCTTCTGCAAGATTCCGCTTCCCCGTTTCGCGAAGCATCCAACCTACGGCCTTATGAATCAAATCATGCGGATCCTTCAGCAGGATCTTTGCGATGCGGAATGTATCCTGAAATTGATGCCGCTCAATAAAATAAAACGTAGCGATAATGCCAATGCGTCTTTCCCAAAGCAACCTGGAACGAGCAAGCCGGGTCAAAATATTTCTATCCCTCTTATAAAGAAATGCGCCCACGATATGCTTAGCGCTCGCATCCACCAAATCCCAGTTGTTAATGAAACGGGTATGTTTTAAATAAAGACGGTAAATCACGGCCTGTTCTTTTTTATCAGCGCGCTGGAATTGCCGGATCAGAATAAGAAGGGCCAGAAGGCGTGATTCATGAATCCGCGAATGAAGAAGCTTTGTGGCGTCCGTCAGACTTAAAGCGGCGTAGCGAATGGAGAGTGCCCGCATCACCGGAACTGTGATGCCTAAAAACTGATCGCCTTCGGCATATTCTCCGGGACCGGTTTTAAAAAATCGCTGAAGGATCCTGGCTTTTTGAGGATCACCCTGTTTCCTCAACTCTTTTTTAATCTCACTCAGCATTTTTTACTGCGGACGCCTTCGATTATTTTTTCTTGGCGTGTTCGTGGGCAGGTTCCACTTTAAAAAACATTTTCCAGGAACCGTCTATAAGTTTCACGGGAAAAGGATCCGTAATGTTTTCATCTTTATTGACCGTCAGGCGGACTCCGCCTTCCTTCACCCAGCGAATGAGGTCCGTGGACGTAAAACTATGAATGGAATGGGAACTCGGCTGCTCAAAGGCGTAAAGCCGAAAGCGTTTGTCGCCAAGAGAAACCGGCGCCACTGTACCCCAACCCCGGAGCGGAAGCGTCCCTGCATCTTGGAACGTGAGACCATCCTCACTTTGCGCCATGATCGTGGCACGATCATGCAAATTATAAACATACATGCGCCAATTGGTTCCAGTCCAAAAAATATCCGGATCCACAAGTCCCCGATGCCGATAAACCTCTTTCTCTTCTTTAAAATGCACGCCATCGTCCGAGACCGCACTATAAATAGAATGCTCTCCGTGCTGATTGATTTCACCGTGAACATTAAAATAGTAAAGCCGCAAACGCCCATCCGGCAATTTGACGATGCTGGGATCCACGGCCTTAGTTCCTGAGAGGCCTTCGATGGTCACGCCCAGGACTTTCCAGGTTTTTCCACCATCCAACGACTCCGATCCATTGATGGTCTCAGGAAGTTGCGACGCATCCACGTAATAAACCAAAATCCGGCCGGCGTCCAAAGCAATGGCGCAAGGCACTGAAGCATGCTCCGCAATGGTTTGTTGATCCCGCGTCCACGCCAAACCATCCGGGCTCGTGGCGCTTTCCACATGATGAGCATAGGGACCTTTGGTGGGGATGGTTTTCGCCCCCTTCGGCAGTCCGCTATTTTCAGCCGCATTTCCTAATCCCGCAGATATCCACAAAACAAATAAAAACACGGCGGTATATTTTTTTAACATAGGCATGGATCCTTATGATTTAAAAGACCTGTGAAGGTTAAACTGCAGAGCGAGTTTACTGGGTGTTTGGATTTTTGACCATCTAAAATTTTTATCGGTCTTTTCTTCTCTCCTGCAATCGTGCCCGGACCGGTCCGGATCCAGAATTTTGAAGCGGCTGAGAGGGCTCGCGATTCTCAAAAATACGGTTTCCAGAAGGAAGATCCCGGTTTTCCCGCATCTTTTCCCTGCGCTCCTCTCGGCGAGCTTGCCCCAAAGTTGCAATCGGTCCATTGGGATTTTCGAAAAGAGGTTTGCCTATTTTTTCTCCGGCATTTTCTGTATTTTGAGGTCCGCGGCCCCCCTCCCGACGATCGTGTCCTGCATCGAAGCTCTCTTTGATTCGTTCTCGGCGATCCTTCCCGATCTCAGGGCCGGTTTGTCCAGAATTCTTTCCACCTAAACGGTCAAGCGAGGGCTGTCCCGGGCGTCCTGCTTGCCGTTCAGCCATAAATTCTCGCCTCTTTTCCATTTTTTCACGGCCCATTTTTCTTTGTTCATCAAATTGGGGCATGCGGTTTCTAAAATTTGAAAAAGCCTCATGTGCAGCCTGGATTCTTTGCGGTGCTGCAGCCTGAACAAATTCCGGTAAAAGGCGCTGACCTCGCGGAACATCGATTTGATTCCCCTCACGGACTTCTAGGGTTTCCGCGGAGGCGCCAAGGTTTGGATCACTCACAAAAATTTTGCTCGATCCCACACCTTCTTCGGGACTTAACGTCGCCGCAGAAAATTGCTGAGTAGCTTGATCAAACTGAACATCAAAATGTGTGCCGCGTACCGCTGCGACGTAGGTAGGTGTTGAGACCTGATAGGAACTGTCCGCATCAAGTCCGTCCAGCGCATTGAAAAGGGTCCCGTCTTCCAAATAAACATCCGTGGGTTCAATCGAACGAAATTCAGCAACTGTATTTTCTTTTAAATGCGTTAAATTCAACAGGGTGCTGTCATAGGCGATTTCAGCCGTTGCACCCGCATCCGTCCGGATTTTATCGCCCTCATGAACCTCCGCTGCCTGCTGGATTTCCGCCCATGAGGACTCTCCTTTTTTCATGGCATAAACAGTTCCCTCAAAAGAGACCACTGAAGCCTTATGGTCAGCCTGATCAGAAAGAAGGTCTTCTGCAATCGAGTCTGCCGAAGCCGATGTATTTTCAGAAGGATCTCCCACAATAAGGACGCCATCGTCATCCGATGCTAGCACATCCGCCCCTGCGCCTTGCGGGAGCAGGCACATGCCTATCCAAAAAAGGCCCATCAAAAAAAATGGGTGCCGAAACCCGCCTAAATGTCGAAACCTTTGCATCGCTTTCTCCATTTCTTCCCCCCATTCCGGGGTTTTGGAAGGTTGATAAAAAATTGACTTTTCCGGCGCGATTAAGGTTATACTACACGCGTCCGGATGAAACAAGCAGGACTCCTTATACGGTTCAAGGAAGGCCGCCGAGAGGCCCTAAATTTTACAACTCCACAGCGGATCGCAGACAGCACCGCACCCATAACAACAAACTATTGCGATTGATTTTGTGTGAATAGAAAGTAGAGCGTAGAAAGCAGAAAGAAACTGCATGTGAAGGTCGGCGTTTCTCTCTACTTGCTACTTTTTACTCTCTCCATTAAACGCTCTAGCCAAAAAAATACGAGGCCTCATCATGAGTGATCCTATTCAAGACGAATCGGAAGAAGAACAATTTAACGCAGCCGAAGAGCCCGATATGGCGACAATGCTGAAGAAAATTCAGCAGCAGCTCGCCTTCTTAGAGAAGAAAATTGATACCCTGCTTGCCCAATCTTCCCAGGGGAAATCCTACGAACAGAAATCCTTTTCTCGTCCTTTTCGCAGCGACCGGCCTTCCCGTCCTCCTTTTCGGGATGGAAGACCTTCTCGCCCGTTTCGTGATGAGCGTGGACCCCGGCACTCGGATCGGCCCCGTGGTTTTGGCGGCGCCCCGCGTTCGGATGACAGCGGGAATCGTTCCTTCGGCGGCGGAGTCAGAACTTTTGACAATCCCCACGGCCAACGCCGGAGCGGAGGCGGATTTCATAAAGGCGGCGGCAAACCCTTTTTCCGCCGTAAAGAGCGGGATTAACCCTGATTTTTAAATTTAAATCACAACGAAAAACCGGTGCGGAAAAACCGCACCGGTTTTTTTATGCTTACAATTGTCCCGGAACTAGTACCGATAGTGTTCGGGTTTGAAGGGGCCGTCGGGTGAGATGCCGAGGTACTTGGATTGTTTGGCCGTGAGGCGCTCGAGTTTGACGCCGAGTTTATCCAAGTGAAGGCGCGCGACCTCTTCATCCAATTTCTTGGGAAGGCAAGTCACACCAATCTCGTAGTCTTTCCATTTGTGGAAGAGTTCGATCTGGGCAAGCACCTGATTGGTGAAGGAATTTGACATCACAAAAGAAGGATGTCCCATCCCGCATCCGAGATTGACCAAACGGCCTTCGGCAAGAAGCAAAATCGCATGGCCGTCCGGAAAAATCCATTTATCCACCTGCGGCTTGATATTTACTTTCTTGATTCCTTTGACAGACTGAAGTCCGGCCACATCGATCTCAATATCAAAGTGCCCGATATTGCACACAATGGCCTGGTCTTTCATCTGTTTCATGTGATCCAGCGTAATGATGTCGCAGACTCCGGTAGCCGTCACAAAAATATCGCCTTTCGAAGCCATCTCCGACATCGTACAGACTTCATAACCTTCCATCGCCGCTTGAAGTGCACAGATCGGATCGATTTCTGTGATCACCACGCGAGCTCCGAAGCCGCGCATGGACTGCGCGCATCCCTTGCCCACATCCCCGTAACCAGCAACGACCACGATTTTTCCTGCAACCATCACACCCGTGGCACGTTTTAAACCGTCGGCCAAAGATTCGCGGCATCCATAAAGATTATCAAATTTGGATTTGGTGACCGAGTCATTCACATTAATGGCCGGCCATTTAAGAACTCCCGCCTGCGCCATTTTGATCAAATTGTGAACGCCGGTCGTGGTTTCTTCGGAAATTCCGCGAATTTCTTTTGCATACTTTGCAAAACGCGGTTCATGCATCATCTTGGTGAGGTCTCCGCCGTCATCCAGGATCATGTTCGGCCCTTTGCCGTCCGGCCATACAATGGTCTTCTCGACACACCAGTCATACTCTTCCAATGTCTCCCCTTTCCAGGCAAAGACCGGAATGCCGCGCGCCGCAATGGCTGCCGCTGCATGATCCTGAGTGGAAAAAATATTACAGGAGGACCAGCGCACCTCCGCGCCGAGTTCCATCAAAGTCTCGATCAAAACCGCAGTCTGGATCGTCATGTGAAGGCATCCGGCAACGCGTGCACCTTGAAGGGGTTTTTGCTTGCCGTATTTTTTCCGGAGCGACATAAGCCCCGGCATTTCCTTCTCTGCAATCTCGATTTCTTTCCGTCCCCAATCCGCGAGACCGAGATCCGCGACCTTGAAATCCTGTGCTTTGGAATTTTTCATCACCTTTGCTCCTGATACTTTACGAACCGTGGTCGAGGATGCCATCTTAGCGCACTCCCGCTTTTTGGGCCTTGGGTTTAGCTGAGCTAAGTCCAAATTCCTTACGAAGCGCAGCCACTTTATCCAATTTTTCCCAAGTGAATCCGTCGCCCGTGCGTCCAAAATGTCCGTAGGCTGCAGTCGCACGGTACACCGGCTTTAAAAGGTCCAGCGATTTGATAATGCCTCGCGGCGTGAAATCAAAAAGCTTGGTCACGGCTGCCACGATTTTTTCTTCGGAAATGACGTTGGTTCCAAAGGTTTCGACACGAACCGAAATGGGCTGGGCCACGCCGATCGCATACGACACCTGGATTTCGCAGCGTTTGGCTGCGCCGCTCGCCACAATATTTTTAGCGGCGTAACGTGCGAAATAGCAGGCTGAGCGGTCCACCTTGGACGGATCCTTGCCGCTGAAGGCGCCGCCGCCGTGGCGTCCGAATCCGCCGTAGGTGTCCACAATAATCTTGCGGCCCGTCAGTCCGGTATCTCCATGCGGTCCGCCGATTTCAAAACGTCCCGTGGGATTAATAAAAATTTTTGTTTTTGCATCCAGCCACTTCGCCGGAATGACCTGAGGAATCAGTTTCTTTTTCAGATCGCGCGCAATCTGTTCTTGAGTGGCTTCCGGATCATGCTGAGTGCTGACTACGACCGCATCCACACGCACCGGAGTATTTCCATCATATTCCACCGTGACTTGGCTTTTGGCGTCCGGACGAAGATATCCGATCTCGCCTTTTTTCCGAATCTCGGCCAATTTTTCCATAAGCCGATGAGCCAGCACAATCGGAAGCGGCATCAGTTCCGGAGTTTCATCACTTGCATAACCGAACATCATGCCCTGATCGCCCGCACCGCCCGTATCAACTCCCATGGCAATGTCCGGAGATTGCTGCTGGATCGCGGTCAAAATGCCGCAGGTTTTGTAATCAAAACCGTAAGAGGCGTCGGTATATCCGATTTCCCGGATCACGCCGCGCACCACCGAAGGAATGTCCACATAGGCAGAACTGGTGATTTCACCGGCCACAATGACGGTGCCGGTCGTGACCAAACACTCGCAGGCCACACGCGAACGGGCATCCTGTTTTAGAAAATCATCGAGGATAGCGTCCGAGATTTGATCGCAGATTTTATCCGGATGGCCTTCGCTGACGGATTCAGAGGTGAAATAATGACGATTGGATAGCGTGCTCATGATTTTTTTGCTCCCTCTTAACAGTTAAGTAGAGAGTAGTCAGTAGAAAGTAGAGAGAAGATCAATTTTTATTTTGTTTTTCTCTCTACTCTCCGCTCTCTACTCTTATAAAATTTATCTCTTCGAGTTAAATACTTCATTGGCTTTGTGATAGGACTCCAGGTCGCCAATGTCAAACCAGAGTCCTTCAAGATTAAGTTGATAGAGCTGAGAAGTCTCGGCCAGCCATCGCATATAATGCCCGGGCTGATCCGGATTATTTCCGCTCGTTAAATACTTGTCAAGAAGCCGGCGCGTCTCTCCCGGAAGCCAGTAGACTCCGCAAGAGGCCAACGTGGTCGGCGGATTCGCCGGCTTTTCAAAAAACTCCAAAACTTTCCCATCGGCCGCAGATTTCACAAGCCCATAACGCTTGGCAAGTTCGCGGTCTTTCACATCATAAACGGCAATTACCGGATACGGCCGCTTAGAAATTCCGTAATCCACAAACCGCACCAGATCAAAATTAAATAAATTATCGCCGGCAATCACGAGAAGGTCTTCTTCTCCGACACCGCTTTTTTCCAACACAAAGCGGAGATCGCCAATCGCTCCCAGCCGATTCTCATTGGACGTAGTACCGTCATTGACCGCGCTGACTTTCCAAGGCATTTTGAGATTCGCGGCCCATTTTTCAAAATGCTCGGCAAAGCGATCGTTTGTAACCACAAAAACTTCATCCACACTGCGGATCGGACGAACCGCTTCAAGAATCCATTCCAAAATGGGCCGGTCTTGAATTGGAAGGAGCGCCTTGGGCTGATCCTGGGTCAGTGGATAAAGCCGGGTCGCATAACCTGCGCAAAGAAGAATGACTTTCATGACCTTAGCTCCTCAATCGTCCAAAAGGTCAGGAGCAATCAACTTGATTTGCTCAGTTAAATAATTTCGAATCTCATCCCCGGTCTGAAATGTGATGGCCGTTTCCGCAATGCGGCGCGCCTGTTCATAATCCACAGAACGGATGGTCTTTTTGACCTTCGGTAAAATAAACGGACTCACGCTGATTTCGTCAATCCCCAGTCCTAAAAGGAGCAGCGCCAACGCTGGATCCGCGGCCATTTCTCCGCAGCAGCCCACCCATCGCTGGAACCGATGCCCATTGTCAATCACTTGTTTGATCAATTTTAAAATTGCGGGATGCGTGGGTTCATAAAGATAAGCAATTTTTTCGTTTACCCGGTCGACCGCAAGCGTGTACTGGATCAAATCATTGCTGCCGATGGAGAAAAAATTTACTTCCTGGGCCAGGATATCGCTGATCAATACAGCGGAAGGGATTTCGATCATGGCTCCGACTTCAATGTTGGAGTCAAAATCATAACCTTCTTTTTCAAGCTCCCTTTTACATTCATTTAAAATTAGATTCGCTTTACGTACTTCCTCGACATTGGAAATCATGGGATACATCACTTTAAGATTGCGGAGCGTGCTCGCTCTTAAAATCGCGCGGAGCTGCACCTTAAAAATATCCACACGCGTCAGACAAAAACGGATAGCGCGCCATCCCAAAAAGGGATTCATTTCATGCGGCACATCCAATGAAGACAAAAATTTATCCCCGCCAAGATCCAGAGTCCGAACAATCACAGAGCGCCCACTCATCTGATCTGCCACTTGTTTGTAGGCCCGGTACTGTTCTTCCTCGGTCGGAAGATCGGTTCGATTCATATAAAAATATTCTGTACGGTACAGACCAATCCCATCCGCGCCATGAGAGATAACAGAAGGAATCTCATCATGAAATTCGATATTGGCAGCCAAGGAAATCCGCCGGCCATCTTTGGTTTCAGCCGGAAGATCGCGCAGTTTATCGAGGGCCGTGATCTGTTCTGTGATCCGGTAGCCGCGCTGGGTATACTCTTCAATCGTAGCCGCATCCGGATTGATAATGACAAGACCATGCGTTCCGTCGACAATCACCGTGTCGCTGGACTGAATTTTGAGCGTGGCTCCATCCGTTCCCACCACGGCCGGAATTTCCATGGAACGGCTGAGAATGGCCATGTGCGAGGTCGGACCGCCCACTTCCGCCACAATGGCGAGCAATTTATTTTTATCAATTGTGGCGGTATCAGAAGGCGAAAGGTCATGGGCCACAATCACGCGATTTTCTTTTAGATCTAAATGCTCGTGTTTTTCACCAAAAAGATTTTTGAGAAGACGCCGGCCGATATCTTTAATGTCCGCCACACGCTCCCGCAGATACTCGTCATCAATTTGTGCAAAGGCCGTAAAATAGCGCTGCATCACCACGGTAAAGGCATATTCACTATTGACCAAACGCTCCTTAATAAGGGAGAACACATCTTCGATCAGGGTCCGGTCTTCCAGGATCATGAGATGCGCGTTAAAAATGTCTGAATTTTCACGGCCGATTTGGCTGGATATTTTTTTACGAATCCCAAGGATTTCTGCCCGCGTCTGAGTGAGCGCGTCTTCAAAACGCGCAATTTCACGAGGAACCTGCTCCGCAATAATGGCGCGCGAAGGCACATTGAAGTAGTCTTCGGATATAAAAACCGAAGCCCTTCCAATAGCCACGCCCGGAGATACCGGAATTCCCTTCAGTGTTTCCATGATTGTTTTATTTTTCTCCAAAATTGCTGGCAATCAGCCGCTCGATTGCATCCATAGCATCTTTAGCGTCCGGGCCCATGGTCCGGACCACAATTTCCGAATCCACTCCGGCGGCCAGAATCATAATTCCCATGATTGATTTTCCGTCTACCTTTTCATGATCCTTCTGGACTTCCACAGAACACTTGAATTGGTTCGCCGTTTGCACAAAAAGTGCGGCCGGCCGCGCGTGAAGTCCGGATTTATTACAAATGACAAATTTTTTCGTCAGTCCTTTGGGATGAGACTTTCCAGATCCACTCATACCTTCACTGCCTTAGTCCGTTCTTCAAAATGTTCAAAAATCAGCCGGGCCAGCCCCTCGCCATCGTGGCGGATTTGACCATCCAGCTGAAGAAAACTTCCCTCTACAACTTCGTAACCTTTTTCCCGAATCCTGTCTAAATCCATATTGACCCGCTCCGCACCCTGTTCACCATACTTGCGGATAAGGCCGTCAGGAATCAACCCCTTGTTGGCAAAACACACATCCACAATGCGCGGATCCGTATGCTCCACAAGCGAACGCAGATGATCCCAAGCGCTGTAGCCGTCGGTTTCCCCCGGCTGTGTCATGACATTGAGCACATACGCTTTGTACGCGTCAGATTTCAAAAGCGCGCGGCATAAATCTTCAATCAATAAATTAGGAAGAATGCTGGTATATAAACTGCCGGGCCCTAAAATAATCATTTCTGCATTTTCAATGGCGTCCAAGACTTCCGAGTGGGCTTTACAATTTTCAGGCTTCAAGCGGATATTGCGCAATTTTTTATGAATATCGGTAATATGAGTTTCACCTTCCACAATAGTCCCATCTTCAAACTCTCCCACCAGCGTGACTTTTTCTAAAGTGGAAGGAATCACGCGGCCGCGGATCGCCAGCACTTTGCTGGATTCGGCAATGGCCTTTTCAAAATCTCCCGTGACTTTGGAAAGGGCCGTGATAAAAAGATTTCCAAAACTGTGGCCTTTGAGCCCTTCTCCGTCTTCAAATCGGTACTGAAAAAGATCCCGAATGAGCGGTCCGGCATCGGCCAGCGCCACCAGGCAGTTTCGAATATCTCCGGGAGGAATCATGTCCATTTCATCCCGAAGCCGTCCTGAACTTCCCCCGGTATCCGTCACCGTCACAATGGCGGTGATGTTGCTCGTAAAGGAACGAATGCCGCTCAAAAGAGTGCTCAGCCCTGTTCCGCCTCCGATCGCCACGACACGCGGCCCTCGGAGCAAGTGATCATTTTGACGCCGCTGCACCACAATATCCACCAGAGGACCTTCGCGGTGAAGAGGCATAAGCGCGCGGATGAAGATTCTCACCATGTTTTTAATGGCCATGTACACCAGAAAAATTCCGAAAATCAGCGCCGCCATGGCCAGTGCAGCCAAGAGGATGCTTATCTCTGAAATGCTCTTGATCGCCACAAGCGCCACGAGCACAATCAAACCCAGACCCGCCACACAGAGGATGATCCAGCGTTTGATTCCGATTCCTGGGTAGAGCCACTTAAAGAATTGCATAGGGAGGTCCAAATTATTGTTTCTTCTCTTCTTCCCGGTGAATGAGCTCATAAACTTCTTCCGCGGTTTTGCAGCGCCGAAGCAGCTGACAAAAATAACTGTCCCGCAAAATTCTGGAAATCTGAGCCAAGGCTTTCAGATGCGGCCCCGCAGAATCTTTGGGTGCCACTAAAAGAAAAAGGATATGGACGCTTTCCCCGTCCAGCGCTTCAAAATTAACGCCCTTGGCAGAAATCCCGAGGACAGCCACGAGTTCTCCCACGCGATCTGTTTTTCCGTGAGGAATCGCGATTCCCTGACCAATCCCGGTAGAACCGAGCGATTCGCGCTCCATCAGAGACTTCATAATACTTTTCTTGTCTCCAATGTCTTTCACCGTGGCCAGGAGATCCACAAGTTCGGAAATAGCATCCGCTTTTTCCACGGATTCAAATCCGATCTTAATCCCCTTTTTATCCAAAAATTCCGAGATCTTCATAACCTTCACACCTCCACCTTCTTGATGATGAATTCTAAAACACTATTTGACGATACGCATTCCTTTGATCAGCGGTCCTCCTCTTCTTCTGCCCCGCCTAAAAGTTCTGCAACTGAAATTTTTCTGGATCCTGATCCGGACGCAGCCTTGGCCGCTCCCGGGATTCTATGATCCTTGAGTTTTTCACGGTACTTTAACAGCTGTTTTTCAACGCGCTCCGCAGCCTGATCAATCGCCTTAAAAACATTATCCTTGCTCTTCCCTTCTCCAAAAGCCTTAAAGTGTTTTGCGAGAAGCGTGATTTCGGTCTCATAATAATATTTTTCTTTTTTCAGAATTACATGGGACTCCACAAGCCGGGATGCGAATTTATCATAGCGGCTGAGTTTTTCTTCCAAATGCGTCCGGATTCCGTCCGTCACCGTCAGTTTTTTTGCTGTCACACGAATTTTCATAGTTCATCCTTCCTTGCTACGCTAAAGTAAATTTTTCACCCAAATAAATCTCGCGGGCCTTAGGGTCCGACGCCAAATATTCGGAGGTACCTGAAGCTTCGATCTTCCCTTCGCACAGAATGTAGGCGCGATCCGTAATCGCAAGAGTTTCCCGCACACTGTGGTCCGTCAAAAGAATGCTAAGGCCCTGGTTTTTGAGTTTTTGCAGAATTTTTTGGACTTCGAACACCGCAATCGGATCCACGCCGCTAAAAGGTTCATCGAGGAGAATCAAAGAAGGATTGGTGACCAGTGCTCGGGTAATTTCTAAGCGCCGCCGCTCTCCTCCGGAAAGTGTGTAAGCCTTACTCTTAGCCAGATACGCAATGTCGAGCTCATTTAAAAGCTGCACCAGCCGCCGATCGCGCTCCGTCTGCGGAATATCCAGCGTTTCCAAAACCGCCATCACATTTTCTTCCACAGTCAGCTTTCTAAAAATAGACGGCTCCTGTGAAAGATACCCAATGCCTAAACGCGCCCGCTGATACATGGGAAGCTCGGTAATGTCTTCGCCGCGAAACAAAATTCGCCCGGATTCGGGCTGAATCACGCCTACGACCATATAAAACGACGTGGTTTTCCCGGCGCCATTCGGCCCAAGCAGTCCCACAATTTCTCCGCGGGAAACATTGATACTGACCTGATTGACCACGGTCCGGCCTTTATAACTTTTGACAAGCTGTTTCGTTTCTAGAAGGTGCATTAGATGGCATAGTCCTCTTTGTTAAATTTTGCATCGTCATAGTACAAAGCTTCGGTATCACCGCCCAAAATCACCCGTCCTTCTTCCGCAAGATAAATCACGCTTTCGCTGTAGGTCGTATTACCGTCAGGATTCTCAATCACCACATTGTGCAGCGCCACAATCTTGGAAACCTTGCGGCTGATACGGTTGTAGTACACATCCATTAAATCAGCCTTGAGGGTTCCCCGGTCATCTTTGGCAATAACGTTCTTTTTAAAGTGCGCGATGTTTTTTTCATAATCAATGACGAGCGGCCCGTCGCAGGTAATGACCGTGGGCTTTTTGGCTTTATCCTGAGTGTCCTGAATCACCACCGTAACATTTTTCTTAAATTGAACTTTTTTGAGATTGGTATCCCCGGCTGCGCCGAGCCCCTCGATATCGATATTATCTTTTTTGACCTGAGCCTGAAGCTGCGTCTCCATGGTCCGCTCACTCGGATGGATGATGAGCATCTCTGTCAGAAGACGCGTCCCATTATCGGTCGTAGCCACTACATTTTTTTCAAGATCTACCTGGTTCGCGTTTTTTCTATACTTTCCTTGATCTGAAGTAATCGTGACCGCAACTTCTTCGGCATAGGCCTTGGCCATTACATTAGAAAGCAAAACCACTTCATCTAGCAAATTTGCAGTGTCGCCTTCAATCTCAATTTCTTTACCGCCACTTGAATTATATTTTGAAAAAGTGAAGACACGAACCGTGTGATCCGCGCGCTCACCTGACTCCAGGGCTTGACTTGAAGCTGCTTTATGTCTGACCCAGACGATTTGAAGCTGCACCACTCCAAAATAGAGAAGGATGAATCCCAACACTGCTAAGATAATCCGTTTCATATTGAATGCCCCGCTGCTTTTTCAGTTTCTTGATGAACAGTTCCTTGAACCGGTTGTGTCTTCCAACGATTGTGCATCCACATCCATTGCTCAGGATATTTTCGAATGGCAACCTCAAACGCGGCAGCCATGGCTTCTGTGTAACGGCGAACCGCGGCGTCACTCCGGTCCTTCGACTCCGAAGGCCGAATCACTCCGCCATTCACCCACCGGTAGCGGTCCCAGGACTCATGGACTAAAAAATTAATCAGCATCGGAGCCCCGGTCTTCATCGCAATCCGGACCGGTGAATCCGGAGTGTGGGCCGGCCGGCCAAAATAATTTACAAAGATGCCGCTTAAACTATCGATGTCCTGATCCGGCAAAATTCCGATTACTTCGCCAGCCGCAAGCCGCCGCAAAACTCCCCGAACCGCGTTTTCCCTGAACAAAGTATCGGTATTGACTGATTTCCGAATCGCAGCAATCCAATCATTGTAGGGTTCAAAATAAATCTTGCGCCCCACCACGCCGCCAGGAATTCCATTCATAAAAACAGCCGCTGCTAGAAACTCCCAATTGCCCAGGTGGGCTGTGATCGAAAGAACGCCCTTGCCTTCGGCCAAAAGCTGATTATATACCCGGAGCATTTCCTCAATGTCGCAAAACTTCCGGATCTTCTCACCCGTCAGCTTGTGAAATCCCAGGATGTCCGCCCCATTCAGTGCAGCCGTGCGAAAAACACCGCGGGCCATTTTCCGAATTTCAGCTTCTGACTTTTCTCGTCCGTAAACGCTTCGAAGGTTTTCCAACATCATGCGGCGCTGCCGAGTCACCACCCAATAGGCAATCTCAGCAATTCCAAATGACAAAATCAAAAGAACCCGCCGCGGCAAAATGCCCAAAGCGGCTGCCAGACCGCGAAAAACAAGATAGAGCGGATAACGATACCAGCGATGCTTAGCCACTTAAGCGAAACCCGCCCTTAAAAGATCTTGAATATCCAAGAGTCCGACCGCCCGGCCCTGTTGATCCACCACCGGAAGTTCGTCAATGCGGCGCGTCTTGATTATATTCAAAGCCTCGGTCGCCAGCCGATCCTGATCCACACTCACGGGGTGAAGCGTGGCGAATTCCATCACTTTCTTGGAAAGAATGGATGCGCCTTGCTTCCGAAGATTTCGCCGGAGATCTCCATCGGTAAAAATACCCACCAATTTTTTCTTGGCATCAATAATGGAACAGCTCCCTGCGCGGGATCCTGTAATTTTAAGCAGCGCCTCACGCACCGGCGTTTCTTCCCGAACCAGCGGATTTTCTTTTCCGGTCCGCATGAGATCCCGAACCTTCAGAAGTTTGCGGCCAAGACTTCCTCCGGGATGAAGCGTGGCAAAATCCTCTTCTTTAAATCCTTTTTTGACCAGCAACGACAACGCCAATGCATCTCCCATAGCCAGCGAGGCCGTCGTAGAGGCAGAAGGAGCGAGATTGAGCGGACACGCTTCCCGGTTCACGCCCAGATCCAGTATCAGATCCGCTTGCCGCGCCAAGGTTGAACGCCGACTACTCGTCATAGCAATCAGCGGGGCACGCGTTTTTTTAATCCCTTCAATCAATCTAAGAATTTCTTCCGTCTCACCGCTTTGCGAAATTGCAATCACGATATCGCGATCCGTCACCATGCCCAAATCTCCGTGAGCCGCTTCGGCCGGATGAAGAAAATGACTGGGTGTTCCGGTGGATGCCAGGGTCGCTGAAATTTTTCGAGCAATAAATCCAGGTTTCCCCATTCCCGTGACAATCACACGCCCCTCGCATCGGTACATCAAATCCACGGCCTGCAAAAATTCTTTCCCGATCCCGCGCGTCAAAGCGCGAATCGCATCTGCTTCAATTTTTAGAATATCCTGTGCGGTTTTCAGAATGGATTTTTTCATACTAAAATTTCGCTTCGGGAAACCATCACTCGCTTGAGATCCATCAGCATTTCGAGGAGATCTTTGAGTTTGGAAAGGGGCAGATTATTAGGACCGTCGGAAAGAGCTTTTGCAGGATTCTCGTGAACCTCCATAAAAATGCCGTCCGCGCCTGCCACAATACCGCAGCGCGCCAAGACAGGAATAAATTCCGCCATACCACCGGAGGATGCTCCCTGCCCACCGGGAAGCTGAACCGAATGCGTGGCATCAAACACCACCGGCACTCCAAATCCACGCATCACAGGGATGGAGCGAAAATCGCTGACCAGATTCCGATATCCAAACGAGGCACCGCGCTCGGTTAGAAGAATTTTTTTCGTACCCGCTTCACGCAGTTTCGCCACAATATTTTCCGCATCCCACGGAGAAAGGAATTGTCCTTTTTTAACATTCACAATTTTTCCGGTCTTAGCCGCGGCCACCAGGAGATCGGTCTGACGGCATAGAAATGCAGGAATCTGCAAAATATCGAGCACCTCTCCGGCTCGCTCAATCTGCTCCTCCGAGTGCACATCACTCAGCACCGGGATTCCAAACGTTTTTTTTATCTTAGCAAGAATTTTAAGCCCTTCTTCGATTCCCGGGCCCCGAAAGGAGGCGTACGAAGAACGATTTGCCTTGTCGTAGCTGGCCTTAAAAACATAGGGCAGCTTGAGATCCCGGGAAATCTTCAGGATTTTTTCCGCATGCCCCATCGCGCTGGCTTCACTTTCAATCACGCAAGGTCCGCCAATAAAAACGAACTGATCCGGTTCTCCAAACACAACATCAGGAGCGGCTATAACTTTCTTTAGTTTCACGAAGCAGCTCCCTCATTCTTTTCAGATTCGGCTTCTTGCGCCTTTGGTGCTTCCACATGAGCGCTTTCTCCGCATTGAAGCGCGGCCGCCACAAACTCCCGGAAGAGCGGATGCGCCCGGTCCGGCTTGGATTTAAATTCCGGATGAAATTGACAGGCCAAAAACCAGGGATGATCTTCAATCTCCAGCATCTCTACCAGCTTTCCATTAGGCGAAAGACCGGAAAACCTCACGCCTTTTTCCTGAAACTCTTCACGGTATTTATTATTGAATTCGTATCGGTGGCGATGCCGTTCGCTGATCTCCGTCGTTTTATAAGCATCTGCAGCCCGGGTATTTTTCTTCAGATGACACGGGTAGGCTCCGAGGCGCATGGTTCCGCCCAAGTCTTCCACGCCTTCCTGCTCTTCCAAAAGGCTGATAATGGGATAAGGCGTTTTTTTGTTGAATTCAGAAGAATTTGCGCCTTTCCAACCCAGCTCATTCCGCGCAAACTCTATGGCCGCAC
Organism: uncultured bacterium; assembly: GCA_964460795.1. GTDB lineage: Bacteria > Omnitrophota > Omnitrophia > Omnitrophales > Aquincolibacteriaceae > CAZOOM01. The sequence continues at coordinate 26,222 of CAYWRU010000008.1, read as the reverse complement.
ATTGCATTCCGAGACAAATTCCAAAAAAAGGAATTTTATTGATCCGAGCATGCTGGATCGCATCCAATTTTCCTTCAATGCCGCGCATTCCGAATCCGCCCGGCACCAAAATCCCTGAAATCCCCTTGAATATTTTTTCCAAATTGGCTTTGGTCACATGCTCAGAATTTACACGCTTAATGTTAACCGATGCATCGTTGGCAATCCCGCCATGCTTCAGAGACTCATAAATGGATTTGTAAGCGTCCTGAAGATCAATGTATTTTCCCACCACTGCAATGCGGACTGTCTTTTTAGGATAAAGCGCACGATCCACCACTTCTTTTTTCCATTGATGCAAACTTCCGGATTTGGCTCCAATTTTTAGAAAACGGCAGACCACTTCATCAATTTTCTGTTCTTTAAAACGCAGCGGTACCTCATAAATAGATTTCACATCACGGGCCTCGATCACCGCATTTTCATCCACGTTGCAAAAAAGCGCGATTTTTTCCTTGAGCCCTCGCGTGATTTTCTTCTCCGTGCGGCAAATTAAAATATCGGGCTGGATACCTATTTCACGAAGCGTGCCGACGCTGTGTTGAGTCGGTTTGGTTTTGAGTTCTCCGGCAGCGCGGATAAAAGGCACAAGAGTAAGATGAACAAAAATACAATTTTCCCGGCCAACTTCGTGCCGAAACTGGCGGGCCGCCTCTAAAAACGGCAAAGACTCGATATCGCCGACCGTTCCTCCAATTTCCGAGAGCACCACGTCTACGCGCTTGCCGCGTGAGACCGCACGGATCCGCTCTTTGATTGCGTCCGTAATATGAGGGACCACCTGAACTGTGGAACCAAGAAATTCTCCTTTGCGCTCTTTGGAAATGACTTCGTTATAAATTTGGCCGGTCGTGATATTGTTCATGCGAGTTAAAGAGGCCTGCGTAAAACGCTCATAATGTCCGAGATCCAGATCGGTCTCCGCACCATCATCGGTAACATACACCTCTCCGTGCTGGTAGGGATTCATCGTGCCGGGATCCACATTGATGTAAGGATCCAATTTCTGAATGGTCACCTTCAGTCCGATAGATTCCAAAATTTTTCCGATGGATGCGCAAGCAATTCCTTTTCCCAAGGATGAAACCACTCCGCCCGTAATAAAAATGTACTTCGGCATCTTTCCCCTACCTCCCCGGTGCTAAACTTTGGATTTTCGATTGGACGAGCGCCAGATCCGCGGCCGTATCCACGCTCCAGGAGTCATGCGGCGTTTCAATCACGCGGATCCGAAATCCCTGCTCCAAAATCCTCAACTGTTCTAGTTTTTCAAGCGACTCAAGAATTCCTGCAGGCCAGGACACATAATCGATTAGAAATTTTTTCTGATAACCGTAAATACCAAGATGTTTTAAATAAGAGACTCGGCCCCCTTCGCGCGCGTGCGGAATCGGGGCCCTGGAAAAATAAAGAGCATTGCCTTTAAAATCACAAATCACTTTGACGACATTCGGATTTTGATAATCCTCCGCATCGTCTCTGCGCACGGCAAGCGTTGCAACCTGAATGGCTGGTTCTTTTCGAAAAGCATCCGCCAGCTGATCCACGCTCTCGGGACGAATGGTGGGTTCATCGCCCTGAATATTAATAAAGATATCGCCCGGAAAACGTTCGGCAATTTCCGCCACCCGCGAGCTTCCATTGGGATGATCGGCGCGTGTTAAAATAGCTTTTCCTCCCGCAGCTTCAATGCAGGAAACAATTCGCGCATCATCACAGGCCACAAAAACCTGATCGAGCTTCTTGGCCTTGGACACACGCGACCACACATGCTCAATCATGGGTTTACCGGCAATCGGAGCCAGGACTTTTTCATGAAGACGCGAGGAACCAATGCGTGCGGGGATGACTCCGATAATTTTCATGAGGATTTTCCAGGGCCTTGAATGGCCGCGATAAGCTCTTCAGGCGAAACCGTTGCCGTTCCTAATTTAGCGACCACAATACCTGCTGCAAAATTGGCGAGGATCGATGCGTCTTTGATTTTGGCACCCGAAGCAAGCGCCAAAGCTAATACCGAAATCACGGTATCGCCGGCTCCGGAGACATCATAAACCTCGCGAGCCGCCGTAGGAATTTCCGTGACCGCTCCATTTTTTTCAAAAAGCGCCATACCGTCCTCTCCAAGAGTAATGAGAACCGATGCGGCCCGCAGACGCTTCACCAAAGCCTTGCCTGTCTTATGAACATTTTGATCATGATCAATCCTTAAAGTCTCTGCACCTTGAAAAGCCTCTTTGCGGTTCGGAGTAATCACCGTCACGCCGGTATAAAACGGAAAGTTTTTTTCTTTTGGATCCACCAGGACCGGCTTCTTGTAACGCCGCGCGAGCGCAATCACTTTTTTCAAAAGCCGGGAATCAATAAGCCCCTTGCCGTAATCTTCAATGATAACCACATCCACAGAAGCAATGCGGGAACGGACAAATTTTAAAATAGCTTGATGAGACGCTTCGGTAATCGCGCCAGCCTCTTCGCGGTCAAATCGAACCACTTGCTGGGAATGCGCAATGATGCGCGTTTTGACTGTGGTAGGACGTCCCGCTTCATAAACGATTCCTCCAATATCCATATTCTCCCGCGCTAAAGTTCTCTTCAACATACGTCCGTCACGATCACGCCCCAAGACTCCGCACGGAATCACTTTGCCTTTCAGGCTGTGGATATTGTTGGCCACATTCAAGGATCCGCCAAGCATGGTGGATTCTTTCTGTACATGAACCACAGGAACCGGGGCTTCCGGCGAAATTCGGTCGACTTTCCCCCAAATAAATTGATCAAGAATAAAGTCGCCAATAACCAGAATTTTGGATTTTGGAAAGGCACGGATGAGGTCCAAATACGACCGCTTGGCCGCATCGGTTAAGAAAATACCCTTCCCTCGATTGGAAGATTGCATAGAATCTCTAACTCGTTGATTTTGAAGGTCTTAGGATTTTTTTGCAAGGAACGCGAATAGTGTAACATCGCACTAAATCTGTGTCAATGTTCCGAATATATCCTTAACTCATTATATAGCAATGAGTTAAGATTGATTCGAGGCTGGATTTTTATAGGTCACATGGGCACGCCATCGCTTGAAGTTTTTATAAACTCCGGAGCTCATGGCTAAAAAGACAAAGGGATTGTCCGCCTGCCTCATCATTTTGGAACGCGTTCTAGAAAAGGGCCCTTCGGGAAATCCTTTTAACTTTTTCACTGAAGTACTAAAGGCAAGTTCATAACCGGTTTTTTGAACTTCTGCCGCCACCTGAGCATTAAAATCTCCAAAGGGATAACTGAAAAAACGAACCGGCCGCCCAAACATGGCCTCCAAATCTTTCTTTGAATTTAAAATCTCATCCTGTAACTGAGTCTCATTTAATTCCGGCAAAAAAGGATGGGTCTTCGTATGGGCCCCAAGAGTCACAAGAGGATCCTGAATCACTTCCCGCACCACTTCTTCTGACATACTGCCGTTGAGCCTTCCCTTGACGCTTTCTGAAACCAGAAAGATGGTGGAAGGAAAATGATGGGCTTGAAGAATGGGCAGAAAGTCGGAAGCATAGGTTTCGTTTCCATCATCAAACGTGAGCACAATTTCACGGCCTTTGGGTCGGCGGCGTCCCTGAACAATCGCTGCATAATCTTCCATAGAAATAACCCGGTATCCAAACCACTGAAGATAATTCATTTGACGCTGAAAACTTTTTCGCGTAAGGATATTTCCCGAACTGGCAGCCTGTTCCTCATTACCGGCAAAATGATACATCAGGATCGGGACATCCCCGGGAAGCGGTAGGACATAAATCCAAATCCACACAAGCGCTAAAACAACCATCAGAAAAATTAAACCCATGGATTTCATTTTTTTCACGACACACTCTCATGTCCCGGTGTATAGGAAGTCAATTTCACAGTGACAGACCCCAGAAGCGGCGCCTTAGCGCGAATCAATAATGGAATTCGCCGTTCATCCATACTGACCCAGCCGCGCACGGATCCAGGCATTTTTAAAGTCGAGATGAAATCCAAAGTGGGAACAGCTTCAAGGGCTTGAAAATTTCCAATTTTTTTGATCGTCATGGGCTGTATTTCATTTGTCTGAATTTTAAGTTTCCAATTTTTTTCTTTCGTTTGAACGGGCACAGAAAGAGTTTGATGCGGGCTAAGATCCAAAGTTCGGAAATAAAAACCCATAGAAAGCCTGTCCTGCGCACCTTTGAGCGTAGCCACCTTTTTTCGAATATCCCGCTTGAAATAATGGTATTCGGTCTGAAGCGACTCTGGATTCGTATCCATTTGAAAAACAACCTTGGAAGCATCCTTCATCGAGCGAATTTCATACCGAAGCGAACAAAGTTTTTCCGCATCCAAATAAGTGTGGTGTTCTCCGCGCACTTTATAAATCAGATCCACAACAGAAGTCGATACCACGTGCACCACAATATGATAAGCTGGTCGTCCATGCATCATAGTCTTTTCTCGAACCTCGGCCACGGCACTTCCAATCGGAACTCCAAAATAGGAAATCGAATACGCTGCTTTTTCTCCGACAAGTAATTTTTTGAGTCCGTGAGTTGATGCAGCATAATTTTTGACGGGCGTTTCTGCGAAGGCCGTACTTCCGAGGAGCAAAACTGCCGCCATCAGCACGACCCCTTTTGGGATCAAGGATTGTTTGACCATGTATTTTCCCAATCTAAACAGACAAGGTTGCTTTATTTTAAAAATTTCGCAGCGCCTCTTCAGGACTTAGATCCTGAAGACAATTCCGGTGCGGACAATCTGCCTGATACCGGAATTTTCGGTAACAAGGGCGGCATTCTAAATCTTTTTTTACCACAATGATATCCTGAACCTTCCGAGGATAGGCCCCATAGACCTCAGGATCTGCAGGACCGTAAAATCCCATGACCGGCACCCGAAGCGCCTTGGCCAGGTGAAGGAGACCTCCATCATTCCCTATAAAAAGTTTTGCCTGAGACACAATGGCGGCCGTTTCTTGCAAAGAAGTTTGACCGCACAGATTTATTTTGGGAAGTGAATGAATTTCCGCAAAAGTCTTTTCAGCCAGTTTAGCTTCCGAACGACTTCCGATCAAAACCACCCCATTAAAATGCTGCTCTTTGCAAATTTTCTCAAACAAAACACCAAACCGTTCAGCGGGCCAGCGCTTGAAGTGAGCATCCCGGCCCCAGGACTCCCCGCCTCCAGGTGCAATCACAGCATAATGACCCCAAACTCCTGCAGATGCAAGGCGCGCTGCAATTTTATCTTTTGTAAAAGGTTCAAGATAAAACTCTAAAAATCGATCTTCTACGCGGATCCCGGCTTGTTCCGCCACTTCCGCATAAAAATCCACCACATGCCGCCCCGTAAACCCCTGGGGGATGGCAACTTTTCGATTGAGAAAAAATCCACGGCTTCGAAAATCCAATCCAGAGCGGATCGGAATACCTAAGGCGGTCCCCCACGCCCCATATTCCTGGCGCTGTGAATAATCCAGCATAACATCGTAGGATCGCTTTTTTAAAATCGAAGAGAGTTTCCAGATATCCTTAAAATTTTCAATGGCAGAACGATCGTGAAAAAGATCTTTGTCAATTTTAAAACACTCATCCACATGAGGATTCAGACGAACCACTTCTTCTGTGCGTGATCCCAAGAGAAGATCGACACGTTCGATAGAAGGAATCAATCGAAGCGCACGAAAAACCGGCGTTAAAAAAAGAAGATCCCCGATGCCGTATGGTTCCACCACAAGAACTCTGCGGATCGTGTTCATGGGTGTGCTCCAGCCGAATGAAAAAGCCCAGGAACAAGACTGGCGGCAGATTCCAGCACCTCTTCCGGAGTGATGAGCTCCAAACACAAAAAATTAATTCCGCAGTCATGCGCCAAACACTTTACGCATCCCGGGTCTTTCCAAAGCACCTTGGATTTTTCATTCACCGGCCCCCAGCGTTTCGGAGAAAGTCCTGGCTGATTCCGGCCAAAAATGGAAATCACCGGGGTTCCGACGGCTCCGGCAATATGCACGGGTCCAGAATCATTGGAAATCAAAAGCGCTGATTTTTTAAGCAAGACTGCCAGCATGCCCAGAGAAAGCCGGCCGGTTAAATCATGAAAAGGTGTTGAAGTGAGTGTTCGTATTTTGTCGAGAATCGGCCGATCTTCCCTCGCGCCGATCATTAGAATTTCTGCAGCTGTTTTTTCTTTTAAAAAATCAAGGACCCGCGCAAAAGAGCCGGCCGGCCAACGTTTAGAAGGACAGCTGGCAGACGGAAGCAGAGCGATCCAAGGTTTGTGGCTTGAAATCTCCAAATGCGCCGTCAGGTTTTCCAGAGACTGTTCATTTCGTTCTGTGACGGGGATAAAAGTCCGAAACGAATCCGGACACGCAATGCCAAGCGGAGCCAGCAAATCAAAATTATACGCCGCTTCGTGCTTCTTTCCTTCGACCTTCACATCAGAGAACCCCTGTGTGAGAGCCCAGGAAAGACGCCGCGTCCAGCCAATTCGGTGAGGAATCCCCGCCATCCAAGTAAGAAGATGCATGCGGTTGGTGGCATGAAAATGAATGACGATATCAAATCTTTTTCGCCGAAGACCCCAAGCAAGTTTGAGATTCCCCCAGAAACTTTTCTCGCGGTCTTTTTTATCGTAGAGAATCACTTCATCCAAATATAAATTTCCTTCCACCAAAGCGCGATTATCAATAGAGGTAAGACAGGCAATCCAGGCATCTGGAAAACGTTTACGTAAAGCCGAGAAAATCGGCGTAGATAACACCAGGTCCCCGATTCGATCGGTGCGTGTTATTAAAATTTTCCGAAAATTTTTACGAAGGGACGGCATTTTTTAAAAGCTCCTGACAGGCGGCTAAGACTCTTGCCGCAGCAAGGTCCTCAAAACAGGCCTGTCTTGAAAATCGGCACTGAGCCAGCTCGCACGGAGAACACTCCACGGGTTCGCGGAGAATTCTAACGCGCGGACTTTTTCGCCCGTATTTTTCCGGATTCGTGGGACCAAAAATGGCGGCCACCGGCCGTTCGAGTTCATAGCCCAAATGCATGACCGCACTGTCATTCGTCAATACTAACTGAGCACGCGCCACCAAAGCTGCGGTTTCCCGGAGCGTGGTTTCGCCTGCTAAATTAATGACTCGGGAAGGATACGCTGCAGCAATTGGTTCCGCGAGAACACGCTCCCTTTTATCCCCGGCTAAGATCACAAATCCTGGGAAATCCCGAAGCAGTTCGCCAATGACTTCACGAAAATTTTCCATTTTCCAGGTTTTAAGTGAACTAGCTGCGGCCGGAGCCACCACCATCCACGGCTCCCGGATACTTGAGGGGCGGAACGATCCAATTTTTGAAAGCGCACTTGCCTCTTCTGCAGAGTTATAAAACTGAAAAGGGTTGATAATTTCTGTTGGCAAATGCATAAGCTTTAAAATTTCCAGATGCTTATCGCGGCGCATGAGAATTTTAGAGGATCGAAACAGGGCGCTTCTTTTTTTTGCAGAGACCAAAAAAGGGATGAGGGTATTTCGAAGATCCACCACAATATCATATTTTTTCTGACGCAATGCCGCGATCATGCTTAGTTTTTGCGGCCAAGACATCGATTTATCATAGATCGCTACATGATCGACGGTGCGGCTTCCTTGAAGAATCCCTTGAGCGCGTGAACTGGTCACCGCCGTAAGAAAAGATTCCGGAAATGCACTTTTTAAAGCCGCCATCACCGGGGTCGTTAAAATCACATCTCCAATATTACTGAGCGTCACCACTAGAATTTCCTTCACGTACGCCCTCCCTTGATGGGAACAGAAAGCCATCCCTCGCGAGACAGGGATTCAAAAACCGTTTCCGGCAAAACTCCGGAAAGCCATCCTTCCGGCGGAAGATCTGTAAGAGATCCATACCAGGGAATTTGAAATCCTTTTGGAACATACCGAAATAAAAGTGTTTTGCCAGTTCCGCGCGGGCCCGTCAGATCTGGATCCGTAGGACCAAAAATCGCAGCCACACGGGCACCCACTCCCGAGGCCATGTGCATAGGACCTGAATCTCCAGACACCACAAATTGAGATCGCTCAAATAAGGCGCCCAGCTCTCCCAAATTTGTTTTACCGATCCAGGAAATAACTCGTCCTGTTTTGAGAGACCTGCAAAGCGAATCGCCCAGCGGCACATCCTGAGATCCTCCGGTGAGGATCACGGAAAGTTTTGTCTGTTCTGCTAAAAGATCTGCCAGACGCGCAAAGTGAGAAACCGGCCAACGCTTCGGTTCCCAATTAGCGCCGAGATGAAAGACGCAAAAATTCTCCATTTTTATTTCTACGAGTTTTTTTGAAACCGCAATCCGATCTTTTTCTGAAATATGAAATTGATAAGGTATTTGAGGCGATTTAATTCCGTCCGCAGCCTCAACCAGATTCAAAAAATAATCCACCTGGTGCATCTTTACCATGGGTTCTGAAATGGCCTGCGTGAGCCAGAATTTCCGGTCGGCTGCGTATCCTATGCGAACCGGGATCCGGGACAACCAAGTCATCATGGCGCGGGTCTTTGAGGTATGGAAAAGGTAAGCCCGGTCAAATTTTTCCTTAGAAAGCTGCCAAAAGAAAAACCAGCGTTTTAGAAAAAATCGATGCTCTTTTTTTTCATCAAAAATGATCGTGCGTGAAATCCCGGGGTGACGATCCAGGATCTCCCGGCAGCGGGAGGGAGACATGCAAATGATTTCCGCCTCCGGATAGCAGCGACGGATGACCTCGATAGCCGGCAATTGAAAGAAAAGGTCACCCAGCCAATTTTTTGTCACAATAAGAATCTTCATAGCTCAAATCTTTCCTGATCTTCAGGCTCTGGATGGGTTTCCGCAACCACCGGAGCTTGAATGCGCTCAGGTTTGCATCCTGATGTTAACTGACGACGGATCGCTTCAAAAACATCTTGCACCGGAATTTTTCGAAGACACGCCAAGACTTCCGTATTTTTGCAAATCCCTTGATAACACGGAGCGCAAGGAAGTGAGCGATTCAACACTACGGCGTGTGCCGAAGGCGGCATATGGCGTCGCGGATCTGTCGGCCCAAACAAGGCAATGATTTTGGTTTGCGCAGCACTCGCAATATGAAGCGGTGCCGTATCTCCTGTCACAAGTACATTCAACCGCTGAATCACCGCCATCAGTTCATGCAGCGAGGTCTCTCCCACCCAATTCACAACACCTTCGGGTTTGGATCCAAAAAATTCTTGGACCAAGTTCCGATCTTCCGGACCTCCAAGTAAAAAGACCTGCGCCTTGAGTTCTTTTACAAGACGTTCCGCGAGCGTTTTAAAATATTCAAGAGGCCAGCGTTTTGTCATCCATTGGGGACTGGAACCCACCATGAGTCCGATGCGCGGCTTTGATTTGAGCGAAAGGTCATCAAAAAGTTTTTGAACTTTTTCCTCGGCATCCTCGGAAGGCCAAAGCTCCAAAGCCTCGCTGAATTCCCGGACTCCAAGTTTTGTTAAAATCCGGTACTGTTGACGCACCGGAGGCTCAACCACTCCAAAAGTCCGGTCCGGAGCATTTAACAAAAATCCAAATGCACCGCGAGAAAATCCATAACGCTTGGAAATTCCGCCCAGATAAGCTGCCAGATGTGTCCACTTTGAATTTTGAAAGTCCACAGAGATATCAAATCCTTCGGCGCGGAGTTTTTTTGCCAATTTGAGCGTGTAATCCGGATGGGACATTTTGGTCCGATCCACAGGGATCAAGTCATTGAGATACGGACAGTGGTCCATGAGCGGCGCCAATTTCCGGTCCACCAATAAAGCCAGGCGCGCCTTGGGAAATCGTTCCCGAATCATCCGCAAGCTGGGGGTAATCAAAATCAAATCCCCCATAGCTCCGAGTTTGAGCACCAGAATTTTTTTCTCGGCCCGGACTTCTTCATAAACTTCCAGAGTTTTTTTCACCATCATATCCAGGGAAAACTCCGTCCTGACTTTTTCCTGGAGCCGTGCCGCAAAACGTCCCGCTTCTTCGGGTTTCATATAAATTCGGTGCATGGCATCCGCCATTTCCCGGATATCGCCTGGAGTCACCATCAGTCCATTTTCTTCATGATCCAGAATATCCAGCACTCCACCAAGACGCGTGGCTATCACGGGTTTTCCCATAGCCCCGGCTTCAACCAGTACGCGGCCAAAGGCTTCGGGCACCAGCGTAGAAAGTACCAAAAGATCCGACTGCGCCAATAGATCCGGAATGTCGCGTCGTGTCCCAAGCATTTCAACACAAGAAGACAGCCCTAGTTTTTCAATCGTTTCCCGAAGCTGCGTCGTATATTTTGTCTTTTTCCGGTCCTCGGAGCCCACCAGCTGAACACGAAGATGAGGGATACGGCTCCTGAGATGATGGACTGCATGCAAGAATTCAAGCTGCCCCTTAATCGGAGAAAGCCGTCCGATATTAATCACTCGAAAAGGCTTTGCAGCCTCATGCGATTTTAAAACAGGAGCAACTTTAGCGGATTCAAATTGACCAAGATCCACGCCGCGGTGAATCAAGCGGATCTTTTCAGGTTGAACCTTAAAATCATCGATCATATGACGCGCAATCACGCGGGAAATAACAATCACTCGCCTGCCCCATCCCATAACGCGGCTTAGAAAATGGTTCGAATAATATCCGTGGCACGTGGTCACAAATGCAACGCCGGTCTGACGCGCGGCAAAATAAGCCAGCCAGGCCGGGACTCGGCTGCGCGCGTGAACAATATCCACATTTTCGCGGCGAATAATGTCCGCAATTTTCGAAATCAGGGCCAAAGAGGATGGTGATTTTTCATGAACCGGAAGCGCGTAATGCGGCACACCCATTTTTTGAAGTTCCGCGACCAGAGCCCCGCCGGAAGAAATCACGACCGATTCTTCTCCAAGTCGTTTCATGCCGCGCACAAGATCAATCACCCCGCGCTCTACCCCGCCCAATTCCAAAGAAGGAAGAATCTGCAGAACCTTCATAAAATCTCCTGAAGCCGCGACTGTAAAAGCCGGGCTTCTTCTTCAAAAAGATTCTGGGTTTTAATGCCGGAGATTTCCTGAAGAGTTTTATCCAGCCGATCCGGCCGCGAACAGAGAATGGCGGAACGATCTTCAAGGGCTTGACGAAAACGGCGGTGTTTTTCCGGAAGTCCTTCCGAGGAGAAGGTAAGGACCACGACTTTTTTCCCGGAACTCACCGCTTCAGAAATCATGGAAATGCTGTCTTCCGTCACAATCAAAATATCAGCAAGCGCCATGAGTCCTCCAGCGACTTCCGAACGGGTATCTTTTCTAGCATCCACAAACAGCTGGCAAGAGGAATCCCTGAGAGCACGATCTTGGAAGTAGCGCGTGAAATTTTCAGGAGTTCTTCGGGAGGTCGTTACGCCATAATCCCATTCCAGTTTGTGAGCCGCTTGGGAAAATTTGGTGTAAAGCGTTTCCAGCTCCGCAAAACTAATATGAAATTTCCTGGAAGGCCCTCCAAGAAAGAGCGCAAGCTTTAAGCGTTCAGGAGTGCGAAGCGTTTTCCCTAATTTTTCCCCGTCCTCTTTTAAGCGGTCCCCATTGACCGGATTCGGAGTCAGGACTGGGCGAATCGAACGCCGCGGAATCCATCCGCGGTCATGCGCCGGGATGACGGCCAAATCATAATCATAGCCTTGATAGGGAAAGGAGGGTTTCATCATAATAATACTTTTGGCGCGAAAATCCCGGGCGAGCCAGAGATTCAGCGGCGTCAGTCCCACACCTGCCGAGATGACAAAATCCGCATGGCGATTCGAAATACTCTTCCAGGATTCCTCGGTTAAAAAAATCCTCAGCCAGCTTAGATGGCCCTGAGCGAATGGCAAAAAAAGTCCTGCGGAAATGAAAAATAAAAGTTCGTGGAAGCGGCTTTTAAATTGAATTTGAACTGTTTCTGCAGGATATTCCATTCCAGCTCGTCCATATTGAGTTGTGACTTGGCTAAAATGCTGAACCATGGCCTCCGACTGTTTGACATGTCCGGCCTTGCCGTCTGAAAGCACCAGGAGCCGTTTGGTCCAGGCATATTTCCAACGTTTGCCAAACCATAGCCATTGTTCCGGATATTTTTGAATGTACTGTTCCAATAATTTTATGTATTTTTGGCCCGCGGCTTCTAGGGCCGCAGCACCTTCCTCTGCGCAGTCAATGGGTTCCTCTGCGATCAAATCATAGCGACTTCCTGCGCTCCGTACAAAAAACACAGGCACCACTGCAGCCCCGGTCCGCTGCGCAAATTCAAAGGCCCCGGTGGGAACTGTGGTCTTGCGTCCTAAAAAAGGAAGGATAAGCCCCTCCTGTTTTCCCGCGCTCCGGTCGCCTAAAAGCCCAATCACTCCGCCTTTTCGCAGTACGCGGTAAAGACCTCGAATGCCCATCCCTTCAAGAATGGCTGTCGTCCCACCATGAATTTCCCGTAAATGATTTAAATAACCATCCATGCGCGGATGCTTTTGCGCCTGGGCCAGGACATGAATGGGATGTCCGAGCGTATGAGAAATGATTTGAACCAGCTCCCAATTCCCCAAATGCGCAGTGAGAAAAATGACTCCTTTTTTTTCCGCCTCTTTTTTTTCAAATCGGTCCCAATGATGGAGCTCGACATTTTTTCGAAGTTGGGCGGAATCAAACGAGGTGCAGCGGAGCGTTTCCACAAACATCATTCCAAAATGTTCACCCATGTGGTCCAGAATTTTCTGGATTTCCGATTCACTCTTTTTTTCTGCAAACACGGCTTTTAAATCTGCATACACAGACCGGTGACGCGGCGTCAGACGTACGCCCCAGCGCCCCCCAAAACGTCCCAAGGCAAGGGCGGTCTCCAAGGGAAGCGCAGCAAAGATTCCCCTTAGCAGCTTGAGTCCTAGAACTCCCAGCCGGTCAAAAAGATCATTCATCGACGAGCAGCCCCCAGTACAGAAAAGAGTTTTTGGTTGAGCACTTCTTCCCCGCTGCGGATCTTAAAACGCGTGGCGAGGATGAGCGGATTTAAAATCTGCGTGATCAGCTGCGGCGAGCGATAAAAGTCTTTTTCCGTAGTTACAATCTCGACCGATCCCTTGGCCGCACTCGCGTGCTTGATTTCAAAAAGTTCCTTTTCCGTAAATTCATGATGATCCGTATAATCAAAATTGAGGGCCGGCTTAATTTCTAGACTGGAAAGCAGCCGATGAAAAGAGATCGGCGTGCCCACTCCGGAAAAGGTCGTCACTTTCTGATTTTGAAGTTTTTGCAGTACCACACGGTCGCGATTTTTTGCGCGGTAGAAAAAGAGCGCCTCGAGATATCCTTCCACCACTACAGCCTTAGGTGCTAATTCCGACAAGCGCATCTTCAGTTTTTTTAAAGCCTCTGCCGGAATCAAATTCACATGCGAAATGACCAGGACCGAAGCTCGGTTGAGCGCAGTCAAGGGTTCTCGCAAAATACCTTGAGGAATTAGCTTTTCATTCCCAAAAGGATTGAGCGCATTGACCAGCACAATGTCCAAGTTGCGTTCCAGTTTCCAGTGCTGGAATCCATCATCCAGCACCGCCACATCGATAGGGTTTTTCTTGGCAAGCTCAAGCGCCACTTCTGCTCGATTTTTTCCCACGCCGATGACTGCCTTAGGCAGATGATGATGGAACTGTACAGTCTCATCATGACTATAGCCCCGGGTCAAAACAAGCGGTGTCTTTTGCTGATCCGATAAACGACGCACGATATATTCCACAAGCGGCGTCTTCCCCGTTCCTCCCCAAGTGAGATTGCCGATGCTAATGACTGGAAATGGCAGTTTGACCGCCCCTGATTTTTTTTCTGCAAATTTTTTTGCATGACCTTCCACCGCTTGCCGATAAATCGAAGCCGCCAAATTCATAAAGGGCTTCAAAAGACCTGCCAGCCAGCCGTTTTCATATCCTTCTGCCAAACGACGAAAATAAGTCCTCATTCCACTGCTCATAACATCCTTTCCTTTGCGGATAATGCCTGAAACTGTTTCCAGACAAATTGCATTTGATAGCGCGTGGCTCCCTGAAAGGAACGGACCACTTCTTGAGCCTGGGATCCCAAGCTCTGTCCCTCTTCTGGATTCGAGAGTATCCGAAGGGCCTGTTCTTCCAGCTCTGACTCATTTTGAATCAGGACGACACCGCGACGTTGTTTTAAAAATTTATAAACTTGCTGAAAATTAAACACATGCGGACCCGCCAAAATAGGCCGGGCCAGCGCCGCCGGCTCAATCGGATTTTGTCCGCCGTGAGGGATCAAGCTCCCTCCCATCAGCACAAGCTCCGCCAAACCGTAAACTTTTTTTAAAATTCCGAGTTCATTCAAGATCAACACATCAAAAGGTCCAGCGCTCGGATCCGCTGACAGAGATCCGGAAAGTCCAAACCGTTTGAGCAATCGGTAGATTTCCGGTGATCTTTCAATGTGCCGCGGGGCCACCACAGCTTTCAGAGCCGGAATTTTCTTTTTCAAATGTGAAAAAATCCGAAAAAATATTTCTTCTTCTCCCTCATGGGTACTGCCTGCCACCCAAACTCGATCGGACGCCTCCAGCCCCCACTTGGAGCGAAAGGTCTGAAGTTCGTCGGAGCTAGGCGGGGTAAGAGACACATTATCAAATTTCATATTGCCCGCCACCTCCACCCGCTCCGGAGCAATGCCAAGCGACAAGAATCGCACCCGGTCGTCTTCGGTCTGAGCCAGGACAAAATCAATCCTGCGGAAAACCCCCCCCAAGAAATGCTTCCAGTGAAGGTATCGTTTAGCAGAGCGTTCTGAAAGCCGCGCATTCATCATGCCTACTTTTAAACCCCGTTTAGAGGCCTGAATCACCAGGTTCGGCCAAAGCTCAGTTTCCATTAAAAGCAGCATCTGAGGCTTGAAGGTATTTAAAAATCTTCGCACTGAAAAAGAATATTCAAGCGGCGCATAACAAACTGCTACTTTTTCTCCCGCCAAATCTTGCGCCATCTTTTGCCCCGTGGGAGTGACCGTAGTCACTACCATTCGAGTCTCAGGATGCGCCTCGCGCCATCCTCGGATCCATGCCTTGGCGGCCATCACTTCGCCCACGCTCACCGCATGCACCCAGAACACCGGGCCTTGATCCTCCGAAAATTTTTGGAACGCACGATAGTCTCCAAAACGCTGGCGAAAAACATCAGACGGCGTTTCAGCTTGACGGGAGCGCGCACAAAAATGAGGCAAATAAGCCAAACAAAAAAGAGGATAGGCCAAGCGGTAAAACCCGGAAAAAATTCCGTAGCGCAACCGCTCACTCCACGATTCTTGAAAAGATTCGCGTGAACTCATAAGTCTTTAGAAGGGAGAAATGGAAACGAGGCCGAATTAAGCCCGGGGATGAGCCGCGTCGTAAACCTCACGAAGACGCTTGGTCGTTACATGCGTATAAATCTGCGTCGTCGAAAGGTTTTCGTGGCCCAAAAGTTCCTGCACGCTGCGGAGATCCGCTCCGCGGTCCAAAAGATGCGTGGCAAAAGAATGCCGCAGCATATGCGGAGAAACCCGCTTCTGGATCATGAGTCTTCGCGAGTATTTGAGGATCATGCGGCGCACACTTCGGTCCGTCAAACGGCCTCCCAATCGATTTTGGAAGAGAGCATTCACTGACGTTCCGATTATTTTAGGTGCAGGAACTTTAAGAAAATCTTCAATCGCATTCAGGGCCACTTGTCCGAGCGGAACCATCCGCTCTTTTTTGCCCTTACCGCGCACCCGTACTAGGCCGCTGAAAAAATCCACATCTTCCCGGTTTAAACCCACCAGTTCACTCACGCGCAGTCCCGAACTATACATTGTTTCCAAAATGGCTTTATCCCGTTTCTCCTCCCATGTGTTGCTGGACGGAGCTTCTAGCAAATGCGTGACTTCTTTCACGTCCAGAAATTTAGGTAATTGTTTTTCCCGTTTGGGCGTACTGACTTCTACCGCCGGATTCGCCGGCGCGCCGCCTTCACGGACCATGTATTTAAAGAAAGACCGAATGCAGGCAAGTTTTCGTGAGATAGAATTCTTGGAATATTTTCGCGAAGTGAGCCACGCCAGAAAAGAACGCACATCTAGATAAGTCACTTCTCGAAGATCTTTGCCGTTTAAGACCTGGACAAATTCCCGAAGATCCACGTCATAGTTTTTGACGGTATGGGTTGAGGCATTTTTTTCGGTCTCAAGAAACTGAAGAAACCGGATGGTCCAGGCCGTACTCACAAACCCTGCTCCTCGGTTTCATCCGAAGAAGGTTTTTCTTCCGTTCCCATAGGCGCAGCCGCCTCATCTTTTTTGGGAAGAAAATTGGAAATGTGATTGCACGTAGGATAATTCGAACATCCGTAAAATGTTTTCCGTTTTTTTGACATGCGCTTGACCAGATCTCCCCCGCAGTTCGCTTCAGGACATTTGACGCCCGTAGGAAGCGACTTCGTGTTGCGGCACTCAGGGAATCCCGTGCAGGCCATGAATTCTCCGAAACGGCCCCATTTGATAACCATGGGCTTCTGACATTTTTCGCATTTGTAGTCCGTGGGTTTATCTACGGGCTTCACGCGTTTAATCAGCGTCTTGGCCACATCGAGCGAAGCCTTGAAAGGGCCATAAAAATCTTTGAGGACCTTGACCCATTCCATCTCTCCCTCTTCGATTTTATCCAACTCCTCTTCCATCAAGGCTGTGAACTGGACATTGAGAATGGTTGGAAAATGTTCCACGAGAAGTTCCACCACGGTTTCTCCTAGCTCAGTCGGGAGGATAGCGCCGCTTTTTCGGACGGTGTAGCCGCGAGCCAGCAAAGTGTAAATGGTCGGTGCATAAGTGCTCGGGCGTCCGATGCCAAGCTCTTCCAAAGTTTTGACCAGACTTGCATCGTTGAAGCGGCCGGGCGGCTTTGTAAAATGCTGATCGCCAAGAAGCTCGTGAAGTGTCAGCGTCTCTCCTTCATTTAAATGCGGGATGTTTTCAAATTCATCCGTATCCTCTTCATCATCCTCATCGTCTTTTTTTGCATCCGGAACCTTCACTTCTCCATAAAGCGCGCTGAATCCAGGGAAAATATTTCTACGGCCGCCGGTCTTAAAGAAATATTCTTCTCCCGCAAGGATGGTTACCGAAACATGTTCATCCACAGCCGGAGACATTTGGGATGCAATGGCTTTTTTCCAAATGAGTTCATAGAGTTTGAATTCATCTTCATCCAAGGCGGTGCGAATGCTCTCCGGATTTCGATGCACCGAGGTCGGACGAACGGCTTCATGAGCCTCCTGAGCACCCTTTTTTGATTTATAAACTGGAGGTTTTTCTGGAAGATAGGAATCTCCGAAATGCTGTTTAATATACCCAACGATTTCCTGCCGAGCTGAATCCGCCAAACTCACGGAATCCGTACGCATGTAGGTAATGAGCCCAATGGTGCCTTCTCCCTGTAAATCCACACCCTCGTAAAGCTTTTGCGCCACGCGCATGGTCTTGGCCGCGGGAAAGCCGAGTCGGTTATAGGCCTCCTGCTGAAGTTTGGAGGTCGTAAACGGAGCCTGTGGACGGCGGTAACGCTCTTTTTTATCAATTTTGGTAACTTTAAAGGGAAGCTGCTGAATGGCTTGTTTAAGCTTTTCTGTTTGCTCCGCAGTGATGAGTTCGGCTTTTTCTTTTCCGATTTTGTCGAGTTTTGCAAGAAACCGTTTGCTTTGATTCTCTGGATTTTGAGACGAAAGCCGCGCCTGAAGCGTCCAATATTCCTGCGGGACAAAATTCCGGATCTCGCGCTCGCGTTCTACAATCAGACGGAGCGCCACAGACTGTACGCGTCCGGCACTGAGGCCGCGTCCGATTTTTGCCCAAAGGAGCGGACTGAGTTCATAGCCCACCACGCGGTCCAAAATGCGACGGGCTTGCTGCGAATTCACAAGATTCATAGCGATTTCACGCGGATGTTTGAACGCTTCGGTCACCGCTTCCTTGGTGATCTCATTAAATTCCACACGATGGATCGGAACGCCCTCATTATTTTCTGATAACAGATGTGCAAGATGCCAGCTGATGGCCTCCCCTTCACGGTCCGGATCCGGCGCCAGGAAAATGCCGGCTTTACCCTGGGCAAGTTTTTTTAACCCCTTCACGCGCTGGCGGGCACGCATCATCACTAAGTATTGCGGCTGAAAGTCGTTTTCAATATCAACGCCCATCTTGCTTTTTGGAAGATCGCGTACATGCCCGAGAGAGGCCTCGACTACATATTCTTTTCCGAGAAACTTATTGATCGTCTTGGCTTTGGCCGGAGATTCGACAATTACAAGCTTAGAAGCACCTCCTGAGCTGGGCGAGGTTTTGGCTTTGCGCGTTTTTTTGGCTTTGGGCTTAGGCGTTTCCTCCGAAGGAGCGGCCTCTTGTTCGGGAGCTCCTCCACCTACAAATTGAACCACTTCTACGCGGTCCCCTTCCTTAATAATAGTAGAGTCTAAAGCATCCGGAGACACCACGATCAGATTATGCTCAATAGCGACCGGCCGCTTAGCCAAATGCAGCTCATCCAAAAGCTGCCGGAGCGTCAATTCCTTGGAAAAATTTCGTTCTGAACCATTGATTAAAATCTTAGGCATAAATTCCGTTTAAATTTTTAAGTTACCAGAAACCAGCCTGCCTGCCGAAGGCAGGTAACCAGTTACCAGAATTCACGTTATACCATTTTAAAGGTGTGCAAAAATATTTATCCAAATTGGACATATGGGCAGGAATTCTAAACGATCTTTATATAATTGTAAACCAGTCGATTATCGGACGCAGTAAGACTTTAGCTATAAATAGCTATCATTAAATAAGTTATAGCAAAAATAATGTCTTTTCTTGGGTGTGATTAGAGGTTACTGATTACTTTGTCCAATCAACCTAAGAGATTTCATCCCAGGGGTCTGCTTTGGCAGGCGGAGGAGCATAAGGCTGCTGGGCTTTGGGCGGCTGAGATTGAGGCAGGTTATAGAGCGATTCCAGGTGCATGATCTGAGAATCCCGCACCGCTTCTTTTTCGATCCGCTTGATCATACGCTTCAGCACACCGACTTTCATTCCTAGTTTTTCAATGCAAAGAGTGGTCATGAGCCGGGTCAGCAGACTGATATGAATTTCCAAATCTTCAAGCCGCTCTCCAGCATCGTTGGAAAATTCATGAAATTTGCTTAAATGTTTGAGGATTTTTTCAATCTCATTTTGCACCTCCAGAGAGGAGTGAAGAGATGCAGAATCCTTAGGTTTGGACCGGCGGCGCTTTCGCTTGTGAGGCCTCTTTTTCATGCATGTTCCCCCTTGGATAAAGGGTAACACTCATTGACGGGAGGTGCAAATTCCTGCTCTTGGGATGATCTCCTGAATATCCTTCGACTCGCTACGCTCTCTCAGGATGAGCCCTCGTTTGAGGAAATAAATACTACGAGGGCTCAAAAAAAGACCCCCTCCCATAACAGGAGGGGGCTTTTGATACAGAGTTTTTAAGCAGCAACAACGTGGGTTTTTGCCCAACCATCCGCAAGACGATTACCTTTAGAAAAAACAGAGATAATCTCGATCACATATCCGATAACAAGCACCACAGGAACAATCAAAAGCACATTGCGAATCAAGGCCTGAACCACCGTAACTCGAGCGCCAGTATCACTAACGATCTTCAAACCCGTGAGGGCACGGCCTGGAGAAAAGTAGGCATCACGAAATACCAGCCAAGCTACGTTGAGCAGGATCATGATCCCGGCACGAACCGCCTCACCGACATTTAGCAATGCAATTCCAGCCACTACTCCAATCACAATCGGAATAAAGATCAGATCAAAAAGATCTGATAGAATGCGTTTTCCTTTGGAAGCCGGAGCAAATCCGGAACCACCCATCACTCGATCAAATGCGTCCATGGTTTTTCCCTTTCATCGTTTTGTCCCGCTATTTAACTATAAGAACTTGAGAGTATTATCCCCATTTAACCTTGTCTTTGCAAGATCCTTGGGAGATATTCTCTGGCGCAGCCAAATAGGTCTTTAGACCTTTTCGACTGCTCAGAATGAATCGGCATATCAGGATTTTTTCTGAAACGCTCCGTCCGGCCGTTTTTCAATCCGCCCTAAAATTTCAAGGCGCGTCAATTCCGCCATGAGCTCGCCTGCACTATGATTTTCCATCCATTCCTCTGCCCGACAAGGCCCTTCTTTAAGACGTTTCTCAATGAAAGACGCTTCTTCCTGAGAAGCTACAACCCTCGGTTCAATAGCCATAGCCGGTACGTCTTTGGTTTCCTTTTGAGATTTTTCAGCATTTAAAGAAATTACTCGGTTGGTTTCCTGAATTTTGGGAAGGATAACTTCCAAAACATCCTGAGGCGATTCCACTAAGGCCGCACCCTCCTTAATTAAGCGGTGTGTGCCGCGCGAGGTTAGTTGATCGACGGGGCCGGGGATTGCAAAAACTTCACACCCTTCCTCCACAGCCTCGTGCGCCGTAATCAGCGCTCCACTTCGGTAATGCGCTTCAATGACCAGCACTCCCGTGGAAAGTCCGGCAAGAATCCGGTTACGCTGCGGAAAATACTGCGGCCGAGGTTCTGTTCCCAACGAATATTCGCTGATCACAGCTCCGCGCTCAAGGATTTTTTCATAGATTTTCTTATTTTCCTTGGGATAACAAATATCCACACCGCATCCCAGGACCGCAAGAGTTCTCCCATGAGAAATATCCAACGCAGAGCTGTGAGAGACTTCATCAATGCCCCGAGCCAGCCCAGATATTACCGTGAGTCCGGATTCGGCAAAGGCATGCGCAAATTTCCGAGCCTGATCCACCCCATAAAAACTTGGGTGCCGAGTTCCTACCATAGCTACTCCCCAAGAATCTTCTGGGATGATCTTTCCCCGGCCATAAAGAATCCAGGGCGGATTAAAAATCCTGCGAAGTTGCTCCGGATAATCTGAACTCAAAATGGGCAGGATCCAAATGTTTGACCGCTCAGCGCGCTCCATTTCAGTTTCAGCATTAAACATCCGGAAAATTTCTCTAAGACGCTCTCCTCGATCTGCGAAATTTTCTTCCAAAATACTTTTTTCGATTTCCTGTGGAGACTCTCCCGCCAATAACTTTTCCGTAATCTCCCGGCGGCCGGCAATAGGAAGACGGTTGAGGCGCAGTAATGCCATGAGATGGTTGTCGTTCATAAATCCCCCTTTAAATTTTCGATTGGAGATTTTAGATTTTTGATTGGGGATAAGTTATTAAAGACAAACAACCCTTCTTTGTCTTTAATCTAAAATCATCAATCTAAAATCTAAAATTTATTTGACGCCGATCTCTCGGAGGGATTTTTGGATAGAGACTAGAGGAATATCATCACGCACCAGGACATCACCAATGTGCGTGGGTAAAACAAAACAAAGTTTGCCCGCTGATTTTTTCTTATCTTTTTGCATGGCCGTCAACAGTGGAGCCAGCCGAAGCTTAAATGGCTCCAAAGAATCGTCCAGACCGATTTTCTGAATAAGGGATTTCAGGCGTTTTTCTTCATACTCGGAAAACATCGCCAAATTAACTCCGAGCCGGGCTGCGGCAAGCATGCCGAGCGCCACAGCTTCGCCATGTAAAAATGTTTTGTAAGCCGTCATTTGTTCCAGCGCGTGTCCAAAAGTATGTCCAAAATTGAGGATCATGCGCTCACCTTTGGTCTCAAATTCATCATTCATGACTACTTGGGCTTTAATACGAGCGGATTCATAAATCAAAGGCTCTAAAACCCGCGCCTCACAATTTAAAATCGCCGTGGTTTCATCTTCTAGAGTGCGAAAGAGATCCCCGGAACGGATCACGCCGTATTTGATCACCTCAGCAAGCGATGCACGAAATTCCCGACTCGGAAGCGTTTTTAGAAAATCCACATCACTCACCACGAGTTTGGGAGGATAAAAAGCACCGATTAAATTTTTTCCTTCGCCTAAATTAATGCCGGTCTTGCCGCCGATCGAACTATCCACTTGCGCAAGCAGCGTGGTGGCTACTTGGACATATTTGATGCCGCGCAAATAAGTAGAGGCCGCAAATCCCGTAAGATCCCCCACCACCCCGCCGCCGAGTGCGATCAAAAAATCCCGCCGCTCCAAACCGGCTTTTAACAGGGCGTGATAGAGTTTAAAAAGTTCTTTTTCGCATTTTGCCGTTTCTCCATCTGGGACTAAATAAATCTGAAAAGGGATTCCCTTAGCCTTGAGCGCGTGTTGAACCTCTAAAAGTCCTTTTTTGGCGAGATTTTTTTGTGTGACGATGACAGCTTTACCCGTTAGCCCATTTTCCTGGATCAAAGCGCCAAGCCGGCTCACAAGTCCTGAACCAACCCAAATGGGATACTGGCTGGTTGATGTTTTAACCGTAATAGAACGCATTCTTACGTCCTCTCCTTCACAAGTAGAAAGAAGAAAGTATAGGGTAGAGAGAAACGGTTAATATGCATCATTTTCTTTCTACTCTCTGCTCTCTACTCGAAACTTTATTCAAATGAGCCCTGATTGTTTCAGCTACTTCGTCCGGCGTTTTCCCATCGGTAATCAACGCAAGGTCTCCAGCCTTTTCATATAAGTCACGGCGGTCATTTAAAATTTTCTCAAGCGCGGCGCGCGGATCCTGAACTTTCAGAAGCGGGCGGTGACTTTCCTTTTGAACCCGTTTCCAGAGCCAGTCGATCGATGTTTTCAAATAAATAACCTGACCCGTGGTTTTCATCTGCTTAATATTTTCCGGACGAAGCACAATTCCCCCGCCTGTGGCCATAACTGCCGGACCCTGGCCCGACATTTCCTGCAAAATTTTTGACTCTTCGTTTCGAAAATACGGCTCCCCCTCTTTTTGAAAAATTTCGGAAATGGTCCGGCCTGATTTTGTCTCAAGCGCCTCATCTAAATCGATAAACGCACATCCAAGAGTTTTTGCCAACGCTTTTCCCGTGGATGACTTTCCCGACCCCATCATTCCAATTAAATAAATATTCATATTAACCAGTCACCAGTTGCCAGTTACCAGAAAACACCAAAGCCTTTTCGTTTTGGTTGCTGGTTACTGGTTTCTGGTTACTCTCGAGTTTGTTTTAAATATCCTTCGAAATTGCGTCGAATTTCGGTCATGGAATCACCGCCGAATTTCTCTAAAAAGGCATCCGCTACGGTAAAAGCCACCAGCGCCTCTCCGATCACGCTGCCGGCCGGTACCGCGCAAATATCGGAACGTTCATAGTCCGCTTTTTCAGCTTTTTTGGTATTCATATTGACCGATGCCATAGGCTGACCCAAAGTTGAAATGGGTTTCATGACAGCCCGGACCACGAGATCGGCTCCGTTCGTCACGCCGCCTTCCAACCCGCCGGCCCGATTCGTCTTTCGAAAATACCCCTGCTTTTTACTGTAAAAAATCTCGTCATGCGATTCGGATCCGAAAGTGGCTGCGAGCGAAGTTCCGAGTCCAATTTCCACAGACTTAATGGACTGCATGCTCATCAGAATCTGCGCCAGACGTCCGTCAAGTTTTCGTTCATAATGAACATAGGATCCAAGTCCAATGGGAAGTCCTGTCACACGAACCTCAAACTGACCGCCAATCGTGTCTTTTCTCCGACGAGCTTCATCGACTTCCGCACGCATCTGCTCCTCGGCTTCCGAACTGACACATTTCATATCGGACTGAGCCGTCTTTTTTTGGATTTGAGCAACGGTGAGCGCTTGATCGTAGGCTACTTTGGCCCGCCCGATTTGTGTTACATGCGCAGCAAGCTCGATTCCGAACTCACTAAGCAGTTGACGGCAAATCGTTCCTGCCGCGACCCGGATCGCGGTCTCACGAGCGCTCGCGCGTTCCAGCACAGCCCGAATTCCCTGATCATATTTCAAAGCTCCGGATAGATCCGCGTGACCGGGACGGGGACGAAACAACTCCGGCATGTCTGCAATTTTAAAATCCCGATTCTCGATCACAAGTGCAAGCGGCGCTCCCGTGGTCAATCCTTTGATCACACCCGCTGTAATGTCCACCCGGTCCGTTTCAATTTTTTGACGCCCGCCGCGTCCGTAACCGCCTTGGCGGCGCGCAAGCTGGACCTGAATCTCCTCCAGATTAATTTTAAGTCCGCTGGGAAATCCCTCCACCAACGAGGTCAAACATTTGCCGTGAGATTCCCCGGCTGTAATCATTTTTAGCATAATCGCTCCTTCAGATTTAAAAATAAAACATTCGGTTTAAAAATTCATCGCCATAAAAATAGGCCCAAACGGCAGCCATAGCAATGAAAGGTCCGAAAGCAAACGTCTCTTCTTTTTTCACAACACGCGTAAAAAGAGCAAATGGAATTGCAAAAAAAGGCGCACCAAAAAGCACCAGCAATGCTTTTTTCGCTCCTAAAAAAGACCCCAGCAAAGCCAAAAGTTTAATGTCTCCTCCGCCCATGGATTCCTTTCGAAACAGCAGGTTTCCTAAAATTCCAAGGGCGTATAAACTGACTCCTCCAACTAAAAGTCCGCGCAAAGATTTCCAAAGAGCCACAAACCAGACCGGGGTTCCAAACTCAGCCGGAAACACTGCGGCCAAAATTAACCCTGCAATCATTCCTGGAAAATTAAGCTGGTCAGGAATATATCCGGTTTCAAAATCCGTAAAAGTCACAGCAATTAAAATTGAAAATAAAACCAGTTGAGAGGCCAAGGCTCCTCGAAAACCCGTATGTTTCCAAACCAGCACCCACACGATCCCGGTTAGAAGCTCGACCCAAAAATAACGCATGGAAAAACGTGCATTGCAAAACCGGCACCGCCCCCGAAGGAGCCAATAACTCACCAAAGGAATATTGTCGTACCAGGGAATGGTTTTCTCACACTGGTTACAACGCGAACGTCCTTTGACCACTGAAATACCGCGCGGCATCCGGTAAATGCAGACGTTCAGAAAACTCCCGATACAAATTCCAAAAAGAAAAATGACAACTTCAAACATAACTCTCCAACACACCCAAGCACCCGTGCACCAGAAAAAGATGCTGATGTCCTGGTCCCTAGTGCTCTATTTATTTCCCTGCGAGTCCGTCCAACAGTGCTCGGCGCATCACGGCCACCGGTGCTTTTTTCCCAGTCCAAATCTCAAAAGCCTTCACACCTTGGTGAAGCAGCATACCCAGACCATTAATTGCCGGCTGTCCTTTGGACTTAGCAGCTCTTAAAAAAGCTGTCTGGGCCGGTTTATAAACTAAATCGAAAAAATAAATTCGCCGCGTCTTGGCGCTCGGAATCGCCTCAAGAGGCACAAGGGACGGATCTTCCGGCTTAAGACCCACCGATGTGGCTTGCACGACTAAATCTGTTTCCAATAAAAGCGATTTAAAATCACAGCCCTGCAGCGTACGGACTTCAAATTTTATTTTTTTAAAATGATGCCGGCAGTGCTCTGCAAGTTTTTGCGCCACTTCCGGAAATTCATTAATGATACAAAGCGACTGAATGCCGGCCTTGCAAAGCGCATACGATACTGCATGCGCAGCCCCTCCGGCTCCAATCATCACCGCTCGTTTTCCTTGCGACCGAAACTTCAATTCCGTTTGAAGCGAAGTGATAAAACCATGCGCATCCGTATTCGTCCCCATCCAGCGGTTTCCTTTTCGAAAAACCGTATTAACAGCCCCAATGGCCCGAGCTTCCGGCATCAAACCATCCAGCCCTTTCAGAGCATCCTGTTTATAAGGAACTGTGACATTAAACCCATCGAGACACAGTTTTTTTCGCTGCTTTAAGATGCGGACAAATTCCTCACGCTCTACTTCCAGAGGGACATAAAAAGCTTTAAATCCTAGGGCGCGGAATCCGGCTTCCTGCATCCGGGGCGAGAGGGTATGAGAGAGGGGGTTTCCGAAAAGCGCAAATAATTGAAAGGGTGGCGCGGATTTTTTAAGATCCGACCCAGCGTGTGCACCTGCGTGTTTCACTCGCACCCTTCCATTCTATTCATGAAGCCCCGCGGCTTTGCAGCCGCGGTCTACTATTAGTACCCGCCTCCGCTCTTAGAGCTACGGCGAGGTCCGTCCTACGCACCAACACTCGGCGAACATCTCGCCGAAGCAAGCGTTTT
>CAYWRU010000007.1:14082-82246 GCA_964460795.1 uncultured bacterium | reverse complement strand
CGGTTAAATCGGTACGGCCATTAATCTCATTCGTCGCAGCCGTCTTTGAAATCCTCACCTGCTCCACATAACTTGATTCATAGCCCGTTGCCACTTGATCGATCTCAACGGCCCGCATTCCTAAAACAAAGGTCTTCGCTCCTACGGTCCAGGTGTAACTCGTATCCGTTACTTTGGTGCCGTCACTATTAATAATCCTGAAATAATCTTCAGCACCTGCAAGATCCGCTATGGCCTTGGATTTTTCAGTAGCGGTAAGATCGGTGCGGGAATTGATTTCAGCGGTGGCCGCTGCTTTTGAAATCCGGACCTGTTCCACATAACTTGATTCATAGCCCGTTGCCACTTGATCGATCTCAACAGCTCGCATGCCAAGCACAAAGGTCTTCGCTCCCACAGTCCAGGTGTAACTGATATCGCTAGGAAGGGCTCCCGCATTACTTATGATTTTGAAATAGTCCTCAGCGCCCTCTAAGTCACTAATGGCTTTGGATTTTTCGCTAGCAGTCAGCGAACTGCCATTAATCTGCTCCAACACAACCTGCTTCGTAACCCGCACTTGCTCGCTATAAGACCATTTCACGGCAGTTGCTTGATCAGAGATATTTTCTTCCTGTTGCCCTAAAGTGAAGTTTGATGCGCCGTGAGCAAAGCTATAAGTTTCTTTTCCTTCTCCCAAAATACGATAAAAATCTTCGCTCAGCGCCAGATCATTCAATGCTTTTTGTAATTTATCTCCGGCTAGATTCGCTTTAAGAACAGATTCCATGGCCGCACGACTGATATGATGGCTCTCCGTGAGTTTCCATTGAGAGGCTGATTCATCGCGAACCATGGATCCATCCGCCTGTTGATTCATCACTTCGGTGAAAGCTAACTGATAACTCACCGCTTCCACCGTCCAGGACCAGGTGACATTTCCCTTGGAATTCGTAGTTTGAAAAAATTCGGTGTCCGCGTGAGCCTGCGCAAGCGCATTTAAAGCTTCAGCCAACTTATCACCGGTAAGTTTTTGTCGAAGGGCAGACTCGAGCGATTCCTGAGTAATACGTTCTGATTTTTGAAAACCCCAAACCCATCCCGTCAAATTGTTCGCCCCCATTGCCTGATCCGCGGCTACTGACACCGTGACCGCGCCATAGGACCAGCTAAAAGTGTCTTGACGATCCGGCCGAGTTGCTTCCGAGCGGATAAAATTTGTTCCCGACGGAGCTTCCTCCAATAATTGCAGTAACTTCGTCAGTTTCTCTCCGGTAAAAAGCTGAACCATTTTCTGGACCATGGCCGCACGCGTCATCCGCACCGAAACATTGAACTCCGTCACAATCTTGACCGCCTCCCCCTCGGTGTAATCTTTCCGAGACCCCAGCGCATAATTTTTTATGCCTTGCGACCAGCTGAAGGTGATATTTTCCGGACTCGGGCCGTCTTCATTCCGATAGAACGCTGTATCCGCTTTGGCTGCATTCAGCGCATCCAGGGCAGTTTGACGATTGTCCGAGTTTTGAATCCCATCAATTCCTTGTTCCACAACCGCCTGAGTCACCCGTGTACTCTTTGAAAATTTCCAGTTCACTGAGACCGGCATGCCTGAGACATGGACCTCTTCAGCCTGAAGTGAATACGAGTGCGGGCCTGAAGTCCAACCCCAGGTTGTATCCGTGAGTCCTTGGCCATCGGACAAAATGGTTTTTGAAAATTCCGTGTCCTCAGCAGCCTCGTGAAGACGCGCCAAAGCCTCGGATAATTTTTCACCCACAAGCCGGGCATTTAATGCAGCTTCCATCTCGGATCGCGAGACTTTCATCTGAGTCCGGAACGACCAGTCTAGCGAAACGCTCCCGTCCGCGCCCTCGGCTTCAGAAGCATTCAGTGAGTAAGTCGTATCGCCCACCGTCCAGGTCAGACGTGAATCACTGGGACGTTTTCCATTCGAGGCCGTGATCCAGGTAAAATCAGCGGCTGATCCGGCGAGCTCAAGCTGCTCCAAGGCATGCGATTCGATAGATCCTTCCAAATATCCAGCCGTAAGCGCTGCGGCAGATTCTTTGGCAAGCGTCACATGGGTCATGAGCGACCAAATCGTCTGATCTTCCTGTCCTTCGATTGAAACAGTTTCACTATTGAGAACATAGGTCGTGGATTGAACAGTCCAAACATACCGGGTAGGATCCGTTTTCCCGGGTTCATTAATCATGTAGAATTTTGCAGCTGTCGGAGCCTGGGCCAAAAGTTCCAATGCCCAAGCCTGATCCTCTCCTTCTAAATGAAGAGCGATGGCTTCTTCCATGGCTGTGTGGGAAACTTCCGTTGATTGAGGACCTGGTGCACTTTGGCCGGATCCTAAATCAAGTCGCCCGGATCCGGTTTTAGAAAGATTTTCAATCTCACCCAGAAGTTCGCTAATTTGTCCTCGGATGAGATCGCAGTCCGCAGCGTCACTGCCCTGCTCTGAAACGCATTCGCTGTAAAGGCGCATTTTACGGGTAAGTTCTGCCATTTTTTCTTCAAGGCGGGGATTACCGCCCGGAAAAAATCTTCCCCCTTCTCCGCCCACCCCTCCCCCCTGGGGTTCTACCGTAGAAAGATCATCCTGAGTGCCAATCACGCCATCGAGACCGTAATGATAAAATCGAATATCCGAAGATCCTTCTGAGGTAAGCCGGTAAGTGGAATTACGGTCATTATAGAATCCGGTGGCTAAAACTTTTCCCGTGGACTGACCTTGGGCATCCAATTCGTAAACCGTCAGGGTGTGATGATCTTCTGTCATCTCAGTCAGTTGATGACGCGCGGTGTCAAAAATTTGGGTCACTAAAAGATGGCTAGATGCCGCATCATAAATTTTAATGCGGCGGATACCGTCCATAGAATCTTCAACATACCGCTTTCCATCAGCTGTCCATTCGCGGATCGAGCCGTCCGGCTCCGCGACAGCGCGAGATGGCAACGGTGTTTCAGGTGAACTTGGCGGAACAACATGCGCCACAGGAATCACCGGAGTTTCAGGTGCTGAAACGGGAGTTGTCGTTGAAGTATCTAAAGAAAGAAGTGATTCGGAAACCGATTGTGCAGACGGGAGAGAGGAAGTATTAATAGTAGGAGCTGCGGCTGGAGGTCCCCGGGCCGGGATCAGGCCCTGGGCTATATTTTCAAGTTCTGTGACGCTTGAAGTAAAGGGATTGTGCTCCGTATCCAAAACCTGGATATTTCCATCCTTTACCACAAAAGTAGTTTTGACCTGATGGGTCGGCGCGGCCACAATGGACCCGCCTTCCAGAATACGATAAGGAGTATTGACGGTCTGATCTGGAACTTCAGTAGCCGCAGTTTCAAGAATTTCAATTTTTAAGAAGGTTCCTTCCTTATAATTGAACACCGTCAGGATGTCATGGCCTGTGGCCTCATCCTTTTCATAAAAATATTCCTGATCAACCGCCTGGCCATTCGTGTCCTGACCGCGAAAACGAAGGATGCGTCCCATCCCTTGATTCGGGAGCATTTCCCGCACCAAAAGATAATCCGGTTCTGAGGTTCGAGTCATCACATAGGTTTTCACCAGATCCGCGGCTCCGTCCAGTTCACGAATTTCAATCCGCTCCGCAATGGGTAATTCTTTTCCAGCTTCAGGGGCACTTGCCAAAGTTCCCATTTCCTTCAGATCACCCGTCTGGGTTCCCCCGCTTAAAACATGCACCTCATATGTGAGCGCCATTCGATCAACCACCGTGACCTCTTCAGCATCATCATTGTAAGTGAGCTGGAGATGAGCTTCGGATCCTGGCTGCGTGGATTGATATTCCAAGAGGCGATACGGTTCGCCGGCTTCATTAATTTCGTACATCGCCCGAGTGGCAACTCCGTCCACTCCAAAGACCAACAAGGTCCCCTGATCATAGTTATAACGCTTTTGGACAATCTTCTGATGATCGCGAATCCACCCTGATTCCACCAAACGATCAATATTTCCGGAATCATCCGTGGTAAAAGCTTGATAAGAATCCTGACCGTTTACATCGCCGCGTGTTTGGATAGTGACCTCAGAATCCTGGTAAGAAAAATCCCGCGTCTCTAGAGCACCATTTGCTCCCGTGAAATCCACAATCTGATAAATTTTCTGATCCGATTTTCCTACGGTAAACGAACTTTGATTTTGATATGAATATTTCGTGCAGGCAACATCCCCGATCGTAACATCGCGTTCCAGCAATTCTCCATCCGGATGGGTGAGCGGATTTAAATTTTTGAACAAAATAGAAGACGGTACATTTTGCGGGGTTCTTGCAGCTTCTTCTTGTTTTTGTTTGGCTTGCTCCGCATCGGATTCAGGGCTGGACTTCGTCAGCGGATTTTCCATTTCAGAAAGATCCTGCAGGTAGTGAATATCCTCACCTTTTTTCACGGAATCTTTGGATGCATCAGGAACAGACAAAGGAGCTTGAGGAACCGGAATAGGATTTGCAAAAACCAAATGAAGATCGGATTGAGTGGTAATGAAACATACCAAGACAGAGGCCGCAACCGCACGCAGTAAAAATGGCTTACGGTCGCGATGAACTTGCGTCATTGAAAGTTCTTCGCTCATGGTCTCAAGTTTCATGCTCTCAGAATCTCCTCTCAGCTTGACTTATTATATTTGCATATAAAGTCTTCCAAGCTAAGCACATGTAAAAGTTACATGATTTTAGTCCGAAGCGCAAGTCGCTAACCCGCATTTCTCATCACTCCCTATAGAAATGCGCTCGAAGAGCTGTGGTGCCCATGGGTTTTATCATGGGTACCACAGGGGTTGCCTTTTGCGCGCTGTAAAAACAGCGGCGCAAAACTTTGGCCGCAAACTAAAGCGGCCAAAGTGGTTTTCTCATCGATTAACCAAAGCGATGAGAAAACCAGGCTAAAGGGCTTAAAAATATTTTAATGCGGAATTATAGGGATATCCGGCCGAAAGTGTCAATATGGAACCCTGCACCTCAGGGAATTCTTGAATACAGCAAAGGAGAAAAAGCTAGTTTTTGCTATAGGAATTTAACCAATTCTAATGCTGACTTGAAGAATCTTGCTCTGATTCAAATTGGCTCTTTGCAGAACTTCACCACGCGCATTGATGTGTGCCGTGTATCCATTAGCCGAGACTCGGATTAAGGGAAGTCCAGTTTCAAGGGCGCGCAGCTGATCCTGAAGCAGATGATAGTACGGTTGATGAGTTTCTGTGAATTGTCCAGGATTGGAAAGCGCAATCAGAATCTGAGCTCCCTGTTTTTTGGCTTCACGCGCCCACTTAAAATTTGTGTCCTCATAGCACAGCATGACTCCCGCCCGCCCCAGAGGCGTGTCTAATATTTCATAATGATCTTTGGTCCACACTTTGATATTTCCCGGTGCCCACGGCGGCGCTTCGACATTTTGATAAACTCCGGCCGGCTGCCCCTCTTTGGAAAATAATAGAGCAAGATTCAAGTAGCCCGCTGCCATAGACTCATCACCAGCTTCTTTTGGAATGTGCGAGGCCACAAGAATCGAGACTCCCACGGATTTTGCTAAATTTGAAAAAAAATCCGGATTGCGGGATGGATCACCCGGAAGATCATAAAGCGGAAAGATGATTAGATTCGGATGCCCAGCCGCCGCTTCACGCGCCCACCCTTCGTATGCTTGATTCATTTCCTCCAGATGATGCTTTCGCCAGATTTCTGGATAGGGAAGATTATGCTGAATAAGCGCTGCTTTTCCATGCGCTTCTGTTTTTGGCGGCATAAAAAATACAAAATAGCAATGTGCCGCGGGCAGTAAAACAATAAACGCAGCTGCTGCAAACCCATACCGGATATTCTTACTTTGAATCCAAAAAGCTGCGAGAGCATTAATGCTGAGAATAATCCCAAACGGCACAAGGAATCCTCCAAAAGCCGCCCATTGCAGCATCCAGAGAGGTCCATAAAAAGGCGCCTCGGCCGGAATCCCACCGATCGGAGTCCGCAAATACAACCGATGCAGCACCGTCCAGAGGATCCACGCCACTGGGATAGTTTTCCAAGGCGACTGTGTTTTTCCACAGATCCATTTCAGGCTGAAGAAAAAAACAGGAAAAATAATGAAAGATGCGTACACTGAACCATAATAAGCAGATAAGTCATAACGGTGAACCCAGCGCAGCGAATAGGCAAAGAAGATAAACCCAGCGAGCGCAGCCGCCAAAGTAGTTTGAATAATATTTTTTGCAGGATCCGTACAAATTAAAAAAAGAGGCAAAAACGCAAAAACTCCCAGAGGAAACCAGGGAAGAGGATAAACGCTCAAACAAAAAAGCACTGCAGAAACAAGTCCAAGCACCAGGCTTTTTTTCATGTTTTCATTGTACCATGAGCCGCAGCGGCTCGCGAAGGTCTCTCCAGCATCGAATTGATAAGCATTTCAAAATCACGGATTGAAAAACTTTCTTAACCAGATCCTCTGATTCTTGCTATATGCGTGTTTTACAAAACTGAACGAGTTCATCATGCAAGAAACCATTGGAAGCTAGAATCCCTGGATTACGCCGCAACGTTAGGCCTTGAGAATAATCGAGAATCTCTCCGTTCAAATCCGACATTTTTCCGCCTGCTTCTTCGACCACGCATGCTCCGGGAGCAACATCCCAAATTTTCATACGATGTTCAGGGTTCGAACGCGGAAGAAAATACATAAAGAAATCCCCGTAGCCTCCGGCCAGCGCCGCATACTTTGCCTGACTGTCCATTTTTTTCGCCGGACTTTTAATTTTGAAATGTTGAAATAGCTCTTCCAATTTGGCGTCATTACTGTGCGACGGCTCCACGGATCCAAGCGGAATTGAATTTGAAATATTCTGACGTTCAGAAACCTGGATTTTTTTTAAAAAAGGCTGCCCCCCTAGCGAACTCCCCCATGCGCCTTCGCCTTTTTTGGCAATCACTTTAATTCCCGGACCGCGAGGATTCGGCGCGCACTCGGCATCGAGCCAAGGACATCCTAAAGCGCCTAATTCCACTTTCCCCTTTTGCAAATAAGCAACCGCAATTGCAAATTGTTCCCCCCGCAAAAATCCCTTGGTCCCATCAATGGGATCGAGAACCCAACATGTTTCAGGAACGTTTTCACCCGCACCTTGATCAATTAACTCAAGCAAATTGGGCAGTGCATCGTTGGATAATTTTCCGCGCAAATACCGCTGAACTTTTTCGAGGGATGCAGGATCCGCTTCTAAAATTCGGGCTCTTTCTTCGGCAATAAAAACATCACTCGGAAATGCCTGTTTAAGTCTTTCTGCAAAGAGTGCTTGAATAGAAAAGTCAGCAACCGTAACCGGTGAGCGATCACTCTTGGTGATTTTTTGTCCCGCCTGTTCTTTTTGAATTTTGACTGCCAGTTCAGAGGCTTCCTGTAAAAAGGCCGTCAGAAATGCAATCTGTGGATCATGGATATTCAGCATGGGGCAAGTATTTACCATGAGAGAAGAGCGGAAGCAAGAACGGATTCAAAGCAAGGATTCAGCGGCCTGGGTCTTGAGCGTTTTTTTTAAATTCAATAGTCACTGAGTCACTGAATCCTTTTTCAAGGCACGAAGTCCCGCACAATAAGAAAAGCTGGCTTCTGTCCTCCATGTTCGGGGAAAATCGCGGCATTGTCGTGGACGATCGGAATAGATTCGGCATTGATGATTCAGTAGAAAAATACAGCTTTCATCCGCATGTTTTTTTAAGACAAGGCGGCGGCGGTCTATAAGATCGCAATATTGATCCCGAAACTGACGCCCATCTATTTGAAGGCCCGTTGAAATTCTTTTTGACTCCACATCATCAAGATAAACAAATCCGGGCTGGCGACAGCACACGCCCGTCTTTTGACATACAAATAAATCGTAATTCAGAGGATTTGATTCTGTCATTTTTAAACCAGCGCAGGAGACTGCGAAATCATCTGAAGATCAGAATCCACGGTTCCAGCTTCTTCCATAAATTCACTGTCCTCGCCTAACATCTCAAGAACCAGCAAATCGTCCGACACCTTCTCCCAAGTTTTTGCCGTGGGTTTCATTTCGATAACCGGCAGCGACGGCTCTCTAGCTATAGAAGCTTCGGAAGCTTGAGAAACGATACGCTGGATCTGCGGTTGAATCCGTGGCGAATACGGATGCGACGAAATCATATAGGATCCTCGAATCATCCACAATATTGCAAAGGTCAGCACGGTCAAGGCTATAAAATTTATGCTGGGGAATAAAGGCCGGGATTCCTGAACGCCTAAGCGGGCATAGACATCACGCTCAAACTTTTCCACATAAGCACGTGGAATCTCACTAAGTTTTGCCCCTGATAAAGCATTTTGGATCCACAGTTCTTCGGATGAATCGGCGTTCATAAGCGCTCCCCCTCCTTCAAATAAGGCGTGATTTCACGCTTAAATTTTTCATTCGCAAAATGCAAAGTGGCTTTGACCGTCCCCTCGGAAACCTCGGCCACATCAGCAATCTGCTGAATCGAAAATCCCTTGAGGTGTCGAAGCGTAAACATCCACTGCTGTTGAAAAGGCATTTTCTTGATCGCTTCCGACATCCGGGTACCCAGTTCAGAATTCATCAGGTCGCGGCTCGGGCTCGCCGAGGGATCTTTGACTACTTCAAAATAATTGTCCATATCTTCGGTTTTTTTCCATCGCAGAAATCGCTGCCATTTTCTCCTGCGAAGCAGATCTTTTGCCGCATTCATTAGAATGCGATAGAACCAGGTGGAAAACTCGGAACGCATTTCAAAACAAGATAGGTTTTGATGCGCTTTAACAAATGCTTCCTGAGAGGCATCCTTTGCATCCTCATAATTTCCAACGGTCACAAATGTGATCTGCATCGCCTTCTCCTTGTACCGCTTCATCAACTCCCGAAAAGCCTCTTCATGACCTGCTTTAAAATCCACTACCAATTCCGAGTCACTCTTCGCACTCCAATCTTCAAAACTCATTGGCGAGGCCTCGGTCGCGTTCTTACAGGGCCTTCGCGGGGCGGCCTTTCATTCTTCGGTTTTTCTTGAGATTCTGGCAATCGATTCATAGCCGGCTGGCGGGTTTTATTTTGCCCACTTAGCACTGGAGCCTTACGATTTTCCGGAGACTTCGTCCATCGATCTCGCATAGGTTTAAAAAATGGCCGGCCTTGAGAATTCTGCGACCCCTTCAATGAATCTGTTGGTTTTCCCTGGGCTCGTTCCGGCGGCAGACTGCCCCCCCGAGGCATTTGATTTTTTTCCGGAGAAACGCGCCGGACATCTTGAAAGCTTCCGGGCTGCTGAGCATTTGGCTTCTGGACATCCGCGTTTTTATTTTTTAATTTCTCAAACCGCAGAGCCGCCTGCGGATGATTTTCAAGAAAACGCTTAAAGTCTTCCGGATGATGTTCTCGAAAATTCTCAATGCGCTCTTTGCGGCGCTCCAGAATTTCCTTAAACTGCTCCGGATTTTCTTTTCGGATTTGCTCAAGTCTTTCCCGCCGCTGGAGGGCTCTTTGCTTGATAAATTGCTGAAAGGATTCATCCCCCCCGCTTTTCGCCTGTGCAAGACCGGCCCGGACACGATCCTTGATGGCGTTGATTTCTCTCTGATAAGCCTGGGGATTGGTTTCCCGAAGCTGTTTGAGCCGCAGGTACTCTTGTTCCATAGCTGCCTCGGCCGGGCTAATTATAGGGAGGACCATAAGGATCACGGTGATCCTTATTATTTTGAATCCCAAATTCTGCAGCCTATCGAGAGTTTTTTTCATGATCTCATCCTTTACGTATTAGACGCAAAGGAACCCCTTAAGGTTTAATACCAGGAACTGGTTTCATAAGTACATCTAAGTCTTTATGTGGCATTGTCCTAATAGAATTGTAAAAAACACTGTCATGCCGGACTCGATTGGTTCGACTTCGCTCACCACTACCCTGAGCCTGTCGAAGGGCCGGCATCCATGTTTTATTTTGTATTTTGGATCCCGGGTCTAGCCCGGGATGACAAAAAAAATACATGAGACAATGAAACGAGTTACAACGACTTATGAAACCAGTTCCAGATGCCTTTGTCCAAATAATTTAAAAGAAAGAAGGGGCATCCCGTTTTCGGAATGCCCCTCTTTCATATCCTGCTTCAGATGCTCCAAGCAAAACCTAGCTTTGTTCTCCGCTTGACTGAGCCGCAACATCAGGACTTGCTCCCGCCCCACCTTGAGGACCCGGTTTATTTTCCCAATTGGTTCCCGGACCGCCGGCCATTCCTGGAGGATTATTATCCCGGTCACGGCGTTCGCCTCGGCGCTCTTTTAAAATCTTGCGCGCCTGTTCAAGCTCCGCTGCATCCACCGCGCCGTCCTGATTCCGGTCTGCTTTTTCAGCAAGTTTGGGATGGTTACTCAGAAAATCCTGTTTAAGCTGAGCTTTTTCCGTGTCATCAAGCTTGCCGTCGCTGTTCGCATCATACTTTTTCAGCATCTCCTCCCGGCGCTCGCCCTTTTTCTCCTGCATCTGAGCGCGCTCGGTTTCATCAATGGTTCCATCTTGATTTAAATCAGCCCGTTTTTTCAATTCAGGATGATTTGCAAGAAATGTTTCCTTGGCCTGCTGACGTTCAGTGTCATCAATTTTGCCGTCCTGATTCGCATCCGCCATCATGGCCTTGGGATGATTTTTCAGAAATTCGCTGCGAATCTCCTGACGCTCCGCTTGATCGACGATGCCGTCTTTATTGGCATCAGCTTTTGCTTTAAATTCTTGAAACTTTTGCCGATCCGGACTGGCTCCTGGCCCACCTTGCGGACCTGGTTTATTTTCCCAGTTGGTTCCCGGCCCGCCCGCTGCTCCCGGAGGATTATTGTCGCGATCAAAGCGGCGATAGTTTGGACTTGTTCCAGGACCACCCTGAGGACCCGGTTTATTTTCCCAGTTTGTTCCAGGACCCCCAGCCATTCCCGGAGGATTATTGTCCCGGTCGCGGTGCTGAAAATTTGGACTTGCTCCAGGCCCCCCTGCCGGTCCAGGCCGATTTTCCCAATTGGTTCCTGGTCCGCCTGCGCGTCCGGGAGGATTATTATCCCGGTCCCTTTTCGCCCATGCCGTAGGATTCATGCTGGTGACCAAAAATGCTAAAAAGATGCCTACGGTCATCCACGTTGTCTTTCGATTCCATTGAATTTTCATATACAGCCTCCTTTTGAGATTTCGCTCTATTGGACGCGGCTCATTTGAAAAGGTTTAATGACTTATCCTGCACTCTGGGACTACGCTAGATCTTGCTATATTTCAACACGTTGAAAATACATCGACCACTCTTCTGAATTCTTAAAGTGTCTGCGGCTCTTGGGGTGCACGCAAAAACTGAGGTGATTCACACCTGGTGACTGTCCCGTTGTTCAAGGGACTGTCACCGGGTATTCGAGAAAACAGGAAAAGTGACAGTTCCGAAAAATCCAGGACAGCCACTTTTCACCGATGATCGCCTCAAACTTTGCGCGCACCCCAAGCCCTTACTTCAACATTCGTTCGAGATAGTAGAGCCCTGCATAAACTTTGGGATCAATGAAAACATCCCGAACTTCCTGCGCACTCAACCAGCGGTCGACTTCAGCAAGCGGAACTTCATGCACGGTAATATTTTCTGTGGCATCGCCTCCCCCGGGGCCTACTTTACGAAGGCCTGAGGCAAAATAAACGGTGAGCATATCGGTCGCAAGAGCAGAGTTAGCAGGCGCTCGGATGATTTTTTTGAGTGTCGCGGCATCGTATCCTGTCTCTTCAATGAGTTCGCGCCGCGCCGTTTCTTCGAGTGATTCATGCTGATTAGAATCCAGATCATTGACGAGTCCTGCAGGAAATTCAATCATGTTTCTTTGAACCGGCACGCGGAACTGCTCCACAAAAATAACTTTGCGGTCGTCGGTCACGGGAATCAGCACCACCACCTCGGAGGACCGGATGCGTTCCATATATTCCCAGCCACTGGTTTTGACAAACCGACGGTAAGAGCCTTGATGCAAAACTTCTTTGGGCATAAACACAACCTTAATCTTGAATACTCAATTTTGTTATTTATGAAGGTGTTTCATTGACAAAGGCTATGATATCGAAAATAATCACGCATGCCCATCCCTTTCGTTCTGGATCCCTTTCAAAAAGCTGCCTTAGACTGGATTTATCAGGATCACTCGGTTCTCATCTCTGCGCCCACCGGATCCGGTAAGACCGTGGTCGCTGAAGCCGCCATTGAACAGGCACTACGCAACGGCGAACACGCCATCTATACCGCTCCGATTAAGGCGCTTAGCAATCAAAAATTTCGCGATTTTCGCGAACGATTTGGAGAGGAACAAGTCGGTATTTTAACAGGCGATGTCTCTATTCAGCCCGAAGCTCCTATTGTCATTATGACCACGGAAATTTACCGCAATTGTCTTTTTGATCACTCCAAGCGTCTTGAGAAACTGGGCTGGGTAATCTTTGATGAAATCCATTACTTGGATGATCCGGAACGAGGAACGGTCTGGGAAGAGGCGCTGCTTTTTACTCCAGAGCGCGTCCGCATTTTAGCCTTAAGCGCCACGATTCCAAACATAGAACAACTGGCTGAATGGATCCGCCAGATCCATAACCGCCCCATCGAAGTCATCATGGAAAGCAAACGCCCGGTTCCTCTTCATATAAATTACCAATGTCAGGGACAGTTTTTTGACAAACCGCAAACTCTTTTTCGCCATGGTTACTTTGGACGTGATAGTTGGCGAATTTCTCCGCGCGAGCGGCGCCGCGGACTTCATGCTCCCAAAGCCAAGCCCAATCGGCTCGATCAACTGCTGGTTCATCTTCAGGAAAAAGACCGCCTTCCCCTCATTTATTTTGCCTTTGGAAGACGACGCACCGAGGAACTTGCCGGCGAAGCCAGCCCTTATTCTTTCTTAAATTCGGAAGAACGCGTGATGATCGCCGATAAATTTCAGGCCCTTCTTGAAAAGTACGATCTTACGGCTGAAAATTCTGCCCTGGTCATGCGCCCGCTCATCGAGCAGGGCATTGCCTATCATCATGCAGGCATGCTCCCCACACTCAAGGAAATCATTGAGCAGCTTTTTACAAGCCGCTTGATCAAGGTCATTTTTACGACTGAGACCTTTGCGCTTGGAATCAATATGCCGGCCCGCACCGTGGTGCTGGACGAACTGGAAAAATATTCAGGGGCCGGTTTTCGGCAGCTTACTACTCGGGATTTCTATCAAATGGCAGGACGCGCCGGACGCCGGGGACTCGATCCCGAAGGTTTTGTTTATGTACGTATCAATCCGCATAGCATCTCGTATTCGGATGCTCAAAAAATTATTTTTGGGAAACCCGAAGGTGTGGAAAGTCAGCTGAATACCACTTACGCAACCCTGCTGAATCTCTACCGGGATTTGGGTGAAAATTTAATCTCTATTTATCCGCGCACATTCCACCATTTTCAGTTTCAGGCCCGCGAGCATCGCCTGGCCGTCAGTCAGATTGAGCAAAGAATCCGTCTTCTTAAAGAACTCCGTTATATCGAGCACAATAAGCTGACTCCCAAAGGTGAATTTGCTTCCGCGGTATTCGGCTATGAACTTTTACTTTCAGAGATGCATGAGGATGGATACCTTGATCATCTGGATCCGTATCGTCTCGTTGTCCTTTTAGCCGCGCTTATTTATGAACCTCGAAAAGGCGCGCGCATTCCCCGGCTCTCCCGGCCTCATTTAAAATTAGAAGAAGAGGTTCGGGCTTATTCCAAAAAAATCTATAAAATTGAGAACCGCTTCCGTATCCAGCCCTACACTCGGCTCTGTCACTTTCATCTCTCTCCGGCTGTTGAGGCCTGGGCCTATAAAATTCCTTTTGATGAGCTTATGGAATACACCGATACCGATGAAGGGGAAATCGTCCGCTACCTTCGCATGGTCATCCAACTCCTGCGGGAACTGATTCAAAATCCCTATTCCCCGCCCCCCCTTAAGGAAGCCGCCAAAACCGCCCGCATGCTTATCAACCGGGATGTGGTCGATGCCGAGAAGCAGCTGAGAAATTAATGCGGCACTTAACTTCTCCTAGGCGCGGCCGATACTTTCATAGTGTTTAGTGCAACATCAGAGACCTTTCAATTCGGAGGATTCATGAAAAAGTCAGCTAAATTTTTGGCTATTTTTGTGATTGCCATGATGGCGATCTCAGCAACTGCAATGGCGGCCAGCCCTTGGAAAGAACAAGGCGGCAGCTATGGCGATATGGCCAAAGCGAAATTAGATTTTGGAATGAAGAATCTGCTCGGCGGTTGGTCGGAACTTCTCACCCAGCCTTTCAAGCAGGATAATATCGGAACCGGACTCGGAAAAGGTCTTTACAATGCGGTGATCTTTACCACAGGCGGTCTTTTACACACCGTGACTTTTCCGGCGACCACCATTGATGTTCCGCTTCCGGATAACGGGGTTCAGTTTTAAATTTAGCTCTCAAGGCGAGTTAAATTGCAGAACGGCGAGGTTCGAAAGAGCCTCGCCGTTTTTTTTAATTCGGAATGCAGAATTCTGAATGCGGCAGTTGGGAAGGCTCAAGCACCTTTTTATAATAAAAATTTGCGAGTCCGCATTCTACACTCTGAATTCCGCATCGAAGTTATCGTGCATCAAACGCTAAAGTAGCCCGCGAGACTTCGTCTGATTTTTCTTTCCCCACCAGAATCTCCACAAGCTTGACGGCAAATTTCATGGCCGTACCCGGTGCCCGGCTCGTGATCAAATCCCCGTCAACAACCACCGCTTCAGTAGAATATTCCGGAGTTTTCAATTCCCCGCGCGTTCCCGGATAACTTGTCACCTTTTTCCCCTTGAGAAGTCCAGCATCTTCTAGCACCAAAGGAGCCGCGCAAATTGCGGCAATTTTTTTGTTCTCCGCATGCGCAAATTTTAAAAGCTGACTCACGCGGGAATCTTTGCGGAGCCGCTCCACGCCCGGCCCGCCGCCCGGCAAAATCACCATATCGAAGTGATTTACCTGGACAGCATCTACCGATGTGTCAGGGATAAAGCGAATTCCATTCGCACCCGTCACATTTTTCGCACTTAATCCTGCGACAATGACTTCAACACCGGCGCGGCGCAAAACATCAATCACGGTCACGGTTTCAATTTCTTCACATCCATCTGCCATAATGAGAAGTGCTTTTTTTGCCATCGAACTCCTCCTTTTGAGCTCACCCGTTTTTGTCTAACTTCGGGACGTGACTCTTTCCAGCATTTCTTCTGCATGTTTGCGGGAGATTTCCGTCTCCTCTTTCCCGCTCATCATCTCAGAGAGCTCCCGGACACGCTCCGCCCCTTGGATCTCTTCATAAATAATTTTGGTCCGGCCCGCTTGAATTTTTTTAGAGACCCGGTAATGCCGGTCTGCAAACGATGCAATCTGAGGAAGATGCGTAATTAAAAGGACCTGATGATCACGAGCCAAGTCACGCAGCTTTTCACCAATCACCGTACCAAGACGTCCTCCGATATTTGCGTCAACTTCATCAAAGATCAGGACCGGCACCTGATCCGCTTTCGAGAGAACCCGTTTAAAGGCCAGCATCAAACGAGACACTTCGCCCGCAGAAACCACGCTTCGAAGCGGTGCCAGAGCTTGGCCGAGATTGAGCGAAGTTTTGAATTCAATCCGGTCTCCGCCTGATAAATTCCAATCCATTTTTTCCAAGGAACATTCAAACCGGCATGAGGAAGGCTAAGCTCCTTTAATTCTCTTTGAATATTTTCGATTAATTTAGCCGCTGCCTTTTTACGTTTCACTCGGATAGATTCCACAAGAGCCGCCACCGCGGGTTCCTGCTTCTGAATTTGTAAATCCATTTCAGCAAGTGAGACTTCCGCATTCGTAAGTTCGTCATAGCGCGCTTGGCTTCGGGCCAGGAATTCACGGATTTCATCCACGCTATTTCCGTATTTCTTCTTCAGCAATTTGATCTGATCCAGACGCTCCTGAATTTCATTGAGGCGAGATTCATCAAAAGACAATTCTTCATCATAAGTACGGAGCCGCTGAATAAGTTCTCCCACAAGCAACTGACCGTCTTGAAATTTTTCCTGTTCGGAAGCCATGGCGGGATCAAGCCGGACCAGCGAACTCAATTCCCGCGAGGCCTCACGCAAAAGCTCTGATACTGAGGTCTCCTCCCCATCTAATACCGCAAGAAGTTTCCGGGCGGATTCGCTTAATTTTTCCGCGTTCACAAGACGCATGCGGGATTCGCGCAGATCTTCTTCTTCATTCTCTTTCGGATCCACACGCTCAATCTCTTCGATCTGATATTTGAGAAGATCCATTTCGCGTTCCCGATTCTGACGGAGAGAATCAATCTCTTGCCGGCGCGCCTGAAGATTTTGAAATTCCGCAAAAACATGAGCATAACGCTTTAAGAGCTCTTCGTTGTCTGCATAGCGGTCCAACAGATCTCGTTGAACTTCAGAATCGAGGAGCTGTTGGTGATCATACTGACCATGAATATCAACGAGTACGGATGCCGAGCCGCGGAGCTGGGAAACATTCACCGACCGGCCATTGATCCAGGCCCGGGAGCGGCCGTCGGAGGAGACTTCTCTTCTTAAGATCAGGTGGGCATCGCCTTCTTCAAGAAAATCCTGGAAAGATTCGACTCGAGAGCGAGGCATCTTTGCGGTATCAAACACAGCTTCAACGAACGTAGCGGATTCGGCAGCTTGATCCGGGCTGTAGCGGATTGTATCCAGGCGCTCTCCCAAGACAAACCGCAGGGCATCCATCAAAATGGATTTTCCGGCTCCGGTTTCTCCGGTCAAAACTACGAGAGAAGAGGACAAATCCAGGCGCACTTCTTTAATAAGGGCGAAATTTCGCACGCTGATTTCCCGCAGCATCTCTAACTCCTTCAATCTTTCAACTCGACTGAAGACTAAATTCCCTGAGTTGATCCATTCCGATCCGGTGACAAAAATCGCCAAACCGCTCTGCACTTTTCCGGTGCGCTTTGAAGGCCTGAAAAAGCTTACGAAGCTCAGCGATCAAATCTTCTGCTTTGACCTGATTCAAATAAGTTTGATTCAATCGCTTTCCTTCAAAATCACCGCCTGCGTAGAGGGCATATTTTCCCACCGTTTGGCCCACAATTCCAAGCTCACTCGTATAGGGCCGCGTGCACCCATTCGGACATCCGGTCATTCTTAAACTGATTGTCTCACGTTCAAGCCCAAGCTCGAGCATGATTTTCTCAAGGCTGCGGATGATGCCCGGGAGCGCGCGCTCACTTTCCGTAATAGCCAATCCGCAAGTTGGGAGAGCCGGGCAGGCCATGGACCAGCGGAGCAAAGGCGTGATTTCTTTTTCCGTTAAGAGCCCGGCCTTTTTCAGCGCTGACTCAAACTCTGCTTTTTGAGACTCCGGAATGCCGTCCAATAAAATATTCTGATGCAGCGTTAAATAGACATCGGTTTGATACTTTCGAACAAGATCGCGAATGCCGCTCCGGATTTTGGCGATGCGCTTATCTTTGATCCGTCCATTTTCCACAAAAAGACCAAAGAAAAAAGAACCACGGCCGTTGGCATGCCAGCCCAAATGATCATCCGTCTTCGACCAGTCCTGTTCAATAAAAGGTTCCGGATTTTTTCCAGTAAATTTAGCCGTTTCAGCCATAAACCAGTCCATGCCACGCTCTTCGATCAAATATTTCAGCCGGGCCCGCTTCCGGTTTGATCGATTTCCAAAATCACGCTGAACCTTAATGATCGCATCCAGAAAATCAAATAACTGATTTGCAGGAACAAATCCATACGGCTTGGCAAGAAGCGGATAGGTTTCTGCAATATTATGGGTCTTCCCCATCCCGCCTCCCACCACCAAATTAAATCCGGAAATGCTTCCTGTGCGGATCGTTGGAATAATTCCAATGTCGTGCGTATAAATATCCACACAGTTATCACCCGGATAGGCAATCGCAAGTTTAAATTTTCGAGGCAGATAAGCTTCGCCGTAAATCGTTTCTTTTTCCTGCTCCGCCGAAACCTTTTCGTCGTCCATCCAGATTTCATGGTAGGCGTTTGTCTGGGGCAGATATCGATCTGATATTTTTTGAGCAAGATCATGAATTTGGATCAAATGGCGATCCGCAAGAGGCGCCGGACATGAACAAACATTTCGAACAACATCGCCGCAGGCGCCAAACGTCGTCAGAAGGGCTTGATTAATTTTTTGGATATGGGATTTGACGTTTTTCTTTAAAACGCCATGAAACTGAATCCCTTGGCGAGTCGTAATTCGCATCGTTCCATTT
The DNA here is from genome assembly GCA_964460795.1 of uncultured bacterium. Lineage (GTDB taxonomy): Bacteria > Omnitrophota > Omnitrophia > Omnitrophales > Aquincolibacteriaceae > CAZOOM01. The sequence continues at coordinate 63,913 of CAYWRU010000007.1, read as the reverse complement.
CCATATCGGTCGGCAAGCTCATCCAACGCTAAATATTGATTCGGCTTCAACCGCCCACCCGGAATTTTGGCCCGGACCATCAGACTATACGCCTTCTCCTTTTTTTGTTTCAGAAGATCTTGACGCAAATCCCGGTCGTCCTGCTGATACATTCCATGACACTTAAGAAGATTGTGCTCAGAATCCTTGAAATGCGTGGTCTCAGCAGCGATCTGTTCTGCAATGGTTCCGCGCAAATGGCTGCTTGCCAATTTTTCAAGCTCAACGGGAGATTTTTTGAGAGGCTGATCCGCCATCATTCATCCTATTGGAAATAAAATATGATTGATTGAGATTCAGTATACCGCAATTAGAATGCCCTGTCGATACACCCAAATCTCTATATAAACAAATGAGTTACATCACATAATCGGATTCAATCAAGATCGCAGAATGCCTGAATATTTTCCCCTATTTTTTTAAAAAAACTCTTTGTTTTTTTTCTTGCATTCACGGCCCAAAAGCGTACACTGCTGAACTTTATAAAAGGTCTTATTTGGACCGAAGAAAGGTTGTTAGTTAGAGTTCTATGCTGAATAAACAAGGTCAAATTCACTCGGGATTGCTCATACTCTCAGCGGGTTGGTCAGGAGTTCTAACATGGCTCGCCATGCTGCCGCCGTCTTTTTTCCGGGATCATCTTCCCATTCCGCTCCCCTTTAATGCAGGGCACGTCATCGGGTATGCCATCTTAGGATTTCTCGTTTATGCAACACTGACCCGAAAATTTATCCTGTTCCGTCAGACCCTCCTCTATACCCTTTTCTTCATTGCTCTCTGGAGCTTTATCACGGAAATGCTTCAATTGGAATGTCCAGGACGGGTTGCTGATTTCTGGGATGCGATGTGCAATATGGGCGGGGCGTGTTTCGGAATTGGAAGCTATATTCTAATCCGCCGCCAACTCGACAAATTAGCTCTCGCGTAAACTCAAAAAAGTCATCCATCTTTTAAAATCCAAATTCCAAGACCTAAATCCCAAACAAATCACAAACTCCAAATTTTAAATAAGAATTTAAGATTTTTTTGGAATTTGGTATTTGGATTTTGGGATTTGCGAGAACTATCTGTTATTCTCGCTAAACGCCTCGACTTGGAAAACAAAAAGCTCGGTCTTTGGATCCTGCCAAGCATCTCTCGGCAGGCCTGCTTTCTGACTAGCAAGCTGGCTAAGAAATTCTTCTTTCGTCCATCCGGTCTCCTCCCAAACCTGCGGCAGAAAAACTCCCTGACGAGGTCCACGCGTTAAAATGACGCCATCAATTTTCGGGCGAATGGATGCCGCATCTTTCACTTTAACGGCCTCGGTCAATATCGAAATCTCATAGCTCAATTCTTTGAGCTCCGCAGCATTCACCGGTGAAAACCGAGGATCTTCGGTTGCCGCAAGAACTGCATAGTTTTGAACCGCTTGAACCAGAGGCATTTGAGACACCAAAGTTCCGATACAGCCGCGAAGTTCTCCATGTTTGGTCAGGGTGACAAAAACCGCCTTAGGAATCCGAAATTGCAAATCTTCAAAACCTTTTTGATTCCCCTTCTTTTTTGAGAGCACGTGATCTTCCACAGATTTCCGGGCCAACTGAAGGAGTTTTTTCTTATCTTCATCACTAAGCTTCAATGCAGGAGTTTCCACAGCTTTCTGAGGTATCAAAGCCGCTGAATCTTTTTGATAAAAAACCACGGATGCATATCCCACCGTCCGGTCCGCGCTTCCTTCAGAACTCTCGGCCGAGGTAGCGTGCTGCAAAAGCTCAGGCTTGAGCTCCCCCAGCGAACGCGCGGCATAAAGTCCAGCCAAAAGTCCGGCTTCACCGCAGGCCGTTGTTTCCAGATTAGGAATTCCCTGTCGCATCAAATCAAGAGAAGTCTCGTGAAGGCCTTCAGGGCTCACCTTAAGAATTTCATCCACCATTTTGAGATCAGACTTTTTTGCATCCTCTACTTTGGGATAATGAGCGAAATCGGAGGAGACTACAATTAAGGTGCGGATGCCTTGTTTTGCTTTTTCCTGAACCAGAGCTGCCACGGCATCGCCCACATCCTGCGCACTCGCGAGATCCGGGCGAGTCATGAGCAACGGAACAATTTTAAATTGGTCGAGCGCTACTTGAAGAAATGGAAGTTCAACTTCCAAAGAATGCTCTTGATAAAAAGCGCCGGGAAGTTCGGTCACGGAAGGCGAAAGCTCCATCAAACGCCGGACCGCCTGAGTATCCACAGAAACCGCGCCAAGCGGAGTATGAAATGCGCCCTCTATTTGAGTCGCAGCACCGGACACAGGATAGCGATGGGCCACAGCAATCAAGATGACAAGCGGATAGTTTTTTCCTTGAATCTGATGAAACGCATGGCCGGCAACAGCGCCGGAATAAATGTACCCAGCATGAGGCACCATGAGAATGGCCGGAGAAAATCCTTTGGGCGCTTCAGCTCCCGTGAGAAATCCTTGGACTTCGGCCTTTAGCTCCAACGGATTATCCGGATAAAACTGCCCCGCCACATACGCCGGATGATCGGCAAAAACCATTCGGTTCGATCCTCCTAGTCCCAGCCCAAGAATCAGGATACAGACAATTTTCCGAATTCCGCGAGAGACTCCCGGCATGAATCAATACTCCGACTCAGTTAGGCGTTTTTCCGGTCAAAATCTTTCATGAATTCTGCCAGCGCCTTCACGCCTTCAAGCGGCATGGCATTGTAAATCGAGGCGCGGAATCCCCCCACAGAACGGTGACCTTTCAAACCTGCGAGCGAGCGTTTTTTAGCCTCTGATAAAAACACTTTTTCAAGCTCTTCGCCGCCTTTTTTCAAAGTAAAGACCACATTCATTACGGACCGGTCTTGTTTTCTTACGGGACATTGATAAAGCCCACTTGCATCAATCAATTCGTAAAGCATGCGGGCCTTTTCTTCATTGATCTTCTGAATCACTGCCACACCACCCTGATCCCGCAGCCATTCGCAGACAAGATTTGCCGCATAAATCGCAAAGGTCGGGCACGTATTGACCAGAGAATTTCCTTTTACCTGTTCACCGTAGTGGAGCATGACCGGCAAATTATCTTTAGAGCGGCCGAGCAAATCCTTGCGAATGATGACGCAAGTGACTCCTGCGATTCCAAGATTTTTTTGCGCACTGGCAAAAATAAGTCCAAAACGGCTCACATCAATGGGGCGCGATAAAATATCCGAGGTCATATCCCCGACAAGAGGAACATTTCCTGTGTCCGGATACTGCTTCCACTGACTTCCATAAATCGTATTATTGGAAACCAAATGGACATACGAGGCATCGGGATTAAATTTAATTTCAGAAGGATCCGGAAGGCGGGTAAATTTCTCTGGCTCGCTGGTTCCCGCAAGCCGATAGGTTGCAACTTTTTTGAGTTCTGCGATGGCCTGCTTGGACCATTCTCCGGTATGAATCATATCAACCGGCTTTCCCTCAATATAAAGATTCATGGGAATCATGGCAAATTGGAGCCGTGCCCCGCCCTGAAGCCAGAGGATTTCATAATTCTCCGGGATATTCAGAAGTTGACGCATCAGAGTCTTCGAACTTTCCAGGATCGCTTCAAATTCCTTGGATCGGTGAGTCATTTCCATGACCGACATGCCGGTGCCTCGGTAATTGAGGAGCTCTTCCTGCATTTTTTCCAAAACAGAAAGCGGAAGCGCTGCGGGTCCAGGGTTGAAGTTATAGACTCGTTGCTGAGTTGCGGTATTCATAAAACATCCTTCTAGTGCTAGCCGGTTGGTAAGATCAAGAGGTGGGCATTTTAATCTTTTCTGGCGTGCTTTTCAACCCAAGCAAAAGGGGGACAGGCTACTTTTGAAGAAAAGTAGCCTGTCCCCTTTTGGGATTACTTTACATCAATTTGAATCTGTTTGGGTTTGGCGCTCTCACTTTTGGGGACCACAAGCTCAAGGACCCCATCCTTATAGGTTGCCTTGGCCTTGTCCGATTGGACTTCGGTCGGGAATTCAATGACTCTCTGAAAACTCCCGTAACGGCATTCCGAATGATAGATCCCCTTCTCTTTTCGCTCGCGCTCCACTTTTCGTGATCCCTTGATCTCAAGCACATTGCCCGTGAAATTCAGCGAGACTTCGTCTTTGCTGACTCCGGGTAAATCTGCTTTGAGCACATATTGACTCGAATCTTCACTCAGTTCGATATCCGGCGCAAAGAATCCGGAAACTCCTTCCTGATCTCGGACACGCCTGAGCGAGCCTGAGAAGATCCGGTTAAAATCTTCCTGAAGATCGGCGAGCAAATTAAAAGGATCCGAGTAGTTTTGAGAATTTCTTTTAATGAGATACATAGTAGCCTCCTTGATATTGTTTGGTTATTTTTAAGTCCTGCCCAAAGTTATTCAAACGCCGTGCCAGATTTTAATTTGGATGCAACTTATTGATTTGCAAGGAGAAAGAAAAATGAGGGAGACGCAACAATGTTTTTATTGAGAAAATCTGACACAGAAGTGTGACAAAAATACGACCTAAAGAAAATCGTAGGCTGTAAGCAGTAGGCAAAAGAAGGTCGAAAATAAAATCCGGATCGATCACTACCGCCTACGGCCAACTGCCTTCAGCCTACTCGTCCCTGTTTGAGGATTTTTATGCCGATGCGCTCACAGCTTTAAACTGCGCGCGCCATTCGGCGAGTTTTTGCGAGACCATTCCCACGATGCCTGCCATTCGTTCCAGCATGGGCTCAAGGATATTCACATAGGCGTCCGGAAGGATTCTCCTGAGTTCATCCGCATCAACGGTTGTTAAATCCATGATGAGCCCAAAAGTCTTTGCCCGGAACGAAATTTTTCCGGCTGCCTGAAGCCTTCGGATTTCGCTCCGCGCCATGTCCACGGCCTGACGCGCCGATTCCGCCATGAGAACCTCCGGCGCTCCGTCCGGCCTCAAATATAAATTGTAATGCTGAATGGCTTCGCGAAGTTCTGATCGACTGGCGATCGCAATCATGGAAAGTTTGAGCGCGCCCCCCACGGGGATCATTCCCTTTTCAATTGCTCCGGAACTGACCACATAAAAATCGTCCGTTCCTGCCGTCAGCCCCGTAATACTCATCGCATGCGCCGCCACTGAAGACGTCGCGACTTTCAAACGAACTTCGGAACGATTTAAATATTCATCCTGGCGAAGAAGACTGCCGTAGAAAGTTGGCATGGATTCATCACGAACTCTCCGAAAGTTACCCGTCCGTTTTGCCGCCTCATCCGCAGCCCCTGTCTCCGCTGTGGTATCAATGATGCCTCCAGCTTCCACCCCGCTGGATTTTACCGAAGACCAGAGAGGTCCTTCGTCTACCAAATCATCAAATCCCCGCACTTCGGCACGCGGGCGAAAGACTTCCATGTCTTTATAAATGGCATCTGAATCATTTCTTAAGAATTCCCTTAAATATTCTCTTTTGATAGAAAGGACTTTGGAGCCTTTAAGAGGCAGAATTTCTTGCGGTCCAACTCCCCCCGCTGTCACAATCGCGGTCAAATGTCCCGCCCCAAAAATTTCATCATTAGCAAGCAGCCGAAGATTGAGCAATTGAATTTGTTGTTCCTGAGGAGTGCCTGAAAGATGAAAACGTAGATAAAATTCTTGTTTCTCCCGGTTGATTCCAATAGCCTCGAGTTGATCCGAACTCAATCCTCGGAAATGTCCTTCTTCGACCTTAGGTTCATATGTTTTGTACCGCCAAAGATGAGAAAACCGATGACTGTTGGGATTGAGCCGCAAATAAATGCGCTTTCTCCAATGATCACGATCGGATTCTCGATTCTCTACCGGAACCTGTATATCGGAAATAAGGGTCATCTGTTTTCTGTTTTTTGCCCAACGAAGCATCACTTTGTTCTCAACCTCGGGAGCGCCTTGATCTCGAGGATTGGGCTGCTTCAATTTGAGGTCCACACGTCTTACCCGTTGTTTTATATAAGGATCAGGAAAAGCTTTCTGCATCTCTGACAATTGATCCCAAGTCCACCACTGAACCCCCTTTAATTCTTCCGACAACGAAGCAGCTCGCTGAACAATACTTGAATCGCTTCGCACTTCGGCCCTTTGCGTTCGCGCGGCGTCTCTTAATGAGTCCTGCTCATACGAATGGCCAACTATGTAAGGCAGATTACCGGCATCTATATTGAAGAATTTTGCGTAGGGGTTTCGACGAGAGCGAATCCATTCTATATTGACCTTCTGTCCGTGCACTTCAAAACTAGAGACTTGGGGATGACCAGGCCAAGAGGCTTTAAGGCGCATCGACACACCTCTTTGAGCAGAATCACTATACGTGAGTGAGGCTCTCAAGCCGCGCGGGCCGCGAGGTCCGAAGGAAAGAACGGCATCATAATCTTTCCCAAAAAAAATCACTTGGTTCAGCACCACAGCGGTATTTGCCCGTTCCGGCATTAAAACAGATTCCGAACCTCGGACAGATCTAAACTGGATACGGCGCGAAACCGCCGTCCGCACTTCGGCCGCCTCTTCCAGAGGCGAGCCATCAGTCTTGCCAGCCCAACCGGGCTGGCGGACTTCGGCACGTCTTCGAGTGCCGTCCCCTTGATTTTTTGCGGGTGGGACGGAGCGCTTTGAGTTAGCCCGTGGGCCAGTAAGCCCGTGAGCCTGTATGCTTGCTGACTGTTCAGACACTGGTGCACTGGCTGACGGGCGTACTGGCACACTAATTTCCCGCACCTCAGAGCGCTCTGAGTTAACCCGTGGGCCAGTGAACCTGTGAGCCTGTATGTTTGCTAATTGTTCAGACTCTGGCACACTGGCAACTGGCACCCTGAGGACTGAAGACTTTGTACTGTGTACCGCCTTTTCCCGTACTTCGGAGCGATTGTGTTGATCCGTACTGAGAGAAGCAAGCAAAGGCCCCACGAGCGATCGAATCGGTTGGAATAGATGTAAGTCAAGGAATGCTCGGTACTCAGGCTCGGCGTCATCATAAATGACTCGTTGAATTTTTTTCTTTTTATCAAATTGCAGCTTATTAATAGAGGTGGAATTTACGGGTGACCAGATGGCCGCAGCTCTGCGGAAAATGTCTCTAAACATATTGGCGATATTGAGACTCTTGTCTCTTCCTTGACCCGTAGAACAGCTTTCCAAAATAATATGCCCGCCATCCTCTAAAAGACTGCCGATGCCTGATTGGATCAAGATTTCTCGATGCCGTAAACTTATCTGATGATCCCGTTCCCTGTCCGTGACTTCAGTGATCCTAGGATCTTCGGCGCCCAATGAAATGGCGTGTGGATTTCCATGCCCCCCGACCACCACAACAGATGCTTTCTGACCCTTTGCAGCCTCTTGAATCGATCGAATGACATCATGGACTGTCGAAGCTTCATAAAACATAACTCGATAACCTGCGCTAATCAGTGCTTCGAGGGACTGTGTATTAGAAAATGCTCCGTTCCAATCATTGGTAGGATAAATACAAATAGCCAAAGGACGCCGATCAGGATGAGCCCGCACCCTATTTCGGATTAATTCTTTAAGCAGAGAAAATCCTTTAGCTCCGAAGCCATAACGAAAGGGATGAAAGATTTCAAGCGTTCGGCATTGCTCAAGTAATTTTAAACCCTCGGCCTCCTTCGATTTCAACCCATTTTCAGATTTTCTTTTTTGTAATAGCTCGATGATCTCATTCAGCACCAATCCCTCATCCTTATGATGAATGATTTGAAGGGCTTTCAATGCTACATCATGCAACTGACTATCAAATATCTGAAGAACCACTTTTGAAATAATTTCTTTAGGTAAAAGGGATAATGCATCCCGCACCACTTTCATTTCTTTGACACTGCGGTATCTCAATAAGGTGAGAAGTAATTTTAAGGCACGCTCGTCCGGAATCCTTCCCAGAGCAAGAATCGCACTTTCCTTTGCATACAAATTCACCCACAGGTTCCGGGCAGCTTTTTCTAAAACAGGAAAAGCTCCAAGCGCATCGAACTCCACTAGAGGACTAAAAAAGTTACAAAAATTTTCCGGATCACGATCCAGAAGTTGAACCATTTTAGAAAAGGCCTTCTTAATCTTCATCTTACCCAAAGCTATGCCAAGAATTTTCAACAGCTCTATATTTTCTGCTGTTGTTGGCGCAATAGTTGAGAATTCCTGATAAAGCACTTCACCCGATGATGGCTCCTGAATTTGGCAAAGGGCTTGAAGCGCATTTTTACGAATCACCAGATCATTTTCCTTCAAGGATAAAAGGAGCCGTGGAAGCGCTTGCTTGACCTTGCGAGCCCCCAGCACCTGCATAATCCCGGCTCGATATTCGATTTCAGTAAGAGGCAGACGCTCTAAAGTATCTATGAGTGCTGGTCCAATCCGCGGATCTGAGATCCACTGAAGTTGAGTTAAAGCAACTTTGCGAGCTTGCAGGTGTGCACTTTGAGCTGTGGCAAGGAGAAAGTCTGCAGCTCTTGGGGAACCTATTTCGCCCAAAGCACGCAAGATGTATTCAAGTAAATATTCATCAGCGCTAGGCGCTTCTTTTAGAAATAAATCCGTCAGAAATTCGGCCTGATTCTCTTTTCCTTTTTCTCCAAGTATCAGCGCCGCAATACCCCGGATCCGAGGAAATATTCCCGGATCGAGAAACACATCAACAAGTGGATTAATTAATTCTGGTCGATCAAATTGACCCAGTTGATTCACTGCAAAAAAAGCGGTCTCTTCTTTGGAAGATTTTAGCATGCGCAAAAATCCTGAAATGGCTCTAGCACCTAATATCCTAAAATATTCCTCCCCTGCTTCTTTAAAGTGTTGATTCGTTTTCATATCTGTACTGGGAAATCCTTCAAGAAATTGTTCTGCATAGGACATCGCCCTAGTTTCTCCTAATCGCCCTAAAGTCTTAAGAAGTCCGATACGGACATTAATTTCTTTCCGTGCTTCCAAAGCCTCTAATAAGAGAGCCCCTATTGGATCTGGTATTTTCATCATCTGATCAATGACATCTGCATGACTTTGAGGATTATTAAGTTGATCTATGAGGTCCTTCAAATGTTCTTTGAGTTCTTTTTCATCATAAACTACACGCTCAATACCCGCCGGAGCAGATAAGGGGAAGCCTGAAGACACAGCTGCAAACGCTGTTGCGGTTGCTATGCGGAAAATTGCTTTGCGGCGCGACAAGCCGCCAGTTTTGCCTATCTGAGATCCCTCCGGGTCTATCGATCCGTAGGACCAAAGGCTGTGATCTGGATTTGGTTGTCGCACTTCGGAGCGCTCTGAGTTAGCCCGTGAGCCCGTGAACCCGTGAGCCTGTACGCTTGCTAATTGTTCAAACTCTGGCTCACTGGCTGACTGGCGTACTGATGCACTTATTTCCCGCACTTCGGCCCTTCGACTTCGCTCAGCCCCTCTACTTTGCTCGGGATGGTGGTGAGCTTGTCGAACCAGACCGTCCCCTAGATTTTTTGCGGGTGGGACGGATCGCTTTGCGTGAGCCCGTGGGTCCGTGAACCTGTGAGCCTGCATGCTTGCTGACTGTTCAGACACTGGTGCACTGGCTGACGGGCGTACTGGCACGCTTACTTTTCGCCCGCTGACATCTGCTATCTGCAAGCTGCGATCCGCAGGCGGTTGCCGCATCTCAGAAGGCAGCACCTTGATTCCTAAACCTTCAAGATCCTGACGTAGTTCGGCGCGATTTTTTTGAGTGCCGGGGGTTTCCGTTTTTAAGCTGGGGAAACGTAAAGCATATGCCGGAGACGGAACTATTAAGGAAAGAGACACCACGGCCGCAATGATCCGGCGGAAGCCTTTAAGATATTTTGAGTTCATTCAGGAGAAGTCCTTATTGTAGAGAGAAAAAGCATGCGAAAAGGTACCACATGCCTGAGCGAGTCTCAAGAGCCCAAAAGATTATTTTTTGATGGGAATCATGCATTTATGAATAAGTCGATCGATGACGACCCTGCTATGGATTGTTATCAAATAGGGTAAAAAGCTGTGAAGCGCCGGAAATATTTAGAGAAAGAACGCTTCCCTAGGGGATCCTGCAGGGGGCGTGGCATGAAAATGCTCAGGACCGATGAGCGGAATCAGGAATTTTGTACCACGGGATTGAAGGCCGCTTAATTTTGACAGGATTTCCTTTGCAAAATTCCAGGCAAAAATCACCACATAATCCGAGGGTTTCGCGAGCAGCTCTGAGCTGGGACGAATCGGAATTTTAGCCCCGGGAATGTACATCCCCTGCTTCAGCGGATTATCATCCACAACATAATCAATCTCGCGCGGCGTGAGGTTGTAAAAATTCGCGATGGTACTCGCCTTGGCCGGCGCTCCGTAGCCTACAATCGATTTACCGGCAGCCTTCAGTTCTTTCATCAGAGCCGTAAAATGTTTTTTGACCAGCATGACCTCATCCGCAAATTTCTGATACACCGGCAAACGGTCGCATCCCCTGCTTTTTTCGAGATGAATCAACTCATCCACAACGGGCTGGCGGCGATAAGGTCCGTTCTTCTTTCCGATAAAAACGCGAAGCGATCCACCGTGGGAAGAAACTTTTTCAATATCGAAAATCTCAAATCCAAATCGCCGCATCAACGACTGGAGCGGCAAGACCCCGATGAAAGAAAGATGCTCGTGATAAATCATGTCAAAAACGAGAGTGTCGAGCATGGTCAGCAGGTAAGGAAATTCAATCACGAAAACGCCCTCATCCGCCAAAAGGGTGTGAACATTTCGGCAGACACTGGCAATATCATCGATGTGAGCAAAAACATTGTTACCGCTCACCACGTGTGCCGGACCTTCAGTCTTTAAAATCTCCTCCACGCAGTTCGCATCAAAAAAACGATTCAGAGTCTTAAAACCTTTTTGATTTGCTTCATCCGCCAGATTTTTTGCCGGGTCCACACCAAGAGATCGGAATCCTTCCTTCATATAGCAAGAAACCAGCAAACCATCGTTACTTCCAATGTCCACCGCCAAGGGTTTTTCGATCGAGGAGATCAGCTTATTTTTCAGCGTCCGGGCATAGGCGGCAAAATGATCGCGGAAAGTTTGCGTGGTCGAACTTACATAAAGATAATGCGAAAACATTTTCTCCGGAGGAACCACATGGGAAAGTTGGACTAAGAAACACTTGGGACAAAAGACCAGACTCAAAGGGCACTGAAAAGGCTCTCGCGCAAGTTCATCCTTGGATAGCAGATTATTCGCCAAAGGCTGCGCGCCAAGCTCCAGAAAAGCACCCGGCAGCGGCGCCTCACAGTATCGGCAATTCTTTTTTTTATAAAGGTCGTATTCCATAAACACCTTTTTAAATTCGAATCTCGAAATACGAAATTCGAAACAATTTCGAATACTAAAATTCGAATGTTTAAAACATTTGATATTTAATTTTTGAATTTGTTTCGGATTTCGTGCTTAGGATTTCGGATTTATATTTTAAGCTCCAGGCGGCGGAAAGATTCCGGTAATTTGACCATGGCGAATGACAATATGACCCCCGGATTCCACCTTGATTTTGTTTTGAGCGATTTGAAAGATGATATCCGCCACAAATTCCGGGCTCTGCTGCTTGGCCGCATCGTCTTTCCCAAAAAGATCGGAGCGCATGGTCGTATTCATCCCCCCCGGGCAGATCGTAATACACTTAACCGGCCAATCCGCATTTTCTTTGGCCACAGCCTGAGAAAGGGCAAGGAGTCCAAACTTAGCGGCCGAATAAGAAAAAAGACGGGGAACGGAGCGGACTCCCGCCATAGACGACACATTAAAAATTGTTCCCTGCTTCTGTTTTTTTAAAATCGGCAGGGCATGCTTCGACACAAAAAAAGCGCTGAATAAATTTTGCTCAAAAGATTTTTGAAGCTCCCTGCGAGATATTTTCTCAACCGGGGCAAGCCGCGTTCCGATGCCAGCATTATTGATGACGAGATCAATCTGTTTTTTTTTCTTTGAAATACCTTGAAGCCATTTCTGGATCTCGGATTCTAAGGAAAGATCGAGTGTCGATAGATGAAAACGGCCGCTATCGATCAAAGAATCCGGAATGTCCTTCCAATGCTTACGGGTCCGGCTCACTCCATACACCGTATCCCCGGCTGAAATAAACTTTTCCGCCAGAGCAAGCCCCAAACCGCGCGAAGCACCGGTAATCAGGATGATGCGATTCATCAGTGAGCCTCATCAAAATCTAAAATTCCAAACCCCACATCCCAAACACCAAACAAATCACAACTTCCAATTTTCAACCCCCAAAGTTTCAGGCTTTGGAGTTTGATTTTTGGAGTTTGCTTGGAATTTGGATTTTGGTTTTTGGGATTTAACATGAACCTTTAGTTCACTTTGGCTTGCTGAAGTTTGGGATTCAGATATCCTTCAATGACCGGATAAGCAATCGTGTCATCCTCATATTTTCCCTGTTCACGCTGACGGGTCGTGAGCGCAAGGAAAACAGAATCTTCGGTAAATTCCTGAGCGTGCGCAATCAAAGCAGGTGTTTCCACCAGATCCCCTGGCTTCACTTTAAGAACCAGGCGTTTTTTCGTGTCCCGCGTGTCCACGGAATGGCTGTTGAATGCACCACTCACCAGATAAATATACTGATGATCCTGCTTGTGATAATGATTGGCTCGCACCGTTCCTTTTTTGGAGGTGATCAACGCAATGTGTTCGATCCTTCCCTCAAAAAGATTATGAATTTCTCCGCGCGCATCCGTTACGGCAGGGCCAATATGTTTTAACGTTTCCATCACAACTCCTTTTGGTTTTTTGCTATCTGGTATCTGTAATCTGTTATCTGATACCTTACTTTTTAGGCTCTTTCGGAGAACCAGCGAATGGTTCGCTTGAGTCCTTCTTTGAGCGAAATCTGGGGTTCAAATCCCGTGATGCGCGTCAATTTGGAAATATCCGGACACCGGCGCTTGGGATCCGAACTGGCATAGACCGCATGCGGTGGATCAATATTTACAATTTTCAGAGGATACGGCATGACTTCAGCCACTTTATGAGCCAACTCCGTTACCGAAAGTTCCGGCCCCGGATTTCCCACATTAAAAGCCTCGCCTTCGGCATCACTGAAGAGAATTCTAAAAATGGCTTCGATGGAATCTGAGATATAACAAAAGGATCGTGTATTACGCCCATCTCCGTGAATCGGAAGCGGCTCACGGCGAAGCGCGTGTTCAATAAAGTTCGGAAGCACGCGAAAATCATCCGGACGAATTCCCGGACCGTAGACGTTAAATGGACGGACTATTTTGACCGGCAAATTGTAAACCCGGTGAAAAGCCATGCACATGGTTTCACCAAATCGCTTCGATTCATCGTAGCAGGAACGCGGACCATTCACCGACACGTTTCCATTATAATCTTCCGTGGTCGGGACATGACGTGAATCCGGATCACCATAAACTTCACTGGAGCTCGTAAAAAGAAAGCTTTTAACATTTTTTCGAACCGCCAACTCAAGCATGAGACGAGTCCCCACAGTTCCCACATCCATGGTTTCAATTGGATACTTGGTGTAGTAAACCGGCGAAGCAATCCCTGCCATATGAAGAATGTAGTCCACATCCAGATCGGTATCAAAAGGCTGGATCACGTCATGGCGGATGAACTGAAGATGTTTATCAAGACCCACCAATTGTTCGTATCCCGTCACGAAATTATCCAGCAAAAGCGCCGTGGTTTTTTCCTTGAGAACTTCATCATTTAAATACCGAAGAAGATGGACCATGTACTTGCCTAAAAATCCAAAAGCACCGGTAATCAAAAATCGTTTGCCGGCAAAGTTCTTGTAATACGGCGCTAAACGTTTGGCCAGACGCTCAATGTCCTGAGCAATCACTGTCTCCTTATGCCGCTGCTGGTGAGGAGCTTTGACGCGCTTGATGTCATTTTTCTGAACATAGGGAGTGCCGATACGGGCCAGGGCCTCCTGGGTCATCTCAGAGCTTTTCGCGGATGTTTTAATCTGATTCTTGGATCCGGCAATATTGGCGGTCCCATTTTCAGCCAGCCCTTCAGCCACAAAATTCTTGATCAGTTTTTGGTAAGCCACATTCCCCTCGCGGGTGGCACGTTTACGGAGCTGGTCAATCATGGCTTCCGGCATGCGGATGGAAATCAAACGGCTTTCAGCGGCAGGTGCTTGCGGCTGAGTCTTCGTTTTTTTGACTTTTCTTTTCAGACCCATGCTGCCCCCAAGGGTGGTTTAAATGATGTATATACAATAACTAACTGTAAATAATAGTGTATATACACCCTTTACTTTTGTCAACTTTCTCAAAAAAGTTCAAAAATAAGGGTTTTCTCATTTCTAGCAGATGCTTCCGCTGTGTCCTGCGAGGACCGCTCGGAGCGCAAATATAGACTCCGGTTTGAGCGCTCCTCACTGCGCTTCCGCACGCCCTTTCCATTCCATCGAAAGGGCGGCTCCAGAGCTCCCCTTCTGACACATCGAAATCATCTGCAAATTTACAAGAGGTTGGAAAATTCTCCGAAAGAACCTCTGAGCCCGGATTTCCGATGGAATGGGAAATCCGAGGTGAAGTGGAGCGAGATCCGCACCATCCAGAATCTATCCCTGCGGGTCGAGCGATTCTGAAGGAGAATTTCCCAACCTCATTTTCAATCCATGAGAATCCTGCAGCATCCAACCATGACAAGGTGACACCGTTAAATGATACCGTGGAGTGGGCCGGAGGGACCGGCCAAAGCCTTGATTCGTTCCAAAATCTTTGGATCCTCTTCCAGGACCGGAGCATGGTGCGGTTTGATCCGCGCATCGATCAGGAGAGGACCGTCACATCCCCAGTGTTTGAATTTTTGAAAACTCCCCACGCCGTAAAGATCATGCGAGGGATTGGAACGGGTAAAAGTCACCCAAAGGAAATTCTGAAAACTGGACGAAACAAATTCACTGTCATCCACCAAAAGAATGAGCGGAAGCTGATGAAAAGCGCGCTGAGGCTCCAGAAACTTAGCCAAAAGATCCATTCGAACCTGTTCCTCGTCATAGGAAGAAAATTTCGGAGCCCGAACCGCCGCAATCCCCGGCATTACCATGCGAGGACGCTCATATCCCTCAGGCAGGCGAATGTCGCTTGGAAAAGCCGGCATCAAATCTCGGATTTTTTTTCCAGCTGCAGCGATCACTACTTTGGATCCTGCATTCAAGGCGCCTCCGGTATAATCCAGCGTGTCCATGGTCGTGCGAGTTTGAAAATGAAGATCGCGGCGAAAATCCACACGCTCCAAAAGATGGCGGAAAAACCCGAGGATATCCCGCGTACTCAGTTTAGGGTCGTCTTCGTGTGCGGCAATCAAAACATATTTCGCTAAAGCGCAGGGTCCGTATCCTAAAAGTGCATTCGCGCCTTTTAAGATCTCTCGCGGCTCCCTTTCCTGATAAGGAGCATACCGCTCATGACCAATCGCAAGCAGCAAGGGATGAACTCCGCTTGCATCCACCGCATGCACTTCCTTAATACCCGGAATCTCCCGGGAAATCACAGGTCCAGCCATCTCCTGCACCAATTGGCCGAAGACCGAATCTTCCTGAGGCGGCCGACCCACCACTGTAAACGGCCATACCGCATCTTTTCGATGATAAATTTTTTCAACCCGCATAAAAGGAAAGGGATGCTTCAGACTGTAATATCCTAAATGATCACCAAAGGGACCCTCCGGTTTAGTGGCCTGTGGATCAATCCATCCCGTGATACAAAAATCTGCATCGGCTGAAATCGTAAATCCGTCTTTTTTCGCATATCGAAAAGCCCGGCCCGTAAGTGCTCCGGCCAAGTGCAGTTCCGAGAGACCTTCCGGCAAATACATGACGGCCGCAAAACTGTGCGCCAAAGGCCCGCCCACAAAGACACTGACACGAAGCGGCTCTCCCCTTGTCTGCGCTTTGGTGTGATGAATTCCGATATCTCGCCGGATCTGATAATGCAGTCCGATTTCTTTGCCAAATGCGTACTCATTGCCAGAAAGTTGGATGCGGTACATACCCAAATTGGAATTCCAAGGCCCGGGCTTTTCTGGATCCTCCGTATAAACTTGTGGAAGAAGAATAAACGGACCGCCATCATCGGGCCAGCATTTGATTTGAGGAAGTTGATCGAGCGATGTCGTGTCGTGAAATACCGCTCCGCCATAGACACGGCGAGGAAGAGCCGTTAGAGCCGTAAGCGGTGTTCTCCAATAATGAAAAGGACGACGCAGAATATCGAGAGGATCCCCTTTGGCCCGGACCAAATCGCAGACTGGTTGCCAGGTGCGGCGAAAAATAAATTTCGCACGTTCGACCGTGCCAAAAAGATTGGAGACTGCAGGAAAAGGGCTCCCCTTCACTCTTTCAAAGAAGATTGCGGGCCCCTGTGCTTGGAAAACCGCCCGGTGAATGGCCGCCATTTCAAGATTCGGATCCACTTCTTCGCGGATCCGAACCAAATGACCGTGCTTTTCTAAATCAAGGATGGTAGTGCGCAAATTTTGATAACACATAGATTAGTACACAGTACACAGTCTATAGCACATAGTCATACAAGAGATTTTTCGGCGCATTCTGAACTATGTACTGTGTACTAAGCACTGTGGACTCTCTTTTGTTATTCACCAATGATTTTGACTAAAACCCGCTTACGGCGCTTGCCGTCAAATTCGGCATAGAATATTTGTTCCCAAGGACCAAAATCCAATTTCCCTTTCGTCACCGCCACCACGACTTCACGCCCAAAAAGCTGGCGCTTTAAATGAGCATCGCCGTTGTCTTCCCCTGTCTGATGATGACGGTATTTGGGTACACTGTAAGGTGCTATTTTTTCAAGAAATTCATCAAAATCCGCGATCAATCCACGCTCATCATCGTTAATATAGACACTTGCCGTGATGTGCATAGCATTCACAAGACAAAGCCCTTCTTGGATTCCACTCTTTTTGACGAGCGTCTCGACTTGCGGAGTGATATTGATATACTCACGCTTTTCGCGCGTCTGAAACCAGAGATGTTCAGTTAAAGACTTCATTTTAAACTCAATCATTTTGTGAAACGTGAAGTGTGAAGCCGTGAAGGGCAATCAAAATCTGTTTATTTTTTAAAGCAATAAACCACTTTTAACGTTTCACCTTTCACTCTTCACATTTTCTACGCTTCACTTCTCCACACTTCACTCTTCACTTTTTCCTTTGATACTTTCCCATGAGTTCGCCTTGGGCCAGGATGTGCCCCGTCATGGCCGCTTCCACTTCTGATTTGGACGCTCCTGCCTTAAAATCCAGCATGGTGTCCAGCGCGTAGACTTTGAAAAAATACCGGTGCGTTCCTGAAGGAGGACAGGGACCGCCATATCCAACTCGCCCAAAATCCGTCATTCCTTGAAGCTCCCCATTGGCCAGCATCTCTTCGTGCGGCAACCCCTGAGGAAGATTTGTGACCGGAAGCGGAATATTGTAGACCACCCAATGCACCCAGGTTCCCTTGGGAGCATCTGGATCATCCACAATCACCACATAGCTTTCGGTTCCTTTGGGAACATTGCTCCATGCAAGGTCTGGCGAAACATCGTCTCCATCACAAGTAAACCGGGACGGGATTTTATGATTTTGATGGAAGGCCTTACTTTGAACTGTAAGAGTCTGCACCGACGCCGATTCGTCTTCAGCACAAATGAGGTTGTGCCCAAAGGCGATAAGGTAAAAAAAGATAAATCCCACTATGATTCCCCGGAAGCTTTTTCTCATTATCAGGTCTCCGTAGGTTGTGCGGCAAGTTTGATGGGAAAATTTTAGGATTATGGAAGGGAAAACTCCAGGCATCAAAAACCTTTAGGGCCGGCCCCTCAATGATCCGTGACCTCAATATCTGGATGGTTTTTCTTGCATATCTCGACAAGCTCACGGGCAATTTGACCATGATGTAGCTCTTCTTGAACAAGCCGCTTCAGCACCTTTACAGTCGCATGCTGAGCCCCCAAGAGAAGAGAGACTTGATCCATCAGTTTCTGATAGCGCCATGCCGCATCATCTTCCGTATCCCGGATTTTTTCAAACCGAAGCGTCCAAAGGGTTTTCAGAAATTCCATTTTCATGCAATTTCCTTCTCAAGAAGTTGAATGAGGGCGCGAAGAAATTTTTTGTGTCGCTTGCTGTCACGGGTCAGTTTCTTAAGATGCTTAACGACCCCGGGCCTGTCTTCCTTGGAAAAAAAATCCAGCTCGCTCTCTTCCTGATAATGATTCGTAAAGAGACTGACGCCGATATCTTCTTCTTCTAAACAAAGAAGGAGCTCTTTAATCCAGCCGTTGATTTTCTCTTTATCACTTACCATGAATCCATGCTTTCGTTTTGCAGGCTGCTATCATACCGCATCTTAGCTCGTCGTGTCATCTCTCCTTTCTATTCCTTTGTACTAATCTATTTCGCGTGTTTACTTATTGATCAACTAACTGAAAAGTTTTCTCATGAAGGCCATGACCATCAATAGCCCTCCGAAGGCACAAACAACTGTGGCCCCGGTCGGCAGATCATAATAATAGGATAAGATCATTCCGGCTGCGCTGGCTGCCGCACCCATCCCCCAGCCCAAAAGCAATCGGGTGCGTACCTTGTCACTGAACAAAACAGCGCCCACGGCCGGGACTATGAGAAAGGAAAAAACCAAAAGCACCCCGGCAATATGAACGGAACTTGTTACCACCAAACCAAACGAGAGATAAAAAAGAATATCCCAGACCTTGATTTTCATGCCGATTCGATAAGCTTCCTCCGGCTGAGTTGAAATCATCAGAAATCTTTTGCGAAAAATCCAATGAAAGTATCCGATGGCACTGTAAAGCAGGGCCATGTGCAGGATCTCCTTTCCGTCCACCAGAAGGATATTTCCCACCAGCATATGGCGGATCTCTTCATCGCCCTCCGGTGCCCGGCTTAAGATCAGCACTGCAGCCGCAGCAGCAACTGCATAGACAATTCCAATGATAGCTTCTTGCGGAATCTTTTCCCGCCGCATCCGGGTCCAGGAGAAAATCAATGCCCCTAAAAATGTTGCAAAAAGCGAACACCAGTAAGTGACCCCGCTGTGCAGATCCCGGCCAAGCAAATAGGCCAGGACTGCACCAAGGGCTGCAATTTGTGCAAGCGCCAAATCCACAAAAATAACTTTGCGCTCAATGACATGAACCCCCAAATACGTGTGAATCCCCGTGAGGATTAAACAAGCAACCAGCGGTTTCCACATCAAGACTAAAAAAGCACTCATAATTTACCTCCTGATTTCTTTAACGCATCTTCCAAACGCTGAATATTCTGATCCATTAAAAGAAAAACGTCTTTCGCTTCTTTCGGCTCTCCAACCGCCTGCGAAAGCGTTACCACGGTGGCCCCGGTCTCAAGAGCAATTTTTTCAGGTGATCCGCTTTCTTCGAAAGGCTCACGAATCACCACCTTGACCTTTTTCCCCTTCATGATCTGCATCAGATCTGCCAAATGTTTTGCCGTGGGAGGAATCCCAGGTTTAGGCTCCACTTCACCCACAATCTTTAATCCAAAACGTTCGGCAAAATACACCCAGCTCTTATGATAGGTCAGGATTGAGCTCCCGCGGAATGCCGCCATACGCATTTTCCATTCAGCCATTTTTTCATCGATCCTAGCGCTAAAACGAGCCTCGTTAGACTTATATAAATCGGCATGAGCAGGATCGATTGAGATTAATCCTTGCGCAATTGTTCCCGCAATAACTTTATAGTTTTCGGGATCACCGAGATAATGCGGATTGCCAAATAAATGAATATCCCCTTGGGCACGGGATATAGAAAGAGGGACCTCTAAAAGCTCAATCCCTTTTGAAGCATCGATCCGGTACGGGCTTTCACCCATAAAATGCGGATTTCCTGCCGCATCAAGAAGAGGCTCCCGCCAAACCTCCAAATCCAATCCCTGATGAACCAGAACATCCGCTTCTTTGACTTTTAAAACATCCTTGGGAGTTGGCCCATAATGGTGAAGATTCTGTCGGGGCGAGGCGATAGCAAAAACACGAATGCGATCGCCTGCAATTTCCGTGGCAAGGCTTGCTAAAGTCGTTGTCGTTGCCACCACTTTTATTTTACTTTCTGCCCACAGCATTGACGGACTCAGAAAACTTAAGCTCATCACCAAAATCCACAGTTTATTTAATTTTTTAGAATTCATGGCATTTCCCTTTTTATTGAACTGGATGTTTGTGAGCGCCGATCATAAAATCAACGGTCAAATAAATAGCGTTGTCATCTTTTTCGCCCGTTCCCGAGGCAATCACACGCGAATATTGAAGTTTAAAATCGGCAAATTCGCTCTGCCAGAATGTCAGATAAGGCGAGATTTCAACCGTGGATCCCTGTCCCAGAGCTTCCAGAGGCTGGAGATAATCATAGCGGATGCCGGCACTGAACCGGGGTGAAAACCGGTAGTCCAGAAGCGAATAAAATCCCCAGGGATTTCGGTTGGAAAAGACCTGATTCGTTCGATTTTGAAAATAGAACTCATTTTGAAATTTTATTTTCCGGCCTTCGGAAAGCTGCCAATTCCAGGTCGCATCGGCTCCAAAAACCTTAACCCCGTAACGATCCTGCCCTTTCTCTGGAGTGACTAGCGTATCAACGAAGGTTCCGGTCCCGGTGCCGTCGTCCACGGATTCGATGCGAGGAGGATTTTCATCTCCAAACATCGTGGTCCATCCGAGCTCCAAATCGGTATCTTCAGACGTTTCAAAAAATGTTTTAAGATGCGTATTAAAGATCGGGCGGCGGGATTTTCCGGAGAAACTAGTCCCGTTATTACCACGCAAAATTTCCCCCGTCACTTCCAGCGGAAGATCCCAAGGATTGGGAATCAAATCCTGAAGCCGGAAACCCGAAGAAGCCAAACCTTCCTCTCCGAAGAAATTTCGAATCACGAGCGGATAGTTCGCCGTATCCAGTTGGTGTGCATGCATCAGATTGGCTTTGCCGATTTTGGACCGGAATTTTCCAGCCTGTCCCGTCAAACCCAGAGGAAGGCCCCACCTGGTGTAGTAAGCTTCCTCAATATCCACATTCTGATCTTCTAGATTGTCATTAAAACTAAGGATCGCATCCAAACGCGAATAAGGATCGACGACCGAAGCAAAATTGAGCTCCAACTCCTTTAAGGCGACAGCATCGTTGCCTTCTGCATCCTCAGTGCTCTGAGTCAGCTTACTTTGGACAGTGCCCACCACTCCGATTTCGGGATTAAAGGCACTTGCCGTTTTAACATCCCGCGAAGGCGCGGATAAGGATAAACTCGCAGACGGAGAAACCGGCCGTACCCCTTGACCTTCCAAAACCTCCAGTCTTGAAGCTTGCGTTTGAATTAACAGATTTTGACTTGCGACTGTTTTTTGTAAATCGTTCACAACGCCCCGTAACGCAGACATACCCTGCTGAAGTTCAGTAATTTGACGGCTCAAATCGGTCGGCCCGATATCCTCTGCGCTGAGCAAGGGTTCAAAAAAGCAGATGAAAGCAAGCAGCAGAATGCCGCTTAATAAAGTTCGATGAGACATAACTCCCCCAAAACACGTTACCACCCTAAAGGGTGATTCAAAAAAAAACGGTGCTGTTTAAACAGCCGAGGGAGGCGCGCGGTTCCGATTGGAGGAAGGGTGGAAGAGAGACGCAAGCTCAAAAATCTGAGGGACAAATCTTTTTCCGGATAGAACAGAAAGAAACCAAACTCCGATGAAGAATGCAACTAAGACAGAAAAAGCCCGGATACTTTGACAAACCTGGCAACGATCCGAATCCTGTCCGTGATCATGATGATGGAACCCAAGCACGGCAAAGGTTGCAACCGTCAGCACAATGAATAGAAGCCAGAGAAACTTATTTTTTCTAAACATTTCTGGATTCTATATTCAATTCGGAATTTTACAACTAAAACTTCAAATTCAGATCAACGGTCAAGCGGTTGGAATTCTGATCGATATTCCCTGCTGTCCCGCTGTTCAGCGTATTCAGAAAAAATCCGCCGACTCCAAGCGTAACATTGTCGGTTAAGGCGTAAGCAGCCTTGACCACGCTGCCCCGGTGACTGGCGCCGCCTAAGGAATCCCCGAAATCGCTGTCAGAAAATGCTCCGACTAAAGAGTTGGCTCCCAAGTGGCGGTATTGATAAGCGAGTTCCAAATCACCCTTTTTCACTGCCTGCCCAACTTTGATTCCAAAGGCATGAGCATTACTGTCATGAAGGACTCCAGAATCTGCGGAGTCAGCCGGATTGCGAACCCATTCTACAAAAAGCCGCGACGGAATATTGTGCAGCGTCACAGTCATTTCTTGATACAAATCGAGAATTTCAAAGCGTCCGGCATCCAGCTCCGTTGTGACTGCATCCGCATTGGAATTTCCACGAGCAAGCGAAGTCCCATTGATGGTGAAATTGTTTTTCCGGGCATAATTTGAGAAATCATAAAATGAAGCCGCGGAGAGAAATTCCACGGGTTTTTCCAGACCCGGGACTTTCAAACTTGGCGCAAGTCCCATTTGATAGGCATAAAGATTCGCGTCTCCGCCAACCGTAGTATCTTCATCTAAAACAAACTGTCCGGTCGTAGTATAAGCGGCCAGTTTAAAATCATCCGATTCAAGCAATTTGAAATCCAGTTTTTCATAAACACCTTCCGGTTTCACATCGCGGTCCCAAACCATTTCAGAGCTCCCTTTTTCAAAAGGATTCAGGACTTTACCGGCCGTCACTTCCGTCTTTTCTAAAATCCATTTGGACGCCAAAAAGGATGGCATATAGGCAGCGTACGCGCGCTCGATCCAGATGGGTTTAAATCCAAAATTATTATCAAACGAGACATTGTTTGAACCCGGCGTACTATTGACTCCGCCGTTGGTCTCCCCCGAAGCAAGCGCAAACCCGGCCTTGATTTCGGGAGTAAACGTTTTGTCCAGTCCGTAGCGGACACGAAAGCGGAATTGATTACGGTCATCGGTTTCGCTGGGATCACCGCTCCTGTACTGCGTTCCTTCATAACGGAGACGCACATCGCCCCAGGGTTTGATATCCCGCAGCCATTTCGCATTGCCGCCAAGCGCCTGATCCACTTTTTTGGCAAACACCGCGGACTCCTCACCGGAGGCCGTTCCTTCGCCGCTCGGTGCAGGCAAATGAAGGCTTTGGACTTGCCCCTCCAAGCTCACAATTTTTTGATTTTGCATCTCCATCACATGACGCATCTCGGACATGTCCTGCTGCATTTTATTAATCAAGTCCATCATCTGCGCTTCGCTCGCCCAGACCGGGAAATGCGGACTTAATAAAAAAACGATGAATGTAATCAATAAATATTTCGCCCCAAGAAGCAACTTGTCATTCCCGAATGCTTTTGTCGGGAATCCATTTCTTGGATCCCCGCCTTCGCGGGGATGACCCATCATTATTTTAAGAGAAGCTTTAAACGTGTTTTTCATATTCACTCCTTGTTGATGTGATGGAACTAAAAGAAGCTTTAATGATTATGATTTCTGAGCTTCATCTTGCAGGACAAATTGAAGCGGTACGCGGATCCAGGAATCAAACGCCATCGGGCCAATTCGGCTGGGTAAAAATCGCCATGATCGCACAGCCTTCACACCCGATTCGTCTAAAACCAAATGGCCTGAGGAGCGTTCCACTTCCACGAGGGAGACCTTTCCATTGTTCTGAACATGCACCTTAAGAACCACGAGCCCTTCCCAGCCTTTTTCACGGGCTTCCCGGGGATACTCCGGCGCTTTATTCTGCGGCATATCGGGATGCGCTTCTTGAATCGCCCCATCCGAGGCAACCGCCACAATGCGCCTTGATTCTTTGACTCCCTTTTTTGTCTCTGCTTTTTTGTCCTTAGGATTTAGAGACTTTATCATGACAGGATCTTCAGAAAAATCTGTGACCGAAGGCACGTCTTTGGGAGTCTCGGCAGGCTTTGATTTCTCAGGTGCAGCCTGTTCCTCTAAGACCAGCGAAAGGCTGGAGATCCCGGGCTCAACACTGACACTTGGAGCAGATAAATAAACAGGCACAAAAAAAGCGGCATGAGCCAGCACCGAGAGTGCAAGCGCAGGCTTAAAAAAATTAAGATGCGACGCCGCTTCTAACTGATTCATTGGATTTTATTCCTTGAACGGACATCTTCCGATACGAGGAAGACACAGGGTTTTTTGGAGATCGGATTTTGCCGGACCACCACCATAGTTTTATAAACTTCCTCGATTGCCCGATAATTTAACACCTCATCCGGCGTCCCTATTGTATGCACCCGCCCTTCTGAAATCAGCAGTAATTTTTCAGCATATTCGCTGGCCAAATTCAGATCATGTAGGACCATGACCACGGTAAGTCCGAGCTGGCGATTCATTCTGCGAAGCAGATCCAAGACTCTGACTTGGTGCGAAATATCCAAATGAGAGGTGGGTTCATCGAGTAGAAGTACTTTGGGCTCCTGGGCAATGGCTCGCGCGATCATCACCAACTGACGCTCTCCCCCGCTCAGTTGATCAAGTGTCCGGTCTTTAAGCTTTTCCACATCCGTGACCCGCATGGCATGTTCCCCCGCTTCCCGATCCTTCCGAGTTTCCCAAAACTGCAGCCGGCTTCTGAAAGGCGTGCGGCCTAACATGACAAAATCTGAAACCGTGATGGGATAGAGAGGCGGAATTTGGGAAACTACCGCAATCTGGCGCGCTAAATCCACCGGATCAATCAAACACGAATCCTTTCCATTCCATAAAATGAGCCCGGAGGAAGGTTTCACGACCCGGGTCAGGGCACGTAAAAGAGTGGATTTGCCCGATCCATTGGGCCCGATGACGCCGCAGAAATCTCCGGAGGTGAGTCCAAAACTCACGTCCTTCAAAACTATTTTTTTGCCGTATCCGGCGATTAAGTTTTTTACTTCAAGCACATACGCCTCAGCCTATTTTACGCTTTGAAAGAACCCAGACAAAAAGGGATCCGCCTAAAATTCCGGTGATCACACCCACCGGAAGTTCGAGCGGCGCGATCAAGGTGCGGGCCAACGTATCACAAAAAATAAGAAAAACTGCGCCGGCCAAATAGGATGCGGGAAGCAAAATCCGGTGATCATTCCCCACACACATTCTCATAAAATGCGGCACCACAAGCCCTACAAAGCCAATCACGCCCGCGGCGGAAACACTCATCCCTGTCAAAAGTGAGGCAAGTAAAAACAAGATGATTTTCGTCCGCTCCACGCGCACGCCCAAATGCAGCGCATCTTCTTCACCTAGCGACAGCGCATTCAAATCCGAACTGAAGAAAAATGAAACCCCGAGGAGAAAAATAGACAGTGTCAGGATAATCCGGATCAAAATCATATTGGGTTCTTCAAGCGAACCCATGATCCAGAAAATAATGCCGTGAAGATCGTCCGTACTGGCCAGCGCCATGATGAGCATGATCAGAGACGATGCAATAAAACTCACCATAACACCCGTAAGTAAAAGTTCCTGGAGTTGAAAACGGCCTTCGCGCATGCTGAGAAAATAAACGAGAAGAATGATGGCCGCTGCGCCCAAAAAACCTGCCAAAGGCATGGACCAGATGGAAAGACCCTGAAGTCCCAGAAGAAGCGCCGCTGAAACACCGAGCGCTGCTCCTCCCGAAATCCCAAGCGTGTACGGTTCAACGAGCGGATTACGGAACATGCCTTGAAGCATGACGCCTGCCAAACTGAGTGCGCCGCCAATGGCAAACCCCAGCAAGATTCTTGGAAAACGGACATCCACCAGAATTCCATAATCCATGGTGCCTTGGCCGCTTTGAAGAATGGGAAGAATTTTTTGGAGAGGAATGCCTGCCGGCCCCACCGACAGAGAAATCGCCGCACTTAGAAGGATGAGAAAGGAAAGGCCGGATATCCAAGCCAGCCCCACGAATAATTTATTTTGGATCCTCGGCATGAATGATCCTTGCTAATTCTTGTACCGCATTGGGAAAACTTTTTACCGTGGGACTGCAAAAAGCATAGGGATCCACCCGGTAAACGTGATGCTGGCGAACGGCCTTTAAAAAGTCGTACTGCATCCAGACGTCCTTGTCCTTATCCCCGGCCTGACCCATGGTGGCAATCATAATAACATCCGGATCCGTTTTCAGCACAGCTTCCCGGGAAATCCTAGCGCTCGCGGCGTCCCGGGCAATATTCTGCCCGCCGGCGAATTCAATAATATCATTAATGAAGGACTCGCGGGTCACGGTAATCAAAGGGTTCTGACTGAGATGGAAGAAAACATTGATTTTAGGAAGGGCTTGGGACTGAGTCCTTATGGCTTCCACGCTTGCCTTAGACTGCAGTACCAGAGTATTTGCCTCTTTTTCCTTGCCGAGAAGCACACCGAGTTCAATAAATTGAGTGCACATTTCCTCATAATTTCTTGCCGTTTTAATTTCTTTGATCCGGAGCCCCAGTTTCTCCATCATCTGCTTATCCCGGAGGCTTATCATGGCAGAAGTTATCACCCAATCCGGTTTCAGAGAGGCAATCTTTTCCACATTCACATCCACCACTCCGCCGACCACTTCTTTTTTTAAAATGGGTTCGGGACGGATGCAGTATTCGGTACGGCCCACCAGAGAATCCTCCGCACCAAGAAGGTAGATCGACTCGCTCACACTCGGGCTGAGCGACACAATACGCTGCGGGATGCGAACTTCTTCCGTCAAAACCTGGGCGTTAAAGCCTATGCATAGAGCAAGGAGCATGGGGCTTAGCGTACACAGAAAAAACCTTTTTAACTTTTTAGCTGACAATTCTTTGTCCTCGCCTTTTTAAGTGCTGCTTAAAATATCTAAGAACCAGTATCCTTCGTGAGATTGCTTTTGGCCATTCTGATGCGGCACCGGTTTTCTGAAAAACGGTCCGTCATAAACAAAACTATGATACTCCCCGTTTTCTCCGCACAAATCCACGCCGCCTTTTTTAACCAAATCCTGGATCAATTGTCCGTCGATTTCCCGGCCCAGCCATTCTTCTCCTAAATACTTGGCATTGGTGACCACAATTTTAGATTTAAAACCCGCCTTCATGAATTCCTGTAATAATTTTTCACGCGGCTCCTGCCAAATCGGCAAAATGGCCTTCAGTCCCGTTTCCGCACAAACCCTTTCGACCCAATCGCGGTGCGGCACAAGATCAATATCCCCAAAAATACCGGCTTCGAGTCCTTCTTTTTTCAGATCAGCCAAAGCGATTTTAAACTGCGTCTCGTAATCATTCCAAGTCGCTTGCCTCTGAACCAGTTTGACGTTCGCACACTCGGCCTGAAGTTTCAAAAGTCCGCTCGTCAATCGGTGAGACCGGGAGTGCTCGCCGTCATCGGAAAGCATATTGACCCAATGCGTCACTTGAATCTTCGGATCCTGCATCACCCGCCACGAGGCAAGTGCACAGTCTTTTCCGCCGCTCCAGGAAACAAACGCCTTCATACACTCCTCCAATCCATGACGTAACCGCAAAGTTTGCAGTGGAATTTTTTAAGATTCACACCGGTCCCGCATCCGGGACAAATTTTTTCATTGGCCTGAGGCAGTGGAATTTCTCCAACAACCTCTCGATAAATCCGGTAATAATAGAAGTGCTCCTTATTAAAAAAATGCATCTTCCCGCGCCCGGCCTGAAAATCATGGTCGCTGACTCTAGACTCAATGATTTCGCGAAGCCGCGTCATCCCGGATCCAATTTCCAAAGGACGTTTGCTCTGCCACGCAAGCTCCGGCGGAAGCATGGATTCAAAAGTTTTGCGCAAGATCCACTTGCCCCACGTCTTGCCGTGATCCGCTCGAATCTTTTCGCTGATTGGAATCTTGAGTGCCAGATCAAAAACATCTGAATCCAAAAAGGGCTGATTAAGCTCCAGCCCCAAAAATTCGGCCAGGGTGTTTGAACTAAAGCTCATGGTTTTTGACATGCGAGCGATATAAGCCTCACAATTTTCCAGCTCCGCCATAAAGGAGTAGCCGCCAAAGAGTTCGTCGCTTCCGTCTCCGGTGCCGAGGGTATGAAATCCCATGCCGCGCGCTTTCAGAAGTCCGAAATAGGCGGCAAGATCATTGGGCAGCGCGGGATCAAAGGACTTCAAAATCTGAATCACTTCGGGGAGAGCCTGAATCGCTTCTTCGCGCGAGACCGGACGATGAATGTGCCGCATGCCGAGAGTTTGAGCAAGGCGGTTGGCATAGGAAATATCCTCTGCCTCATTTTCCAGACTCACGGTAATGCCCGCTGCCTTAGGATTTAACGCCGCCACAATGGAGCTGTCCAATCCTCCGGAAAATAAAATAGCCTCAAAGGGCCGCTTGCGCACAGCTTGCACAAGCAGCTCCCGAAGTTCAACCCCGATCGAGTCAACAGTTTTCATGTCTTAAAACTCCCACTTGGATCCAATCACATATTCGCGCGGTGCACCTGGGACCACAAAATTATACGTCCCAGCCGGATAGATGGAAGTTCCAAATGAAGTCGATGATACGGCCCGCGAATAATATCGCTCATCAAAAATATTATTGATCCGGAAATAAAATTCCTTTTCATGCCACTTGAATGAGGTCATGAAATTCCAGACCGTATATCCTTTAATGGAATGCCCTGCTCCGCCCGTGGTATTCAAAGTCGCTTGAGAGGCCGTCTGATATCCCACCGGATGTTGAGGCCCTGTATAAATTCCGTCCAGTCCGAACTTAAATCCATCATAAGGCTCCCCCAGCCTGGCAAGCGGGGTCAGGAAAGACCCAAAGGTGAAACGATTTTCTGGAATCTGTTCCAGCGTCCGGCCGTCTTTCAGCGAACCGTTGCTGTCCGTCTCGCGAACATAGGCGCGGGTCCACGCATAACTTCCGTAGCTGTTCAGTTCTTGGATCGGATTAAGATCCAGCCTGAGTTCCGTGCCGTAACGCCGGGTTTTTGCAATATTGATATTCTGCCCAAACGGAGACGCTGCCGTGACGGCATTGGAATCAAAAGAGATTTCATCCTTTAAATCATTCCAAAACCAGCTGTTTTTTAAGGCCGCAAGGTTTTTATAAAAAAGCCGCGAACCCACCTCATAACTATGGGATTTTTCCGGATTTAAGTTCGTAGAAATGGCGCCCGAAAACGGAGCAAGTTCATCCGGAGTCGGTACACGGAATCCTGTTGAATAGTTTCCAAAAAGATCCAAAAAGGAAAGTGTTTTGACGGTGACGCCGGTTGAAACCGTGGAGGCGTTCCAGCGCTTACTAATATTATTGGCCGACGCCAAACGGTCTTCAGTCTGAACCCAGTTAAAATCATGCCTCATGCCAAAATAAGGAATGACCCGGTCCCAAAATCGCAGTGTTTCGCGCCAAAATATTCCAAAGTTTTCAGGATGAACTTCACGGTCGGTTTCGATCGCCGGAGCTTCCTGAATCACGCCGCCAAAAGCATCGCGCTGCGTGCCTTGATTCAGACCTCGTCGTCCTTCAAGTCCAAAAATCGTCTCACTCCCCAGCCAATCCCAGGTATCATCGTAGCCCATCTGCCAGGTCAGATCTTCATCGCGTGATTTGGAAACCACAAGATTCGTATCCGGATCCCAGCCGTCCAGGAAATCCGTAAAGGTTCCAAAAGTTGTTTTAGAATCCATACGATTCAAACGCCAGCTTCCTAAAATAGAAGTGGTGAAGCGTTTATCAAGCGCGTTCGCATCACCGCCCACAGAGACTATGGTTTGGTCAAATCGCCGCCCATCAAGCGGTTTGTTGGTACGCCAGGGATTATCCTGATACTGCTGAAAAGTCATTTCACCGGGATTCGACACATCATCATAAACATGCTTTACACCCGCGTGAATTTTGGCGCGGTCCTCCGGAAGCGTGTAGGAAGTCTTGATATCAAAATCTGTAATTTTCCAATCTCCGTTAGCACGAAATCCATGACTCACATCGCGTCCGCCGTTGAAATAATAGGCCCACTTTCCGCCGATCGGCGTAAGATTATCTTTTAAAGTGCCGCTGATTCCCTGATGAAACTGAATCCCGCGGAAACTTGACCAGGCCGCGTCTCCAAAAAGACTGACCGGTTTTTCACTTGGCTGGCGCGTCGTGATATTCACAACTCCGGCAAAGGCGCCGCTTCCATAAACGGGCGATCCCGATCCCCGATCCACCTGGATGGAATCAATATTGGAAAGACGGAGCAAGGGATAGGTCATGCCGCCTCCATCAATCTCGTTCACCCGGACCCCATCCACTAAAAAAATAACATCGGATGCGTTTTTAAATCCCCGCATACTGATGGTTTGATCCAACCCATTCCCAACTGAATCATAAAAAACCAGCCCTTCAGTATCGCGCACTGCATCCTGAAAATTCAAAGGCTGAGTTAACCCAAGATCTTTAGAGTCCTTATAGGTGATATTGGCCGAGCGGTTGCGGAGATTTTCACGAAGTCCGGGCAGACGAGAGGCCATGATCGTGATGGGTTTTGTGGATTGAATATTCGAGATATCGTCGCTCGTTACAGTCGAAACAGCGGACGGTATTTCGGTTTGGACTGTCTTTGAATAACCGGGCGAAGTAAAGCTTGCGAGAGAAAATAACAAACTAAATAGACTGAAAACTGAGATTTGGAAATGCGCGTTCCTAATCATAGGACCTTTCTTTCTCCGTAACAGAAAGGCCACCGAAAGAACGCGCCTATAAATGAAGAGACGGGTCTCGAGGATTTCTCTGCTCGGAGGAATTTTATTTTAGAATTTAGATTGAAGATTTTAGATTTGCTCTGAAAATCCAAATCTAAAATCCAAACTCAAAAATCTAAAATCTTAACAGGCAGGTCTTCTGACTCGACAAGACTTCGTAATGACAAATTTAAAAATTCAAATGACAAAAGAATTTGTTTTGTCATTTGTTATTCGTCATTTGACATTGCTTTTCCTACTCAGGACCTTCTCATTCCGAATTTATTTCAGAATAATGGTTTACCCTTTTCGTTCTTGTCTACAGCGGCGGCACCGTGAAGAAACCAATGTCATATTTTAGATTTTTGATTGAAGATTTTAGATTGGCTACTAAATTTCAAATCTAAAATCAAAAATCTGCAATCTAAAATTGAATTGGCCCTTGCTTCCCTAAGCCCTCGAACTGAAATCCCAAAACCCAAGCACCAAATCCCAAGTTGGAATTTAGATCTTGTTATTTGGAATTTCCTCGCAGGGTTAGCCTGTTTGTGTTTGAAAGAGCAATTGAAGTGGGCAGATTATAGATCGATGCGGAGGAGAGTCAACAGAAGAATCAACAAATTATCGTAACTCGAAAGGTTTGCCGTCGGGAAGCGGCCGGGGCTCTCTCTTAAATCCTAACTTAAGCCCCTCTTCCACAAACTCGAGGTACTCTTCCCAGGAAAGCGTCCGGCTGGACGGAATCTCCTCCCGGCTCTTAGGTAAATCCAGTTTCTTTTTCATGATTTTTTCACAAGTTCCATAAGTTTGTGATAGAGACGGTCAGTTCCATATTTGTCACAGAGATCCAGCAATTTATTAAGAATGCCGGCGTCTGGATTCTTTTTTATGAGTTCATAAACATCAAACAAATCTTTCATTTCTCGCTTTGGATCATTTTTAATTGCATGCAGCTTTAAAGCAATCAAATGCTCCAAAGAAGGCACTTGCGCTTTACTATCCCCCACCTGATAAGTTTGGACCGCATCAAGAACGCCCGATAGGGTCGCTTCTGAAACAAGAAGAAAATCTAGATCTAAAAGAGAAACCTCGGAAGCGGTAAACCTCACAAATATCGACGTCCTAACGGCCTCACGGTAACCGCACGTCGTAAGCGCAAGCTTCACCTTTTCAAGGGATTCTTCGGCAATAATAAAATCCGCATCCGCGGTATGGCGGGCAAGACCGTAGGCTCCAAGCGCAAACCCGCCAATCAAAACCACGGGGATATTCTGACTGCGGAGAGCCTCTGAAACCACTCGAAATGTCTTAGCAATGCTTCCCATCATGGCGTGCATTGTACCATCCCTTTTTTTCACACCTCAATAAATTTCTAGTCCGAAAGAATCTGTCTAGTACTCAGTACTATTATTAAGCGGCTCGATTCACCGCCTGAGCTCTCTGGTATTCGAGGAGAAAACGCCGCAGCTGAGATCGGATGATGGACACTCCCATCTGTCCATTTTCGCTTTGGAGTTCAAGGACCTGAGGATCCAGCTTGAGTTTACTGACAAGCTCGGCCTTGATTTCATCCATAGATTTTTTCCCGCTCAGGTCCTGGCTTGCCAAATAAATTGCAATTACGGTCTGGAGTACTGCCTCCGGAAGTTCAATCAGAACGTCCTCGGCATCGGCCTCCCCCTTACTAACCGTGACGGGAAGTAATTTATTTTGCAAAACTGCCTCTTGAGGAAGCGCCTCTTTGCTTAATAGGGGAAGCTGAGATTGTCCAAATAGTTGAATCTTACCCGCCTGCCCAAGATTTTTGAGAGCTGTATAAAAAACCTGGTTCTCTTTTAAAAGTTTGGTGAGTTCCGGCTGAACACTCCCCTCTTCTGAAAGCAGAAGCAGCCGATCGATGGATTTTCTTTGCTCCAACAGCGCCTGAATGGAATCCCTATTGGCGGCGGCATTGTCCGTTAGTTTTAAAAGCAGCGTCACTTTTTGATCAGATACCAATGATTTCCAAGATGCAAGAAGCGGAGCAAGGGCTTTCATATCCAGATTTTCCTCCGCACCCTTGCTGTCATTCCGAGGCCCTGGCCGAGGAATCCCAACCTCGAGATCCTTCGCTTTGCTCAGGATGACGTCCATTTGTTCCAGCATCGCCTCAATCAGATCCTCAGCCGTCATTCCCAAAGCAATTTCATTTTCCAATTGCGTCCCAAGATCATTCTGAACTTGCGCCATCGCCTCTTTCGGAGCCAACAGATCCACCAGCCCCGCCGCCAATTGTCGCACTTCTGATTTCGGAGTGCGGAGTGCAGATTGCGGAATAACGGATTGTTCTAAATCCGCAGTCCGCAATCCTAAATCCGAACTCGCCTGCCGCACCTCGGCCCGTGGTCGTCCTTTGGCGTCGAGGCCGAAATATCTTTCAACATCCAGATCGCTATAGATAGCATTAAGAATAGCTTTTGAATTTTGTAAAATATAACTTTGTTCCTTATAAATGGCCTCGACCTCGGGAGCACCTGTGGAGTCATACCATTGAATATCTGGATTTGCAGCTACATAGATCGCGGCTGTTAAAGAATGGAAAAAATTAATTATTCTTACTAAATCTTCTGGAGCGATCTTGTAACCATTACGCTCCAAACCGAATTCAATAGCTTTCCATTGCTGAGTCTCATCTTCATAAATTCGGCCGATCGTTTTATTGAGTTCGGGATATCTTGCATAAAGTTGACGTAAGGACTGAAGGCTTGAAGCAAGCCCCTTTAATGACTCACGAGAAAGCATGGGAGATTGCGTTTCCTCTACAAGTTGAACCGTTTCTCGCATCCTACCCGTTTGGAGCTCGACCTCCGCAGCATTCTTAGGCAGCAATTCGTCCGGCAACTCGAAACGGGGCTCCGAACTACCTATGATTTTATTTGTCTGCAGGTAGTAAATAAAATACAAATTGAAATAATTTATAAAAGAGTAATCTCCTTTGTCTTTTGCTTTTCTTAATGCATCGTGAAGCCCAAGAACAGAACCGCCCACTTTCTGGTAATGTCTGTAAAACGCATTAATTAAATTTGTATATGAATTTTGCGCCAATAACGGCGATTCCCGCCGCGCCTGATCACCCAATTGTCCAGCCAATCGAATGACGGCATTTCGCTCCCCCTTGATGGAATTTAAAAGAGCATTCATTATCTTCCACCATTTCAAAGCTTCCGGATTATTGGGCTCAGACACTTCTGCTAATTCTTTTGCAAACCAAGCATTATCCCCAGTCCATAAATTAAGTTGATTCGCAACAAATTCGAAAGGCTCTTTAAAGTCGGGATTCCGCACCTCCGCCCGAGCCGGGGAACTTGATTGACCCAAGTGCGCGAGAAAGTCTGCACGGACAGGCTCCAAGATATCTTCAACACTTTCGGAAAATCTGAGGACGCGGACCAAAGTGCCTTTGACAAGCGGATGCGAGGCCTTGAACGGAATTCCTTCCGGTTCTCCGGGAATAAACCGGCCGGATCCTTTCGGATCAAACACCTCAATCCACCCTTTTCCTTCTGAGGAAACCGCGATTTCTGCCTTGTCCAGCCCGTGGCCATTCCATCGAAGCCCATTGGCCGTCGTCGCAATATGGTTTTCGATTCCTTGATAGAATAAAATCTCTAAACCGCTACGGCCCTGCAGACTCACCTGACGTGACAGCATGACCGGTCTGAATGAAGGAGAACGAACGTCTCGAAAATAATTCATTATTTTATCGGTGACAAACTGAATGAGCCCGCGCTGATCTCTAAAATCATATTCCCCTTGAGCCATAAAATAAGGAGAAACCCCCTCCTGGTCCCATTTCAAACCGTCCAAATTTTCCGCCAAACCATTTTCTCCAGAATGAAATCCCTGTTCAGCCATTTGCTGATTAAATTCTCCATCCCAATTCCCTGCACTTTCCAAAATTGTAAGGATTTTTGGATCTACCATAAGCGGCTCGTTCAATTCCACCCCATCTTTGCGAATTTCAGCGCGAGGGCTTGAGAGCGTTTCGATTGTGACTACGCTATTGATTCCCAAATCGGAACGCAGTTCTTGGAGCGTCCTTAATTTTAAGTCATCATTTTTCTTTGCACGCTCATGATCGCGCGTAATGAAAGCCGAGACTTTCGCAGTTTCGTCATTTTCTAAATACCTCTCTTTGACATCTTGAAAGATCACATCAATGGCTCCCGAACCTTTATATTTTTCAAGAATTTCAGCATAACTAAATAAACTTTCATTCGGACGTTTTTTAAATATATAAATACCCATAATATGCGCGTCCGCCACTAACAAGATGGAGTCCCTGGGCTCAGCATCCCATTCTTGTTTGAGATATCTCACGAAAGCTTCCCAGTCCGGAATAGGCTGTGCTCTCCGCTGAACAACCTGTTCATCGAGCAAGGCCCCAGGAGTGAGCTCAAAAAAATCCTCATAGTGCTCATTGATCAATTCAGGCGTGGGTTCTAACACCTGAAAAGTGAATTCTTTTCCGTCTTCCCGTTGGGATAACCACGTATCGCGGGCCAACTGCTTCAAATGAATCTTGTATAGGCGGGAATAGACATGGATGCGGGTAAAAACATTACTTTCCGCAGTCGGATCAAACTCAAGGGTCCGCTCTCCAAAAACACCTTCCTTTTGTTTAAGTTCTTTTCCTAATTCTTCCGGTCCATATTCCACCACCTCGCCGCCCGGTTTTAAGTTTTTCAAAATAGTTTTTGCTAGCTGATCAACCGCCGTGGTTCCTGAGGAGTAGTAATACACAGCATCCGCGGACTTGAAATATCTTTCAAATTCTGGCGTGTTGAAATTATCGTTATATAAACGGATTTGGCCTTTCCGAATCAGCCCTTCGCTTTCTGCTGCCGTAACCAGTTTTAAACTCCTCGCATAAAGCTCAGGGTCCAACTCGACGCCTATCAATTCAGCTTCTGGGAAAGCATGCGCCAGCAAGATCAAAAATGCCCCATCGCCATGCCCTGCATCAATAATTTTTTCAGATTTACCTTTCGATACCGGGAAAAGTCGAACAATCTCGTCCATATCGGCAAGCGCCGTTCGGACAAATGTCCCCTCCTCTGATTTTCCTGTCACTCGGATTTCATGAGGCTTAAATTCAAGCCCTGCTTTTTTATAAAGAGCGGGTATGATTTCTTGCGCCGATATTTTCCGCGCCTCGGAACGCATTTTCATTGCGCCTGCCTGTCCAGTAGGCAGGGATTTTGGAGTGTGGAGTGCGGATTGGACGGATTCCACAATCGGCAATCCGAAATCCGAACTCGGATGCCGCATCTCCGCCCGCCTTGACTGACTGCCCCCCGATCCGGTGCCTGGCACTTTCTCGACGTTGGGTTTGAGCGCTTCTATAATTGAACGTACCTCCTCATCCTTAAGCCCAGAAGGTAATCTGGTTGATGCCGTGAAAGTTGCTGTTCCGGAACTATTCCGCAGAGTTTCCTCACTCGAAGCCAAGACCGGCGCCTGACTCACCTTCCGCGCTTCAGAGCGGCGGAACCATCTTGTAAATGAACTTACCCTGCCTGCGTCACCATAATAGATGAAATCTGGAACAACTCCTGATGAGTATCCGACCGCAACACCGCGTGAAAGCGACAAAGAGCTAAGCGATGATGAACCAAACGCTTTTTTCAAAGCTTCTGGAGTATTCACACCCGTTGAATGACTGCCACTTTGACCATTATCCGACAAAAAGCGAGCCCGATTAATTTTTGCTGTATCAAAAATTTGGCTAATTACGACAGACAAGTGCTTGGCCCAGATCTCCTTTGGAATACCCAGCAGCAACAATGTTTGAAAATCAAGTTTCGTTACAAAGCTCTCGTAATTTGGGTTTTTTTCTTCTAATCGATCCTGAATGTACCAGTACCGCACATGCCTGAGAGAGCCATCGTCATTTTTGAGATCAAATTCAACCACCGCGTGCTGATAGTTTTCTCGCTTGTTAGTCTGTTCAGGCGAATCCAGAAATACGGGCTGACCTTTTTCGTCGAGCTTGAAATAATATAGCCCTCGAATATTTCCGTCCAAATAGTTAACAATCCGCGCGATCGCAATTCCTCCGAATGCCTCTGTCTTTGTATCTCGCATAAGATGATGGAAATCAGATTCCGTATTAACATGATCATACCCAAATCCCTCGCGGAGACCTCGCGCTTCAAGAACTGTAACAAGATCATTGGGTAAACCCCAAGGCTTTGCGCTCTGAGAAATCACGTTTGTGGCATCTCGCACAAGCATAAAGGGCTTATGAGCGTCATACCCCCCGAAAGGATAAAAAACATTAGGTCCTTTAAGCCCTGCTCGTTTACCTATATCACCTAATGCCTTTTGGTATTGACGCAAGGATAAAGCAAAGGTGGCTCCCGGGATATTTTGCAACCCTTCCCACTTCGCATCATCCAACTGACGTTTTTTTCTGATCTCTTCATCGCTCTGCAAGGCAGCGATGGCTTCTCCCAGTACAGTTTTTGCACCCGCAAAATTATATCCTGTAAGAACGCTCCCTAAATCCAGCTTCCGAACCTCCGCGCGGGAGAATACTTTGCCTAACATCTCAGGCGTAAAGAGGCCGGTTTCTTCGCCCATTTCCTGAGTCAGCTCGAGTCGGGGCCCAAAACCACGCCCCTTCCAATCCTCCAGCCATTGCAGAAAACCTCGTAATTTATAAGATTTGATCGTAAAGCGAAGATCACGCTCCGCGGTTTCGGCTATTTTTGTGCGCTCTGAATCAGTCATTACTAAGCCTGACTTTTTCGCCTTCGCTTCTGCGTCACGAAGCGCTTTTGTAACACCATCAAAATCATTGGCATTCAAGCCGAAATCTCGCTTCATAAATCTCATTCCCGCATCGGTTATTTCTCCAATAGCTCCTCCGAATGGAGCGAGTTTCCATTCGCCTTTTTTTAAAGACCCGCGGTTCAGAACTAAAAGATAGTAGGTTTTCCCATCAACAATTTTGGTGATCCGCGCAAGTGTCGAAGCAGAAATCCTAACTTTTTCAATTTTTGCATTCTCGGTTCTTTGTATAACTTCCCTCTGCCAATCATTCGAAGCGGTCACTTCCGGCAATAAGGCAGCCGAATGATCAGCAAGCACGGCTTGGCGCATCTCGGGTGACCCGTTTGGAAGTTTTCCAGTCTCAATATTGACTGTCCCGGGTTTCCAGGATCCGGTCGCCGGATCCCGTAAAGCACGTATCGCCTCTTCACTCACCCAGTAGACACCTATCGCAGGGTTTTTAATCCGATCATCGATGAGCGCAAGTGAATCGCCTCCAAATTCTGCGTTAAAAATTTCAAAAATCCGAACCGTAGGCATCTGCTCAACATTGCTAAAGGTTTTCCCTACCCCGGGTTCTGGAATCCGCTTGAGAAACTTTTGCTTAAAATCACCAGCCGCTCCGGTACGCTTTGCCCATTTCTCACCGTTTGCCCGAAACCAAGTTTCAAACTCATCTTGTGTCATCCCTTGAAACATGACGTCTGGTCTTGCCTCAAATATTTCTGATAACTCGTTAGCTACAGACAAACGTTTCGCGTACTGCCATGCGCCAACGGATGTACTTCGAGGTTCAAAAAGCATCACAAATCGAAGATCGCCCAGATGCACCATGGAATGGAGAAGACTTGTCGCAAGAATAAGCGGATCATCATCTTGGACATAGTGATCTGAAATAATAAGAGGACGCCCTTTCTCCTTAACAAGCTTCGCTAATCCAGGTTGGATATTATAATTCCATGCCGAAAGACCCTCATGAGATTCGTCCGTTACCACAACATCATAACCAAGACTTCTAAGAAATTCGCCGCGCTCCTGAGTTTTTAATGCATCTGAAGAGAGGGTGCCTCGACCTATCAAATAAATCCAACTATGCGATTTCTCAGGATCTGCTTGTTTCCATGCCGCCTCAAGCGTTGGGGTTAATTTCTCAGGCTCATACCGCACCTCGGAGCGGGACTTCCCTTTTTGAGCCGCCTCCGGACGTGCGACAGGGCCTTTTTCGATAGATTGTTGAACACGTTCCTGCAGACTTCTCCGCTCAGTTATTTTACTTACCGCAGGCGTCGAAGGCACTGCGACCTTGGCAGCATTTGTCACGGTTCCCTGAATTCCATTGATCCTGGCATTGATCTTAATTTCACGGGCGGGAGAAACGGGATAGATGTTTATGGAAGTTGTTTCGTCTTTTGTTTCCAGAGAATAAGCAGGCGCTTGCATGGCCCAGTGGTAGGCGGCGGAAAATTTTCCGGACTTTTCCCGTACCGCTCGTTCCGAGTCAGAAAATCTTTTGTTTCGATACCGGGTCTCATAAAATTCCCGCATTTGCGCTTCAGTCCTAACCGTTGAAAGATCAATCCCTCCCCGGGTCATAGCGCCGCGCCAAATTTGAAGAATGCCAAAATAGGCATCCATTTTGTCACTGGAAAGCACTTTATCAGCAAGACTTTTTCCTAAAATATGCCTTGTTTCACTCTCGCGTTTAATGCCCTCCTCGATAAAACGCTTGACCGCCTGAACATCATATTCCAGCCGGCCATTGACCGCATTTGTCACCGGATAGACAAGCCCCATCTCGGCGCCCAAAAAGAGTTTGTTATTTTGACGGACATCGCCGTGCTCGTACGAAGGACTTTTGTCGGATCCATAAGCATGATAATTTTTGGGGCTGTCTCCCAAATTCGGAATTTCATTTTGCCACCGCCCCACCCCGATTAGAATCGCCTTACCCTGCGCATTTCTTTGGATGGTTTGGCGACCGTTACTTTCCATCTTAAGCGCATAAAGTGCCAGCCGATGCATGGCCTGTTTTTTCTCCGGCGGCAGTGAACGGTATACGGTATCAATCACGCTTTTGATCGTAACATTGGCCTCGCGTATAATCTGATCATCGGTCCTTCCTTGGAATCTTTTTTCCGCCTCCAGGGCATGCGAGATTAATGTCTGGCTATTTAAACCACGATCCAAAAGCTGCCCGATATGGCTCTGCATGGCGTGAAACTGGACTGCCGTTTCCGCTGCAACGGTTATTGCAGCCCCCAAAAGCCCTGCTGCAATCACTGTCTTCCATCGTTGAATCAAACCGGAAGTCTGAACACTCACAATCCTCCGGCGCAATTCGGAACGGCCAAAATCCGGTGGAAGGCCGGGGCGAAAACGTTGGTGGGCAGGCTTTGTCTGTGCCGGCCGCTTGAAATTTATTTTGATCGGATGGCGGGGATAGAGGCCGCGGCGCTGATATTGGCGTATCCCTTCCAAGAGAATCTGAAATTCATCCCCCTGTAATGCCAGCTGGATTTTTTCAAAATAATCCTGAATGGCTTGATCCGGCACACGCTTCTTTTGTTGATGCATTTTGAAGATAATGGCAGCCGTATCAGCAGATTCTGTATTTTCTGGACTCATGGCCATCAGGACCTCTTGAATATCCTTTGAACTTTTTGCATAAATAAGCGCGGCCTTATAAACATGTTCTGCACTCAGCTCTGACGATATTTTCACCACCTCGTCTAAATGCTTTAGAAATTCGCTCGCCTTTTGCCTGTAATTCCCCCCCGCCTCTCCAATCCTGACCTCAGACCGTTTTTCTGTGTCTTGGCTTTCAACCTGAGCGTCCTGCGGCTCAAGCACTTCCTCCTTGAGTCCGGCCAGTTTACGCACTGCCGGATACACATCTTCATGCTTCCAATCCTCCGGAAGATTCAAAAGTTTTTGAAGTCTCTCACGCCCATCTTTTCGAATCGCAATGTTTTCTAAGGCATCAACAAGTCCTTTTAATTCCATGGCATCGCGGTGAACTCCTGTGTCTTTCCCTTTTTCTGACTTGAGAAGATTCACAAGCACATTCAAAGTTTCGACACGTCCATATCCGCCCAAAATGCTCACCGATAATTTTCGAATTTCCGGGTGAGGCGACCTCAAAGCTCTTGACAATAATGTTTCCAAAAATCCGGGGCCGTAGAGACCTGAGCTGGCCAAGTCATAAAAATGAAGACGCAGAGCCTCTTCAAGATTGCCCAACAGAATTCTATTGGAGGCCATGGCGCGTTCTGCATGAGTCAAATCAAGCGGGATAATTTGCTTTGTTTTAGGATCCCTTATACCCAAGATCCTGGCAAGATACTCCCATCTATTCCCATCGGTCTTTGGAGCCAAAAATCTTTCCCCGCTTTTCTTATTAGCGCGCACCTCAGAACGAGAATCTAAAGCATGCGGACTCTTCAGCTGCTGTTTTTGAAATTCTGTTCGAGCTTCAAAATCACGCCGTCCAAGTTCGGTCATGACTGCGGTGGCTATTTGCATTGCGGGACTATCACTATCAAGACTCAGTCCCTCACCCATTCCCGGAAGACCGTGCTTTTTGAAAACCTCGGAAATAATTCCAAGGGTCTTAGAATCCGCCTTGGGACTTATCGAAAAGAGATAATCAGTAATATTTACCGGACGCATAAATAAATCTTCTGTCAGCAAATCATCCACCACCTGATTGACTTTTTCTCGATCAACCCTCACCTCAGAGCGGCGAATATTTTCTTGAAGCTTTTGGATGTCAGCCGATTTCATATAAACTCCGGAAAGAGAAGTATCAAGGATCGTTACTGCATTGCCCTCGGCATTCACAGTCAATCTCACTTGAATATCTTCGAGATCGAGTTCGTATTTTTGATCAATGAGCCACGGAACATCCTCGGAACCCAGCCATTTCTGAGGCCTCAACCCCACACCCAAAGTTTTTCCAGGCCGCAGTTCCAAGGTCAGGGGGTCGGGCGAATCGGATTGCGATTGAATGAATTTTTTCTCAACGGAAATCACCCACTGGGCACCGTTATAAGTCAGCGTTAAAGCTGTCTCGCCAACGCTCTTCCGTCCCAAAATAATTTGGACAGAGAGCGGCTTTTCATCTTCTCCCTTAAAAGCTTCTTTTGAAATTCTGAGTCCTTTATTTGAAACTCGCGCCACATTCATCACACCGCTCGCCGTACCCCAGGGCTTAGCATCCGAATTCCATGTCTCGATAGGCTGCTCGGTCCGCGCCTCGAAACGCGACTCTTTACTTCCTGAAAGATTTCGTTGAAGTGATGTATTAAGCAATCGCAAGTAAATTCCAATACTTTGGATTCTTGAAATCATTTTTTTGAGTCCAGCTCGTGTCGGAGAAAAAATCCACAAAAGGGGCCTGACAAATGATCCTACAACATGCTGAAAGATTTGAAACCCTAGCAATATCCGTGCACTCTGAATAGGAATGATCACTGGTTCCCCCTGAAGCAGCAATCCTTGGAGGATTTCCGCGGACGCTCTTTGACGTGTATTGACCAGGGTATGCAGGAGCGAAGTCGATGTGAGATTTTCCGGTAATTTTCCAGCCAGAACTCCCTCGCCGATAATTAATATTTCTAATTTACGAACCAAGGCTCCATCGGGAGTCTTAAATGGCTTGTTATCTTTTAGGTAAATAACATCTGGATTTTCTCCTCCTTTTGAACTTTCACCCAAATGAATCACTTTTTCATCAAACTGTCTTCCTTCAGCAACAAGCACAAAATCAATGTCATTCGGCCAATCACCTGCTTTTTTATAAAGATAAGAACCTGAAACATAAAGGGCTTTAATTTTAAGACCGACAGTCTCTTCAATGAGTTTGACGACCCCTTGCTCTCGAAGTGCTTCTTGACGAGTTTTAAGCATAGAAGACGAGATTCCCGACAAGTCAAAAAACTTATTGCGTATTTCAGCAGACAAATCTTCTTTGGATTCCGCTCCTATTAACAAGATCCGTGGAGCATAAAAAAGGAAGAATGGAACTAAGAGCCCAAAAAACCACTCGATTCCCGCCCCTAACAAGGTCGTTACGATACCAAGACCTGCGAAAACAAAAAATCGCAACAGATTATCAGTGATCCTAAAATGACTTGCTTCTTTCTCGACTCCCTCCCGCATCTCGGAACGACCATCACTCCCCAAAGTGATGTCGTGATTGTCCTCACCGCTACCGGCGGTGAGTGCGGAGCGCATCTCGGAACGCGTCCCGCCGGCATGCCATTTTTCGAACTCTCGAGCCTGCTTCCGATAATCAAGCGAAATGACCTCGCCTTGACTAAACTTTTTGGCTTCAGGACTCTGCCATGTATTCACATAGTTCTGGAAGTCTTTTTGCGTTTTATCGATTTTGCTGACGACCTTGTCGATCCCTTCGAATTGTTTCAATCGAACCATGCTGATTAAGACGCCAATATTTTTGGCCATGTCGGAAGAAAAACCCTGAAGCTCATCGTGAATTTCTTTATAAATCTCCGGCGTCAGAAAGTTAGCATCCAGGGGCTCGCCCTTTGCTTCATGCCCTTTTAAACTCGGAACCATGAGCGTGTCCTCCTGATTCTTGGACCAATAAAAAGGTCCGGGACTATCCGGATTAAATTTTTCCGTAAGCCCCATGATATCCGCCCATTTTTTCCTGTAGTCTTCAAGCATTTTGAGCGCCGCGCCATTAGTGATGGGATGAACAAGATGCTTGGGCGTAAGAAATGAGGTCTGAATCACGCTGTTGGATCGAAGCTGCTGGAGCAAAAGCCCCATTCCTTTTTTAATTTTCGGATCCATCGCGGAGGGCACATTAGCTTTTCTGGCTGTTCTTTTGTAAACCGGAGAATACATTTCAAGAAAGCGATAAGCTGCCCGAATTATTTCAGGGGTTGGATGCCTCATAAGCTCATCGAAGAGATGATGAAGCGTTTCAAGGATTTCATTTCGTGCCAACGCATAGTCTTCCGTTCCAAAACCCACGCTTATCGCCATGTTGTTGAGCGCCCGAAGCAGCTCGCGCACTTCGTCCGCCTGTGATACCTGCTCATTCCGCACTTCGGAACGCCCGCCGACCGGCGAGGCAGGTCTTCGAGTGCCGTCCCCTTGATTTCTTAAGGATAAGAAATGTTGGTGCAGATAACTCTGATCGACCGCCGTAGCCGTCCAAACATTCTCCACTTTGATAAATTCCATATTAGGAAACTCATGCACATACTGAATCACTTCCTCTAGAGAAAGACTTTGCTCTTTGCCTTCAAGATCCACAAAAACTGCTTTGACCGCCTCGGGAATCATTCCGCTTTTAATTTTCCGATAGGATTCGGTCACAAGATTTTCACCACCCACCTTATCGCTCATGATGTGAATTCTCTCCAAACCAAATTCTCGAGCTTCTTGAGGACTCAAATAATAAAGGCCAGGTTTTTCATCCGACGGATAACCGCCTTTATCAAGGGTGTTGATCCAAACTCCATTCAGCCCCAATGCCGAAATGAGCGGTGCATATTTTTTCCGGATCATCTCGCGTCGAAGCACCCCCTGATCTTCCAACATTGCGGATAAAAGCCTTTGCATGGGCGGCGAATCAAAAAGGTCCGCAAAGGGATAAAAGGATTTTCTTGAAATAATAAAT
Organism: uncultured bacterium; assembly: GCA_964460795.1. GTDB lineage: Bacteria > Omnitrophota > Omnitrophia > Omnitrophales > Aquincolibacteriaceae > CAZOOM01. Next base: position 19,687 of record CAYWRU010000007.1, on the reverse strand, counting down.
TTAACCGTTCCGGGCGAAACATTTTTCAGAAAGGAATCAAAATCAGCCTGGTGAAGATACTTTCCTCTGGGACTCAAATTTGAATCTGCCGAGGGCTTTGGAAGTTCTGAGCCGATATTAAATCCCACGCCGTGCATATTGATTTTTTTACTCCGCAAAAATTCAATCAAGGCCGTGGAATCATATTCAGGGCCAAGTTCCAAACCTGTAGAGCCTTCCAAAGCATCCAAACTTCCAAATTCACGAATCAATTCGCGAACAATTGGACGAAAGTAGTCTAATTTTTTTTCTTTCGTCACCTGTGTCTTTGTGGCCTCAGCCAAAACCACATCCACTTTCTGTTCGAGATCACCCGCTCTTGCCTCGGACCGGGAAGTTATAGAATCAGAGGTTGGAGTCTGCAATAAAAAGTCCGATGGATTCAGTTTCTTCAACAACTCCAAATTTCTACCTTCTACCTCTAAACCCTTCGCCAAAGCACTATCTAAAGAAGCTCTCAACTCAGCTCGCTTCTCTTTTCCATTCCATCCCGGGAATGCCCTGTCAAGCGAATCCGACATCTCGTTTGAACTCATGACTGAGTTAAAAATATCGGGGATACCTTTGGACCTAAAGTCACGCAGCAGAGGCCATGCCGATGATGCTCGGAGAAATTTCAGCTCTTTTTCAATTTCTGGCGATTGGCTGGACAATAATGGAGTTACGCCTTGAGATTCCACAACACTCCGAAGAGGTGTCCAAGATAGAGGAATGATGCTTGTGAGAAGATCAAATACAAGTAGCTTTAGCATGGTTCCGGCAAATTTTGTAATATTCGGATCTGAGACATTCGGAATAGTAATATTTATATTTAAATGCTGGCTCATATGATTCACCAAGGATCCCAGCAGCAATTCTCCGCTTTGAAAGACCTGAGCTTTTGATGCATAAAGTTGGTTGATTTCATCCGGCGTGGAAGGAATAGGTTCTAAGATGTCTAGTTTTTCGAATTCCCCTTGCTCATCGTAGCTATAGGTCTTTATTCGAGTACCGGTTCGCCGCCAGACATCCATCCATGCTGAAATATAATCGGAAGTGCCAAACCACTCCTTGGTGATTTCAAGTGCCATTTCAAGAAAGATGGAGTGGATCCAGGCCTGAGCACGCGGATTAATGGGAGTCACTGCATTCAGCCAAGCCATCACGATTTGAAAAGCCGGCTTTTCCATGCTCTTATTCTCAGCAAAAGCGATCAGATTTCTAAAGGCATAAGATGCATTTTCAAAATCATTCTCAAATAGAAATGTTTTCCGCGGAGTAACGATCAAGGAACCCTTGTGACCTGCTAAACTAATCTGCATCATCAAATCCACTGCAGAAGGCCAATCTTCGGTAGGATGACTATGAAAATCATACTCATGCTGATTAATTTCTTCTAACTGGATCTCTCGTTCACCCCCTCCGGCTTCATCAAGAGTTACTATAATTCTCCCGTCAGCTGCAATGTCGACATATCCGCCTTTTTCAGCTAAGCCCTCTCTCGGATACCATAATCTTAAGAATTGAACTGCCTCGTCCATACTTGAAAACGTTTTTTGAATATTTGAGCGCACCTCGGAACGAACCGCGTCTTTCGTTTTGATTTTGTAGACGTAAAAAGAAGGAAACGGTTCGCCCACCGGGGTCAGGGCCCGATCGATTGCCAGATGTTTTTCTAAATCAGGAATCGGTTTTCGGCCTTGAAAGTAATTGTAGTAATCCGCGAAGCGAGCTCCGGATTTCATGCGGGACAGTTTTTTAACCAGATTCGGGCGATCTTCTACGAGCGCCCCCCAACTTGTGATCACATCCTCCTGATCCAGCTGAATACTGTCATCCAGTTCAAAATCTGAATAAATGAGCTCCACGGATCCCGGTCCTTGGGTATTTTTCCACCGAACTACAGCGCGCGTGATCTCGCCTTTTTCGTTCCTCACCCATTCCGGATCCTCTCGGATCCACGCGGATGTTTCTCCTAAATCACTTTTCGGATGAACATAATAAAAGTACGCATTCGCCAGCTGCACAGCCTCCTGGAAAAGTTCCCAGCTAAATTCGACTCCACGTGCCTGGTATCCGGCCAAACCATACGCCACCACCACGCGCCCGTCTCCGGAGCCCAAATCCATGGACCGCAAATCTCCGGGCTGATTGATTTCTTTCATTAAATATTTCAAGCGAGCCATGGCGGTTCCGCGGTAGACGCTCCACGCACCGGAAGGCAGGGCTTTATTCCGATGCCGTTTTGATCCGTAATAATTTTCATAGAAATTTTCAAAACTCGGCTCGCCTGTGAAATCTTTTACCGCACCTCCCAAGGATTCACGAACCGCTTCGTCTTTTGCCTCGAGCCCCTCATTCACAAAATTTGTTTTGAGAATCGGTTGGAAAGTCCTCCGCAAGCCTTGCGCGCCAGAGCTCCGCACTTCAGAACGGGGTTCAGTCCCAGCTTTAAACAGGGCTTGGGCGGGCGAACCCGGTTTTTTTGGAAGGGGTACGGATTGGGGTGAGCCAGTTTGCGAGTGAGCGAGTGCGCCAGTTACCAGTGCGCCAGTGAGCCGGTCAGCCAGCGCCCTAGTTTCAGCGCGAGAACGAGACGTTTGAATGATCTTCAGTTCTTCAAGTTTCTTAACAGCCGCGGAACCCACAAACGATTTCACTTCAGGATCATTCGGAGCACTGTAGGAGAATTCCAGCTGATGCCCTTGATTAATGGAGACAACCCAGAATCCATTTTTAGGTCTCTTCACCCGCACATCTTCATCCGCATCGCTCAGCGCAGCTTCATATCCAAGGGGGTGGGAATGCCCATTGTGTAATGCCGAGATGTTTGGTGTAGGCCATGATAGAACGATGGCATCCATATTTTCATGCAAAGCTCCTCGATCTGATTCGTCAAACCGCTTGGATCCATTCCCTACAAGAAGAAGGCTTTCGCTATTTCGCTGAAACTGCAGCAAACTCCTTTCTCCAGCATAGTGAATCATCCTGAGTAATTGTTCTTCCTTAGGTGGTTTCATAACGAAATATATTCCCATCGGTGCAAATTCCAACAGATCATTAACTTCATCAAATGATTTGGCATTTTGCTTGAGCGCCGTAAAAAAACCCTGGTAGGCGCCTGGATTACCTTCGATGGTATGCGTTAATTCGGCAACTTCTTGAATTAGCCGGCTTGATGACCCCCCATACTGGGAAATCGGCATCCAACTAAACGGAAGAGCTCTATAAATAAGTGCTAACAACTTTCCCGAATGTTGCCCGCCCTCAGTGAAATCCATTGCAACATATTCCTGTATGGCATTTTCAAGCTCCTGCGTTTCAATAGACTCATAAGGATCTGCCGCCGCAGCATAAATAGAGCGGATGGCTTTTACAATCGGCCAAAGATCCGGATCGTCTTCAGTCAATTCGGTAAGCCGGAGTTTTGACAGCACTTTTTTAATACTGGCAGCCTCAATAGCAGTTGCAAGCCCCTGCAATGAATCCGCATCCGGAATAAAATCCTTAATATAATCAAATTGGAGGAACTCCTTCAGGGTTTCATATTCCGGATATGTCTCGCAAAGAAGCGCGCGAATCCCCGCCGGAGTCAACCCCATATTTTCGCGAGTCATGTGAAAGAGCACGGGGACGAGCTTATCAATCAGAGTCGAATAAGCGGCCGAAGTATCTTCTTCAAATAAGAATGTTTGTTCTCTTTGAATAAGCCTTTCAAATTCCACAGCGATGGCTTCCGGGGCAAGGTCGAGCCATTGATCAAGATAGTTCTCTTTTGATTTAATGGCGTCATCGATTTCACCTGTCAAGATCCATGAATCGAGAACTCCTCCTTCGCCTTTAAAAAGAAGCTCCATTTTTTGTTTTACTTCCGGCTTCTTCTTTAAAGCCGGCGTATCAAATAAATTTTCGGCAAAATATCGGATGACGGAGTCAAGACGCTTCGCTCCTTTGGAGTCCTGCAATTTCCACTTCTTCAAACGATCTTTCTGTTCTTTTGACAACTGCAACTGTTCTGTTCTTACTTCTGAACGGGCACCCGCATCGAGGGGTTTTTTCTCATCAGCAGGCAGGCGTTGGGCGGGCGAACCCGGTTCTTTTGGAAGGGGTACCGATTTTTCAAACTGCGCTTTCGCTTGCAAAAAGGGTGAGGAGATATAATGCCACCCCAATTCCTTCGGAAGCAGACTCGAAATCACAGAATAAAGAGCTCCGGCATATTTATCACCAACGTCATTCCCAAAAAACGATTCGTAATAAGCAAGTTGCTTCTCATCACCTTGATTGGCCTCAACCCAAGCCGGATTACTTGTCTTTCTCTTAAAATCATCTCTAAGTCTTTTGGCTTCCCCTAAATTAAGCGGCACCTTGTTCCATTCCATTTCTTCGGGAATTAGACTGGAAATCACAGAATAAAAACCCCCAGCATGTTTATCATCAGCTTCACTGCCAAAAATGGCTTCGTAATACGCCAGCTGTTTTTCATCACCGCGATTGGCCTTTACCCAAGCTGGATCACTTGTCTTTTTCTTAAAATCTTCTCTGAGTTTTTTAGCCTCTCCTAAATTTAGAAGCATTTTGCTCCACCCAATCTCTTTAGGAATCAAACTGGAGATTGCAGAATAAAGTTTTCCCGCATTCTTATCGCCCGCTTCAATTCCAAAAATGGTTTCGTAATACCCCAATTGTTTCACATCACCTTGATTTTCCTTAACCCAGGCTGGGTCACTTATCTTTCTCCTGAAATCCTCTCTCAGTCGTTTCACATCTGCCAGATTAAGAAACATATTGCCCCATCTTAGATCTTTGGGAATCATACTGGCGATCACCGAATAAAAACCTCCTGCGTTTTTGTCTTCCGATTCAGCTCCAAAGGAGGATTCATAATAAGCAAGCTGATTTTCGTCACCTTGATTGGCCTTGACCCAGATTGGGTCACTGATCTTTTTCTTGAAATCTTCTCGGAGTCTTTTTGCATCTCCCAAACTTCCGGCCATCCAACTCCATCCAAGTTCTTTAGGAATCATGCCGCTGATTACAGAATAAAGTTTCCCAGTATTTTTGTCTTCTGCATCAACGCCAAAGATGAATTCGTAATACTCCAATTGTTTTGTATCGCCTTGGTTGGCCTTGATCCAAATCAGATCAGATATCTTTCTCCTAAAATCCTCTCTCAGCTTTTTCACATCAGCCAGATTGAGCTGCATCCGACTCCACTTGAGCTCTTTGAGAATCAAACTGGAGATTACAGAATAAAGATTTCCAGCATGCTTATCACCTGATTCACCACCATACACAGATTCGTAATACGCAAGCTGTTTCTCATCACCTTGATTGGCTTTGACCCAGATTGGATCACTGATCTTTTTCTTGAAATCCTCTCTCAGTCGTTTCGCATCTGCCAGATTGAGAGACATTAAACCCCATCCAAGCTCTTTAGGAATTAAACTGGAGATTACAGAATAAAGATTTCCAGCATGCTTATCACCAGCTTCATTTCCAAAGAATGATTCGTAATAGGCAAGCTGCTTTTCATCACCTTGATTGGCTTTGACCCAGATTGGATCACTGATCTTTTTCTTGAAAT
>CAYWRU010000007.1:11717-13982 GCA_964460795.1 uncultured bacterium | reverse complement strand
CAGCATGCTTATCACCAGCTTCATTTCCAAAGAATGATTCGTAATAGGCAAGCTGTTTTTCATCACCTTGATTGGCCTTAACCCAGGCCGGATCACTAGTCTTTTTCTTAAGATCTTCCCTGAGCCTTTTGGCGTCCCCTAAATTGAGGGGCATCAAACCCCATCCAAGCTCTTTAGGAATTAAACTGGAAATCACAGAATAAAGACCACCAGCATTTTTACCTTCCGTTTTACTAGCAAAAAAGAATTCGTAATACGTAAGCTGTTGCTCATCACCTTGATTGGCTTTGACCCAGATTGGATCACTGATCTTTTTCTTGAAATCCTCTCTCAGTCGTTTCGCATCTGCCAGATTGAGAGACATTAAACCCCATCCAAGCTCTTTAGGAATTAAACTGGAGATTACAGAATAAAGATTTCCAGCATGCTTATCACCAGCTTCATTTCCAAAGAATGATTCGTAATAGGCAAGCTGTTTTTCATCACCTTGATTGGCCTTAACCCAGGCCGGATCACTAGTCTTTTTCTTAAGATCTTCCCTGAGCCTTTTGGCGTCCCCTAAATTGAGGGGCATCAAACCCCATCCAAGCTCTTTAGGAATTAAACTGGAAATCACAGAATAAAGACCACCAGCATTTTTACCTTCCGTTTTACTAGCAAAAAAGAATTCGTAATACGTAAGCTGTTGCTCATCACCTTGATTGGCTTTGACCCAGATTGGATCACTGATCTTTTTCTTGAAATCCTCTCTCAGTCGTTTCGCATCTGCCAGATTGAGAGCCATCAAACTCCACTTGAGTTCTTTGGGTATCAGGCTAGAGATCACAGAATATAGACTCCCAGCATGTTTCAAAGAAGCAGATCTTCCAAACACTTTTTCGTAATAACGGATCTGACCGTCGTCACCCATATACTTCGCAATGTTCTCGCTTTGAGAATCCCTTAAGAATACGCCTCGTAAAACAAGCCAGTCCGGCCAGCGCACCGACCAGGACCGACTGTTAATACCCGCATCCTTCAGCCATCGGCTGAGTCTTAAAGTGCCAACACCACCCGTAAACTTCTGAATACTTATAAGTCCCAAAAGATGCGCCAAATGAAGGTCGCGGGCCAATAAAACTGTTCCTTCTGCGCTTCGGTAAGGCGAATCTTCAGCCAGCACCTTATTTAAGTTTCTCAAATCAATGGCTCCAAATTCCGATTCAATCCCACCCTCGGGCAAATTACTCTCATCTATAATTTCTTCCCCTACTGCCATGGCTTCAAGGTACTCACTCAATCCAGACGATGCTGACCGCTCAGGTGCTCCGATCTTGTCCGTAATAATGTCTTGAATCGCTCCTAAAAGATCGCCATCCCGCAATGTCTCTAGTTTGATATTTCCAATCTCTGTTAAAACTTCTTGCATCTTTCCTTGGCGAATTTCGGAACGCTTCTCAGATTCAACCGCTTCCGAACCCCGGGGGTTGGTATCGGTCGCTTGTGTAAATTGCGCTTTGGCTGCAGAAAAAGAAAGCTTGATAACATGCCAGTCAAGAACATCACGGAAAGAGGGCCCCGTCTCTCCCCTCACTTTCTGATCAAGAAGACTCGAGATCACGGAATAAAGATCTCCGGCATGTTTATCGCTTGCTCCTTTACCAAAGACCAATTCGTAGTATCTAAGCTGTTCCTCATTTCCCTTGTGTTTGTCAATCCATCCCGATTCCTCTAACTTCTTCTCGAAATCTTCCCGTAAAGTCTTCGCATCACCCACGTTGAGACTCATCCTATTCCACCCAAGCTCCTTCGGAATCAGACTCGAGATCACGGAATAAAGACCTCCAGCATGTTTATCACTTGCTCCCTTACCAAAGACCGATTCGTAATATTTAAGCTGTTCTTCATCTCCCTTGTGGACCGCGATCCATCCGGATTCCTTTAACTTCCTCGTAAAATCTTCCCGCAGAGTCTTTGCATCACTTAAGTTGAGATTCATCATGCTCCACGCGAGTTCCTTCGGAATCAGACTCGAGATCACGGAATAAAGATTTCCGGCGTGTTTATCACCCTCTTCTTTACCAAAGACCGATTCGTAATATTTAAGCTGTTCTTCATCACCCCTATGTTTATCAATCCATCCTGGTTCCTTTACCTTCTTCTCGAAATCCTCCCGTAAAGTCTTTGCATCACTCAGATTGAGATACATCACGCGCCAACCGAGTTTTTTAGGAATCAAACTGGAGATCACGGAATAAAGTTTCCCGGCATGTTTATCTCCGGCTT
>CAYWRU010000007.1:0-11617 GCA_964460795.1 uncultured bacterium | reverse complement strand
CATCTCCTAGATTAAGATCCATCATGCTCCATCCAAGTTCTTTTGGAATCAAACTAGAGATTACGGAATAAAGGCTTCCAGCATGTTTATCTCCGGCTTCACTGCCAAATAGTGATTCGTAATACGCAAGCTGTTTTGCGTCACCTTGATGGGCCATAATCCAGGCCGGATCACTCATCATTCCCTTAAAATCCTCTCTCAGCCTCTTAGCATCTCCAAGATTAAGACTCATCCTGCTCCATCCAAGTTCTTTAGCAATCAGACTGGAGATCACAGAATAAAGACTCCCGGCATGTTTGGAAGGAGCAGCTCTTCCAAACACCTTTTCGTAATAACCAATTTGACCGTCATTGCCCTGATAACGATGAATCGTTCCGCTTTTTCGATCTCTTTTCATGGCCTCCCGCAGCACAATCCAATCAGACCAACGCACTGAAAAGCTCTGATTCTTTACTCGCTGCCCCTTTAGCCACCGGCTGAGCTTTGGAACACCAATACCTCCCTGAAAATTCTGAACGGTGATAAACCCTAACAGATGCGCTAAATGTAGATCGCGGGCCAACCAAATCGCCCCCTCCAAGCTGCGGTAAGGTGAATCTACTGCTAGTGCCTTATTTAAATTCCGCAGATCAATGATTCCAAATTCTGATTCGATGCCGCCTTCTGGCAAGACACTCTCATCAATTATCTTTTCTCCCTTGGCCATTGCTTCTAAGTATTCACTCAATCCAGACGATGCTGAACGCTCAGGTGCTCCGATCTTGTCCGTAATAATGTCTTGAATCGCTCCTAGAAGATCGCCATCCCGCAATGTCTCTAGTTTGATATTTCCAATCTCGGTTAAAGCCTCGTGAATCTTTGCCTGACGAATTTCCGAACGAACTGTTAAAGGGACAGTCCGTGATTGTTGTTTGACTGGCTCACCCGCCACACTACCGGCGGGCAGGCCGGCTAACTGGCTAACTGAAGGGACAGTCCCTGGTTTGATGCTTGTCTGGGACAGTCCCTGGATTAAATCTGCCCGAATTTCAGTTTGACTGAGAGCGGCGGCGGTAGCAGGTGTCGGCGTTGTAGAAGGCTGCAGCAACTTCATGATGTTCGCAGCATTAAATTGGCCGGTGCGGTCGAGGTCGCGGAGGCCTTCGACAAAGCGCGTGATGTTGGAGCGCCACTTTTTGTAAAGGGGATCAGAGGGGTTGAGAAGGGATGAGAGGGGGTCAAAGGGGTTTTCCGATCTCGCCTTATCCCCTTTTATCCCTTCTATCCCTTTTGATCCCCTTTCAGGGATTTCATCTATAAACCGTGTGTAGTTACTGGCTTCCGCAATGCGGCCTTGGTCAGAGAGGTCGCGGAGGATTTGATCGCGCCAATCTTTTAAGAGCACCGGGGCACCAGGGACCAGTGCTGCACCCGTCTGGTGATCTGGTGTTCTGGTGCTCTGGTGCTCTATCAATTGATCTCTCGTCCCCCGCCCCTGACTCTGATTCATATTTTCAGCGGTAGTCAGGGCCGCTCCGCCCTCGTGACCCAATAATCTGTCTCGGGTTCCTCGCACAAACGCTTCATACAGATTAATCTTCCCATTTTTGATCTCAAAATAATTCTTCCACGACACATCCCCTTGCATATGTTTCTTATAGTTCGTTTCTTCCGGAACTTTCGTGATCTTCGGCATTACAACGGCATACGAAATCCCCTGTTCTTTCAGTTTCTCAGCAAGGCCTTGGGTATGAAAACCGCCAGCCACAAAAAGAATGGGACGCACCAGTGCACCAGGAACAGGAGCACCAGCCTCCTTGTCTTGCGGGTGTTCTGGCGCTCTGGTGTTCTGGTGCTCATCCATCGTTTTTCTTAAATTCGTCAAAAAAGCAGCCTCTCTTTTTTCAGAGATCTCATAGAACTTAAAATGCTCAGTCCATAGACCATAGTCCATAGACCATGGCAAGCTTTTCCCCTTTTTTTCTATGGACCATGCCTGCCCGCCGGAGCGAAGCGGCAGGCGGGGACCATCGACTATGGACTTCAGTTCGTTCCATTCTTTTCTCGTCAGTTCTAGCTTTACGAGTTTCTTGAGGAGTCGTAACTCTTTAGTCCTTTGATCTAAGTGCACCAGAGCACCCGGCTGGTGTTCTGGTGTTCTAGTGCTCAGGTGCTCCATCACTCGTTCAGCATATCGCTCAAACTCCTCCATCAATTCTGTCCCTTCAAGATCTCTCAGCTTACGCTCTTCTTCTGAAGACTGGTGTAAGGCTTTTGAAAAATGAATGGGTAAATCATATTTTTGAATCAATTCTTTGAGATAAAGAGCAAAAGCCTCGGGAGTTATTTGCGAGGTCTGATAGGACTGGATCTGCGCATTAAAATCATTGAGCACTAGCGCACCAGGCTCATTGTGTTGCCGGTGTTCTGGTGCTCTGGTGTTCGGGTGCTCCTTAAGCCCTCTCTCCACTTCCTTCGCCACCCGCCGGAGCTCCTCTTCATGTCCCGCCTCCCGCCTCCTGCCTCCTGCCTTCTGCAAGATGAGTCCAAGCGCCCCTTCCGGCACCTTGTATTTTGATAACATCTGGAGGGTTTCAATCAGGTTCGATTCGTTTTCGTAAAACTTCTCCATCGCCTGATCGATCTCAAGCAGCTCCTTCGAATAAACCTTTTCTTTCTCTCGCTTCAACTCTTCACTCTTCACGTTTAACGCTTCACTTAATCCTTTCTCTTCGTTCATCGCTTTCTGATACGCAAGAATGCCGTCTTGAAAAAGATTCCAATCTTCAATACCCGAAAAGTGAACAGGGGGTAAGGAATCGGGGTTAGGGGGTAGGGGGTAGGGGGTAGAAGACTGCTTTTCACTTATCCCCGTCCCCTTATCCCCTATCCCTGAAGTTATAGCGGCTGCCGCTCCTCCCGTGATCTCCCCGTCCTCAAAGTATTTCTCCATCACTTCACTTAAGCGCTTTTGATCCGGGAAGCTCTTAAAGATCTGAGAATCCAGTTCTCCGCTCGCGCCTTCCAAGGCGACTTGCGTGATGCCGTAGGTCTGGGATAAATACTCAATCAACTTGGCGATATTTCTCTGCGCCTCAGGAATCTCGTGCGCGTCTTGGATCAGAATGATTTTTTGGTCCGTGGATCCAGTAAAGCGGTTTTGAATTTTTCCATATTCAGGAATCGCGAGCGATGTGATGTCGAGCGCTGAAATCTGAGGCGCTTCGCCGGGATTCGCTAATGCTTGAGAAGAGAGCTGCGGATTAAAAAGTGATGTAACTAAAAAACATAGGCAGGTCAAAAACGATCCAAAACGCTTGAATATTTTGAATTTAGAGGACATTTTTTCTTCTCGCCTCAACCCTGGTTTGTATTCTTAGCGATGTTCTATTTTTTGTTTCTTTTTTCCTGCCAATTAAAAAATACCTGACAATACAAAGATCTACAAATTTTTGCGCTCTATTTATAGCATTAGCGATCTTTAAAGATCTCTAAAGAGCCTGAGAAGGGCTTGGGGGTGACAGATATGGAAATTCAAAAACAAGTAGATTTGAAGAGACTAAAAAAAGCCGTGATCAGTCACTAGGCTTGGACTAGTAGCTCGTGGTGTCGAGTTTCACTTTTCCGCGGAAAATCCAGTAGATGCTGACCGTATAAGCAATCACGAGAGGCATGCCCATGAGCGCAATGATGAGCATGATTTTGAGAGTTTTGAGAGACGAGGCTGCGTTGTAAATCGTCAAACTATGTTCCGGAATCGGCAAAGAAAAAACCAGCGAGGGATACATATGAACACCAAAAAGAAGCATGAGAATCACAATTACAAAGCACGATGAAATAAAGGCCATGCCCTCGCGTCCTTTATGAATCTCACGCGGGATATTGGCAACGGCTAAAAGACTTGCCAGCGGAATGATAAAAAGAATCGGATGATCGCGAATCACATGCGCCATGTGGGGTACATAAAGAAGCGTGGCTAAAGTCACAATCCCGTACATGACCACAAAAAAAATCATGCTATTATGAACCCAGATGCGGATCTGATTCTGAAATCCCCCTTCGGTTTTCATAAGAGCAAAGATGGCGCCGTGCATCATAAAAAGTGCGACCGTAAAAATTCCGACTAAGAGCGCATAGGGATGAAGAAGACTCAAGAAATTTCCCGCAAACTCTCCGCTCGAGTCAATCGGAACTCCCCACGCCAGATTTCCAAGCGCCACTCCGATGAGTAACGCAGCGGTAATGCTGGAAATGCTGAAGGCCCTATCCCAAGCCGCGCGCCAGGCGGCGCCTGATTTCTTACTTCGAAATTCAATGGCCACGGCCCGAAAGATCAAAGCAAAAAGAAGCAGGATCATGGCGAGATAAAATCCAGAGAAAATCGTGGCGTAGACATTGGGAAACGCGGCAAAAAGAGCGCCTCCTCCCGTCACAAGCCACACTTCATTTCCATCCCAGACCGGACCAATGGCATTCAGGAGTGTCCGTCGGTCCCGATCATTCTTGGAAAAAAGATGGAGCGCCCCCACCCCAAGATCAAAACCGTCCAAGATGGCGTATCCCGTAAAGAGAACGCCCACCAGCAAAAACCAAATAGTATTGAGATCAAAAGAAATATTCATAGATTGTTAAATCCCAAAATCCAAGCACCAAATCCCAAAAAACTGACACTCGAATTCACATGCTTGATTAGAAATTGGTATTTGGAGTTTGTGCATTGTTTGGTGCTTGGCATTTGGATTTTGGAATTTGCGCGACTCATACGTTTAAGCACGGTGGTGTGTTTCCGATAACGATTCGTCTTCTGGGCCTTTTTGAATTTTTTGATCGAGAAGATAAATAAAAAGGACAAAAAGCAGCAGATAGATGAAGGTGAATAAGATTAGAGAGGCCAAAATTTCGCCGCCATTCACATTGCGCGACACGCCGTGAGCGGTTCGCATAAGTCCGTAGACAATCCAAGGCTGACGCCCCACTTCCGCAGCCGCCCATCCAAGCTGATTGCCCAATTGGGGTAAAAGTACGGCCGGTACTAAAATTTTCAGATACCAAACCGAAGTAAATAAATTTCCCCGCCAGGCCAGAAAAACTCCCAGGACACTCAGGGCAATCAACACCATTCCAATCGCAATCATAGCGTGATAAGTCTGAAAAGTGATTTGAAGCGGCGGCCAATCTTCCTTCGGAAAAGACCGCAGGCCTTTGACAGGTTTCGTAAAATCAAAATGAACGAGATAACTTAAAAATCCGGGAAGACTCACTGCATACTCGACTTTTTCAAGATCCTTATTCACCCATCCGAATAAATTGAGCGCGGCCGGAGCCTCGGCTTCAAAGTGGCCTTCAAAGGCCGCGAGTTTGGCCGGCTGATATTTACTGACCATGATCGCATTTGAATGTCCGGTAATCAGTTGCCCCAGAGAAGCCACCAAGGCAAGCCCAAGTCCAATCTTCAGGCTGCGCTTGGCAAATTCTTCATGGCGTTTTTTGAGAAGATAATACGCACTCACGCTCAACACAAACCACGCGCCTGCCTGCCAAGCTCCGACAATCACATGACTCAGGCGATCCAGCGAAGAGGGATTCCAAACCATGGCCCAGAAATCTGTGATTTCGGCTCGCTGTCCTGTCGGCGTATTCACGATATGAAATCCGGCCGGCGTCTGCATCCAGGAATTGGCCACCACAATCCAGACCGCGCTAAACATGGATCCTAACGCGACCATGCACGTTGCAAAGAAATGAGTTTTGGGGCCGACACGGTTCCAGCCAAAAAGAAGCAGAGCTAAAAATCCGGATTCTAGAAAGAAAGCAAAAATTCCTTCCGCGGCCAAAGCACTTCCAAACACATCGCCCACATAGCGCGAGTACGGCGCCCAGTTCGTCCCAAACTGGAATTCCATCACAATCCCAGTCGCCACCCCAATGGAAAAAACCAGGCCAAAGATCTTGACCCAAAAGCGGGTCATTTGTTCATACACAGGATCTTTCGTTTTGAGATAAATCCCTTCCATGATCATCAGGATGAGTCCGAGACCGATGGAGATGGGCGGAAAAATATAGTGAAAGGCAATGGTGACGGCAAACTGGATGCGGGACAGAATAACAGGATCCATGAACCTTTTCTCCGAGGCAATGGTTAATGGATCCGTATTTTAGCGGAATATTTGAAATTTGCGACTTTTTTCTATGTTTTCTTTAGCAGAAAGAATCTTTTTATAGCAAACCGTCGTTTTATTCTACTGCTTTTCAAGGGAGATTTTCGGTTCACACACCCTCGCAGACTCGGAACTCGCCGACGCATCTCCCTCTCAAAGCTTGCGATTTGCTTTGAGAAAACTCCTGTCCTGCGAGTTGCGAGTTTCCGCGATTAGCGGAAACGAGCGTGTCTGAGCAGGTAGGAGTTTTCGAGAAAGCATATCAACGAAAAACTGAAGTGGCTTTTCTTCTTTAACACAAAGAAACTTTTTATAGTATACGTACGAGCTAAATTAGCCGTGGCTTGATTCTTTTTTGGGGAAAAGAACCGAGGCAATCATTGATAGCGCCATGACCACCACCAAAAATCCCAAGGCCACCCCTGTGGGAATATGGATCCAGGATTCGATCAGCATTTTGACTCCAACAAAAATCAAAATAACCCCAAGACCATAATTGAGATAAACAAACGCTTTCATGAGTCCTGCCAAAGCAAAATAAAGGGCGCGAAGTCCCAAAATAGCAAATATGTTAGAGCTATAAACGATAAAGGAATCCCGGGTAATGGATAAAATTGCGGGAATCGAATCCACGGCAAAAACCACGTCGGTCGACTCAATCACGACCAAGACAATAAAAAGACTCGTCGCGAAGAGCTTTCCATTTCGTTTCAAGAAAAATTTTCCGCTATCATATTCCGATATGACGGGAATCACTTTTCGAGCCATTTTGAGCACTGGATTCTTTTCTAAATCCATCTTTTCATCTTTACCTACAAGAAATTTAAAGCCAGACCAGATCAAGATTCCGCCCATGATATAAAGCACCCAATGAAAGCGCTCAATCAAGGCTACCCCCATGAGAATAAACGCTGCACGAGTCAATACAGCACCTAAGATCCCCCAAAAAAGAATTTTGTGATGATATTTGGCCGGAACTTGAAAATACGTAAAGATGAGAAGAAACACGAATAAATTATCCACGCTAAGCGACCGTTCCAAAAGATATCCGGTAAAAAACTGAAGGCCTTTATCCGCTCCGGCCACAACAAAGACGCCTGCGTTAAAGATAAATGCCACCACAATCCAAATCACGCTCCAAAGCAAAGCTTCTTTGATGGGAATCTCGTGATCTTTTTTGTGGAAAACAGCGAGATCAAGATAAAGCAGAAAAACCACAAAGAGGTTAAAAAGAGTCCAAAGCCAAAAAGACGACACAACGTCCTCCTACATGAGTTGGTGTTGAAAAAACATAGCGAGTCCTAAAAACGCCAAAAATCCCATCACATCGGTGATCGTGGTCAAAATAATATTGGAACACTGAGCCGGATCAAGCCCCACCGCTTTCATGGTAATCGGAATCGCAGCGCCTGAAAATCCGGCAATGGCTAAATTTACAAACATACCAAGTCCCACCACAAGTCCCAGCGTAGGATTCCCCTGCCACAGCCAGGCCGCCAGCGCAGTCACAAGCCCAATCACGATTCCGTTAAGCATCCCAATCAAAGTTTCTTTAAAAAGAAGTCTCCAGATCTTTCGCGTGGGAATTTCCCGCATCACGAGACCGCGCATCACCACGGCTAAAGACTGAGCACCCGCATTTCCTCCCTGTCCGGCTACCACTGGAAGATAAATGGCTAGAACAGGAAATTTTCCGATGAAATCCTGAAAGATAGCCACCACGGCACCGGCCAGAAAAGCCGTCGCCAGATTAATATGGAGCCAGGGCAAGCGGGTCTTTAAGGAAAATAAGATCGGAGAAAAAACGCGTTCGTCTCCGCTTGCACCGAACATTTTTTGAAGATCTTCAGTAGCCTCTTCCTGGACATCTTCCAGGAGCTGTTCCGCACGGACCACGCCCAGCATACGATTTTCGCTGTCCACCACCGGGGCGGCAAAAAAATGGCGCGTGGCAAGCTCCTGTGCGACTTGTTCCCGGTCCATAAAGCAATCAATGGTAAAAAGCTGCTGACGTACGATGGATCCCAGACTGGCATGATCATCAGCAATCACCATGTCTCGCATATTCAAAACGCCCAGGAGATGGTTCTTGCTGTCCACCACATAAACATAAGAGGCCTTGGTCCCTTTTTGGACTGCAAGACGGATTTTATGAACCACATCCTTGACTTGAAGATCGGAATGAAAGGCGAGAAAATCTGTCGACATGATGCGGCCCGCGCTATTTTCCGGATAGGTCAAAATTTCCTGGATCTCGCGTTTTTTCCGGTCGGAGAGATAATTTAAACACCGCTCGCGGTTCTCTTTTGATAAGTGAAGAAACAAGCTGGCCGCATCCTGAGCATCGAGGTTATCCACCACATCCCGCAGATGGTCGGCTTCGAGATACTTTAAGACCTCGGCCGCAAAGGGATCGGCAAAATGCTGAATCAAACGCGCGGCCACTAAAGTCGGCAGGGTCTTTAAAACCTCCGCCGCACGTTCTTCCTCCAGGGCCTGAAGATGGCGAGCCGCTGAAGCCGGATCATTTTCGCAGTAGCGCTGAACCAAAGGCATCAACGATGAATTTTCTTCCATGAACGTCTCCAAAATTGAGGGCCATTATAGAGACGACCTCTGCCTATTGCAATCTCCCCGAGAACAGGAGTCTTGTGACTCAGTGACGGTGACTCGGTGATTCAGTGGATCAGTGGATCGGTAGTTTAACGGTTTCGAGTCACTAAGCCACAGAGCCACTGATTCACTGAGCGATCATTCAAGGAAACTTGAATTTTGAGGGGCTTTTGCTATGATTTCCGCTTCAATTATCCGAAATCATACGTCTTATTTTTGAAAGATTTTTTTCATGCCGAACCCTCAACGTAAACGCAAATCAAAAAAAGAACTCCCCACCTTGGGCGTAGAACTTGAAGCCTACTCGATTGATATTCCGGAGAACCGAATTTGCCGAGAATTGCATTTTCCTCGCCGCGGCGTGATTGAAAAAGGTGAGCGATTCACCAAAGACGATTCGATCGGCCTGGAGTTTAATAGCAAACCCTTTACGACGCTTCGGGAAGCTCTTTTTTTATTGAAAAACAGTCTCAGAAAATACACCAAGTTCCGGGAAACGAATGGCGAAACTCACGAACTCGCTATTTTTCCGGCCGGAGGATGGATAGACCGCTTTGCCGGCAGCCATATTCATATTGGATTGGGCAAGCACGGCATCACGTATCCGGAAGCTAAACGTCTCTACCGCTATCTTCACGGTCATCTCCCCTTTCTCATGGTGCTTTCAGCCAATTCTCCGGTCTGGCGAGAGAAAATCACACCGCATGCCTCCAACCGCTTGCTTCTCGGTACTAAAAAATATTTTAAAATCACCAAAACTGAACGACTCTTTAAAGACCATTTCCGCGAGATCAATTTTAATAAAGGCAATTCGCGAAAACCTCCCACGCTGGAAATCCGGGCCCTTGATAGTTCGCTTCCGGAATATTTGACCGCGTGCCTTGCGGTCTGTATGGCCGTCACTCGCTACTGGCTGAAGCCCAAACCCATCCTGAATGTTTCCACACACACGAATTATTTAAACGCACGCGATCAAGCCATTCGCCTTGGAACCAAGGCGCGCCTGGTTTGGGCCAATCACTGGATCCCGGTCCCTCGCTACGTGGATCTTTTTTTTCGCAAATATGATGAAGAGCTTCGCGAGCTGGATATCCCCGAAGATGTGCTGCGGATTTTTAAATATCTGAAGCGGGGCTGGAATCAGGCCGAAGTAATCCGAAAAGCTGCGATCCGCTGCCGGAAGCGTCATCTTCCTACCTGGCAGATTCAATTCGCAAAAAAATACTCACCGGCCATTGAAGAGCTTTTAGATGGAAATACGTTTGAACGATTCGCACAGCGGCTCGGCGTCAAGCTTCCCTCCATTCAGCGCACCTGGCTTGGACGTAAACATGCCCGTCCCTGATTCCTCCTCACGTTTTCCCTATCTTCAGAGTCTGAATATTTCCTGGAAGGAAGGCATTCCGGCTTCGGTCATGCAAGCTGTGATTGATTATTACCTTATTCCTCTCGCGCTATTTTTAGGAGCCACGCCGGTCCAAGTTGGACTTTTGGTGGCCATCCCAAATTTACTCGGATCGCTGGCCCAGCTTTTTTCCGTGGAGCTGGTGGCACTCTTGGGAAGTCATCTCCGGTTTCTGGTCGTGGCCTCGACTATTCAAGCCGGACTTCTTGTCCCCATTTGTTTACTTCCTCTCACATCGTACTCGGGCCGTGTCGAACTATTGATCATTCTGATCGGAGTCTTTCGCATCCTCGCCAACATCATCCAAACCGTGTGGGCTGCACTCGTGAGCCAATACCTTCCGCCTGAAGAACGCGGAAAATATTTTGGATGGCGGTCTCAAATCCAGGGACAGGCCACCATGGCCGCCGTTGCCGCTGCGGGATTGATTCTTTACGCGCTGCATTCAGTTTCTTTGGCAGCAGGATTTTTTCTGGTTTGCCTCATCATGGCCGTGTCCCGATTTCTTTCCGCCTGGCTCATGGCAAAAATGCAGCCGGTCCCGATTCCTCAAGCGCCTCAAGATCATTTTACTTTTTGGATGTTTGTCCGACGGATGCAGAAAAGTAATTTTGTGAAGTTTGTTCTTTTTGTTGCGGCCATTTCTTTTGCGACTAATCTGGCAGGGCCTTATTTCAGCGTCTATATGTTCCGCGAACTCCATTTTTCCTATTTACAGTACTTCATCATGCAAGTGCTTCTGATTCTGGCCAGCCTGGTGGGTTATCCGTTCTGGGGACATTGGGCGGATCGCGCAGGCAATGTTCAAGTCCTTCGACTCACCTCCCTTTTTATTCCCGTCATCCCGCTTTATTGGATTCTCACCCAAAACTTCGCCGTACTCTGCTTTTTTGAAATGTTATCAGGATTTTTTTGGGCAGGATTCAACTTATGTCTTCTCAATTTCATCTATGATGCGGTCAGCCCCTCCAAACGCACGCGCTGCCTCAGTTATTTTTATCTCATCAACGGCATTGCGATTTTCTTAGGGGCTTCTCTCGGCGGATTCCTGGCAGAACATTTACCCCCGCTCCTGCACTCTCGCATTCTCTGTCTCTTTCTTATTTCAGCAATTCTTAGAGCCCTCTCCTCGCTTATTTTGGGAAGGAAGTTTCACGAGGTGCGGACTCTCGAAGCGCCGCAGGCAAATCTGCAGCGCTTTTTCAACATGATGTCGTTCCGTTTTCTTTTGGGAGAAAGTGAGTCGGCGGAGAACCGGTCCTTTTTTTCAAAACCCGAATGGCTTAAGGATCCCGCGGCAAAATCTACAGACACACGAAGAAATCCGGAGATGGAAGAAAAATAATCTAACTCGAGTTCTGCAGATTTTCTTTGTTCCCCCCTTCTCCCCCGTGCGGGAGAAGGTCGGGATGAGGGGCTTTCTTCAATTTTCCCCTCACCCTGCCCTCTCCCACAAGGGGAG
>CAYWRU010000006.1:0-84805 GCA_964460795.1 uncultured bacterium | reverse complement strand
ACCCTGCCCTCTCCCACAAGGGGAGAGGGAGAAAAAACGCAGAACTCGAAATCTACGTTGATTTGGGTTTTTGAGGCTTGAGTTCTCCGGAATCCCGAGTCGCCTCGGCCTGATCCAGAGCGCGGCGGCAAAGCTGCTCCTGAACTCGAAATTTCTTTTCTGATCCCTGCTCTTTTTTCTGATAATTCCCGTCGCTTTGAAGGACCCAGGCCTTTTGGTTGTCCCGGAAATAAAGCCTCAAGGTATCCAAAAGCAGCCGTTTAGCCTTTTCATCGATAAGAGGCCAGAAGATTTCTAGACGCCGGTCCAGGTTTCGAGGCATCCAGTCCGCGCTGGACAGATAAATATCTCCGGCTCCCCCATTTTGGAAATAATAAATCCGGCTATGCTCAAGAAACATATCCACGACGCTGGTCACTTCAATCGTTTCACTCAGTCCTTTGATTCCCGGCTTAAGACAGCAAATTCCGCGGACATTCAACTGAATTTTGACGCCTTTTTGTGAAGCCTTGTAAAGCGCATCGATAATTTCCGGATCCACGAGCGAATTCATTTTGGCCATAATGAGCCCCGGCTCTTCGGACGTGGAACGCATAGTCTCGCGATTAATCAGAGAAAGAATTTTTTGACGCAGGCCATAAGGCGCGACATCGATTTGAGAATAACCGACCGGATGCGAGTAGCCGGTAATGAGATTAAAGAAAGCACTTAGATCCCGTCCCAGATCCGAAGAGGACGAAAAAAAACCAATATCGGAATATAGTTTGGCAGTTTTTTCATTGTAGTTTCCGGTAGCGAGATGGACATAGCGCCGGATTCCTTCCGGCTCGCGGCGAACCACGAGACAAGCCTTGGCGTGAGTTTTAAAACCCGCCACGCCATAAAGGACGCTGGCACCGGCATTGAGCAAGCGCTCTGCTCCTTCAATATTTCGCTCCTCATCAAAACGGGCCTTGAGTTCCAAGAGCGCTATGACTTGTTTTCCATTGAGCGCGGCCTCTTCCAAAAGATGAATCACGCGGGAGGATTCGCCGGTGCGGTAAAGCGTCTGCTTAATGGCGAGGACATCCGGGTCGTGCGCCGCTGTGGCAAGGAATTTTAAAAAGGAATCAAAGGATTCATACGGCGGCATGACTAGGACATCTTTTTCGCGGATCAGCTTCCAAACATCTTCTTCGCGCTGAAAGTCCGGAGAAGGTTGAGGCGTCCACGCCGGCCGCTTCAGCTCAGGAAAAGTCGGCTGAAAGGCCAAATGAGAAATGCGCGCCAAATCAAACCATCCGGAATTCCGGTACACCTTGGCCTCGGAAACCTCGAGTTCCACTTTAAGCCGGCGCAGAATGTCTTCCGGCCCCTGATATTCCAGTCGCACCACTTCCCCGCGAAGCCGTAACGCCAGGGCCTCACTCATTTGTTTGGCAAAGTCTTCATCTTTTTCTTCATCAATGGTGAATTCTGCCGCGCGGGTCACGCGAAAAAGTCCGGCATCCAAAATCTCAAATCCAGGAAAAAGCTCCGAAGCAAAGAGCGCCACCACATCTTCAAGCAGTATAAAAGCCAACCCCTGATCGGCAATGAGTGTGATCATGCGCGAGTAATTTTTGGGGATCTCAACCACCGCGATTTTTTTCTCGGCTTCCTTGGTTGGTTCTTTCAGAGAAAAGGCGCGGTAAAGACTCAGGTTTCTAAAAACGGGAATCGGATGATCCTCACGAAGTCCGATAGGGGTTAAAAGCGGAAAGATTTCACGCTGAAAAAGATTTTTGACATAGTCGCGCTGGGAATCACTGAGCGCCTGGGGCTGAATACGCCGGATTCCTTTTTGCTCCAGTTCCGGAGCCAAGGTCTCAAGAAAATATTTTGACTGAGACTCGGCGAGCGCAAAGGCCTTGGCGTAATAATCTTTGATTACCGGATCGCGCGAGCTCCAGCCCGCGGCCCGGACCATAAAAAATTCATCCAAATTAGAGCTGACAATCCCGGCAAACTTGAGACGTTCAAGCGGCGGATTCGTTTCGTCCATGGCCTCGGACAAAACCCGCCGGTTAAACTGCAGCCAGGAAAGCTCCCGGTCAAAAAACTGATCTTTTTTGGGTTCAACCATAAATATTTTAAAATCCCAAACAATAAATACCAAATCCCAAAGCAGAACAAAACATACTTAAGAGCCCCGTTTTGGAATTTGGATTTTGGTATTTGGGATTTGCTTCGCCTTTATTTTTGTGGTGGCGTTCCTTGTTTAAGCTGAATGGGCGCACCAAATACGTCCGCAAACATATTCCCCTTTTCCTGCAAACTGTCCCGCTCCAGTGAAATATCTCCGGTTTCTTCAGGAACCCACAGCACATAGGCCTCATCGGTTCGCTCAAAGGTAAAGGTTTTGATCTTCTGCTGATGAGCATGATCGAGCGCATCCGCGACTCGCAAAATGGCGGATAGCTTCGACACAACCGAGCGGTCACTTCGCGGAAGGGACATGTAAGCGGTATGCGTGGGTTTCGGGGGCGCGCCCCGGTGATAACGCGTCACATTGGAAACAATATTTTTGTCCGGCTTGCGAAGTCCGAAAATCTCCGAGGCATCCACCAGATAACTTGAATGCTTGTGGTGTGAAGACGGGGAAATATAAGAGCCAATGTCGTGGAGCATGGCCGAGACTTCCAAAAGAAGTCTTTCGCGGGACCCCAGGCCGTGATCCTGCTTCAAAACATCAAAGAGTTTCACGGCAAGCGAAGCCACGCCCACCGCATGACCTTGATCATACCGGTATTTTTCCCCCAAATGACGACAGGAATTCACCACCTGTTTTGAAACATCCGTTCGTTTGTAGCCGGAAAGCATCTGCCCCATTTCAATGAGCAGGCCGTCTCGGATACTGGTCATGGGAATAATGAGACTCTCGGCCTTGGTTTCATTCAGGAAATTCGAGCAAACCAAAAGCGAAGGCACAAGCGTTTCAGCAAGTGAATAAGGCAAATTGTACTGAGATGTGATTTCCTCAGGGCTCATCTTCGAGATTTTATTTAAAAAACTCGAAAAGGCCTTTTTCTCCAAAGTGGCAAAGGTCTGGTCCTTTGATTCCAAAGTCTGCTGACAGACAAATCTCAGATCTGAACCGAGCGCGATAAATGTATCGAGATTTTCAATATTGGTTTCATGCGCCACAAAGGCAACGATCTCATGGATATTGCGCTTCAAGATTCTTTGCATCACCGCAGGATCCGTCTTGCCCGCCACCACGCGTTCAGGCAGTCGAATCGATCCCAAAGAAAGCGTCCGGGTAATCTCCACTTCACCGTGGTTCATCACAATCATTTCCGTGCTGCCGGATCCCACTTCTAAAATGAGAGCATTTTTATCCTTGAGATCCACCTTTCCTTCCAGAGCCGCTTCGACCGCAATGAGTTCCAAACGGTTTTGCTCCGGGCCTTCAATAATTTCCACATCAATGCCTGTCCGCACATAAATTTGATCCAGGAAATTATCCCGGTTGACCGCCTCCCGGACCGCACTCGTGGCCACGGCATGAACTTGCTTAACACCGTAAGTCTCAAGTGCATCTTTATAATTTTTGAGAATGGCGAGTCCTTCACGAACCGAGGCCATACTGAGAAGCCCGCCGGTAAAAACATCTTTTCCAAACTTGACCGGCTTATGAAAATTTTCCAGCGTCTGGACTTCGCCCTTAGCGCCGATTTCTGCAATCACCATGCGGATGGCGCTGGCTCCAATATCAATCACCGCCACAATCGGCCGAGTCACGGCACCTGCCTCTTTTGACATGGCTATGCTCCTTTATCTGAGATCCAATCCCAGGCTTGTTTCGCAGCCCCTTTGACAATGGCATCGTCCCCAAGTTCAGCGGGAAAAACCTTTACGTCCTTGACCATGACGGGTAATGCATGGGACTTCATCCTATGCCGCGCCTCTGGAATAATAAAATCGCCCATGGCTTCAATCAATCCGCCGCCCAAAACAATGACCTCCGGATTGAGCAAATTCACAACGTTCGCCATCAAGACTCCCAGCAACCGGGACTTTTGCAGCATAAGTTCACGAACGGCTTGATCTCCTCCCCGGATGGATTTGAGAAGAGCCTTGCTTTTGATTTTTTTGGTGTCCAGCCCCACGGTCCGGTAAAGCACCGGGGCCTGCTGTTTTAATATTAAATAGGAAGCATCGGCCGCCACACGAAGACGTCCCAACATTCCCTCCACCGTCGTGGCGCGAAAGTCGGGAGACATCATGGAAGGAGGAGATAAAAAAGTATGCCCGATTTCCCCAGCCGCGCCGCCAGCTCCCCGGTAAAGTTTCCCATCAAAAATAAAGGCCCCGCCCACACCCGTTCCAAGAAAAATTCCTGCCGCATGATTGAATCCGCGAGCCGCTCCAAACTGCCATTCTCCGTAAAGACCCGCATTCACATCATTTTCCACAAGGACCGGCACATGAAACATTTTCATAAGAATTTTTCGAAGCGGAAAATTTTTTAGGAATCGAATATTAGGCGACAGTTTTACAACGCCTTTGGGGAAAGGGATCATGCCCGGACAACCGACTCCCATGGCCCGGATTCGGTTCCAGGGAATTTTGGCCTCGGAGCGGGCAGACTCCACACATTCTTTGAGGCTTGAAAGAAAAACTTTTTTTCCGCGATGAGGTTCGGTCGCATTTTTAGACCGGCTTATGACGCGAAACTTGGAATCTAGAAGTGCAGCCAGCATCTTGGTCCCGCCAAGATCCAAGCCGACGAAATAATGTTCAGATTTCGCCACGGTATTCTCCTACGATTCGGGAAGGTTGATGAATCTGTGGGCTATGAAAGGAAGTATAGCACAAACGATCAAAAAAGATCGGGCCTCCCCCATGAGGAGAAGGCCCGATTAGCTCTATCCTTTTTTAGGACAAAGACTTACATTGTGTGATCGGCGTGATCTGCACCCATATCCATCGTCTCAGAACTCCCACCCGACTGAGCCATCTGGGCCAGATATTTCTCCGGATTGGCTTGGAATTTCTTTGCGCAAGCTGAGCAGCAAAGGCCGTACCGAACTCCGGCATGCTCGACAAAGCTGGATCCGCTCACTGCTTCACCTGAAACCGGACAAATTTTATTACCCGCATCACGGACCGATCCCATCGAAGCCGGATCCGCAAATGCCATACTGCTCAAAACCATCATCATCGCTAACACCATTGAAATCTTTTTCATGACTCTCTCCTTAGAGATTGTTCTATTGTAAAACTATTTGTAAAATCAGACCTTTAGCTAAGCACTGAATTTTTCCCGGAATCCACCTCCTTTTTTCTCCACAGAAAATACAAAACGGGGTAAACAAGTAATTCCAAAAGAAACGAGGTAGTCAATCCGCCTATCATCGGAGCTGCAATGCGCTTCATCACATCCGAACCTGCACCCGTGGACCACATAATCGGAATCAGACCCATAAAGGCCGCCATGACCGTCATCATTTTAGGCCGGACTCTTTTGACTGCGCCGTGAATCACGGCTTCCACTAAATCGCTTTCAGATTTCATTTGATTCTTTTTCTTTGCATCTTCATAGGAAAGATCCAGAAAGAGCAGCATAAAAGCGCCGGTCTCTGCATCCAGCCCCATCAAGGCAATCATCCCCACCCAGACGGCGATGGAAATATTGTAATGAAGGATCCAGAGAAGCCAAACCGCTCCGATTAAAGAAAAGGGAACGGCCAAAAAGATCATTCCCGTCTTTGTCCAGGAGCGCGTGTTTAGATGAAGCAAAAAGGCGATCAAAAAAAGCGTGAGTGGCACAATCATTTTAAGCCGTTCACGGACCCGAATCATATTCTCATATTGACCGCTCCATAAAAGCGAGTACTTCTCCGGAATTTTTAATTCCTTATTCACTTTTGATTTTGCTTCCTGAACATAGCCCCCGATATCCCGCCCTGTCACATCCACAAACACATAGCCTGCCATCATGCCATTTTCATTTCGGATCATGGCGGGTCCAGTTTCAAATTTAAGATCTGCAAGCTGGCCGAGCGGAATTTGTTGACCTGTCATGGACGGAACCAAAATTCTTTTTAAAGGATCTAGATCATCCCGAAGTTCGCGAGGATAACGCACATTCACAGAATAGCGTTCCCGGCCTTCCACGGTTTGCGTGACCGATTCTCCGCCGATGGCAGACATGATGACGGACTGAACATCATCGATTGTAAGTCCATAGCGTGCAATTTCCTCCCGCTTCAAATTAAAATCAAGGAAGTAACCGCCTGCCGTTCGTTCACTGTACACACTCCGGGTTCCCGGCACATCTTTTAAAATTCCTTCCAGCTGGAGCCCGATTTTTTCAATTTCCTTTAAATCTGCTCCCAGGATCTTAATACCAATGGGTGTTCGGATCCCGGTGGAGAGCATATCAATCCGGTTCTTGATCGGAAGCGTCCACGCGTTCGTGGTTCCGGGGATTTGTAGTTTCCGGTCCATTTCAGAAACCAACTCTTCATGCGTCCTATGATCCGGCCACAGGTGACGAAGCGGCGAGGTCATGAATTCCGGCATCCAAGAATACCATCGAGGAATTTTCCTCCATTCTTTTTCGGGCTTTAGCATCACCACGGTTTCCATCATAGAAAAAGGCGCGGGATCGGTCGAGCTCTCAAGTCTTCCCGCTTTCCCAAACACATGTTTCACTTCCGGAAAACTTTTTAGAATCTCGTCCTGAGTTTTCAAAAGTTTTTGCGCCTCGGTCACGGAAATGCCCGGAAGCGTGGTCGGCATATAAAGAAGGTCTCCTTCCCACAAGGGAGGCATAAATTCAGATCCAAGCCTGAAATAAACCGGGATCGTGATCGCCAATAAAATCAATGCCCCGACAATAATTTTTTTATAATTTTTCAAAGCCCAGCGACACACCGGGTCGTACACCGCAAAAAGCCTTTTGCTGATCGGATGTTTTTCTTCCGGGTAATACGTCCCCACCGCAAGCGTGGTAGCAATTTTGGATAACCAACCTTCTATTCGATTCAAGATGGAATGCTGTGCAGGATGATTTCTGTTGTCATCCCCGAATGTTTTTGTCGGGGATCCAGGACTGGATTCCCGCCTGCGCGGGAATGACAATTTGATGGGATCCATACGCGTAAAAAACATACGCAGTGCAGGATCCAGCGTAATCGCAAGAATCGCCGCAATGGCCATGGCCAGATTCTTGGACCAGGCAAGAGGACGAAAGAGCCGCCCTTCCTGATCCAGGAGCGTAAAAATCGGCATAAAAGCTACGGCAATCACCAAGAGTGAAAAGAAAACTGAAGGACCGACTTCTTTAAGAGCCTGCAAGCGGATCGCGTGAAAATCTCCTTTGCGTCCCCCGTGTTCCCATTCTTCCAGTCGTTTATAGGCATTCTCCACTTCCACAATCGCTCCATCGACAAGAACTCCGATGGAGATCGCAATACCAGCAAGCGACATAACATTCGAAGTGAGTTTCATACCGTGAAGAACAATGAAAGAAAGCAGCACAGAAATCGGAATTGTGACAATGGGAATAATGGCAGACGGAAAATGCCAAAGAAAAAGCAGGATCACGAAACTGACAATCAACATTTCTTCAAAAAGCTGATGTTTTAAAGTATCAATGGCGCGTAAAATTAAATCGGAGCGGTCATACACCACCACAAGCTTCACGCCTTCCGGAAAAGACGGCTCCAGTTCATGGATGCGGGCTTTGACACGCTCAATGACTTTGAGCGCATTTTCTCCAAAGCGCATGATCACCGTGCCGGTCACGGTATCGCCTTCACCGTCCAGATCCGCAATGCCCCGCCGGATATCAGGCCCAATGGCCACAGTCGCAATGTTTTTGACCAGTACCGGAGTTCCTTTTTCATCGGTGCCCACTACAATATTTTCCAGATCTTTGATGGATTTCAGGTATCCGCGGCCGCGAACCATGTACTCAACTCCGGAAAATTCGATTAACCGGCCGCCGGATTCTTTATTTCCCTTGCGTACTGCTTCCACCACTTTCATAAGAGGAATGTTGTACGCCAGCAGCTTATTGGGATCGAGCGTGATCTGATACTGTTTCACAAATCCACCAAGCGACGCAACTTCGGCTACGCCTTCCACGCTTTGCAAATGGTAGCGAAGATTCCAATCCTGAAAGGATCGGAGCTCCTGAAGGCTGTGCCGTCCTGTGGGATCGACCAGCGCATATTGAAACACCCAGCCCACACCCGTGGCATCGGGGCCCAGTTCAGTCTGGACTCCTTCGGGGAGACGCGGCGTGATCTTGCTGAGATATTCGAGCGTGCGACTGCGCGCCCAGTAGATATCTGTGCCGTCTTCAAAAATCACGTACACATAGGAAAATCCAAAATCCGAAAATCCCCGGATGGCTTTGACCCGCGGCGCACCGAGCAGCGCCGTCACAATGGGATACGTCACCTGATCTTCCAAAATGTCCGGACTCCGGTCCCATTTGGAATAAATGATCACCTGCGTATCGGAAAGATCGGGAATGGCATCGAGCGGAATATTTTTGACAGACCAAATCGCGGTCATGATGGCCACCGCGGTCATGATCAATATCAAAAATTTATTTTTAGCCGAGAACTCAATAATCTTTTCAATGATCCCCTCTTTTTTAATGGAAGATGAGGCGTCTGGATTTATCTTATTTTCTGATTTTGGATCAGCTGCCATGGGAGTGTCCTCCTTCCGATCCAATATTTTGAAGCGCAGCCTTGAGCCGGCTCTCAGAATCAATCAGGAAATTCCCGCTCACCACTACGGGGTCGCCATCCGAAAGACCGGACCTCACTTCGACCCAATCCTCAGTCCGTGCACCCAAAGCAACTTCCCGAGGTTCCAAAGTCCCTGCGGGGGTTTGAATAAAAACAATCTGCCGGGTTCCGGTATCAAAAATCGCGTCCTTTCGCACCGCAAGGACTTCTCCCAAATTTGTTTTGATTTCTACATCCACATACATGTCCGGACGAAGCACGCCTTCGGCCGAATCAATTCGAATCCGGACGCGTGTGGTGCGGGTCATAGGATCCACCGAGGGATCCATGGCGAGCAGTTTTCCCTTCATCACGGATTCCGAACCTGCAAGCGCAGAAATTTTGATCACCGCCTCAGAGCCCACTTTCACAAGTGGAATCTCATACTCATAAATCCGGGCATAGACCCACACCGGCTGATTCGGCTGAGCATAGAGAAGACTCTTGTCCGCTTCTTTGCGCGATTCAATTTCCTGAATTAACTCTGCACTGAGCCCCATGCTGGTGAGGCGAATACGCGTGGATTCCAAAAGTTTTTCTGAGGAGGCCACGATCTCCGGAATATTCCCGGCCTTGGCCTTTTCCACAGCCTGAATGGCCTGGAGATATTCGGCTTCAGCCTGATAAAGCTCGGGATCTTTCGCAATGGTTCCCACCGCACGGACGGTTTTTTCAAGAAGACGTTTTGCTGCAGGTTCGGTTTTGATTCCAATCAAACGCTCTTTATTTTCATCGAGCCGAACCGAGGAGTATCCCTCAGGCATGGCCTCTTTGAGAATGATCCCAAGCTCTTCTCCGCAATGCGGGCACTTGCCGCTTCGGATAATTTCCTCCGTCAGCTTGATATTGCAAAACCCATGTTTACATTGATGAAAGAGACATGCTTCTCCGGGTTTTAAATGGAGCGCCTCCTGCATCGTCATCCTTTTATTTTTTTTCTGATCGGCATCTCCCATATCCATGGCTTCGGGCTCAGCAGAATCCAGTTTTACCAAGTCCATGTGACAAATAGGACACGACCCCGGACGGTCTGAGTGATACGTCACATGCATGGGACAATACCAAATTTCTTTTTTCTGTTCGCTGGATACTTTGGAAGGCCCGCTCGCCGCTCCCTTTTTCAAAACATTCACACCCGCAATCAAGATCAAGGACATAACAACAATCCCAAGAATTATTTTAATTTTTTTAGAATTCATAACTTTTCTCCTTCGCGATCACTGCCGCAAACTTGTTCAAGATCGGAAACGCTCTTCAGAAGCTCCGTATAAATTTTAAGATAACTCATTTGAGCATTTAGATAAACGCGCTGACTGTCTAAAAGATCCAAAAATCCGGATCGCCCGGCCTCGTACCCAGCTTGATCGGAAGTGAGCGCCAGCTTGGCCTGAGGAATGACCGCGGTTTCATAAAGCAAAACAATTTTGGAAGCCGTTTGATACCGGGTAAACGCATCTTTCACTTCATAGAAAGTTTTGTTTTTCGTGCCCTGAAGCCGGGCCTCGGCCGCTTCGACTTCGCGGTTCGCCTGCTGGATCATAGGAATAATCCGGTTCTGCCAAAGAGGAACATTCACCCGGAGCGGGAACATCCAGCTGTCCCGGCCGTCCATATCTTCCGTTGTGGTTCCATTTCCAACCTGCGTATAAACGAAAGAAGCATCCAGATCCGGGAGATATTCAAGTTTTGCCAGGGTTTGAGAGTGTTTGGATTTTTTGACTTCTGCGCTATCCGCCTGGAGATCGCCACGATTTGTTGACGCGCGCTGAAAAAGTTCGAGCAGATTGGATTTCACTTCAGGTTTTTCTGGCTTCTCGAGCGCCCCAAATTCCAAAAGAGGACTGCGGTCTAGAAGTTCATTCAAAAGTCCGGTGAGAGACGCACGCCGCTGTTCCAGCATGTAGATTTGTTCAAGCGACATGGACACTTCGGCCTGGGCCTTGGCCACATCGCGCTGTCCTGCGGATTCATTGGAGTATTTTGTCTGCGCAATCTCCTCGATTTTTTTCAGAACATCTTGGATTTCATGAATCACTTGAAGTGCTGCGTCTGTTTCATAGAGTTCGCTGTAAGTATTTCGTACATCCCGGATCACATCATGGATCTTGGCTCGTGTCCTTGCCTGCGCTGCTTCGGCCTCGGCCTTGGAAATTTTGTACCGTTCATAAAGTTTCAAAGGAAACGGGATGACTTGCTGCACCATGAAACGCTGTTTTTCAGGACCTACACGTGTCTCAACCATGCTCCCCATCACATCCATGCCGATCATAGGATCGGGAAGGGCCCAGGATTGAGGAATTTGTTTTTTGACGGCTTCCCACTCCGCGCGTGCAGCTTTGATTTCTGGATTATGAAGAACAGCATCATGAATCACCGCTGACTCCCGCACAGTCTCAGAATAAATATCTTTTGACGGCGTTGCCTCAAGCACCGATCCGTCGGTCCCTGCAAATAAAACCGGGACTGCGACGAGCAGCATGGCTCCCAAGATTCCGCCCTTCCCTATTTTTCGATGAATCATACAGACCTCATGGTTGTAACTTTGGGAATAAGTATTCAATCCGTTATCGGATCGCTACTTAGTTTCAGTGAGGACCTGAGGTTGGAAAATCAACTTCGGCACTTAAATCAAAACGCCGAGAGTTCTCAGGCCGTGACTTAGAAAGGAGGCGCGTGAGAAGGAAAGGCTTCGAGGTAGAATTGATCGTGAAAGGAAAGATGCGGCGGCCCGACATCTCTATAATAGGAATGCGCAAACGGCTGTGCCACGGATTCCTTTGAATCGATAAGCGGCCGTTCAGAAACGGAATTTTCTGACAGGCGAATTTCAGGAAGTTTACCCGTTAAATCCGCATGGATTTGAGTGCAGCAAAATTCTCCGGAACAAGTTTTTTTATTTTGATCCGAACCGGTGCCTCCATGACAATGCGCATGCTCAGAAGTTGCGGTCATCGAAGCGTGAGAATTTTGAAGCAGTGAAAAGGCGCGTTCCAAGCCGCAATGATTTTGCAGCGCCAAGAAAGATATGAGCGCGAGAGCCACCACCGGCAGATGAATGAGGTTTAAATTTTTCATATGGATGACCTGCTATTAGAGTACCTGATTCCCAGTGTTCTGTAAAGTTAACCCATTCTGACACCGCAAATGAGGCATGTCCCCCAGGGGACTGCCCCCTTGCTTTGATAGCCTTCCTGCATTCGCTTATGGAGTATGTTCTTTTTCATAAACTCTATTTAAAAAGCTTATCCATATCCGTACGGGTGAGATAATCCGCTGGCTTTCCTTCCCGAATAGTCTGAATTGCCGCAACATCGCTAAGATCCTCCAGTTTTTCGGCCATCAATTCTTTGATGCAGCCTGAAAAGTCGGTTTTGTAGTAAAGGAGAATCTTCTTAAGAATTCTTTCTTCCGCTTTATTGAACCGGACTGTTTTTATCGCCATCGTCTGTAGATCTCCCCTCTTGGGCCGATTTCTTCAACGTAAATATGACCGCTGGTTACGTGGAAAAGAGCCCTATATTGACGCACTCGAAGCCGGAAATAAACATAAGGCCCCTTGATCATCATTTTTTTGATATCAAAGAGGCGGAAATTTCGACTCGCCGCTAAAGCCTCAAATGCATCGCGAAAATCCTCCCACACTTCTTTGGGCAGCTGATGTTTTTTGACGGCCTTAGCTACATGAGCGCTATAGTAAACTTGCATAAGGAATTGTAATACATTGTATTCCTATAATCAAGATGGGCAGTTCGGGGCCTGTCCCCTTGCTTATGCTTAGGCTTGGGTGGCGAGATGAGCTATAGCGGCAAGCTCATTGACCAGTTTCTCAAAATTGTCTCCGGCAAAAAACTCGGTAGAATTTGGAGGGTTCATGACGCGAAATTCAAATTGGGCTTCAGACGAGGTGCGTAAAAACTCCGAGATCCAGACCGCAGAAGCGTTGGGATCCTTAGTCCCTCTAGACACTTTCAAAATGGACC
This sequence comes from uncultured bacterium, assembly GCA_964460795.1. Taxonomy (GTDB): domain Bacteria; phylum Omnitrophota; class Omnitrophia; order Omnitrophales; family Aquincolibacteriaceae; genus CAZOOM01. The sequence goes on along the minus strand of CAYWRU010000006.1, from coordinate 72,051 downwards.
GGCTGTCCTCCCGAGTCCCGAATATTGAAGGATCCTGCAGATTGTCAGCAAGAAGAGCTATGCGCGGATGGTCGCCATACTGATTTAGGATTCGTTGCACTATGAAATTGATCGATGATGAATCTGTCACATCCGTAATGTGGATCAGTTTAGTAATTTCTTCTATTTTTAAACCCAAGGTATCTTCAGCTAAGGCCGCAAGACCCGCCATGAGCTGCTCGCTCTCGATTCCTGGGGTACGGTTTAGAAGATAATAGGTAAGTCCTTGAGGGCACTTGCCTAAATAAGTTAAAAGAGAAAAGAGTTTATTTGCACTCAAATCATCGCGAACATCGATCACGACACCTCGCGGATCCACGGAGGAGCGATGGGTTACTTGATTTAAAACTCGGGATGATCCGATGGCTTTGGCCAAGACCGGGGCAGCTTCCCGAAGGTTCAAAACTCCTGGGCGTTCCATAACAATCGATGGGCTGGATCCAAAAAAGATTTGAACAAGACGTCTTAACTCCTCACCCACATGACGGGCCGCAAGAATTCCCGCACGGAAAAATTGCAGCGCTGCTTTTTCTCCTGGGTTCCAGGCACTGCGCAGCTCGGAGCGGGCAAGTGCGAACTCAGCGGAATGCTGGAGCGCATCAATTAAAGAAACATGAAATGCCGCCAGCCGTTCCGAATCAGAAGCGAATGACTCCATAAAATCGGTCAAGGCACGGCCGAACAATCGTTCATTGCTAATTCTTTCAGTATTTATCCACTGGACAATCACCATCTGATCCGTTGGAGAAACACGCGCGGACTGACTTTCAAACTGATCAGGCAGCTTTGCTTTTGCCACTTCAGGATTTTGCTGATACTGAGCCACCGCAAAATTCAAAATCCCTAGAATATCCTGTGCGGAATCGAGCTTCCCCGCAAATTCCAGAAATTTTTCAGGCTCACCCACCTTACGCACTTCAGAACGTTTAAAAGAATCAGGAAAGCGCAGGGTCAGTTTGGGAGGCCTCACAGAATCAAACTTAACTCGGGCCCACACCGATCCGTACATAGTATTACCACTGTCTTTAGCTGATAGAACACCGCGGAGATTCACCTTTGGATTATGAAGAGCATGAGCAATCTCAGCATAATGCAAAGTGGCAATCTTTTCGATAGATAAGCCGTTATCAGAAGATTTAAGCTGAAGGATCACTTCCACAGGCTTCGACTTTAAATCAGATCGCATTTCCGCACGGTGTGTCTCAGGGACAGGTCTCACAAGAGAAGCAGACAAAACAACGGCCGGTTGAGTATTTCTTTCGGTAAGGCTGCGTGCTTCCGGCGCGGCGGAGACCTGTCCCTGCCGCACTTCAGAACGCGCGGTCGTCCTTTTAAATGCCTGGTACGCGGCATAGGTTCCAAAATAAACGCCTACCCCTTCGGAAAAAATCATCCGGGACACCGCAAAATCACTGAGCCCTGCCGGTAATTTTTCGTGGATGAAGCTCCGCACCGCTGCTGTATGTTGGGGATCTCCCTGAAATTTTTCAGGGATACCGGAGGCCGTGAGAGAATAAAGCTCGATGATTCTTTTTGAGGCCAAGCCGCGGGATGCAATAAATAAAAGCCGTGGCAGAACATCCTCAAGATCAACTATTTTACCCGCAGTTTGATACTGTAATATGTGGATTTGATTTCCCTTGATTTCAATCTCATAAAGAGACTCCCCAGGCTCAAACTCTTCCTGGCGGATAAATTTGATCAGATCTCCTGCAAGCATTTGGAGTTGATTCGCTTTGAATGCACGGCTCTCCCATTCTTTTGCAAGGCCCTTAAAGTGAATGGAAATCCGGCCTTTATCCGCAAGCAAACTGGATCCAGCTGAAAAAACTTTTCCCTGTAAATCATTCCATGAAATTCGAGCTAACTCCATCGGCTCACGGCCTCGCATTTCCGATCGAAGACCCGCCGACTTCCCTCCTTCCGGCATATCCTGGATCAAAGCCGCTAAACCCTGGATGGCTTCTGTTAAGAGAGGTTCGATTTCCGTATTCCACTTTTCATGCTTAATCAAATTCTCGTCCTTCATAAGAAGATCGAGAAATTCCTTAGCCTCTTTAAGAGGACCCGTTGAATTCCATCGCCCCGCTTCATCCATAAATTGGAAACTTGGAAGATCGGAAGCCACAAATGAAAGCACGGTCCGGGGAGTTGGCAGCGCACCTGCTAAATCCGAGCGATTCGCTTCATTAATTTTAGTCAAAACCTTGAACAGTTCATCCTGTTTTTTACTAGCCGGGCCTGTTCGGAACATTCTAAAAATCGTTTGGGGAACCGCGGCAGCTTGATAAGGTTTTGATAAGAAGAATACTTCCTTTTTCCCATGCTGCAGGGCCTCAGGCAAATCTGCAAAGTGAGCATGTCCGCTGCAAATGATAATAGGGAGCTGAGGGTATTTCGTTTTTAGCCTAACCGCCAGCTCCATCCCATCCATTTCTGGCATTTTTACATCCGTCATCAAAAGAGCCGGAGGGTTCGCCTCCGCATTTTGAAGGGCTTCCTGCCCATCGGCTGCAATAAATACGTTTTTAAAACCCTCCCGATTCAAAAGGCTTCTTAACAACGCTCTAATCGGGAGATCATCTTCTGCAACTAAAATCCGAGTGTCTGCAAATTCATTCGCCCGAAGTTCAGAGCGTTCCAATCCTACTGGAGAGGGGTTCACAGGAAAGGACTGAACATTGAAACCCGCTAATCCCGTCCTTGGCGCATCCGATCCGGAAGAATCAAAATGAGCAGGCCGGGCTTCAGGAGGCTTTTTTAGGCGATACGCCTCAAGCGCTGCCACCATATCGCGTCTCACGGCTAGAATACTTTCCTCTCGCGGCATGGGGTTTAGTTTTTGGGCATCATAAAAACGATTATCTCCATCAAAGAAAACGGCATACGGCTCTTTTCTTAAGAAATCCATGAGCGGCCGGGTTAATTTTTCAAACTCTTCCAGTCTCGTCCCTGCCTTGTCACGATCAACCCGATTTCCCCGGTCATAACCTGATCGAATTATCAATGTCTCCCGGGGGATATCCATGCCCACATAGAGCCCCACCTTGAGCGGCAATTGATTCCAAATGACCTGATCCGTATCAATAAAATCTTTTTGCGGAATATTTCGCGGAAAGCCGTCCAAAATAATTCCAGAGGCTTTTTGATAGCGGGGCCAGGAGAGCGCAAGATTGACAATCGCAAGCGCGGTCGGATCCGTCATTATTTTTCCGGCGGCCATTAAAGCAAAATCGCTATCCGGAATAATATCCCGCATGGCCTTGAACTCTTTATATCTTGGATGTCCTTCCGCAATTTCGCCCTTTTTTACATCCAAAGCTCCGCGCACATATTCGCCCACCACAAGGTCTTCAAATCCCAATTCTTTTTTAAGCCATTCAATTTGAGTCCCCTTCCCCGCCCACGGCGGCGCCACCAGGGCGATCACTTTTTGGGATTGTAAAAATTCCTTGAGCTCAGCGGAAAGGTGAATTTCTTCCAACGCGGAAGATTGACTGCGCACCTCAGAACGCGCAGCTTGAAGACTGGCATTAAAGCTCAGCGTAACATGAATACGGGCTCCTTTTGGATAGCGTTCATCCTTCTGTAATTCACCCTTTGATTCGCCACTTTTTCGCGCAGCATTTACATTGATTGCATCCATAGATGCTCCCGATGGAAAATTGGCATCTTTTGGAATGGCCCGGCGTATCGCTTTACCATACATCGCTGAATCTAATTCAAAAACCAAGTAGGGTGGATTTTTAGAAGTCGAAATAACTTTAAGATTTTTTATTTTCTTTGAATCATTCCGAACTTCTGAGCGCGGAGATTTTTCAGGAGAAACCGCTGGAGGTAATGGATCTTTATTGGGTTCTGAGCCGGAAGTCTTATGGGTATCACGATAATAAAGCCAGCACCCAAAGGCCACAACTATCATACCAGTAAGAATAAGCAGCCTCTTGAAATTAACATCGCTTCTATTTCTGTAGACACGTTTTGGATAACGCACTTTAGGTTGCGCACGGCCTGGCTGCTTCAAATCGGAACGCAGCTCTGAACGGCTTGAATCAGGCTTGAGTGGAATGTAATGAAGGTGCATCTTCATATCAAGATTATCATGAGCCAAATACACAGTCTTTCGCATGTTCGATATCATGTCTCTATATTCTCGATAGGCTCTTTCGTTAAATATTTTTTTATGTTGAGGTAAGTTCGCGCCCGTCTGCGCGAATTGTCTAACAAACCAAGTGAAGAAAGAGCTTTCCGCAATGGCGTGTCTCATCCGAGTCCATGAACTCTCGCGGCTGTAACTATTGGCAAGTGAAGCAGCCTCTTGTCGTTCGTTTGTTTTATTTTCAATCAATTCTAAAATAAAACCGAGCTGACTTAATGCTTCCATCATGGTTTTCATGATTTGAACCGGATCATTTTTTGCTGCCCTACGCGCTAAAAGTAAATCCACGTAAGCTGGCAGCGAATGTTCAAGCGTGCGTTTCAGCCGAGCCATTAGCGTTTCAGAAACTTGTCTCATGGATTCAGGAAAATCATTTCGGAGCAGCTCTGAATCCGGATACAAAAAAGCAAGGAGCGCTTTTCCTACGGGATTAAGGGATTTTGAAAATTCAATTTCCGCATTTTGAATCTCCTCAAGAATCACGTCTTCATTTGTTCTTGAAGCCAATGCGTCTTTCCGGATCCGGCTGAGCTGGGACTCGAAACGACCGAGCCCTTCAACAAGCAGAGCGATGCCTTCAAGGCCCGCGGTTAATTCTCTATCCCGATGACCGCTCAAAAACTGGACGGCAACCCCAAGTTTTCGCGCGGCTTCTCCGGCCCGGCGAGTCGAGGGGACATCCAAAACTGGCAGCAGATTCGAAACAGAATCGCGTAGCGCAATCATTTCCGGAAGATCCGGAGCATTTTTGAATCCCGGCTGCGTATTTTTCTTTCGCAATTCTGAGCGTTTCTCTTTTGCAGGATTATTTTGATCCGGGGATTCGCCGGCTGGGTTGTTTGCGCGCTGGAAAACCTCCATCATGGCCCGGGCAATTTCAATTCCATTTTGCACTTCACCCTCATGGATATTCGCAATTACTTCTAATGACGCATAGCCATTTTTCCCAGTCGTATAAATAAGAAGACTGTCCGGGCTATCGCCAGGCGCTGCCATGACCCCTTGCGAGAGTCTTGTGTTCATTCTATTAATATAATCAGCAAGACCCTGAGGTGTTGTGAAATGCCCGTTTCGAAACATAGCTGCAATAAGAAGTGCTTTGTCAGCTGCGCTTGTAGCCCTCATTTCGGAGCGGGGGGATAATGAATCATTTCCTGAAGAAAAAGGGTCCAGACCGTCCTGATCCATTTCATAAGCTCGGATCCAGGGAGATGCAAGCAGCATCGCCAAACCCAACACTGCAAAAACAGCAAGAGAAACTACTGCGGAAAATCCAAGCCCCAGCCATCCCGCATTTGCCAGAGGATCCATGGCTTTAAATTCTGCGGCATACTGAGCGAATTCAAAATCCCCCGTCACTTCCGTTCGCGCTTCAGAACGATGAGCGGATCCATTCAGTCCATTACGCGGCTGATCTCTCCAGTGATATCGTTCGAAGAATGCTCTCAATCGAGATTCTTGACCTTCCAAAAGTTTGTCATCCCATGCCCATATTTGGTCAAAGATTTTCCGTAGCCGCTCAAGCGTATTTCTGACAAATTCATCCTGAGGATTTTGTTTGAGCGCGTCATCGATTCTTGCCAAAAGAGGGATAATGAGCATCGGTAATTCGTAGGGAAGGAAAGTGTTGATCCTCGCATGCGCATGGGCGGCATATTCAAAAACTTTTCTCGTTTCTTCGATTCTCTGTTTCTGCCAGCGCTCAATGACTTCGACAATGGTATGCTCCGTACCCAAAGAGATGCTGGCCAACATATCCATCAGGAGACGGATATCAAAACCCATGAGGACTTCGTTATTAGCTAATAAAAGTGATGGGCCCTGATAAGTGTTCACCCCGTAGTAGGGTACATCTCCCAATGCTTGAAGGGTTTCGGGAGAAAGCGCATCAATCCCCTCCACCACCAAAAGCTCGTTGTCACTCCATGATAAATCCTCCGGATGCCCGTCTTCGGTCATAGCATGAACCGTTTCTCCTTGGCGAAGCCGCTGAACATCGCTGGGTTTTTGATGCTCCAGATCCAAAAGTTTTATTTTGTACCCTCGCTCTTCGAAAAGATGAGTCATATCTTCCGTAACCGCATGCTTCATAGATGCTCGAAGTCCTCCGATCAAAAGTGCGGCGCGTTTCCCGGGCTTCAACCGATTCATAGCCTCTTTAGCTACATCATGGATCCGCTGTTCAAGTTCTTGATCCGCAAGCTGAATCAGTTTTCTCCTATCTTCTCTTGTCTCGATCGCATTGAGCTCGTGATAAGTGTCTGGTTTCCAGCGCATCGCCGATTCAGGAAGCTCATACGGTTTCCAACCGGTTTTCATCTTGGCAGTCAAAGCAGGGTCCCTGGCAATCTCCGCATCCACCATTTGAACAATCCCGCGTACATAAGCGGCATCTCGAAGACTAATGTTCAGCCCCCGGGAAATATCAATGACACGATGAAATGCCGATAGAATCTGTTCTTCCATACGGGACTGTGCCTCGGCTTCCGGCCATTGCTCGAGCACCAGATTCTGCAGCCATTCATTTTTTGAGGAAATAACACCTCCCGCATTGGCCACCACATCCGGGACAATGATAATGTCTGGCTTCTCAGGATTATCCCTCGATTCAAGAAACTCCCACGCTTCCTTGGTAAGAGGACCATTGGCGCCCTCCACAATCAATCGGACCGATCCTTTTTCTTTGATGAGCCGCGCCACCTCCAAAGTCACGGTGCCTTGTTTTGCAGCAGGAACAAGGATCTCCACATCGCTTTGCCAGAATTCTTTTTCTGTAATTGCTTCGACATCGTCCGGATAGGCTTGGACAAAAGAGCTGAAATCGTTACCCGGAATTTTTCGGTGCTCGTCCAACAAATCTAAATTAATTCCTTGATCCTTTTTTCTGCTTCGAAATGCAAAAACCTGGACGTTCTTTCCAACTCCAACCATATCCTTAATGGCCATCACCTTGGCCCCGGCGCTGCGATGATTCCTCGCCGCAAAACTTCCTACATTGCCGTAAGCTTCCACCGCCACGCGTTTGTCATTCATGTCGGTCCCCATGCCCAGCTGTTCCCCAAAAATGCGCACGGCTTCTCTAGCAATCACGAAAACTCCGCGGCCTGTTGCCGCAGTCCGGTCTAATGCTCCGCCCAGTTCAATGGGTTTAGCGGTAATAGTGGCAAGAAGGTTTGCGAAGACCAAATGTCGTTCGATGAGGCTTTTATCTTCTAGGAAGGCTTTGATATAAGGAGTGTCCCCCACTTTGACACTTTGAAGGGTTGCCGTATCAACTAATTTGGGCAACTTTCGCTTCAAGACCTCATCCATAAACCAGGACATTTCCCGTTCGGTTGTTCCCACATCCCCAGCCGGAATATCAATGTAGGGCCCAACTGCATTTTCATTACCGAACTCCTTTTTGCATTCATCAAAAAGAGCTTCAACAAAATTCCGAGTTAGTCGTTCCCGCTCTCCTTTGGAAAGCGTTCTAGGATCCACCTGAATACCGCCCTTGGCGCCTCCGTAGGGATTACCCGCAATCGCATTCTTAAAACTCATCCACAGAGCAAGTACTTTTGTTTCGGCCAGATCGACATCGAGCGCATAACGCAAGCCGCCTTTCGTAGCCCCCAAAGCGTTATTGTGCATAACACGAAATCCATCATGATGTGTGAGGATGCCATCCCCGGTCTTAAGATTTCTCACCAGATCCGGCTCTTTGGGAGCATCCAATGACTTTAGTCTGACTTGCTCGCCTTCAATACTCACAACTTGATAGCGTTCGCCGGCCACTTTATCCGTTAAGACCTGTCCCACCACAACTTCATGCGATTCGCCAGCATCAAAAAACCGCATCCTCTGAAGAGGAACATCCACCTGAAGAATACGGTGAAAGTCGAGAAGTTTGTCTAAAAGCCTTGATTTAAGCTTAATTTTATCAGCCACGGCTTTGACCTGATCCATAGCACCGGCCAAAATCTTCTCACTGTCCCGGACTTCTGAACGTTTTTCCGCTTCCTGCGTGGCGGCAGCAGCCACCACGATGGCACCAAGACCGGATCCGTCTTTGGTGAGTTGAATTTGAAAATGCTTTGCCGCTTCCGGACCCACCAGATCGGAAAGATAACTTAAAATTCGGCTTTTAAATCCAAGGTGTTTTTCGTAGAGACTTCCGTCAATGGCAACCGTGTAATGACCGTGAAGCTTTGGGTCTTCAGCTAAATGAACCGCTGCAATCTCCATGGCATAAAGTGATGCTGCGCGGTTCTCCACGGCCGCAACCACCCGGCGGACACTTTCGGCATCATCATGAGTTGCATACCGCACTCCTAGCCTGCGAAGAATTTTAACGGCCTTGGATAAATCAGGTGTTTCATCCGCCATGATTTGTGACATGTGCGTTGCCGTAAAACCCCGGCGGCTGTAGCGCTCCGGCGTTTCTCGAATTGTGCGATCAAACTCCGGCTCCGGGTACTGAAAATGAGCAGGAATTTTCCCCTTGGATTTTTGATCTTGAAAGAGATGTCCTTGATCGATTAATTCCTTAAGATAAAGCCGCACCGTCTCCCCCACATATTTTCCGGAATTCATTTTTTCCCAGGCGTGGATCCTGGGATTGGAAGACGAAAGGTCCATCTGCTTTTCTTTGGGCAAAAAATCAAGTCCGTCAAAAGCGCCGGTCTCCATATTAATCAGCATGGTGCCGGAGGGATCCGTTTGGGCAAGTTTATGAATGGCTTTCTTTGAAACTTTTCGGGACCCGTTGTGTCCCGTTCCCGCAATCATGGCGAGGAGTATGTTTTTTCCAGGATTCAAATAATCTGCCAAGGCATGGGTTCCGATCGTATCATTGATAATTGCACGCAATTTGACACGCTTTTCAATGCCGTATTTTTTAAACGCTGCGGAAAAAAGATCATTCACAGACCGATTGTTCAGATCCGGTAAAACGAACCCTTTCATATTCATATGGGTAAGCACGCCCTGGTCTAAGGCTGAAAGGCTGACCGGAAAAGAAATGGTCGCACCGAAATTCCAAACTTGTTTTTGATTAAGCCGATTACTTTGAAGAAATACGGCCATGCGCTCACCCATCCAATCAAAAAGCTCCTGTCCCTTTACACCCGCCTTGACCCGTTCCGGAATACGGAATGATTGCATTTTTAAAATCCGGTATTTTCCGTTTCCGAGCAGCCGAACGGCAAGGATACGGAAATTCGTGCCGCCAAGATCCACGGCGAGGTAATCCCCTTTTTCATTTCCTGTAATCTCCGGAACAAAACTGGGAATCATCTCCAGTGAACTTGGATTTCCTTGGAGTCCGTCTTTCATGGCCTGCCGAAATTTCCGCACAACGACCTTCATCTCTTGAAGGGTTAAGGAGAGCTCCCGTTCGATTTCTTCTAATCGGGTTTCCGTTTTTTGGCCTTTAGAACTTAGGAATGATTGTCTAACTTCGGATCTTACTTTGTTAGGGCCTCTCGTCGATTTCTCAGCGCTGTTTTGTATAAATTGCATAGAAACAAGAAGTTTCGGTTTTTTCGGCAGGATTGAAGCCCGCGGGCCACTCGAGTCTGAAGTCAAAGCATCTCCACGGGTTGAAGGTTGGCTTTGAGCAAACCGGGGTAAGCGCCCTAAGCCCAGAGGAATCTCAGCACGATTTTGTGTTAATTTTGCAAGATCGGGCTTGGATCGGACTTCGGAACGCATCCGGGACTCCATAAGCTGAATAAAACTTTGAATTTCTGCATGATCAGGCTGGGCATTGATTTCCTGATTCGATCCCGGAATGCCGTGAAGATTTAAAACATGGCGAATCTGACGAACATCCTCAGGGATAGCATCCAAAGCAAAATCCCCCAAGGATTTTTCGAGCTTTTCCCGAAGATCATTTGAGGCGGGAAGCTCAAGATTCCGCATTTCTGCAATGATTTGATCTGCAAGTTCTTCTTCAGTAAGAACCGCTGCTTCTGATTCGCGGTTTGCAGCCTCAACCAGATCTGATGCATGGAGACGGTTTTTTTTGATGACCACATGCTGAAGAAGGAGATGACCGGGTATCCCCCGAAAAGCGGGGGGCAAAGACTCTGATTTTGTAACATCCCGGACCTCATCCAAAATGCGAAGACTTACTTTTACCGCATCCCCACCTCCATTTTTTTTCCGTATCAAAATCGGACGCACTCCCAACCGCTCCTCCAGAGCGGCCTTATCTAAACCAGACAAATAGAGCACCAATCCTGGGAAATAGGGCTCTTTAAATAGGATATTTTTGCCTCTTGAAAGGGCGGGCCCATAAAAATTTCGTGCAGGAACCGAGCTGAGCTGCCGACGAGGCCCAATAAAAATATCAAAATCATGGCTATATTTTTCAAGAACAACCCATAAAAAATCATGCCCATCCGGCTTGACTTGCAAAAAGGTAACAACACCTGATTTCATATCAGGAAGCCACATTTTCCGTTTGGCTTTAAATTGCTCGAGAGTCAGTTTGGTGGCCACGGGTTCCAGAACGATTTGAGTAGGATGGCTTCTTTGATGCGCTGACCTCATCACCTCGGAAAACTGGCCGTCCAAACTTGCGGGCTGAATCGTTCTAATGATCACTGCTTTTGGAAATCGGGGGGTTTCCCCCGTCACAATGCGATAATCGTCAAAAACTTGCCCCCCACTGCGTTGATATTCGGATACAACCTGCTCCAATGCGCTTCGAACCTCGGGCGCAAAATCTCGGAGTTCGGATCGTTTTGAAGATCGTATTTTTCCAGGAAAGGCATGTCGTGCAGCTTGCCGTGCCAATTTTTTAACAGGACGAACCGCTTGCCTATTTGCTGTTCCCGTATTCGAACCGTTGTCTAAATCATCAGGCGTAAGGCGCATACCTGCGGCCCGAGTGGTGGCCCTCATGGGTGGTTGGCCCGCCTCGCTCTCAGTGCGCACTTCCGATCGAGCAGAATAAATAAATGCCGGCTCATTTGATTTAACAAATTCCGCAATCACTTTTCGAATTTCACTTCGGACTCGACGGGGGTCCACACCAAGCGATTGAAGTTCATCAGACCGTGACATAACATAATAAGCTTCATGAAGAGTCCCGCGGGAGGGATCCTCCGACGGAAGAAGGAATTGAAGAATTCTATTTTGATAAGACGCTGCGCCGCTCAGCTGATGGATCTGCGGTGTGATTCGAACATAATTAATTTTTTTATTTTTAAAAGATTCCGCAAATGGCTCACTGTGAAATCCGCCGGTAATCACTACAGCTTTCTTTTTTCCAAGCGCATCCATTTGTTCTTCGGTGTGCCGAATTAAAATTTGGTCACGCATCTTGGCAAGATGGTAAAACTCCATCGCATCATCATAAATGGCGTCCAAAGAAAGCAGCGGCTTTGGTTGAATTTGAAGATGATTTAGCTTAGCCATTTTCAAAATTCTCTTGGATAATTCAGAAGGTTCTAAGACCTTGCTTTGAATGGAATCATATTCCGAAGCCGAGAGTTCCAAATCAAGCGACTTGTGAGTCAGCCGAACATCCTCGATAAGTTGAACAAGCTCCTTTTCCTCGGGGGTTCTGACAGAGGAACTCACCAATTTCTGAGTCAGAAGATCAAGCTCTGCAGTCAGAAACGGCGTTTTGATTTCACTTTGGAGAATCAGATGACCGATGAAGCGGTTTAAATTGGGGAATCTGGCGTAAGGAAAATTTTGCGGCAATGCGGCGGCCATGCGCTCAAAAAGCAGTCCTGTCTCAGGGTCTGAAAGGGACTGGGTTCCGAGAGGCTGCTTTAAAAGGTCCTCCACAGGTAGGCGGATGGACGGGGGTAAATGCGATAGAAAAATACTGAACGTCTTCTTTTCTTTTTCCAACTTTGTAGGATTAATTTTTTTTTCGAATTCAAATAATTTAGCAAGACGCACCAGCATGGGCCATTCGAGCTGATGCCGAGGATCCTGGAAATCCAAGCCCAGCTCACGGCGCGCCTCCTGAAAGAAATAGGGAATGTCGTTTCCTTGACTGGACTCCCCTTGTTTCCATTTTTCCAAGCGGCTGAGCAATTGGCGGAGTTTGAGATTGAGCAGTTTTCCCTGCAGCATCTTCAGCTGGCCGTCTGCCCATCGCTGCCAACTTTGGATGCTTTCAGTATTTTTTAGTACACGCACCATAGCGCGCGCGTTTTCTGCATAAAGAGATGCGGATTCAATGCCATAGGCTCGAACTTGTGAATGAGAGGACAAGAAAAGCTCAGGGCCGCTGGCAAGTCCGCGGCGAAGCAATGCCGACAAAATTTCATGATTACGAGAAATATCTTTTGAATCAAATTGCGCAAGTTCAGGATGAAGACGAGAAGCCGATCCCTCAAGAAAAACTGTATCCACTCCATAGCGGTCAAAAAGAGACTTCAATGTTTTCTCAATCTGCAGCTGCCCTTGGAGAACACCGTGCGCTTCTTGAATATGAATGAGAGTTCGATCAAAGCCTGATGTTTGCTCATCAATTTTTCCAAGGCTTTCTGAAAGCGTAAGCTGTTTCTGATTGGAGGCGAAAGGAGCTTCCGATACAGGAGGTACCGCGTAGGCAGGCGCAGAAATTAAAATTTGTTCACAAAAGAAAATGATAGTAGTGATCGCCGCAAAAATTCGGCGAAAGTTAAACGCAGAACAACTTTGATGGGATTTTAACGTCACAATAGAAATAAACTCTTTCTCAGACGACAGTAAAGACTTGAGAAAGTTACCATGGCTCAAAAGAAATTTCAAGCTTTTCTAATGATCTTTAATAAGTTAGACGCTCAATAGAGATCACGCTTGATCAATAAATATTAATCTCTAGAAATGGAAGCAGAAAAAAGAGGCAGCATTTTCTCGAAAAATCCTAATCATATGGAATAGGATAGACTTAAGAGGTTTTTAATGGACCCGGACGGAGCATTTTTTCCGTGGCCCATTTTTCCATATGTTTTCCAAGCATTAGCCGCGTCTGGGCTTCCAATGCCGGCAAAGTGCTGAGGAAGGTAAAAATACCAGGAATCAAAAACCATTCAAGGCCATGAACGATTCGCCATAAAACGGCCTCGTTGCCATCGCGTTTGGGAAGCAGACTCACGCTGAAAAGAATAGAAACTGCAAGCGCGAAGGTCGAAAGTCCAAAAATGACCGCGGTTACGCTGGGTGCGCTGTAATAAAGCACAGACTCGGCAAATTCTTTTTTTGAAAAAATAATCGGGAGCCAGCTGATCACAGACAAAATGAACGCCCATGTAGCCCAGGAGACATGCATTTCATAAAGCTTCATCGCGAGTTTGAATTTTTTAGTCCATGGAATTTTTGAAGACTGACCAAAAGCACGCATGACAATCGGAAAATTCTCTACGCCCCACGCCCACCGCCGCTTCTGCTTATAAACCATGGCAATCGTTTTCCACCATCCCCTGGCCTCCGCCACATCCATAGAGACGGTGACAAAAAGCGGGACCGTACGGTATCGTCCGTCATAATGAATATACGATTTCCAAAAAATGGCAGAGTCATCCGAGATCATATCCACGGGCCAATAATCCACTTCCACAAGCGCCTTAAAACTCATCGAGTGACTGGAAAATGTCACCATTTTTTCCGGATCCGTGGACTCTACCATTTGAAAAAAGGAGGAGCCTGTCTCAAGCACGCGCGCAAATCCGGGAACCTTCCAAATATTATTATGATAAACCGGAATGGGTTGAAAACTTGAGCGTTCGCGGTCTGGCGTGACTAAATACTGATAGGTAAGGCACGCGAAATAATTGGGATCCACCACCGTATCGGCATCAAAGCAGGACACAATGATCCGTTCCACACCAATTTTTTTCTCTTCAAAATAGCGGGCCATCTGCCGCGCCGCAAAAGTAACATTCGCGCCTTTTACCCGCGCCTCGCCCGGAAGATCCGCGGGATGGAGAATCACTTTAAGATCATAAAATTTTGAGCGAAACTCCTTTTCAATTTCCCGGACACCCGTTCGAACTTCTTCTGTGGCTCGCTCTTCAAGGGCAAACACCGGCAGAATTTGAGAGACGGGAAAGTGCCCCCGCAAAATACTATTGAGTCCATCCGCCAAGACTTGTTTGGACTCTTGAATAATAGGAATCAGCACCAAGTGAACTATCGAAGCGTCCGAAGGAGGTATCGAGGAACTACGAATAAGTTCGCGGACTTCTTTTCGATGAATCCACTTCGATAGTTTTGCTTCCTCGGTCCTGCCGCCCGCAGTTTCAAGCTCTTGCAGATACTCCCGGGCCTGACGAAGTCCATGGAGCCGCGCCATCCAATCCGTATTTTTTTCAGATTGAAGACGAAGGTAGGAGATCATCAGAAAAAAGGTCATGTAAAAAAGCCGAAAGATCCAAAAGAAGTCAAAGGCAATGATCAACACCGCGGCCCAAATCGGATTCCAAAAACAAAGAAGCGACATTCCGATCAGAATTCCCCAGCTGGTCCCGCCCACCGTCATTTCAAACAGGCGCTGAAAAAAATGCTCACGCGGCTCCAAACCGCGCGCACTAAAACGAAATCTCATAATTCAAACCTTTTGCGTTTAATCGGTTTTTCTGGCCGGCTGGGAAATGGTATGGAAATCAGCTCATGCCGAGGGGCCAGATTACACCGGTGCAATGTTTTTAAATTCTCATCGAGAAAATACACAGAGCCTGTTGTCTCCGAATACCCCATGGAAGAATGGGGATAAACTGAAAAGAGTTTTACAGGATCCGTTTTTGAAAACGTCTCAAGATCTAAAAACAACACTTGATTACCGTCGCGGATTACAACTTGTGAATCATCATAAATCCAAAGTGCTTGGCGAATATCCAAGCCTTTGTTATAGACCCAAACAATGTGGGGCCCTAACTGAAAAAACTCCTCAGAATCCGACCCCTTTTCCAGATCCAGGATTCCCACGCGGGACGGCGTCCAAACCACTAGCTTTTGGGTATGACGCGCAAAATCAAATCCGCGAATATCGGCAGGTGCGAAAACGTGCGGCAAACGATTGGATACTAACTGACCCCGGGGTCCCCAAAAAAGCAATAGCTGATCGTCCAAGGGAACAATTTCATAGGGCGATTCGCCGGCAAAAAGCATTTCTCCAAGATAAGCATCCCTTAAAAGGATGCGGTCCTGTTTCCCATCCCACGCAGCAGCGGCTAAAGTATTGTCTTTACGAAGCAGATAGAGAGAATGGCGGTCAACGCCCACGCCATTAAAGGAAGTCGCTATCCGCGGAGTACTCTCCATCTTATCCGTCCGTAAATAATCTAAACCATCCGAATATCTTACTCCGACATGATTTTCCTCGCCCGCGGCCCACAAAACCTGCTCCGGGGAAGCACGAAACAAACGGGTGATTTCGCGAGAGGCTTTAGGATGATCAAAATTGATTTGAAAATAACGAAGATCCCCCGAAGGTGCCGCCGCCTCCAGAATTCCTCCATTACTTTTAGGCACCAAGAACCAGCGGACACTTTGTGTGCCTTTTAGTACCGGAAAACTTTCGGATAAATCCAACGCCGCATCCTTCTTTAAATCAAATAAACGAATGGATGCGCCTTCATGCTGAAGCGATAAGATCATCCAAGATGTTTTAGGAACCGGCAGGAGTTCATCAAAATTTCCCACCTCTATATTTTCAACCCGAAGCTGTTCAGGGAGGAGGAGTATTTTCTCAAGAACCGAAGCACGCTCCGCCTCCACAGGGACATCTTCTGTCCACGGCTGATATCCCGGAACCTGGACACGAACTTTGTAATATCCCGGCAAAAGATTTCGAATCACAGCCGGAGATTTTTCGCGCCACTCATTTCCATTGAGCTCAATTACGGCACCTTGCGGCTGGGAAGAAATATAGATAAGGCCCGTTCGGACAATTCCGGTCCGAGTGCCAGGCTTAAAATAAAAACCCAGCGCATAAAAAATAGTGGCCGGACAAATCAGAAAATAGAGAATTAAAAACAAATAAAAAACCGCGCGCCGAATCCAGATCAATGAATCACCTGATTTATAGTTTTAATCTGCATTTATCTTAAGTCAAAAAGCAGAAACTCTGTTTTAGGCTCTAAGGCTGTCAGAAGAATCTCTCTTTCATTCTCAATCTCGACACCATCGCCCGCTTGAATTTGCCGTCTATCCGCTAAAGCCGCCTTCCCCGCCACAACCTGAATCCAACCCGCGCGCCCCGGTGAAAAGGCATAAGATAAAGGAGACCCTGATTGGGGACGCCCCCCCAAGATTTCAACATCCTGATGAATTTTTAAAGCCCCATCCATTTGAGTTCCCGAGAGAAGTCGCTGCCACTCCCGCTCCTCCGGAACACGGTTTCTGCGAATTTTTTCGTATTCCGGCTTAAGCCCTTTTTCCGCAGGGAGGATCCAGATCTGCAAAAAATGAACCGGCTGGCTCGAGGAAGGATTCCACTCAGAGTGAAGAACCCCTTGCCCCGCCGTCATGCGCTGAACTTCCCCAGCCTTAATTTCCTGAACCGTTCCCAAACTATCGCGATGTTCCAAAACCCCGTCAATGACAAAGGTTACGATTTCCATATCCCGATGCGGATGCGTATCAAACCCCCGTCTTGGCAAAACCCTGTCTTCATTAATCACACGCAAGGAATGAAATCCCATACGCTCAGGGTCGTAATACTCGCCAAAAGAAAAACTATGAAAACTTTCCAGCCAATCGAGTCGAGTCACTCCTCGATTCGATTGAGAATGAATACGGACCAAAGGTTCTCCTTTAAAAGGGCCTTGGTGCCCCCTGATGGGGAAGATTTTAGCAGAGACTCAGAGGAATGTGGAATGATTTGCGATATCTGATTCCAAGTTAGCTTTATTTTATAATCAATTTAAAAGCCTTCTTTGATTCAGTCGTTACGACCTCACAAAGAAGGCAGCTCTGCCACGCCTACGGAATAAGCTTTTGGGTTCGGACGCTTATGAAAACGTACTGACAATCAACTGCCAATGTCGCAGAGTAACCCGTCCCGCACATGCATGCTGCGAGATTCACCCACCTGCCCGCGTCTTCCGTTTTTCCAAAGATCAGAAAATTCGGCGATCTGAATTTTTCGCTTTCATCAAGCGAAAAACTCTTGAACCACCCTCTCCACTTTCTTACATTACCGGAGCTTCTTCTGCCGGAGCGGCCTCAGCCACAACCACTTTCACTGAGGAAGCTTTCAAAGCACCCGTCGCTTCATCCTTGCTGGCTTCAACTTCAACATCGCTGCCAACCTGGACTTCAGCCAGAGATGCCACGCCCGTATAGGCAGTTGCCGCATCTGCAGCTACTGTGACATTCTCAACCGCACCCGTCGCTGCATCTGTTTTTGCAACAACCAGTGTGTTCGCTGCGCTATCTACTGAACTAACCTTGCCGCTCACGGTATCAGCAAAAGCAACTCCGCTGAGAACCACACAAGCGACCAGCAATAACCCAAGAATCTTCTTCATGTTCATCTCCTATTTTGAAACATTTACCTTCTACATTCACTCCCGAGGCACTCTCTGAATGAGAGCACGCCTGGTTGAGTCTGTAGACGGTTCAGCCCATCAGACTATTCACCGAGGTTAGGCATAAAAAAAACCCAAAAAGTAGCGAACACGCCGAAGCGCATCCAACTCTCTGGGTTCCTTATACTTCCCGTCATGCAAGTTTTTATTGCATGCTACCCCCTCCTCTAGCGAAATATCTTGGAGGGGTTTCTTCCGGGCAATTCCTCCGTGTCAGACTGGTAGCTGACTGTTAATGGAATTGTATTTTAAAGAATTGAGCCTGTCAAATGAACGGCACTAGTTTTTTTGATCAATTTTGAAGATTGAGATTATAGGCCATAACTCATTTATTATAAATGGGTTATGATATTTTTGGCGTGCGTTTTATGAGGGCCCGACTTACGGCTACTGCACTTGCCCAAGCCCAGTGAAAATTGAATCCTCCGATGCGCCCGTCTACATCAAGGACCTCCCCCGCAAAGAAAAGCCCTGAAATTTTCCTGGATTCCAGAGAAACAGGATCCACCTCCGAAAGCGGCACTCCTCCGGCAGTGGCTTCTGCCTTCTTATACCCATAAACTCCACGAACCGGCAGCGCATAAGACTTTATTCCGAGAAGAAGCCTCTCCCTTTGATGATTGGAAATTTCAGAAAGCGGCGCGTGAGCATCCACATCAAACTCCCACAAAATCTTCTCCATCAAACGATTTGACAGATAACCTGAGAAAACATTTTTTATCGATCTCAAAGGAGAACTCTTTCGAACTTGTATCCAAGAATTGCGGATCTCATCCACCGAATCGAACGGAAGCATGTCCAAAACCACCTTGAGATGAGGATCCTGCTGATGCCGCACCCAATGACGACTCAAATCCAAAACCACAGGGCCGCTGAATCCAAAATGAGTAATGAGGAAATCTCCTTCCATTTTACAAATTTTTTCTTCTCCCTTTATAAGGGTCAACCGAGCCGGGAAGGCAATTCCACTCAGCGATTTCCATGATGCATCTGCAGAAAGAAGAGGCGTCAGGGCCGGAGTGGTTTCAATTAAAGAGTGTCCAAATTTCTTTGCCGCTTCATAGCCCCATCCATCCGAACCCGTACCGGGATACGAGAGTCCCCCTGTGCAAATGACTATTGCAGGAACATCCAGACGGAATTCTGATCCCAGAATTACAAACCCTGATTTTTCAGATTTAACTTCGCTCACTCGTACGCCGCATCGAAAATCAATACCAAGCTTTTGGATCTCACCCATCAAGGCATCCAAGACAGTCCGCGCCGAATGAGATTCAGGAAAATATTTTCCGAGATCCTCCAAAATGACCCGAACACCTAAATCCTCAAAGAACTGCACCGCTTCGCGGCTGGAAAAAGCCCGGACAAGATTTCTCACGATTCGACGATTTTCAGAATTGAAGTCCCGTTCTTCGATATTTTCGTTCGTTAAATTGCAGCGCGTACCCCCCGACATCAGAATTTTAGCTCCCGGAACTCTCTGTCCTTCCAAAAGAAGCACGTGAAGTCCAGCCCGGGCGCACTGAATCGCGGCCATCATACCCGCAGCGCCCGCTCCAATGATTCCAACGTCATAGCTATCTGGCATCGTATTTTCTCAGCCTTACTAGATTTAAAAATTAGAATGATTGCTCATTAAACCCAAGTCTGTTCATTCGGGCAAGCACAATTTCAAGGTTGACGAGACCCTCTCGTAATGCTTTTTAAATTTTAAGTTTTGACTTTTTCAAACTCTTCCCTATTATATAGTTAATCTTATTAACAATTAGCAGGATTAACCAAATATTTATGACGCCGCTTCAAGATGCCATGAATCGATTCCGGGATTTGCATGTGCGTGCCATTCGCTATTATGCCCGAGTTTTTGATGAGCTTGGCCTGACGCTTCCCAAGTACGCCTTACTCAGCCAACTTTGCGCTGCTGGCCCCATGCCTTTAACAGAAGTAAGCCGCCGTTTACAGATTTCCAAGCCGGCCACAAGCACACTGGTTCATCGACTAGAAAAGGAAGGTCTGATCCAGCGCATCAAACACCCTCATGATCGCAGGTCCTCCATTCTTTCGCTTTCCGTAAAAGGTTGTAAAAAAACAGACTGCGCACAAAAGGCCATGCTGAATCTCGTGGTATCGACCTTCAAAGGATTCCCTGAATCCAAGCGCGAAACCGTGATTCAGTTCTACGCTAAGCTTGCTGATTTAATTGAATCTCGATCCCATTTTAGCCCATCGTGCGGCCGGAAAAAATTATGAAGCGATCTTCCCTTCTTTTTTCCCTAACCCTACTCGCTTTATCCCTGAGCACTGCCCCAGCCTCATGGGCCATGGCCAAACGTCCGCCTCAGCCTGCTTTATCTGCAGATAAATTGGCTGAACCCGCATTACCCCCGTTGTCATTGCATGACTGCTACAAACTCGCCCTTCAACAGAGCGAAACGCTGGCGCTAAAAAAAATATCCGTTGAAAAATCATGGTCGGACTTCCTCATTGCCTCAAGCCAAGCGTTGGGCGATGTTACTTACAATGCGACCAATTTTTTTCAAGATCCTCTATCAACGACTTCCGCAGACGGATCCGGCGTCAGTTCGAGTTTTACTCGCGAAGAGCGCCGCGAGAGAACCATTACAATTTCCCAGCCGCTCTTTCAAGGATTTAAGGCTTTGGGAGCTCTCGTGGGAGCCGGAAGCTTGAAAAAGGAACGCCTCTATGCGCTTGACCGCGCACGCCAAACTCTTTTCCTCGAAACTGCACTTTCTTTTTACTCCGTACTGCGTTATCAAAAAGAACTCATGATTCAAAATGAGATTTTGAATCTGCTTAAGGAACGCGTCTCGGATCTTCGGAAAAGAACGGAAATTGGTAAATCGCGTTCAAGTGAACTTGCCACGGCCCTTTCTCAATCGCAATCACTTCAAGCGAGTCTTGAAGAGACCAAAGGTCTGCTTCGAAGTCAAATTCGCATCCTTGAATTTTTAACCGGATCGCCCATGGAAAAGCGGGAGCTCGTGGATACAGACCCCCTCTCCGGCACGCCGGAACCCATGGAAAATTTTATCCATGAAGCACCTTTGCGAAAAGATGTAAAGGCTGCGGATCAATCCGTTAAAACCGCCTTTCAAGCCGTGATCATTGCCCAAAGCAAGTTGTGGCCTACGGTCACCCTGGATGCCACTCATTATGAAAAACGTGAGGGATTTCAAGCCAGTACTGATTGGGATCTTCTCTTCACTGCCAAAGTCCCCATTTTCCAAGGGGGCGGAGCCGTGGGAGAACTGAAGGCTGCCTATTCGGATTGGAAGGCCGCAAAAATTCGTTATCGCCAGACCGAGCGGCAGGCAGAACTTGAAATTCAACAGGCTTATGAATCCTGGATTTCCACCCAGCAGCAATTTCGCGCCTGGGAGTCTGCGGTTTGGTCTTCGGAGGTCAACTACCAACTCCAAAAAAGCGACTACCAAAAAAATCTTGTGAACAATCTTGATGTCTTAGTTGCTCTTCAAGCATTTAATGAAGCTCGAAAGCAGAAAAATAAAACTCTTTATCAACTCAAGAGTGACTACTGGCGCTTAGAGATCGCCCGGGGAAATTGCTGTGAATCTGCCTGAAATTTCCATTAAAAATCCCGTGCTGTCATGGATGATGATGATTGCACTCATGCTTTTTGGATTCATCTGTTTCAAAGGCATGGGAATCGGTCAAATGCCGGATGTCGATTTTCCCGTCCTTACCATCGGAGTCACCTGGGAAGGCGCCGCGCCGGAGGTTATGGAATCCGATGTCGTGGATATTATTGAAGATACCGTGATGGGGATTGAGGGATTGAAAGAAGTCTCTTCTTCCACCCTCCAAGGCTCGGCTGTCATTACCTTGGAATTTAATTTGGGACGCGACATTGACGCCGCGCTTCAAGAAGTACAAAGCAAATTGGCCGAGGCACGAATCCGTCTTCCCCAAGATCTTGATCCGGCCATAATCAATAAATTCAATCCCGAAGATCAGCCTATTATGTGGCTGAGTGTAAATTCCAAGCGGCCGCTCAAAACTCTAATGAATTTTGTGGATCGAAACATCAAAGACAAATTCAAAACTATTTCCGGAGTTGGCGAGGTTTTTCTAGGCGGTTTTATCGATGAAAATTTGCGTGTGTGGATTGATTCCGCAAAATTGAAACAGTACGATTTAACAGTGGATGATGTTGTTTTTGCGATCCAGCAAGAGCATATTGAAATCCCCGCAGGACGCATCGAAACTCCGATGACCGAAAGTAATGTCCGCGTCATGGGCGAAGCGCTCAACGTCAAGGATTTTGAAAATATTATGATCAATTACCGAGGCGGTCAGCCCATGTATCGGCCCATCCCCCTTAAAGCCGTCGCTAAAATCGAAGATGGTCTTGCCGATCCCCGGCGAGTTTTCCGTTCTATGGGACAGCCCTCTGTCGGCCTTGGAATCCGAAAGCAGCGCGGCGCAAACTCTGTTGAAATTGCAGGACGGGTGTTTAAGCGTCTTCAGGAAATCAAGAAAGACCTTCCGCCGGATTATGAAATCGGAGTCAACTTCGACAGCACAAGATTTATTAAGGACGCTGTCCATGAATTGGTTTTCTCACTGATTCTGGCCGCGCTTCTCACCTCTTTTGTTTGCTGGATTTTCTTGGGATCCTGGTCCTCAACTCTCAACATTCTGCTGGCCATTCCCACATCGCTTCTGGGAACTTTTTTGGTGCTTAAATTTTCAAATTTTACTTTAAATACTTTTACCTTACTGGGGCTGACGCTTGCCATTGGCATTGTGGTGGATGATGCCATCATGGTGTTGGAAAATATTGTCCGCCACCGGGAAAAAGGTGAAACCCAGCAAGATGCCGCCCTTCTGGGATCAAAAGAAATTGCTATGGCAGCCACGGTCGCCACCACCGCCATCGTGGCCATCTTTCTTCCCGTGGCCTTCATGACAGGCATCATCGGAAAATTTTTCTTTCAGTTTGGTGTCACGATTTCCATCGCCGTCATTTTATCTCTCGTGGAAGCACTTTCCTTTGCTCCCATGCGTTGCTCGCAGTTTTTAGAGATTGGTTCCAACTCCAATATCTTAGTCCGGACCTTTGATTCGTGGATGGTTCGTTTGCGGGCCCTTTACGTGCGAGTCCTTCGCTTTTCTTTGGCAAGAAAAAAACTTATTTGTTTTAGCGCATTGGGTTTTGTCATCGCAAGTTTTTTCCTCTTTCTTCCGCTTCGTAAGGAATTAATGCCCGCCCAAGATCAAAGCATGTTCCTTGCGAGGCTGCAGACCCCCACAGGCTCTTCGATAGACTACACAACTGACAAATTTAAACTCGTCGAAGATATCGTTGCAAAACGGCCCGAAGTAAAACGGTATCTTGTCGCCATCGGTGGATTTGAGGGGGGGCGTGTCAACACAGGAAATTTGTTCGTTTCTCTTGCGGCCCCCAAAGAACGCCCCTGGGATCCCAAGCTTAAACGACGCCCCACACAGCAGGACATGATGAATTATTTTAGAAAAGAACTGAATGCCATCCCGGATGTGAAAGCCGTTTTCCAGGATCTTTCCATGCGAGGTTTTGCGGCCCAACGCGGGTTTCCCATCGAATTCACCGTTCGAGGTCCGGATTGGGAAAAGCTCGCTGAATATTCTGAAAAGGTCCAAAATGAAATGAAAAAGTCAGATCTTTATGTGGATGTGGACAGCGATTATGAGGAAGGCATGCCGGAAGTCCGCGTTTATCCAGACCGGCAAAAGGCGTTCGAACATGGCGTCAGCATTCAAACCATTGCTCGAACGGTAAGCACTATGGTCGCCGGAGAACGCATCAATAAATACACACAAAATGGCCGGCGCTATGATGTTCGTGTCCGCGTGATCCCGGAACAACGGATGAATTCCGAAAATCTTATGACTCTCCAGGTCCGCAACAACCGAGGGGAGAGCGTTTCCCTATCCGATCTCGTCACCCTTAAGGAAAGAAAAACTCTTCAGACCATTACGCGGCGAGGTCGTGAGCGGGCCATTGGAGTGTTTGCCGGTATTGCCCCCGGAAAATCTCAGGCGGATTGTTTAAAAAAGATTCAATCCATCGGGCAAAGCATCCTTCCTGAAGGTTATCATCTTGTCTTAAGCGGCACGAGCCAAACCATGAAAGAATCCTTTGCAAGCCTTTCATTTGCCATGATTCTTGGCATTATTATCGCTTACATGGTGCTGGCCTCACAATTTAACCATCTCCTTCACCCCATCACGGTTTTACTCGCCATGCCATCGGCCATGTCCGGTGCTTTGATCGCTCTCTTTTTGGGAAATCAGTCCCTGAATATGTTCAGCTTAATCGGACTGATCCTACTCATGGGAGTGGTGAAGAAAAACTCCATTTTGATCGTGGAGTTTACCAATCAACTTCGGGAGCGTGGTCTTGCACCGCTGGAAGCTCTGAAAGAAGCGTGCCCTATTCGTATGCGCCCGATTTTAATGACCTCAATTTCCACAATTGCCGCAGCCATTCCCCCAGCACTTTCCATGGGACCGGGTGCTGAAACTCGTATTCCAATGGCCATTGCGGTTATTGGAGGGCTTATTGTTTCCACCATCCTTACGCTCGTGGTGGTTCCCTGTGCTTATTTGGCTCTAGTACCGTACGAGACAAAGAATGGATGGCTGAAATTATTTGCGCGCGGCCGGCGCTTTCACCGGAAATCCGTGGAGCCAAGACTCGCGCCCGTTCAAGCGCGCATTACAAATCTATTTAAAAAACCTCAAGCTGATAATCGCCCTGAGTAACTAACGCTTTCGATTTTCTTCTCGCCCTACTGAGCTGGATTCTCTTGAGCGGGCACTGCCGGCGCTGTAGTGCCAATGGCCTCTGACGCACTTGCCTGAGGTGGCGTAACTGCCGATTGAGAAGCTCCTGAGTTTTCAGGAGCAACCGCGGGAGCCTGATTCCCCGCTTCGGGAACCGAAGGAGTTGAAGGAGCCGGAGCCGCCACTTCAGCCTGAGGTGCAGCGGGCTCTTCAACCGGAGCAGCTGCCGCTTGAGTCACTGCTATCGCGGGAACCGATTCGACCTTTGCAGGTTCTTCCTGAGTAACTCCCGCCGATGATTCCTCGGATACTTTATTGCCTTGAGATTTTTCCATTTCAACCGGACTTGAGCTAGTCGACAACTCATTTATCTCAAAGGTCACTGGTTGACTTACCAGGGTTTTATATTTTTTTACTACGGGCGAAAAAAAAGAAATCTGAAAAGAGGGCGCCGTAAAATTTCCAGATTTTTGCGGCACTAAATTGAAAATGAAAGACTTATGCAGTTCACACCCTTTCTCATTAAAGGAGATGGTCATTTCATCCGTTTGTCCCCTCAAATTTAACCCTTCCGGCCATGTAACCTCCGGCAATTTAAGTAAAGACAAATCACCGGTGCCCGAGACCTCGACCACCATTTTGACGGATCCCTCACTTTCATAATCCTTGAGGTCCATCCAGGAACGAATATGGAAATCTCCCGCAATGCCGCTAAAGTTGTCGGGCTGGCCTCCAGCCGGGAAATTCTTGACCGCAACTTTTAAAACCTCTCCCCCTTCCAAAAGCAGGGATCCCGGTTTTTCCTGTTTTTTTGAAAAATAAACTGCGCGCACAGAACCAGGGATGACTTTTTTTTCGCCGCTCGAACGCGCAAAGAGAACTACCTTACGGATCGTATCCTGACGATATTGTTTGTCTTTAAAAAAAAGACTCCGCCGAACCGGAAACTGAAGATAGCTGCCCGGAATCTCTACTTTTCCAAAACCAGCAGTCTTCTCGATTGTTTCCATTCCTTTTGAATCGGCATTTAGACGTGACAAAAGATCATAGGTCAAGGTAATCGGCTCTCCGGGATAAACAGAAACCGAGCTTAATTTCACCCGCACAAAAACTTCATTAATAGATCCCCAAAGCAGAGTAGATTGCTTGATAGACGGATACTGATTAATGGTTTCATACACCGGACGAATTTCTTTGTCCGTAGCCGCAACGGCAAAAGGATGCAACCCAGAAAACACAAGAGTCAGGAAGCAGAAAAAGAGACGGGATAATTGAGGACGCATGGTCGACTCCTTTGTGAGAACGAAGATTTAGACTTTCTTAAAAATAAAAAGAACAGCCAAGATCATAAAGAAAAAACCCACCAAGTAATTCCATTTTAACCCTTCCTTGAGGTAGAACACAGAGAAAAAACAGAACACCACAAGGGTAATGGCTTCCTGGATGGTTTTGAGCTGAGCCGTATTGAACTGGGAGGATCCCCATCGGTTGGCAGGCACCATGAAGATGTATTCGATAAAAGCGATCAGCCAGCTGATCAGAATGACTTTCCAGAGGCTGACGTGCTTAAAACGCAAATGCCCATACCAGGCAAAAGTCATGAAAACATTCGATATAATTAAGAGAAGTACCGTTAACATAATCCAATCAAAAAAAGGAGCGCTGACACCCTTTTGAAAAAAGCATCAGCGCTCCGTTTCAAATCAATCGACAGCCAATTAGTGGTTCGACTCTCCGCCATAAATAATGGCGGATTCGCTCACCACAATACTGAGCCTACCCATAAAAATGAATAGAGTCGAAGTATTAGTAGCGGCGGAAAGACTTTCTATTGCCAAAATCACGCTCCGAACGGAATCCGCCTTCGCGCTTTTCCATCGGACGGGCCCAATCAATCATCAGATTGCGCTCTTGAAAAACCTGGTTCTTCAAAGCATCCAAGGCCTTCTGCGCATCTTCAGGGGCGTTCATTTCGACAAACCCAAATCCACGAGCACGGCCCGTCGCATTATCGCGAACGAGAGTCACCTGAGCCACTTCGCCATAAGCGCCGAAGAGCTCACGGAGATCATCTTCCGTGACCTTGAAATTAAGGTTACCGACATATAGTTTCTTGTTCATACGTTCTCCTTAGTTTGATTTTAAGCCATCGGACGGTCACGAACACTAACTCGGCTTTCTCGCAAACTAAGAAGCGGCTAGGCGGACGAACACGAACGGCTTTTCCAAGCTCGAAACTGTACCTATTTTCTCAAAAGCTGTCAATGAGTATTTTGAATTTGTATTCTCAAAATGAAGAAATTTCGGAATTTCATGTCCCGGATTCCATTTTCTGAATTTCTTCTTCAATCCGGGCTTTTTGAGCCAAAGATTTTTGCTTTGCGATCGCCGCCATCCGGGCAGCTTCTTCCGGACGAATCGTCGCGGCTTCTCCCAAGGTCGGCATTTCTGATTTTAAGAATTTTTGAAATCCCACGGAATGTTTTGTCTCTGAATCACCCATCGCGTCGGTTCCTGCACTTTGATATCCAACACCGAGAGAGCTAACAGGCCCCGAATAGGTCATGCCCGAGGGATCTCCCGGATGAGCTGTCCAAGCGCGAACTTTCTCTTCCCAGCCGCCTAGTTTATCCAAACTTTGCGAAGCCCAGAAAAGCCCTGCCAGAACAATTCCGACAAAAAATAGCCTAATGAGTATTCGAAAGAGATTCATGAATCCTCCCCGGCCCCTCAAGGATTTTAACTTTTCGACGTTAATTTTCTCGAGACATCATACATGCCCAAGACATTTAAATACAAGATTGAAGCTTTGTTCGTAGGATTAAGCCTTCTTTTTGCGGTTTTAACACTCCCAAGCTCACTTTATGCTTGGCATCATTTACCCCGCTGGGTCCCCAAGATTTTCACCGATGCCATTGAACGAATGGCCCGTAACCAAAGACCGATTGTTCATGCGTCGAATACACCGCCGTCATCCTTTCAAAAAACCATATCAAAAATATTCAAAGGCTTTCACCTTAAAAAACAATCCGAAGGAGAGGTCTCCGCTTCAAAACCATTGACTCAAGCGGCTTCGCTTTTGGCAAGCCTCAAGTTAAGCGGCATTATTGCCGGAGCCGGAGGAGGATCTCAAGCCATTATCAATGATGATATCTTTGGCGTAGGACAAACAGTTGCAGGCTATACCGTAATCCAGATTGATTCAAACCGAGTGATTCTCAGTAAAGAGAACGAAAAATATTCGCTCACCATTGAAGGATTAAAAAAACTTTCTCAGTCTCCCGCATCGTCCACGAAAAGACCTGGAGCCCCCATATGAATAGAACTCCGTGGTGGCTCAGTTTTTTTATTGTCATCATGCTAGGAGCCAGTTTATTTAGAGCCTACCTCGCTTTTGAACCTTATTTCAAAGCCTTGGCGCAGCCACTGATCCTTCAAGATGCTTTTGGTTATCTGAAAAGCGACTCCCCTTTTTTTCGATTTGAGGTGTTTTTTGAACAGTTCGGACTTTTCATCCGGTTGTTCGGAGGGATTGGAATGCTTCTTGAAAAAAAATGGGGTTACCGAATTTTTATTTTTACACTTCTTCTTGAGCTGTTCGCCGAGTCCTTCTTTTACATTCTCGGCCACATGCATCTAGCATCTATTCCCTCCGGCATGGGAACGCTGCAAGGCGTCATTTGCTCCGCGATTGCGCTGATCATATTTAAACGATCGTCCGTGGAAGATTGCTTTAAGGATGACGAAGAAATTTCGTAATTCAACGCCAATCAGCTACGAGATACTTTGGATTTAGCAGCATCCCCCTCATAGCGCCAGTGCCAAGGTTCATAGGCAATCCCGACATCCGAACTCTTAGGGTAGGAAAGCACAAAACCAAATCGACGGGCATTTTTTAAAAGCCATTTATATTCAGGCAGAACTGCAAACTCTTCCGGGTTATCCTCTCCGTTAATTCCTTTTTCATTCATAAAATCGAGGGCTTGATGCTTGGGATCTCCGTGCTCGCTATACCCGGGAAATGCGTTCCATTTTGCGGTTTCAAATATGGAATAATCATGATTTTGCAGATAATGAAGAAATAAATAAAGCTGATAAGCCGAGGACCGGTAAGCAGATTCAATCCGAAGTTTTGTCCCTAAATCTTTTTCCATGGCCTTCATCATGGACTGATAAGCGGCATAAACATTTTTTGGAACAAACTGAGGCGTGATCCACTGCACTTTTCCATCTTTCGTGATTTTCTGATCATCGACAACCACCAAATCCTTTGTCCCTTCCGCGTACCCTCTCCACGTGGTTTTGATCCCATGCTTTTTGGGATCCACCTTGAGAAACTGACGAATAAATTGGCGTTCATTTTTAGCAAGCGGCGCTTCTAACTCTTTGAAGGATAAGGTCGCCAAGTTTTTCTTCTTTTCCCGATCCTGAATCATAGGGATTAATTTTGTCAAAAGGGTCTGCACCATCTTGATATCCTGATCCGGAAGGCGTTTCAGGTTGAGTTCTGCGCGGGAAGCAGCAGGGAATAACAGTAGCCCGGCTAATAGAAATCCAAAAAATCGCATGGTCAATCTTCTCGCGGTTTTGATTTATAAAACCAGATCACGCAAAGTGCAGCGGCCGTAAAGAAGATCATATTCATAATATTGAGGAGTTTATAGGCCATATCGGAGGAGGCGAATCCAGCCGGAGCCATGAGGGCGCAGCAAGTCCAGACGCCGATCGCCCACACCAAACTATAATCTGAGGAAGATCGCCGTCGAAGAATTCGGACAATCATGGGAATATTAAAGAGAGGAAGGAGAAATGCGGCAAGTGCCCCAATTTTCTGCCAGATTTCCATAAGACCTCAAAAAGCGCGGGTGCGTCCCAGAGCGCTGCGTTTACGCTCATTTTCATCCAGGATCATCTTACGAAGGCGGATATTCTTGGGCGTGATTTCAACCAGCTCATCCGGTTCAATAAAATCGAGTGCAAATTCAAGCGTCATTTCTCTCGGCGGCACCAGCTGAATCGCTTCATCCGAACCCGAGGAACGCATATTGGATAATTTCTTTTCCCGGTTGGCATTGACGACAAGATCATGGCCTTTATTGTTTACTCCCACAATCATTCCGGTATAAATGACATCGCCGTGTTTTACAAAAATTTCGCCGCGCTCTTGCAGCCCCCAAAGTGCATAAGCCACCGCGGTGCCATCATTCTGAGAAATCAAGACACCGCTATCACGCTTGGGCATTTCTCCCTTAAACGGCTGATACTCATAAAAATTCTGATACATCATACCGGTCCCGCGAGTCATCATCAAAAATTCGCTTCGAAATCCGATGAGAGCGCGCGAGGCAATTAAAAATTCCATACGCATAGTCCCCACCAGACTGGTCTGCATGCTCCGGACTTCGGCCTTTCGCGCTCCCAAGGCCTGCATAACCACGCCTTGATAACCCGGATCGACCTCAATCGTCACTTCCTCCACGGGCTCACATTTCTCGCCGTTGATGTCCTTAAAGATCACTTCTGGAGGCGAAACCTCGAGCTCGTATCCTTCCCGGCGCATAGTCTCAATAAGAATCGCCAAATGAAGTTCTCCGCGTCCGGAAACTTTGAACCGGTCTCCGCCTTCGACTTCTTCAATTTTAAATCCCACATTGATCATGGCTTCATGCTCAAGGCGCTCCCGCATATGACGGGACGTAAGAAATTTTCCGCCATCTTTTCCACAAAGGGGGCTGGTATTATGAGAAAAATACATGGAAATCGTAGGTTCATCGATTTTAAGCAAGGGCAGGGCCTCGGGATTATCAGGAGCGGCGAGCGTTTCGCCTACCTTCACATTATCAATCCCTGCAATCGAAACAATATCTCCAGCCTCAGCTTTATCCACGGCAACGCGCTTGAGTCCTAGGTATTTTAGAATTTTAGTCACGCGACCTTTTTCAATACTGCCGTCCCGCTTCACGCAGGAAACCGTATCTCCCACCGTCACGGTACCTCGAAAAATTCGTCCCGTTGAAATCTGCCCTACAAAGGAATCGTAATCCAGCATGGTCACGAGCATTTGAAAAGAAAGATCAATATCTGCAACCGGCGGAAGAACTCGGTGAAGAATGGTATCCAGAAGCGGCTTCATGTCAGTCCCCGGATCTTCCATATCAATCTTGGCATAGCCATCGCGGCCCGAGGCATAAACAATGGGGAAATCAAGCTGTTCATCCGAGGCATTCAGCTCACAAAAAAGATCAAAGGTCATATCAGCCACTGCATGGGGCCTGGCGTTCGGGCGGTCAATCTTATTAATGACCACAATAGGCTTCAGATGCAGTTCCAGGGACTTTCTAAGCACAAACTTGGTCTGGGGCATGGGACCGTCAATGGCATCCACCAAAAGCAGCACACCGTCCACCATCTTCAAAATACGCTCCACTTCGCTGCCGAAGTCGGCATGGCCAGGCGTATCGACGATATTGATGGTTGTGTCCTTATACCGGAAGGAAGCATTCTTGGAAAAGATGGTGATCCCCCGCTCTTTTTCAAGCGGATTCGAATCCATGATAGTGGTCTCACCCTCGGCAAACTTGTACGCGTCCGTCAGTTTGAGGAGAGAATCGACCAGGGTAGTCTTGCCATGATCGACATGCGCGACAATGGCAATGTTCCGGATATCTTTACGTCGTTTTGTGAGTGACATAGCCGGGCATTGTATCAAATAAAACCCGAAGGGCAAACAACTCCTGCAATTATTTTTTCTTGGAAGATTCTTGTATTGGCCTTAAACTTTCTCAAACTAAATCCCTATGCTATCCTCCAAATCACGCATTTTATTTCTTCTCGCAATCATCCTCTCTCTGTCCTTGGGAATTCGTCTCTTTTTGCTACATTCACGAGGCTTTGAACTATTCAATTCCGATCATGCCGTCATCGGACTCATGGCCCGGCATATCTTAGAAGGTCACTGGATGATTTACTATTATGGGCAAGGCTACATGGGGTCCCTGGAAGCCTTTGTCGCAGCTTTGTTTATCAAGTTTATAGGGTCTGTCCCTATTGCAGTCCAAATGGCGCCTCTCGTATTTTTTATATTTTTCATCACCCTCAATTTCTTCTTCCTGAAGAAAACAGTCGGGCTTTTAGAGAGTTTTTTAGCTAACCTCTGGCTCGCTGCAGGCTCTTTCGATCTTGCCCGTCTGAGCGTCACGCCCTTAGGCGGCTACCCAGAGACTCTTTTCTTCGGCGTTCTCGTAACAGGATTGGCGCTTCGGATCTTCACCCACAAAAATCCAAATACGCATTTTTTTCTGCTTGGTTTTTTTACTGGATTGGGTTTTTGGGTCAATTCATTACTTCTATTGATGCTCGTGCCGCTTGGCTTTTATCTTCTGCTTACAAGCGACTTTTGGAAATCCCTGCGGCCTCAACTCACTTTGGGACGCATTTTTTTCTTGAGGCATTTTGCGCTCCCGCCACTCCTAAGATGGGTGGGGATTTTTATCAATTTATGGATTCTTTTTTTTATTTTAAAAAATATTTTGGCTTTTTTATTCGGCCCCGGATCGCTATCGTTAGGCAACCTTTCCTGGCATCTCCCCGATCCGCCCTTCTTGGTGAAGAAAGTGAAGCCCCTGCTTTGGACCTTGTGCGGAGAAGTGTTTGTGCTTTTTTTTCTACTCGGCCAATGGAAACGATTACAGTCAGCTTTTAAAACCTATGGGCCGCTGATTGGCGGGCTCATCCTGGGAGCATCTCCGGCCATTTTCTATTCCCTTCTGGATCTCGGAGGCTACCGAATGATCCACGGATCAGGGATCATTTACGCCCGGAATTTTTTAACACATGGCACTTATGTCCTCATCCAGAGTTTTTGGGAAACCATTCTCGGCTTATCAAGTAGCGGATTCAATTTCAGGATCAGCGATGGAGCACGTTTTTTCTATGGGCTTCTGTGGATGGGGATTTTGTTGCGAGCTTTTTGGAGGAATCGTTCTTCAATTCTAGAGGTTCTCAAACTCCGTCCTCTAGAGTCTTCGCCGGGAATTTTGTCTCTGCTCTATCTCTTCTTTGCTCTATCCGTATGCCTCTTCAACCAATTAGAGTCTGCACGCTATTTATCCCCTCTTTATTTTTCTCTAGCCTGGCTGATCGCTCTTGAAGCTGCCTCTTGGAAAAAATTCCGCGGTGCAGTCTGCACATTCATGCTTTTGGGTTTAATGGCATGGCCTTCCCTTCAGTGGCAAAACCTTGGGAAGATGATCCCGTCTCAAAAAACACTTCAAAGCGACTACGCCGCGCTACGGCAAAAACTTTTGAGCAAAGACATTCGCGGAGGTTACGCCGATTACTGGCTGAGCTATTTACTGACTTTCCTGACAAAAGAAACTATCATTATCGCTCCCTACCATTCGCAGGATCGTTATCCCGCATATACCCAGTATGTGGATCAACTTTCCAAAGTCGCCTACCTGTTTACGCAAAAAAAAGCCGCAGAGGCTTTTGAGCTCCGGCTCAAGGAAGCTGGTTTCTTCTATGAGGCTGAACACTCAGATACTCTGAACTATGTTTTCATTGATCGATCCAAAGGATCCGAAAAGAACATCATCCAATAACACGGAGGTACTTATGGTCAATATGAGCATTCAATACGAAGGCAGCCTGCACTGCAAAGTTACGCATGGACCATCGGGAACATCTATCACCACTGATGCGCCGCTGGATAATGGCGGTCAAGGCGCATCCTTTTCCCCCACAGACCTTGTCGGAGCAGCGCTCGGCGCTTGCATGATCACGGTGATGGCCTTAGTGGCAGAGCGAAAAAAAATTAATTTAGCAGGACTCACGGCTGGAGTGAGCAAAGAGATGATTCAATCCCCAGCTCGGAGGATCGGAAAGCTGGAAGTAGTGCTTCACATGCCTTCAGGATTAAGCGATTCCGAGAAAACTTTATTGGAGAGAACCGCAATGACCTGTCCGGTTCATGCCAGTTTAAAATCCGAAGTAGAAATACCCGTTCGGTTTATTTATCCTGAGAATTCCGCCCCAAACCGAACCCCTAGTTGATTAAATCTTCGTGAAGACAAGCGCTAGGGCTGCAAGCGCAATAAGCACCGCTGTGATCCGCGAGAGGAGATGAAGTCTTTCTTCATTCCATTTTCGGGCATGGGAAAGCACCCAAAAACAAATAAAGAAAAACCAAACGGCCGCTCCCGTCACAAAGCTGGACATAAAAATCCACCGGTTTTGGAGAATCCTGGCCGATGCAAAATGAGAAACCAAAAATGATAACACTGCAAGCCACAATAAGAAAACAAGCGGATTAGAAATCACGATAATAAAACCAAGCAGCATATTTTTAGCAGGATTTTTCTTGCCGCTCTGCATCGGATCACGTTTCTTTTTTCTAAAAAAAGTCCGCGTCGCGACTAAAAGCAGGGTCGTTACCGTGACCCATTTGAGATGAACCCAAAGCTCGGGATGATTGGTAAAAGGATGGAGGCCCGCAAATCCGACCAAAAGAAAAACAATGTCCGCAAAAGCCGCGCCCATGCCTACCGCAAAGGCCGCCACACGCCCGCGATCAATTCCCCGGTGAATAGCCACTAGATTGATCTGCCAACCCAGCATGAAACTGATAAATCCAGCGGCATATCCAATGCAAGAAGCCTGCAGCTCAGCGGGCATGATGATGATCCATGATGTGAGAATTAGGAGAAAAAGGGATCAGTTTGAATAATCCTGAAAGAACATAAATGAGAAAGGCCACGGAAATCGCCAGCTGAGGATTTCCATAGTGATAGACAAAAAGAAACAAAGGGGCAGTCACAGCCGGAATACCCCACCATTGCCGGAATCTTGCTACCGTAATTTTTGGATAGGGCAAGCGGCTCGACATTAAGACCGCCAAACCTAAAAGCAAAAGATAGTACACCCCACGAACCCAAGCGTGCGTCAGCCACCCGGTCTGCTGAAGTCCGCTGGCAAGCATCACGGCCAAAACCGAACTGGCGGGTGTGGGAAGTCCTGAAAAAAATCCATGCACCACAGGAACCGTATTAATATTGAAAGTAGCCAAGCGTACTGTCCCGGCCCCCAGGTAGGCAAAAATAATCAACATCATCCAGGCATGGAGCGGATAATTCCAGCTGGTTAGAATATAAAGCGAAGGTGCTACGACAAAGGAAACAATATCGCCGAGAGAATCCAATTCTTTTCCGAGCTCACTCGAGACTTTAAAAATACGCGCCACATTTCCATCTAAAGAGTCAAAAATGAGGGCAAGAGCCAAAAGCCAGACCGCTTCTTCAAACCGTTGCTCCGTCATTCGATAAATTGCGACGAAGCCGCAAAAAAGATTCATCAAAGTTAGGGCATTCGGAAAAACCGATTTTTTCATGAAATCCATTCTCCCAAAGGGGTTTGACCACCTCTTAATACATCGCCCACCTTCACCCAAGCCTTAAAGTTCTTTTCCGGAAGAAAACATTCCACGCGTGACCCGTAACAAATGACGCCCAGCTTAGACCCCTGAATCACCCGCTGATTAAGCGAGACATCCGAATATATTTTCCGCGCCAGCACTCCCGCCATTTGACGCACCATCACCTTATTTCCTTCAGCACGAAAGCCAACCCAATTGGACTCATTTGTTTGGGCTTCAACCGGCTTTAAGGCATTCTTAAATGTGCCCGGAAGGTATTCCTGAAACTCCACCACTCCGGAACAGGGAACCATTTGGACATGAGGAACAAAGAGAGAGAGCGAGATTCCAATCCGTATCGCCGATTCCTGAAGATATCTTGACTCCTGAACCACTTTGATATCAGAGATGGTTCCATAAGCCGGTGAAACCGGATGTTTCGAAAGCGTGATTTTAAAACCCGGTTCTCGAAAAAAACAAAAGTGCATGGCAAAGAATATCCAAGCTACTTCACTCCATAGGCGGGAAGAAAACGCCGTCAAGGCCAAGGCTAAGATTCCAAGAAGAAGGGCCCCCTTCCAAACTCGGCGGTCAATACGAAAGGAGACCTTCCTAACCAAATTATCGCTCGAAGTAATCACAATATCCTTGCATTCAACCATTTAGAATCGGCAACAATTTGATAAATCGAAAAACCAAAAGGCGGCAAGCACCTTTTGGTTTCGATTCAAAGATCAGACTTCGACAGCTTTTGCCGGAATCCGCATTTTGTAAAAGGATTTCCAAACAAAGAACAGCCCGGCCATGAAGAAAACAGCCCCAGCGATGCGGGTCGTCGCCGGATTCATCTTAATTGCAATCTCAACAGCAAGCATGCCAAAGAGCGTCGAGAACTTGATGATCGGATTGAGAGACACCGAGGTAGTATCCTTGAAAGGATCCCCCACCGTGTCGCCAATAACGGTTGCAGCATGAACCGGTGTGTTTTTCTCTCCAAGATCAACTTCAACAAGCTTCTTCGCATTATCCCAGGCGCCGCCAGCGTTCGCCATATACATCGCTTGAAAAAGCCCAAAGACTGCGATGGCCAAAAGATACGCAATAAAGAAATACGGATCAAAAAGGGCAAAGGCGAGTGTCAACGTAAGCAACCCGAGGAAAATATTCCACATCCCCTTTTGGGCATATTCGGTGCAGATCTGCACCACTTTGATGGAATCCTCGCGCTGAGCTTCCTTTTTATTGAGATCCAAGTTTTTCTTGATGTACTCAACCGCCGAATAAGCTCCCGTGGTCACGGCTTGAATCGAAGCGCCGCAGAACCAGTAGATCACTGCCCCGCCTGAGATAAATCCAAGCAAGACCGGTGCAGCCGTGAGGGAAAGTTTTTCGTGCAGCAGGATCTCTCCAATATTTTCCGGAACCAATCCACCCATTGCATTCACAACGGCGGTAGCATGGAGATGCTCCTGAAGCAGCAGGATGATCGAGAAAATCATAGTCGTGGCTCCGGCAACCGCGGTTCCAATGAGAACGGGCTTGGCCGTAGCCTTGAAAGTGTTCCCTGCCGAGTCATTGGCCTCAAGGTAGTGTTTGCCCATTTTAAAGTCAGGTTTGAAACCAAAATCTTTTTCAATCTCCTTTTCGATTCCAGGAATCGATTCGGTCTGAGCTAACTCAAAAATCGATTGAGCGTTATCCGTCACCGGACCGTAGGAATCCACGGCGATATTCACTGGCCCCATGCATAGAAAGCCGTAAGCCACCAGACCAAAAGCAAATACGGATGCGTGGGGCATAATGTGTTGAAGTCCCATTCCAGAGATAAGATAGGCCGCGAACATCAAGCCAGCAATGAGAATACCCTTCCAGAACGCGGAAAAGTTGCCTGCCACTAGGCCTGAGAGAATCGTCAGGGACGCGCCGCCTTCGCGCGAAGCTGTCACAATTTCATGAACATGTTTGGAATGAGAAGAAGTAAAGATCTTGGTAAATTCCGGAATGAGAAAGGCTGCGAGTGTTCCACAGGCAATGATTGATGCAAGCTTCCACCACAGCGTAGGATCAGGAAGATCTCCCACAAGCAGATACGACATTCCGTAAGAAGTGGTAATGCAGAGTGCCGTGGCAATCGTGATCAAACGTGTCAGCGGCTCTTCAAAATTAAACTCCTTCAAGTTCTTGTATTTAGGCTCTGAGATAGCCTTGTTGATGAAGTACGAAACCCCTGACATGAAGTCCATCAGAAAGCGCATAGCAAAGATCCAGACAATAAGTTTCGCCTGAAGGGTTGGGTCTTTTACAGCAAGCGTGATAAACGAAATAAGCGCCACTCCTGTGACGCCATAGGTCTCAAAACCATCGGCCGTCGGTCCTACCGAGTCACCGGCATTATCGCCCGCGCAATCAGCAATAACACCCGGATTACGGGGATCATCCTCTTTGACTTTGAAGACAATCTTCATGAGGTCGGAACCAATGTCTGCGATCTTAGTAAAGATGCCGCCTGCAATTCGAAGCGCACTTGCTGCCAAGGATTCTCCGATGGCAAAACCAAGGAAACAGTAGCCAACAATGTTTCGCGGCACAAAAAGAAGGATGATTACCATCATAACCAGCTCAATGGAGATCAAGAAAAGCCCTACCGACATTCCGGCGCGTAAAGGAATATTGACCACTTCCCAGGGAATGCCGCGCAGAGAGGCAAAAGCAGTTCGAGCATTAGCGTAGGTATTGACGCGAATTCCATAATAGGCAACGAGCGTCGATCCAGCCATACCAACGATTGAGAAGAACAGAACCATGCCCAAAGTCTTTGCAGATTCATGCTGAAGTCCCATGAAGTAATAACTCATTGCACAGGCGATAACAGCAAAGAGAATTGCTAGAAACTTGACCTGCTGTTTGAGGTAGGTCTGGCAAGTTTGGAAGATCGTTTCCGCAATATCAAGCATGGATTTATGAGACGGAAGCGCCCTGATCTTCATAAATTGGTAAAGCGACAGGCCGACGGTTCCAAGAATCACCATGGCCCCATAAAGCAGGATCTGGAAGCCGGAAAATCCGCCAAATAAATTGAAGTGGCCTTCGTGGAGATCAGGGATCTTCAGATCTGCTTCGCTGGCCCAAGCTGCACCTTGCCCCAGGCAGCAAGCGGCCATGATAAAAAGTCGCTTTAAAAGTTTTTTCATAATGCCTCCAGGTTAGCTGATGATTATCTTTGAACTCTTTTTCAAAAGCAATGTTCTTTTACATTTTGGCGGGAAATAGAGCGTTTCCCTGTGACGCGGATCACAGTTTTTCGTTCTTGCCCTTCTTCATGAGGATTTTTGAGAAGGAAAAAACCATCAAATAGATAATGCTGGCCCAGCTAATCCCTAAAAAGATCCATCCCGAAATCGTCATTTAGGCACCCGATGTTGGATATAGTGACGCCGCTGCCAGGCAATGCGGATAAGAAAAATGCTGGAGAGAAACATCCCGATTAACACAAACCGGGCAAACCAGATATACGGATAATTTTCTGCAGGAACCCCTTTCATCATAATCACACTGGTTCCATTTTGATAGCCCCAGACAAACAAAAGCACAATCAAATAAAGCGGCGTGATAAACTTCATGATGAAATGAAAAAAACGAGGGATCACAATGTCGGCACCCGACATCATTTCTTTCCAGGCATTGCGAGATCCAAAAAGCCAGATAAAAATAATCACTTCAATGATCGCAAAAACCACAAGTCCAAAAGTCCCAATCCAAAAATCCATCTCATCTAAAAATCCGTATTTCAAAAAGAAAATAACAGGCTGCATCAAAAAGAAGACCAGTCCCCCAATCAGGTACGCCGCTTTTTTTCGCTCCATCTTGAATTCTTCCTGTAAAAAAGCCATGAGCGGCTGGGCCATGGCCACCGAAGAGGTAATCCCAGCTAAAAAAAGCAGGAAGAACCAAATGGTTCCAAAGAGTTGTCCAAGCGGCATTTTTTGAAAAATCACGGGCAGCGCAAAAAAGCCAAGATCGAAAGCGCCTCCCTGCGCAACCGCCTGTGTTTGAGTAATGCCAAAAAAAGCCACGGTCACGGGTATGGCAATAGATCCTCCGAGAAGCACTTCGGCAAATTCATTGGCGGAACTAGTGGCAAGGCCGGACAACACAACATCGTCTTTGGGTTTCAGATAACTGGCATAAGTTTGAATGGCACCAAATCCAAGGCTAAGCGTAAAAAAAATCTGACCCGTGGCTGCAAACCACACTTTCGTATCAAGCAGCGCACGAAAATCAGGGTTCCAAATAAACCCAAGACCGTTCATCACATTCCGGTCGGGGTAAGCCGGATCCGGCGCTCCCAAGGTAAAGACCCGGATCATTAAAATAATTCCGAAGACAAGAATCATGGGTAAAGCAACATTCGTGCATCGCTCAATACCTTTCGAAATCCCTTTGGATAAAATCCAGACATTTAAGAAAAGCGTCAGAGCACAAAAAAAGTAGGCCGTCCCAATCCCATTAAAATGCTCGTTACTCACTTTCCCCTGATAACCCGCTAAGAAAGCTACCATACCTTGATGCGATGTAATTCCAAAGTATTTCCCTGTCAAAGAAAAAAAACTGTAAGCCAGGGTCCAGGATTCAATGTAGGTGTAGTAAACAACGAGAGCAAACGGAATGCCGATACCAATGGCTCCGAGATATTTTGAAAGCGGATGTTTCCATAGATAATGAAACATACCCGGCGTGGTTCCATGTCCATATTTTCCGCCAAATCGCCCGATACCCCACTCAATCCACATAAGCGGGATGCCAAGAAGCACAAACGCCACAAAATAGGGAATCATGAATGCGCCGCCTCCGTTACTGGCGCACTGGACGGGAAAACGGAGGAAATTTCCTAGGCCGACAGCATTGCCGGCCATGGCAAGAACAAGACCGATTCGGGAACCCCATTTTTCTCGAGGTTTTGCCATTTCCTTCGGCTGTTCTTTAGAGGACATAACCACCCAGAATGAAAATTAATTCCAACTTCAAAGTGAAGCCTTACTTAATGACTACAGCATCCGCCTTTTTTCTCGTCAGAGCCTGCATCCTTTTTAGGTTCTCCGCCGCAACAACCCGTCTTGGAAGAACAGCACCCCAAGAAACAATATCCACAAAGGCCGCCCAGAATTGGAAGAATGCCAACAGCTCCCCACCAGCTCTTATACACAAATCCAGCTGCGAGAATTACAATGCCGAGCGCAATTCGAATAGTTCGAGACTTTCCGGTTAATTTCATCATAAATTCCCCTTCAGTTTATTTTGATTTTATCGCTCAGGGGTTCATTCCCACCGAGTGTTCATGCTTGTTTTCAAAACAACTCACATGGGTTTCCGGTAAATCCTTCATCACACGTTCTGCGATCCCCTGAAGCCGGCGCGTTGAAACAGGTTTCACCCGTGAATCGGCAGGAGAACGATCCAAGGTATAAATATGGACGGCACTTGGAGCCAGATCTTTAACCTGCCCAAGCCAGGCATCGAAGATAACTCCCTCGGAATTATTTACCGGCGCGGAGATAAAAAGGGATTGTATCGTGATCTTTTTGAGCGCCTTCAGACCCTCCATCATCTCATCCCACTTCACTCCGCCCATGGGCTGATTAATCGTCTCATAAGTCTTCGGATCTCCGGCATCGAGTTTCATGTAGCGCTCATCGAATTCAGATAACACTTTTCTTACTGGCGCCAAATGAACACGGGAAGAATCGGATAAAATTCCAATTTTTGCTTTCGGGTAATAACAATCACGAAGCGTTTGAACAGAGCGGAATATTTTTTCCAATTCAGGATGGAGCGTCGGTTCCCCATTTCCAGAAAAGGTGATGGCATCTATTTTGGTTTTACTCAAAGCATATTGCTCAAAATCCTGATTCAGAGCTTCGATAATTTTTTGTGCCGGCGGCAACTTGATCATGCGAACCGCTCTTAAATTGGTGGCCCCATATTGACAGTAAAGACAATTGGAGAGACAAAATTTGGCGTCATTGGGAAGGATATTAATCCCGAGTGAATTTCCAAGTCTACGGGAATGAATCGGACCGTAAACAAAAGCGCTCTGAAGCGGAATACTCATGAAGCCCCGCGAGTTACCACTCGCGGTACCCTAATCCCTTTGGCGGAATCCGCCGAAGCAGTTTCACCCGCCTTCGCCTGAGGCTCCGGCGAGGTCCGTCCTACGCAGCCATCGGTATCTTGATCATCGCGTTTTTTTGCGTAGGCGGATAGGATCATAGCGTCAGGGCGAAGAAAGGTCGAATACCCCATCTCCCGGCATCGGCTCATCACTTCTTGAAGCGTACGGTGATCCTGAAGATGAAACTGGCCGTCGTCAGCCTCGGGATTGACTGAATATCCGCCCGGCACCGTAGAGCAACCCGCACTGACATGCGTCACGCCGAATCCAGATTCAAGAATCTGATCTCGAAAAGCAGCGGCCTCGCGCGTTGTAAGAATAATTCCAACACTGGGTAAGGCCAAACGGAGAAGGGCAATAATTTTTCTAAAATTTTCATCCGACACTTCCGTCTCCGGAGCATACCAGTCATCAATCCCCAAGGCGGAGCGGAGTCGAGGCAAGGAAACCGAAACCGGATCGCGTCCATGCTCGCTGCGGAATTGCCGGGCGTGATCAATCAAACTAAGGAAATCAGATTTCCAATCAAAAAGGCCCAGTAAAAATCCGATTCCAATCCGGTCAATCCCTCCCTGAAAAGCACGGCTCATGGCTCCAAGCCTCCAATCGAAATCACGCTTAGGGCCCTGATGATAGCGCGCGTATGTTTCTCGGTCATAAGTTTCCTGAAAAAGCAGCGCCTGATTAATCCCGAGATCTCGCAGCGCACGGTACTCCTCGATTTCTAGCGGCCCAGACTCCAGCAAAA
The DNA here is from genome assembly GCA_964460795.1 of uncultured bacterium. Classification (GTDB taxonomy): domain Bacteria; phylum Omnitrophota; class Omnitrophia; order Omnitrophales; family Aquincolibacteriaceae; genus CAZOOM01. The sequence goes on along the minus strand of CAYWRU010000006.1, from coordinate 30,192 downwards.
TGAAAAAATCCATCTGCTCGCGCTTTAACGCCTTCAAGTATTCGGCCATATGAAAAGCGCTCGTATGCTTTGGATGTTCACCGGCGATTAGCAGCATGGTTCTCTGACCCGAATCCCAAAGCGCGCGGGATTCGCGCACAAACTCCTCGACGGTAAGCGTTTTCCGGGCCAGCGTTTTATTTGACCTTCGAAATCCACAGTAGGTGCATTCATTGATGCAATAGCTGGAAAAATAAAGCGGCGCAAAAAAGCAGAGCTGCTCGCGAAATTTTTGCACCGTAAGCTGACGGGCCGTCTTAAAAATATCCTGCCACGCGGCAGCGTCTTCTAGCTGAATCAGCCATTCCAGATCCTCACGAGTGAGGGCAGTTCCCTGAAGAGCTTTCTCGAGAATCTCTTGAAGTTCTTTTGATAATGCAGGAGTCATTTTTTCTCTAAATGCAGCTGGTTAAAAAAGGTTCGGGATTATCGGATTCGGCTTCACGATTCTTTTGTCTTTCCATATAGCTCACCAATTGAGAAGCAACTTCTTCCGCTTGTCGAACACAATCTGAAATTCCCACTCCGCGGAAAGCATTCCCGGTTAAAAAGAGTCCGGGGATCCGCGCCGTACGGCTTTCAATGGCCGCAACTTTATCCAGATGCCCTAAACCATATCGAGGAATGGCCTCCGCATAGTGCGTGAGGATTGAGAGCGTAGGCTGCGCTTCGTTGATCGATAAAATTTTGGTCGCTTCCTCCCAAAGTTTTTGGCTCACAAGCCGCTCATCCCCCCGACATGCTTTCATCAGACTCTCGGCTGCAAAAATACGCAGATGATGATACTCCGAGGGTGCCCGGTCGACAAATTTATTACTAGCCACACTCACGCTTAAGACCGATTGAGCCTTTTCAGGAGAAATCATAAACCCATACTGTTCAAAGGGTTGCATAAATACGCCGCGGCGGACTCCGACATGAAGCGTGGTCATGCTGCGGTACTTAATTTCCTCTAAAGAAGCTGCGAGTTCTGGAGCTAAAGGCCGGAGCAATTCCGCAGCGCGGATCCCGGGGATGGCGAGACAAAGCGCATCGGCTTCAAGCGCAGCTCCCCGATCCAACAAGATTTTCCATGTCTGTCCATGGAGCTCCAAGCTTTTGACAAGCGATGAGGTTTGAATTTTTATATGCGGGACAGCGGTGACTAATTTTCTCACCAGCGTTTCCATACCTTCTTTAAACGAAAGAAACATTCCAAGTTTAGGCTTGTTATCTGTCGGCTGTTTCTTGACCGTATTGCGGCGTTTCCAATAAAGAGCTCGACCAATACTTCCATGGGTGCGCTCCATTTCCCGAAGCCTCGGCATAGAGGCAAGCAGGCTGATCTCATTGAGGTTGCCGCCATAAATATTTCCTAACATAGGCTGAGCAATTCTCTCAAGCACTTCTCTCCCAAATCGGCGTAAAACAAAATCTCCAAGACTTTGATCTTCGGTCGATCGTCCCGCCGGAATCCAAGGTTCCATGGCAAGCCGGAACTTTCCTTTCCAGCTCAACAGCGGCATTCTCAAAAGCGTATGAAGCTTAACCGGTGCCAGCATGGCAAAACCTTCAGGCACAGCACGCAGTTCCTTCTGATCATAGATGGAGCTTCCCCGGTATTCAGGACGAGTTCCAATCACTTGATCCTCAATACCCAGTTCATGGCAAAGACTCATCACCGCCGGTTTTTCACTGGTAAAAGAATCCGGGCCATATTCCAAGAGAAATCCATCGCGCGATTCCGTACGGATCACCCCGCCGAGACGCGGCGCGGCTTCCAAGAGCCGAATCTCTGCATTAGGGAGAGCTCCTTTACGCATCGCCTGGGATAGATAAAAAGCTGTGGCAAGGCCTGAGATACCGCCGCCAAGGATCACAATTCTTTTAGGTGATTTCATAAGGAGATTGTCTCTGGATTTCTTAGGAATGCAAATGTTTTTTATTCAAACCGCTCCCGTCAGGCTTAAATACGGGAGAAATCGAGGATCTTCATTGAAAATAAAGCTTCGAAGATGGCGATCTACGCATTGCGGTAAACCATCCGCGTAAGATGCGGATGTTGAAACCATCCCATTTTAAGGCAAAGCGTGGTCCAGGTAGCCATCAGAAGCGCTGCCATTGATTTTATTCCTTGAACAACTCCTCCGGCCCCAGGAAACATTTTTCGGATTTCCCGCTCAAGATCCACCACCTCGTCCCGTGCCTCCTTGGAAGGAGCATAGACTTTGGCGGCCAAGAAAATCGGAACGGAATTTAGAATATCTTCCTGATACATCGCCGCCCTCTTTTGAATCAAAGGACTCGGGTCTTTGGAAAGCTGCTGGTAACCCAAAAGCCAGTTGCGGACAGAACGAATTACTGACGGCCCCAGTTTTTTGAAATCCGTATCAAAACATTCGCGCTGCAGCGACTCGAGCTCAGTGCTGGTCATCGTAGGATGTTTCACCATACCGTAAAAGCCCGTGCATTTTTTATAGTAGGCTTCCCGGTCCTTAGCCAGTTCCGGCACCAGTCGCTTTTCCTCCATGATCCGTTCATAAAAAGGCGTGCCCGGGGTCGGGCCATAAATCAAAAACTGACCGAATGTGGGCTTTAGTTCCATAAGTTCAGCAAGTTCCTGACGAATCACTTCCTTGTTCTGATACTCAAACCCAATGACCATGGACGCTAGAATCGTAATCCCCGCGTTTCGAAGTTCCCGGAAAAGCTCTTTCACATCCTTTCCTTTTTGTTTTTCATAATTGGAGCGCCGGCCTTCATAGCCGACCCAAACTCCTGTTACGCCCATTTCAAGAAGATCCTTCAAATCATACATACTGAGCGCCTTGATGCTGGCAAAAATAAACATAGACGGAGGGGCTTCGCCGGACTCTCTAACTCTTTTTAGAAAAGCAAAGGCACGCTTTTGATTCAAAAGAAAATCTTCATCAAGAACCGTAAATTTAATTTTCGGATCCACAGCGCGGTAACGCTGAATTAAATCAAAAATATGATCCCCTTCCGGAAGCAGTTTAATGTGCTTTCTTTTAAAGAAATAAGAGGTCGCGCAGAAATCACATCCATTGGGACATCCCAAGCCACCGAAGATCATTCCATTTTTCCCCACAGGAATCGAAAAAATATTGAGTCCATTTATAATCAGAGGGTGATCAAACGGTTCAGGCTTGAGCGGTTCTCCCAAAATCTGGCGGATATATGCCACCCCTTCACCTCGGCAGAAAAAATCACCGTAAGGCTCAAGATCCTGATCCGCAAGGACGGTGCCGTATCCTCCTAAAATAATTTTAGTGGCTGGGGAATATTTCCGAATCAAAGCTGACATGCGCTTCATTTTGTGGAGCGTACTCAGGATGAAAGAAATTCCGATAAAATCATAATGCTGCGAACGAATCTCACTCACAAATTCTTTTTCGGAAGGATATTGCAGCACGATGGTCGGAGTATCCAGATTATGGGCAATGTATTCGAGTGAAAAATGCTGGGTAAAACACCTCGGACTAAAAATGCCCTGTGCCCGCGTCACCTGACCATGCAGGAGTTCGTATCCTACAGACTCCGCGTCGCCAAATTCAGGCCCTAGAGGACGACATACGGACGTAAGAAGCAATTTACCGGCGCGCGGTCCAGAATGGGAAGATGCGTCTTGTGTTAATTCAGTTTCTGTATGAGCACATTCATCGTAAAGGGCGATCATAAGTATCCTAGCTTTTGGATCCGGTTAAATGGCGGAGAAGTTCAGGATAATTTTTGGCCACGGGAATTTTAGGAAACTTTTTCGAGATCGAGGCCGGCGGATTAAAGAAAACCGCATGGTCTGCATTTTTTAGCATACCTACATCATTGTATGAATCTCCCGTGGCATGAATCCGAAACCCGATATTCTTCAGTGCCCGAACAGCCTTTGTTTTCCCATCTTTTTGGCGTAAAACATAATTTGAAATAAATCCCTTACGGTCTGTTTTAAGCCCATTACAAAAAAGCACCGGCTGCCCCAGTTTTTTCATGAGGGATGCGGCAAACTCATAATAAGTATCCGAAAGAATAATCACGGGCACTCGGTCGCGAAGCTGGTCTAGAAATTGCTTTGCCCCGGGCAAAGGCTCGACTTTTTGAATCACTTTTTGAATATCGGCTAAACGAATACCCGCTTTTCTCAAAATGCCAAGACGCATGCGCATGAGTTTGTCGTAGTCCGGAATATCCCGGGTCGTGACCCGAAGCGATTCCATCTTAAAACGCTCCGCCACCTGGATCCATATCTCAGGAATCAACACTCCCTCTAAATCCAAACATGCAATCTGCATGACTTCTCCCCTTCCCTCCAGCTTCAACTTACCAGGGCTTCCAGGTAAACCAGGAGGTATCCTCGATGTTTTCATCCGGCCGTTTATCTACAGCGCGGGCCAGCTGCGCCGCCCAATCTTTTAAAATTCCGCGCGCGTAACTGTACCAGGTATAACTCTTGACGTTAAATACAGACGTTTGATTCTGTTCATGATCTGAAAACATGGCCAGTATTTCTTTGGTTTCACCGTCGCGAAGCCGGGCCTCAAAAGCCACACTGCTTTTACTGGTCAACCCCACCACCATCGAAGGAATCCAGAGCGGCGGAATAAAACCCGCGGCTTTAAACTCTGCTTTGGACGGCACAAGCTCGGTGATCGCAAACTCTAAAATCAGCGATTCTTTGTGCGGCTCCGAGACCACCAAAAATCGCTGCTTAGGATCGGAACGAAAAGCCGTTTGAAGTGCTTCCCGTGTAAAATCAGCAATCTTCTGAATATCGTTTTTGATGACGATCCCTCGCCCGGTTTTCTGCCACCAATCCATGGCGAGCAAATACTTCGTCTCCACCGGTGCGATCCAAACGGAGTTGTATGAATCTAATTTCAGGCCGGGTTTACGCCAAACTCCATGGAAAGGAAGATCCGCGGCCCGCGACATAATCGCGGAATTGACAAATCCGGCCGGAGGCGCAGGCTCGGCTTTGCTCATGCAACCCGCAAGCATCGCCGCTAAAAGAATCCATCTCCCCTTTTGAATGAGTTCCGACAATGTCAGCGCTCCTTATGCGGCAGATGGTTTTTTAACAACCTCGGACTCGTTGGCTTTGGTCTCATCAAGCCGCTTGAGCTCTTCCAGCAAGATTTCACGGGCGAGTTTACAATGCTCTTTGGAATCCTTGACCCAAATCAGCTGACGGAAGGAATAGGATTTATTGCACCAAACCATGATCCACTTTTCTGCGGATTCATTATGATAATGAGAAGGGAGAAACCACCGCGCCATGCGCGCCACAAAATCAGGTTTATATTCAATCCCATCATAGATAATGGTCATATTGGCTTTTTGGAAACGATCAATGAGATAAATCAGCTTGGTAAGTTCTGAGCTGGAATCGGTGCGGGATTTGTAAACCTGATAGGCCTTAGAATCTTTTAAAACTTCAAGTTGAGGATCAAATGGAACTTGAGCCATTCCCTGAGGGACAAAACACACCAGACATACCAACAGAGCAAACCAACGGGTAGAGGTTCGAATCATGATGGATTAACGAAGGATAATCCGTGCGTCAATGACACAGGCGCCCTGTCCTCGGTGATGGACAAGCAAAGGGTTGATATCAATTTCTTGGATCTCATCATGATCACACGAAAGTTGCGACAAACGTTGAAGACATTCCACAACCACCGGAATATCGCAGGCCTTTTCCCCGCGAACTCCTTTTAAAAGCGAATAGGCTTTGACGGATTCTACCATAAGTCGCGCCGAAAGTTCACGAATAGGCGCCATACGAAACGTCACATCTTTAAAAGTCTCTACATAAATTCCGCCGAGGCCAAACATCAGACAAGGTCCAAAGAGCGGGTCGCGATTCATACCCAAAATCACTTCGCGGCCTTTATTTCCCATGGATTGAACCAGCATCCCCTCGACCTGCGCCTGAGGACATTTCTCTGCCACCGAAGCCAGAATTTTTTCGTAGGCTTTGGCAACTTCCTCTTCTGTACGAAGATTCAGCCGGACGCCGCCCAAATCAAACTTATGAATGACCTCGCGCGACACCACCTTTAAAACGACCGGCATTCCGATTTCTTTAGCAGCTTCGACCACTTCAGCCTGAGTGCGGGCAAAACGAAATGGAAGCATGGGGAATCCGTAAGCCTGAAAAATTTCCATGGCCTGATAAATCGGAACTATTTTCTGATCGCCTTGCTTCAAATTCTCCAGAATGGCCCTAACCCTGGCTTTATCTACTTGAAAAGACCGAACCTGAGTACGCGGACGATCAATCCACTGGCGGTATTGATGCATGGCCGCAATGGCTCTTGCCGGGTCTTCCGGAAATTGATAATGAGGAATATTGTTTTCTTCAAGAATTTTAACTCCACCTGAGACATCCACAATCCCCATAAAGGAAGCGACTAGAGGAATTTTGAGATCTTTGGAAACATTCACGACAACCCGCGCGGTTTCTTCAGGCTCCGTCATGGCCTGCGGAGTGAGAATAACAATGATGCTGCTCACATTCGGATCTTTGGCTATGAGCTGCAGCGCTTTTTCATAGCGATCATGCTGAGCATCGCCGATCACATCCACGGGATTGGAAACACTTGAAGTCGGCGGCAGGACCTTACGAAGTTCTTCCTGAGTTGATTTTGAAAGTTCCGCAATTTCAAGGCCATACCGGACGCAGGCATCGGTCGTCATAATGCCCGGCCCGCCGGCATTCGTAACAATGGCCACACGATTAGATTTGGGAAGCGGCTCATTGGCAAAGGCAATTGCCAAATCAAACATAGCCTGAACGGAATCCACTCTCAAGACTCCTGACTGAGCAAAAATAGCGTCATAAACTTCATCGGAGCCCATCAGTGATCCAGTGTGCGACTGAGCGGCCTTTGCCCCTTGAGCTGTTCGGCCGGACTTGATGACCAAAATAGGTTTCGTCTTCGGAGCATCGCCGGTCATTTCGCGCGCGATTTCAAGAAACTCTTTACCATTCAAAATATCTTCCAAGTACATGAGCACAACATCCGTATCCGGATCATCGCGAAGATATCGAAGGATATCCACTTCATTTAGGATGGCCTTATTCCCCAAACTAACAAATTTAGAGAACCCAATATCCTGGCCTTTGGCATAATCCAAAATTGCAGTACAAAGCGCACCGCTCTGAGAGACAAAGGCAATATTCCCTTCCTTTGGCATGGTGCGGGCAAAACTCGCATTGATATGAAAAGGCGAGGAGGCATTGATCATTCCAAGGCAATTGGGACCTAAAATCGAAATGCCATATTCCTGAGCCAGGCGAATCACCTCGCGCTCAAGATTTTTTCCTTCTCCGCCAATCTCTTTAAATCCGGCAGAAATAATGATCGCGGCTTTGATTCCTTTATCAGCACACTGTTTCAGCGTTTCCGGAACTACGGCACTTTGCACAATAATGACCGCAAGATCCACAGCTTCAGGAATGGCTCCAACGCTTGCAAAACAGGGAATGTTCTCGATCGAAGTCGCTTTAGGATTGACGGGGAAGATTTTCCCTTGATATCCGCCTTGGATGAGATTATGCAAAATAGCGTAGCCAACCGCCTCTTTCCGGGTCGAGGCGCCGATCACAGCAACTGATTTAGGTTCAAATAAAGTTTTGACACCTTCTAAACGGCGCTGTGACGTAAGAGCATTTGTAGTCATAGTTTCTTCCATCGAGGCCTATCTCTTCCTTGGGTCAATCCCGTAAACTTTTAAAAAGTTTGTCTATTATACACAAAAAAAACACGTAATGTTTGCTGAATTATGCTGCGCACCGGGCCTTGCGAAGACCCAGCTCCTTCCTCTCGCCCGGCTTAAGGAGCCGATTCACCGTCTGGTAGAGGTTCTGTATTTCCAGATGAACATGTCCCTGCAGAAGAAAATTCAAATAAAGCCCGCGCTTCTGCATCTCAAGGACAATCCTCGCTCGCTTGAGCTGATTTTTCTCTTCCGTAAATTGCGTGAAGTCTTTTTCAAACTTCTCAATCAAATCACAAAGATATTCGTGTTCGAGTTCCAATATTTCTGTCAGCGACTCAACTTTAGGAATGTGTTTTTTTAAAAAGGGAAAAACCCGTTGATCTTCAATCTGCGAGTGTTCATGAAAGGTGCGCCGAAGCTCGCGAAAAATTTGGCGCGCTTGTTTCAAATTTTTTCCGTTAGAGGCTGTGCCTTCATAACGAAGATTAACAAGAATCCCGCTGAGTTCCCGGGTTTTTGCCAGCATCCGATCTTGAATTTCACTTGTAAGCGCTATGGTTTCCATCTGTTAAAGATTGTAGCCGAGCCCGGATCAAAGCGCTGTGACGAGAGTCACAAGGAGAAGGAATAAAATCAAGAAAAAGCGCGAGCTGACAAAGGGCTAAAGGAGGGATTTTTCCAACCCTACCCGGTTTAAGACAATAATCTGGTGAGGTTTAATATCAATGAGACGGGCCTTTTTGAGCTGGCTTAAATACCGCGCCACCGTCTCCCGGGAAGTCCCAATTCGCTGAGCAATTTCTTCACGAGTGAAGGGCAAAAAGAGGATCTGTTGATCCGACCTTTTTGCTGCAGAATCCAGCGCCTTTCGGCTGGCCATATCTAAAATGAATTTTACGAGGCGTTTTTTTGCATCTTTTAAAGATACTTCCTCGATCAAATTGCTGAAGTTTTTCAGGCGGTGAGCAAAAAGCTGATTGAGCGTTTGGGAGAGCTTAAGACTGGTCCGAACCATGCGCACATAATCTTCTCGGGAAAGCAACCAGACACGGGACGCCGTCAAAGCTTCGGCCGTAGATCCGCAGTACCAGGCCACAGAACCCGGATTGCAGGCACAGGTCTCACCCGGCCCCAAAGTTTCAAGAATTTGCTCCCGACCTGAAGAAGACAACCGGTAGATTTTAATACTCCCGGACTGGACAATAAAAATACGGCCGCAGTCCATACCCTCCGAGAAGATAATCTCCCCTTTTTGGAAACTCTTTTCAATCATGCAGATCTGGATCGCACGAAGCTCTTCTTCCGCAAGACCTTGAAAAAGCGGAATCTCCTTTAGCTTTGTAATGGCATGTCTGGAAGGTGTCATAAATTTAAATTACCATCTCATTTCATAAATCGCTGAGGATCTCTACGATCCATTATCTTTTTTTCGAATCAAAAGGAAGTAAAGAATCATACCTAAAACCGGCAAAAATAAAACCAATAAAATCCAAAGCAGCTTCTTCGACGGCGCCATGGCGCTTTTTAAAATATCAACTCCCGCAATAATATCAAGCACCAACACCACTAAACCCATCACTCCATGCATAGGCGCCTCCTTCAATTACGCTTTGCTTGCATGCTTTATCGAAAGAAAACGACTAAGTACGCTTAGGGGATTCCCGCTTTTCTTGGCAAGAAACACAGTGCCGCGCATGGGGCACCAGTTCAAGACGGGCCTGAGGGATCAAATTCCGGCACTGGGCACACAACCCGTAATCTCCGCTTTCAATTCGTTGAAGGGCCTCATCAATCAAATCAATCTCCGCCTCTCCCAGCGAATCTTCGTGATTCAAAAGGCTTTCTTCTTCCTTGTGAGACGCCGCATCCGCAAAATCCTGAGGCACGTCGCGGCCGATTTGGTCCCGATGACTTTTCATTCCAAGAGACAGCTCTTGATGGCGTTGGGAGAGCCGAACCTTCATCTGATCGATAAAATGGGGATTTAAGGATTCACTCACGCATTAACCTCAATTCGTTAAGGAGTTAGTTTAGAAGAGAATGCCAGGAACCGCAAACATTCTTTGTATAAAACTCTAAAATCTATTACGGCATTCCAACTAGACACTTAAGAAGACAATCCCCCTGCCATCCTGGTGGTGCGGTGCAAAGGAGGAGAACAGGATCAGCGAGCCGCAAGTGAGATCCATATACGGGTATTGGGCTCACATACAGGCAAGGGAGAAGACCATTCTACCCTAGCACCTGGGAGCTCTCGGATGACTTTCAGGAAGGATTCAACATCCTGACAGGCAATCTCAAAAACCCAGAAATCTTCGGAATCCTGAACCATCATAAAACGTGATTTCAAATCACTTCGGATCTGATACGCGTTATCCAAATGAAATTTGACGTGCAGATGCATCCCGAAACGGTCCCGGTCTCGCAGCGACAATGAAATAAAAATAAGTCCTTCAGGATCTGAGCGGCTTAGCGCACCCATATTAATTTTTTGCGGAGGATCCACACGATACGGTTCAATCTGATTCAGGAACTCATCAAGCTGGCCCAGTTTGACCTGAAAAATCCAAAAAGATTCATGACCCGGGAGGCGCGTGCCCAGAGTTTCCAATTTTTTAAGAATTTCACCGGCACTTTGTTCTTCGGAAGGAAACACCAAATCCATGTGGATGGGTCTCCATTGAAGTACTGGCATAATCAGGGCTGGAGCTGTCGAGCCGGACGAAACCCCCGGGCGTAACCGGGTAGCGCTCCGTTCAAGAAGCCGCATCGTTCTTTCCAACATCGCAACTTCAGGCGGTCTAACCTTGGGGGGATCTAATCTATTTTCAATCGGGAGGCGTTGAGGCTGCCCCCAAAATCCGCCTCGATACCACTCAGAACCCATATGGTAAAAAATCAGGCCGACTAAAAAAACAGCAAGCCCTTGAACTACGATGCGGCGAAATCGCATCAAAAGGAAACGCATATCGGAAAGACGGGAAGAAAATTGTTTCTCGACCAAATCTTCAATGTCCACAAAGTGTTCCGACACACCATGTTTTTTTAAATCCGTACGCAGACACGAAAAACTTCCAAAGTAATCCTGACAGCCGGAACACCCCAAAAGATGATCCCTTGTTTGGAGAAAAAGATCTTCTTCTAAACTATCCTCCAAATAATTTTTCATCATCTTGCGGGTTTTTAGACATTCCATTTATTCCTCCACCGCAAGGACTTGAGTGTGCAGGATGTCCCCAAACCGCATTTGGGCCTTAAAAACACGCATCCGGGCTTCTTCGCTTGGACAGCCAAGCATCCAGCCGATTTCCGAATAGGTAAAATCCTGTTGAGTCCGCAAGAGAACCAAGATCCTTTCCGGGAGATCAAGGAAGGAAAGCCCTTCGAAGAGAAGGCGAAATTTTCGCGGTTCGGTCAAAGGAAGTGCTTTAAACTGAATTTCTCCGGCGCGTTCGGAAAGTTTTGTCAAGGCCTCGCGAAATAAAAGAGGTCTCAAAGGTTCCTGCCCCTGAAAAAGCTTTAGATCCGGAATAATATTTTCAAAAATAAGCTTCAGTATTTTTTTAATTTCTTCCGGTCGATCGCCAAGGCAACTAAAAAGAAACTGGTAGAGCGCGCTTCCATAGGTTACAGAAAATTCACGCAAAGAATCCTGATCACCTTTTTTGCAACGCGCGATCAGCACTTCTTCTTTAGGACTTGTTTTTATCATAACTTACCCTGAGACCGGTTTTTGATCGATAACGGCCAGCTCCAAATACTGCAGGTTAAGCGGTTTTAGAAGATATGCCTGAGCGCCGAGCTTTAAAGCCCGGCGCGCGATCACTGCATCCTGGAGTGCGCTGGTAACCAGAAACATGCCCGAAGGATAAACCTGGATCAAGTCTTTTAAATAATCCAACCCATCTCCGCCCGGCATTTGAATATCGATAAGAATCACCGAAGGCTGTTCCCTTAAAATCATTTCCAACCCCGCACGGTCCGGCTCCCCCACAAAAACTTTGTATCCTTTGAGCGAGAAGAAATTTTCTAATCTGAACCGAACAGCCGATTGTTGATTGATCAGCGCAATTTTTTTAGATGCCCGGTTTGGCTGCTCATCGGCATGGGAACGAATATGAAGGAGACGGCTGGTACGGTGAACGATTTCTTCAGCTTTTAGGGTATCGCGAAAGAAAACCTCGAGAACTCCGGCTGAAAAAAATCTAGACTCAAGATCTGCAGTTCCACGGTCCAAAGCCACCACCACAAAGGCTAAATGGCACTTCGCAACCGCAATCGTTTTTAAAGCCTGCTGGATCTCTTCAGTGAAATCTGAGCGAAGTGACATAAAAAGGACGTCAGGGCTCTGCTGAATCGGAGACGCTTCAAGATCAGAGGGATCGAGGAAAGTGCGCACTTCATGCCCCTGAGATTCAAAGGTCTGGCGCCACAACATCCGGTCTTGCGGAACTTCGTCGTAGATAAGGATGATGGCCATGACTAATCATTCCCCGAATAAGCAGCCGCTACTCTTTAACAAATTACAAAGGCGGAGGCTGGTAAATGCATCCCGGATCTTCCGCCAGATAATCTCCGCTCATCGCATAGGCCCGGGACCTGGAGCCGCCACAAATCATCCGGTAAGCACAAATTCCGCACCGCCCGTGCAACAAATCCGGATTCCGCATATCCCGGAGCAATTTTGAATTTTGATAAATGTCTTTCAACGATTCTTTTCGAAGGCTTCCCGCTTCAATCGGCAAAAATCCGCTAGGATAAACGAGCCCGTTATACGCAATAAAAATAAATCCCTTTCCGGAATTGACTCCCTGAGGGGCCATACCAATACTGCCTCCCGGGCCTGCGGAACGGCGAAGATAATGAGGAAGATCGATCCCCTTACGAATCGCATCTTCGGGAAGAATCCCTTCTTTTTTCATTTCTTTTTCAATACAAAATCTTCGGTAATGAGGAGCTTCCGTCACCTTGATAATGAATTTGACTCGCTGCTGGAGCTGATAGATTTTTTCGAAGGCTTCTTCGAATTTTTCCGCCTCCAAAAGTTTCAGCTCTATCCCGCGTCCAACAGGAACTAAAAAGAAAACCTCCCAAAAAACAATCCCAAGCCTTTCCATAAGATCCGTCAAGGAATCCATGGACACCAAATTGTGAAGATTGATCAGTGAATTGATTTGAACCGCCAGACCGGCTTCCCGGGCCACACGAACGGCTTCCAGAGTCCGATCAAAGACTCCTGAGACTCTGCGAAAGGCATCATGTTCCGATGCGGTGGCCGCATCCAGACTAAAAGCCATCTGATCCAAACCCGCTTTTTTTAATTCCAGAATTTTTTGAGAAGTAAGAAGCGGGGTCACGGCGGGCACAGCCCCAGTCCGAAGTTTTTTCGACTTGGCATATTGAATGAGCTCTGCAATATCCAAACGCTTCAGACAATCCCCGCCGCTAAAAACTAAAATGGGCGCACCTAAATCTTTTACGTCGTCAATCAGCCGCAAAGCTTCTTCATGAGAGAGTTCATCTGGTTTAGGAGTAGGTTCCGCGTCGGCCCGGCAATGGACACAGGCAAGATCGCAGGCATGAGTGGTTTCCCAAATGACAAGAAACGGTCGTTCATCATAATTGAAAGCAGGCTGTGAACGCATGGATGAGTGAATCTGTGGGTGCATGCGATATCGTAGCAAACCCGACAAGGTTATGGCAATAAAAGCCTTATGATTTGAAAAATATGAATATGAAGTGGATCGAGGGATTAAAAACTACAAGACGAATAGAATCTAACTATTCCCAGGCGTAGGCGATATCCATGCCCAGAAGATGGGCCGTATAACGCCCGGCATCGTAATCCGGATTGGGGCCGTAATGCGAAAAGGAGTAAAGCGGGCCGAGTTTCCAATTTTTGAACCGCGTCCAATCAAACCGAATCGTGTATCCGACTCGATTAAAAGCAGCTCCATACGGCAATCCGACTACACTAAGATCTTGATAATTATTCGCCCATGAATAATAAATATCCTGATGAATGGTTAAATCTTTTAGCGGAATATAATCAGCACCGACCATCCAAGAGGCAACGTCAGATTTCCCGGTGCCAAATGTCCCACTGCGATTTGCCGTCGGAACACGGAGCGCTGAATTATAAAGCGTCACCACCGAACTGAAGCTTAAATCCGAACGCGGATACAAATAAGTATCAAAAGTGTAACTATCATTTAACAGATTTGATTTTTGAACCAATTCATTTTCAGCTCGTGAGGCTACGACACCATCTTGAACCATATATTTAAACCCGGTTTGTAACCACTCTGTCGGCCTTACCATGGTCCGCAAAGTAAACTCTGCCATGTCATACTTCATTTTATCAATGAAAGCTGATCGAGCCACTGATCCAGCAGTCTCCCGCTTATCATCATAATCCTGAGCGGATTGATATAATCGAATCTGAGGAACTAGAGTGAATCGATAGTCAGGCGAATAATTCACGCCGGCAGTCCACGCTTCTGTCCTTGGATTCCAAATCGTCTCACGCTGCCAACTTTCGTTGCCGTTCGGCGCCCCTTGCACGCCGAAACTTTCCCGCTCTTCGCTGATCCAGCTGCGTCTTTGCTCCAATGACAGATCCGTGTAAAGCGATGTGTTAGGGATTCCGGTATATCGAAAGGATATAGCCTGTGCCAGACTATGTCTTTGGTCAGTTGTATAGCTTGAATCAATCCGGTCAATAATGTTATCGGGATTCGGCGCAGTATAATCACCTGGATAATCAGAATGAGCATGCCGCTGTTCGAACCCAGCTTTTAATTTTAAGCCTGTATTGATATGCGGTGTCGGAAAATATTCCGCGTTCCATACAAAATCCTGTATATCATTCTGAGCGCTGCTAAAGGCTCCGCTTTTATTTTCGCAATTTGCCGACGAGCAATATGCTGCCATATTTTCATCGTAGTCTTTTAGATTTTCCCATTCCGTAGTTTTGACATACTGAAAATGATATCCACCCGATGAATGAACCTTATCTCCCCAAAACCACTTACCCACGCGTAATCCTGTTCCAGAATAATAGCTGTCCGGTTCTTGATCCTGAACACGGATAACTTTTTGACTTAACGTCGGATTGACAGAATAGTTTTTTTCATAGCGTCTTGAATTAGTCGAAATATCTTCAAATCTCTGCTCAACCTCGACTTCATATCCGCCGATTTCATGCTTTCCTTCGAGATCAAAAGCATTAACTTCCTCATCTAGTTCCTGCCACGACGGGCTTATTTTTCGAGTCCAACCACCCTCAATAACGGATGCCCAAGTCAGACGAGACTTAGCTCCCTTCTTATATTCATGCTCATATTTGAATGTGACCTCAGGAAGATCTTCCATTCGCAGCCCCGCCTCGACCTCGATTTTTCCAATATCAAGGTACAAGTCGCGATCAAGCTCAATAACGTGATAACGAGAAAATCCAGGCAATACTCCACCCGTGCCATCAAAATACTTTCGGTATTGATCAAAATTAAACTCCAGAAAACCCAATCCCTTTTTGCTCAACAGGACCTCATTGCCATAATCCCCATTTCGGATCATGTCATGGCCCTTCAGTTCCATATAAACATCTTCGAGATCACCTTCAGTTAAGGTGTATTCTGACGCTCCCCAGACAGCCCCATCATTACGCCACTCCATTTGACGATATCGGTCCTTATCACCCCTTACAAAGGCATAGCTGAGCGGTGTAGCTGCTATGGATAATCCATCAGGAGACCACTTTAATCCGCTGGTCTTTGATGAGGAAGTTTCTTTTATGTCAGCAGCAGTTACAGTAGTTGACACTGCTGGACTCACCGCAGTCTTGGACGTATAAGGTTCAGCTGCGAAAAGAACCTGACTAGAAGCCGCCAGCATCAATGCCATTATAAATCGCCAAGAGATTTTCATATTGCTCCTAGTATCTCAAGTGATCATCGAAATTTGAACCGTGAGGCGCTGTATGGCAGCCTCCGGAGTAACAGGTTCCGTTGGTCAGTCGAGAACTATGATCGGATAACCCAACGATCAGACTCGTCTGCTGAGAGTGACATCGCAAGCACAGCGTTGCATCGCGAGCAATTAACATCTTGTCATTCACTGAACCGTGAACCTGATGGCAGGTCTGACAACCTTCGCGAAGCGCCTCGTGACCAAACACAAACGGTCCGCGCTGGTCTTTGTGACATTTAAAGCAGACTTCATTCATATTCGCCACTGAAGTCAAAGACCATGGACGGGAATTTTCACCGTGCATTTCGTGGCAATCTGAACAACTCATCTTTCCTTCCAAAATCGGATGATGGAAGGGCAATCGGATCTGAGCCTTCTTATCCACGTGGCAGGAAAAACATCGTTCAGGATTTTTTTTGGGGTTGATAATCGTCTTCTGTTTATCTTTTGTATCCGCATCGACGTGGAGACTGCCTGGTCCATGGCACATTTCGCAGCCTTCAATCGTATAATTTTCTCCAGGGATCGTAATGCGGGCGTGCGCAGATAACTTCATTTTCTTAGCAACTGCTTCATGGCAAGTCGCACAGGTTTCAGATCCAACATACTTAGCTCCAGGAATCGTGTGCTCTTCCAAGGCCTGGCGAATGGTTTCTACGTCGCGGCAGGAACTAAGGAACATACTTCCAAAAATAAGAAGGACAAGGGCGAGACAAGATTTTAGTTTCATAGTGTCACTTTATTATCAATTATCATGCCAATTGATGAGTTTACCGGTTTAGAATTAGATCGTATTGCGAAGAATAGCTCTCTTTTGTCCTAAGCGCAAGAATCAATCTCTCCTGAATTATTTTTACGGCAAAATTCTGCGGGATTTAACGCACCCTAAAATCAGGACTGCGAAATTTCGCTTAGTTCCGGATCGCTGTCCTTCATGAAACCATACTTCTGCATCTTATACCGAAGAGCATCCCGGCCTATACCCAACATGCGCGCAGCCTTAGACTGATTCCCTTCCGAAGCCCGAATCGTCATTTGAATCACCTGCTTCTCAATCTCCTCCAAATGAAACCCCGTCAAACATCTCGGAACCTCTTGTGAAGAAAGATTTTCTGCTCCGGAAGGCCGATGACATTCCTTCAGCGCGCAATTACAATCAATCTCCGACGGTAGATGCTCGGGCCGTATCAGCTCCTCATTATTTAATATCATCGCCCGTTCAATCACATTCTTAAGCTCGCGGACATTCCCCGGCCAGCGGTATTGAAGCAAAATCTCCATCGCCCGAGGATCCACCCCGCGGATAATTTTTCTAAATTCCCGGTTAAAGAGCCCAATAAAGTATGCCACCAAACTCGGAATATCCTCCCGACGTTCCCGAAGAGGCGCTAAGTAGATGGGAATCACGTGGAGCCGGTAGTACAAATCCTCGCGAAACCGACCTTCACTGACTTCCTTTTTAAGCTCCTTATTCGTTGCCGCAACAATCCGAATGTCCGCACTGAGTTCACGAACTCCCCCGACTTTACGGAATTTCTTCTGATCAATAAGATGAAGGAGCTTGGCTTGAAGCTCCCGTGACATATCGCCGATCTCATCCAAAAAGAGAGTGCCGCCAGAAGCCTCTTCCACCAATCCACGCTTGGATTCTCGCGCGTCCGTAAAAGCTCCTTTTTCATGACCGAAAAGCTCGCTTTCAAGCAATGTTGCAGGAATGGCAGCGCAGTTGAGCGACACAAAAGGCTTCTCCGCACGCCGGCTTCCATAATGAAGACTGTGAGCCACCAGATCTTTTCCGGTCCCGCTTTCACCTTCAATTAAGACCGTACTGGCATCTGAGTCCACAATGCGCCGAATCAAATCAAGAACCGCTTTCATCTTTACACTTTCACAGACAATGCTGCCAAAATCATATTTGCCACGCTCTTCATGCTGCCAGGCGGCCACTTTTTGACGCAGCCGCCTTGACTCAATGGCCTTTTCTAAATTGACTTTAATTTCATCAAAATTAAACGGTTTGTGAAGGTAAGTGAAGGCCCCGGACTGCATACACTGAACTGCGGAACGGATATCATCATTCGCCGTGATCATAAGACAAGCAGCAAACGGATCTTTTTTTCGAAATTGATGAAGCATCTCCCGACCGTCGCCGTCCGGCAAACGAATGTCCAGGAGAACCGCATCCGGCTGTTCGGATTCAAACAGACTCTCTCCTTCGCGAGCGGTTTGCGCAGTAAAAACCTCATACCCTTCGCGAGTCAAATCCTGCTTTAAAGACCACCCTATCAATTTCTCATCGTCAATCACAAGCACTTTAGCCTTCATACGCCACCCCTTTTGGATTTTTCTTTTGTGAACCCACCCGAGATGTTTCATGCGCATTCATTACGGGGAGTCGAACGTGAACTTGCGTTCCTTTTTCGAAAATACTTTCAATGAATATAGTACCGCCATGATCCTCTACGATTCCGCGCGTCACGGAAAGCCCTAACCCAGTCCCTTCTTTTTTGGTCGTAAAAAATGGCTGAAATATTTTACCCATATTCTCGGGCGAAATTCCCACTCCTGTGTCTTCAACCGTGATTGTCACTGCCGGCAAGCTCTCTTTTTTTTCATCCCTTGATTTACTTTTTGAATCGCAGGGATCCTCATGAATTCTAAGGAAAAGATGTCCGCCATCGGACATAGCCTGCGAGGCATTCAGAATGAGGTTTAAGAAAACCTGCTGAAGCGCCCCGGCATCTCCACGCACTTGAATGGCATGAGACGGCCAGCCGCGGTGGATCTGGATTTTATGTTTTGAAAGATAATGCTCCGCCAGAGCAATCGCATGCTCAAGCGGCACCAGCACGTTTAAGATTTCAAAACGCGGAGGCGCTTGACGAGCATATCGCAAAAGGTGACTTACGGTTTTTTCAATTCTGTCAATTTGATGCATGAGTTCATCAAATATTTGCTCTTCGGATTCATGCGATGGATAGGACCGGCGGAGTGCATGAAGTGCGGAGCTCATAGCCGCCAGAGGGTTCTTAATTTCATGGGATACATTGGAAAGCAGTTGCCCTAAAGAAGCCAAGCGGTTGGATTGGGAGAGTTCCCGCTGATGCTGAGCTTCAATTTCACGGCGAGCGGCATCAATTCCCCGCACCATAGCATTAAAACGTTTCGCAAGCTGCCGAAGTTCCGGGTCCTCTGCAATTCGAGTGCGAACATCCCACTCCCCTTTTTCCGCCTTTTCCATCACGGAAATGAGTTTTCTAATCGGCTGCTTCACAATGGCGTGCACCAGCCACCGAATCAAAAAAGCGCCAAACAAAACAATTCCAAGCGCAGTCAAAATAAAAATGGTGCGGCTGTGACCAAAGCGCCGGTAAATGGGCTCCAGAGGAACATACAGCTCAATACCGCCCAAGGGCTCATGATTAGCATTTTGATGACAGACCATACATTTGGAACTGCCTTCAATAGGATGAATAATTCGGAGCCTTTCTTTTTGGTGACGCCCATTCATTTCCACCATAGCGCCATCACTGGTCATTCGGACTTTACTTTTTTCCGGCATCACCACATTTTTTCCAAGATTATTCGAGGAAGAAGAAAAAGTAACTTGGCCGACCTTATCAAAAATATTTATTTCACTAACCTCAGCACGATTCTCTCGCTTCTGCAGCAAAGCAGCGAGTCCTTCATGGCGGGGTTCATCACTCATCATGGTTTCAAGCAATTTGGTTTTAAGAAGCTGGATTTGATAAAGCGCTGTGGTCACGGAGGTATCAGCAATGGCATATCGGGAAAGACTCATCACGGCAAAAGAACCTGCGGAAACAATCAATACGACTAAAAGCGAAAGAGTTAAAAAAAGTTTTATGGTAAGAGACTGCCGCGACCAGAACCGTCTTAGGCGATCGAAATGAGTCCAGCTCCAGGAAAGCCAGAATCTCTTTCGTAATTTGATTATCATGCAGAAATCAGCCTTTACTTTGAAGTTGCGCGATATGACGATTCATTTCCAGAAATTGTAGTGATTTCACGCAATTTGGCTGTGACAGACATCACTCTATCAGAAGAAAGGCTCTCAATCAGTTTTTTTCTATTCAGGGGAGCTGGGTTTGGAAGAACTATCTTTAGGCGCATTATCCGAATCACGGTCTTCGGTTTCGCGGCCCGTGCTCATGCTGAGATTGAGCGGATAGTGCTCAGGATCAAAGATCACAAAGTAGAAATGCCAGACTAAAATAGCGAGCGTCGCAAGTACTGCTTCATAAAAATGGATGGCGAGCGCCACATCCAGGAACCATTTTGGAAAATATTTCATAGATAAATTCTCAAACACAAGCCCAAGACCGGTCAGCATCATCACCATGGATCCCCAGACCAGCGCCCAATATTCAGCTTTCTCAACATAGTTATATTGTTTGAAACGAGGACGCGGCACCTTGAAGCCCAAATTGTGTTTGAGCATCTGCATCACATCTGAGAAATCCTTTTTCGCGGGAGCGAGAGCCCTGACTTGTTTCCGTCCACGTTTCGTAAAAAGAAGATAAAGACCATGATAAATTCCGAGGACTGAGAATATCGCAGCCGCAATCCGGTGAATCCATCCGCGCCAATCCGCTCCATTCCCGAAAGTAAATGGGTAAGCCCACCATGCATCCGAATATTTCAACGCAAATCCCGTATACGCCAGAACCACAAAACATAAGGTCAGAACACCGTGCTGAATCCGCTCGCTCTTGGTGAATCGAATATCCTGATGTGTCTCCAAATGCTTGCGACGGTGTTCATGAAGTTTTCTCAGAAAATCCAGTAAGTTATGGGCCAGCATTCCACCGATCACCAGAATAATAAAGATAATGTAGATCAGGGACACCACATAGACAATCCGATCACGATCAAAGGTTGGAGATAAATGGACCGAACCTTTAGCTAACTGCTCTCCGACATTGGGGTGGCACTTGCCGCAGGTTTGCGGTAAGTTGGCTTTATTCACGGATGAATTCGGATCACTGGATGGCAAAATATCATGGAATCCGTGACAGCTTGCGCAATTCGCCACCACGGTTGAACCATATCGCCCCGCAAGTCCATGGTAACTTTCAAGGAAAGTTTTAACGCTATCGGACGGGAGTCTATATTTTGAAATGATTTTTTCCGCGGCATGACAATGAGCGCAAACTTTCTCTGAAACCGAAGAAGAATAAACCGAAGAGGCCGGATCCTTGTGCCCTAAAATCGTATGCTCGCCGTGACAATCCGTACAAACCGGAGCCTCGACTTTTCCTGCCAACGCCGCCTTGCCATGAATACTTCGCTCATAAGACTTCAAAACGTTTTCATGACATTTTCCGCACGTGATCGGAACGCTTCGGCGGTACAGCTTGGACTGAGGATTCGTCGGTGAATGGAGATCATGTGATCCATGGCAATCCGTGCACACAGCGGATTGGATCACACCTTTTTCGAGCGCCTTGCCGTGCACCGTCAAAAGATAAGAAGTCAGCGGCTTCTCTTCTAAAAGCGCATACTTCGCCATTTTTGCCGTGTCTTCATGACATCCCGCGCAGGTCTTTGGAATATTCAGGCGGTACATGGGAGAGGCAGGATTCCGGGCGCTCAAAATAGCATGCGGAGATCCATGGCATCCAAGACACGTCGCAGCGGATTCCCCGCTTTTGCGAGCACGTCCGTGATCGGAATTAAGATAAATATCAGATTCAATCTTGTGGCAGGATCCGCAGTTAACTTTATTCAGCTTTTCCTGATGTGGGACTTCTTTAATATCCGCGTGGCAAGACGTGCAAAGATTTTTTCCATGGACCGAAGCCGCAAAGGTATCAACATTCAGATTTTCATGACAGGCCAAACATTCATCATTGTCCACAGCAAGAAGCGGCGAACTGGCAAGCGGGCAGAGAAAACCAAAAGAAAGGACTGAAAGAATAAAAATGCGGGCACAAACTCTAGAGCGGAAAAAGGCCATAGCCTAGACAAGCTCCCCGGTGTGGCAATCCGTACAAGACATCTCTTTCCAATCCTCGCCGATATCTTCCGGATGTTTAAACTCCAAGCCATCGACTTGAGTTTCCATAGCACCAGCAACACCCTGAGCAATGATGTTGTGACAAACTTTGCAATCATGTGAAATCACGCGGCCTTCCGCACTCTTATGTTTTCCATCATGGCAGCGGAAACATCCGGGAGAAGTCATGTGCCCGAGGTGATTTGGATACTGTTTCCAGCTGACATTCATAAAAGGAAAGAAATTGGTTTTGTAAACATTTTGAATCGCACGAATCGCGGCATTTATTTTTTCGGAAAGCGCCCCAACTTGCGCAGGATAATTCTTCTGATAAAAATTCCGGATCTCGGTCTCGATCTGTTTATCGGCTTCTTCGTGTGATGCGTATTTACCAAGCAAGGCTTTGACAGCCTCGCGCTTGATATACGGAAGCGAAGGATCAATGGTTCCGGCGCTCATGGATTCATTCACTGAATGCACGGGATCCTGATACTGATGGCTGGGACGATTGTGACAGTCAATGCAATCCAAACGCCGAGTTTCTCCGGCCGGTTTTTTAGAGGCTGAAAAATCAGACCCTTCTGTAACAAAGACTTCTTCTTTCCCATCCGGCCCGGTCTTTTTGACCCAGGGAATTTCAAGGCGTTTCGGATCGGTTGCCACATATTCGATTTTATTTTTGATATTCATGTGCCAGTGAATCCCCTCACGCTTTCCGTAAGGAGGATCGCCGCCGCCGACAAACACCAGCATCCGTGTACGCCAATGCGTATTCTTTTCATCCGGGAGAAAATAATTTTTGTCCTGCTCCACTGCGCCAAAAAAGGCCTTGGGCCAGTGGCATTGTTCACAGGTTTCCTGGGCCGGACGTAAATTCTTAATCGGAGTTTGTACCGGCTTAGGATATTTATGGGTAATCGTCGCATAGACCTGGTAAAGACCTGTGAGCTTTGATCTCACAAACCAATCCGCTCCCGGGCCAATATGGCACTGCACGCAGTCGACTTTGGCGTGCGGGGATTTCTGATAGGCTGTATATTCCGGCTCCATGAGTTGATGACACATGGTGCCGCAAAACTTGACCGACTCGCTGAATCGATACGCCTGATAAGTTCCAAAAACACTAAAAAGGACAAACAAGGTTAAAATTCCAAGAGCAAGAAGCGTCTTATGCCGGTGCGAAGGATCATTAAAATCAATATGAGGAAACCGGGACGCTCCCCCGCGTTTTACACGCTGGGATCGTTCCCGAAGTGCACCCGCGGGAATTAAAAGAAGACTGAAAATCAAAAATCCAGGAAGAATACAGTAGGCTAGGCCCTGAACATAAAGATTGGGGCCTTTGCCGAACAAATCAACGGCAATGAAAAATAAAATGATGGAGAAAAAGAGGACGGAAAAAACTCCACCGACCGCACTGATCCAGTTGTGGAAATAACTGTGCTTTCGATCTTCCGGCAATTGACTCACGAAGGCCCTTTCAATAATTTCGCTGTCAGCGGCTTATCGGCCTTCGCAGGCCTTCTGTAGATCCTTCGATTCGCGTTTCGACTCTGGCTTACCGTCCTGAGAATGAGTCGAAGGACTCCGCTCACTCAGGATGAGCCCTTGTTTGAAAAAATATAAATTTTGCAAGGGCTCACTTTTTGCTCGGATCCGGATGCTGAATCTTGGCGTAGGATTCCTGATAATTGAATCCCTTGAATGTCGGACTCTCGGCATTGTGACAAGTGGTGCAGGTCTTTTCATCCGGAATGACTAATCCAGCCGCCACGGCCTGAGCCTTGTCCTTCATGACGCTCATCTTCATATAATCTTTACCTGCTCCGTGGCATGATTCGCAGGAAACACCCTCTTCCACGGGAATGGCCTGGGTCACTTGAGCCTCGGTATTCCCGTAAGCCGTAGCGTGACACTTAAGACACTTACCGCTGGTTTGAGGATTATCCACGCCAACTTTTGCTGCAAATTCTTTGGCGGCAGGCGTTCCAAGCGTTTCAAAGGCCTTGGCATGTTTGGAATCTTGCCAAATTCCGAGTTGATTTCCAGTATCTGCCTTTTTGTGACAGATTCCGCACTTTTTAGCGCCGGCATACTCATGTTCGCCGGCATAGGAAACTGAAACAAACGTAAGAGATAAAAACAGAACGAATCCAATAAGCGCTGCCATTTTCTTCATACAAGACTCCTTTTGATAACTATCTTATAGACGTAGGACAAAGGCACATTATTCCAGGAATATGCTTTCAATTATAGTGCCAACTTTTAAGATTGTATCGGTATTTTCTAACTCCTTCAATAACAAGCTATTAGAAAATCAAAAAAAACTTCCCCTTATTTCAGATTGGGTCTTTTCACTCAGCTTTATTTATCATTCAGCGTAAAAACCCTAGCCATGTGTGAGCTCTTGACAAAGCTCGCAAGCTCACCGATGATGAGCCCTCAACCGAAAGGATTTTCCATGGAATCAGCTCTTTTTCTAATCGCCATTGCTCTCGGATATAAAATCGTACTGGATTCAAACCAGACTTCGCAAAAATCGCTCCGTCTCGCTGGCATTATTCTCGGCATTCTCATTGCCACTTTCAGCGCCTTCCAGCTGGCCACGGCCTGTATTTCTGGATCCTGCTCTCCTCGCGGCCACATGGCGGGCGGCTCTAAAATGTGTCCCATGGAATCCGGGATGATGGGCATGGGAATGGGCAGCGACAGAATGAAAAAGATGGGGTCAGGTATGAACATGGCCGGCTTTCATCATCCCTCGATTGATGGCATGACCGAAGGCCAAGCCCTTCCTGAAGGTCATCCTCCAATTTCCCAAGATCAAAAATAATAATTTAGAACACAGTACTATAGTACACAGTGCTTAGTGCACAGTATGAGATTCGCGCACTAAGTACTGTGTACTATTGACTGCTCTTAAAACTATGCCCAGGACCTGACCCCACTTCCCTTCCTAAACTAAGGATCATTCCCTCCACACAATTTCCGCAGTCCGAGGCGCTTTCACCGATACAGATCTTGTTCGGATAAATTTCATAAAGCGGCCGGAATTTTTTAGGCGTCAGATTCGGCATCAGAATATTGGCGCCGCGCTGAAGGGCTTTCTGACGTCCCAAAGCGTCCAAAGTTCCTAGGGCAGTTGTCGCCGGCAAATGCGCTTTCTTCGTGAGGATCCGGGCCAGGGCCACCATGCGAAGGGTCAGCTCAGAATTTGAGACCGGAGAGTTCGCCAGCGGCGTCTTAGGATTCGGCAAAAAAGGACCGACCCCAACCATATCAAAATCCATTTTCTGAATAAAGAGAAGATCCTGCGCTAAATCTTCAATCGTTTGTCCCGGAAGTCCCACCATGCATCCGCTCCCAACCTGATACCCAAGTTCACGGAGCCAATCAAGACACTGAATCCGGTTGTCAAAATTGCCGTCCGGTTTTAGAAAATGAAATAATTTCCGGTTAGAGGTTTCAAATTTTAAAAGATAGCGGTCTGTACCTGCTTCTTTGAGTATTCGGTAATCTTCATAACTTTTTTCGCCTATGGATAACGTAATCGCTACGCCAATTTCCTTTTTGATCTTCGAAATTAAAGCCACGAGATCATCCAAAGCAAAACTATCGTCTTCCCCGGACTGAAGCACCACAGTCCCGTATCCCAGTTCCTTTGCCTGCCTCGCACACTCCACAACCTCGGACACACTCAGGCGATAACGTTCCAGTGATGAATTACTTTTTCGAAGTCCACAATAAAGACAATCCCGTAAGCAATGATTGGAAAACTCAATCAGCCCGCGTAGATATACCTCGGGCCCCACGGATTCAGCCCTAATCTGATCGGCCAACTTCCATAAAATTTCCGGATTTGACGCGGTGAGGGCTTGGACTAACGCTTCTTCGCTCCAAACCTCAGGGATATTTTCAAAAATAGAGGTCTCGTTCGCCATGTTTCACCCGATCATATCGCTGCATAAACTTTCCATAAACCTGCGGCATCGCTTCCCGGATCTCCGCAATTTCTTTTTCAATCACCTTTTCCCCTTGCTCACGAACCGTTGGGTTTCTAGGAAAATCATCCAGCCATTCGCGGAACGTGAGAACCGCATTCAATTTGCAAAATTTTCCCTCCTGCCCGCTTCGGAGCAAATCCATAATGCAAGTCCCCGTTCTGCCGCAACGATATCCGGCCGTACAAAAGGAAGTAATGAGCCCCATTTCAGAAAATTCCGTAATGACTTCTTCCAGACTGCGCGTATCGCCCAGCATAAACTGCTGCCGGCATTCCTGCTGATCTTCGCCTCCGTCTGCATACGCTCCAACGCCAATCCGAGTCGAAGCATCGGTTTGAGTCACTCCGCGCCGAATGGCTTCCCGCCGGATCGCGGCTGATTCGCGGGCCGTTACAATCATGCCTGTATAAGGAATCGCAAGACGAATCACGGTAATGATTTTTAGAAAATCCGCATCGCTCACACGGTATTTTGAATCGGAGGCAAAAGGAGTGTTGAGCGCAGGTTCAAGCCGCGGAAAGGACACCGTATGCGGACCAATGATCATTTTCTTTTCCAAATCCAAAGCGTGATAAACCATGGCCATGACTTCAAAACGCCAGTCAAAAAGCCCGAAGAGAACTCCAATTCCGACATCATCAATTCCCGATTCAATAGAGCGGTACGGCGCCGTCAAGCGCCACTCGTAATTTGATTTTAACGTGCCCGCCGGATGCAGTTTTGCATAGGTCTCATGATGATACGTTTCCTGAAATACCTGAAAAGTCCCGACTCCAACTTCGGCAAGTTTTTTAAGATCCGCCATGGCCATGGGCGCAGCATTTACATTCACCCGCCGAATATTTCCAATCCCTCCTCCGCGGGTCTCGGTCTTGACGTCGTAAATCGTACGGATGCTTTCCACGATGTAATCCACATCTGTCGAGGGATGTTCGCCGGCCACCACAATCAAGCGTTTGTGTCCGATTTCCCCAGCCAGCATCTCGACTTCTTTTCGGATCGCATCTTGGGAAAGAATGCGGCGATCAATTGATTTGTTCTCGCGCCTAAATCCGCAGTAAAGACAATTATTGACGCAATAATTTCCTAAATAAAGCGGAGCAAACGTGACGATCCGATTGTCATAGACCTTCTTTTTGACTTTAAGACCGGTCACGCGCATCTCCTCCAAAAGTCCGGGGTCCTGAACATTCAGAAGCGCGGCCGTCTCAAGCGGCGTCAAGGTCTGAATGGCCATAGACTTAGCCAGAATGTCGCGGATCTGATTCGCATCCGGAGCCGCCTGTTTTTGAAGATGCTCCCAAATCTCGTGCTCAGGAATGCAATCTTTCCCTTGATCCAAATATTTATCGATTTCACTTTGTTTAATTTGACTTTCCACCCAGGATTTTTCTTCGATCGTACTCATGACTTTCCTCCCGCTATAGATTCTTTATAAGATTCATAAAGTTCAATAAGCCCCGGAAAGGGCGACAGAACGCGGCCCAGCACTCCCTGGAGATAGGAAATGCATACGCCATAATTGGTGATCGGAACTCCGGCTTGCTTTGCTTCTTCCAAACGCCCCAGCATTTCTCTTCGTCCCAGCATGCAGGCGCCGCAGTGCACAATCCATTGATAGTCTTTGAGGTCCTCGGGATAGTCATGACCGCATACGGTTGTAATTTCAACATCCCGTCCCAGATATTGCCGGATCCAGCGCGGGATTTTGACGCGTCCAATATCATCTTCAAGCGCATGATGTGTACAGGCCTCCGAGACAAGAACGCGGTCTTTCGCTTTCAAATGATCCACGGCAAAAACCCCACGCACCATTTCTGCAAGATCTCCTTTAAGTCGGGAAAATAAAACAGAAAAGGTTGTGCAACGAACCGAGGGAGGCGTATCGGCCACCATTTTTAGAACCACTTGAGAATCACACACCACAAGATCCGGCGGAGTCCTTAGCCGTTCCAAATACGCGCGGTATTCGCGTTCCTTCACCACCATCACAGCGGCATCCTGATCCAGAACATCGCGGATGGTTTGGACTTGCGGCAAAATAAGCCGCCCCTTGGGGGCTTCCAAATCAATGGGAACCACAAGAACCACGAGCCCTCCGGCCGGAACTAAATCCCCTACCAAGGGAGGCGGAGTTAAAAATTCGGCAGGGCAAAGCTGAAGCAATATCCGTTTAAACTCCACCAGTGTTTTTTCACGAAGCAAGGGGGTCACGCAGCTCGTCTCAAGCCATGGAATATTTTTCGACTGAATCTGTTCCATGAAAGCCGCAAATGATTTGGCCCGGTCCGATTGATTGATAATGACCATTACCGGAAGTTTTCTCTCGCGGGCTTCCTGAATTACTGCGGATTCAAATTCCGTCCACACATTGGGTTCTGTGACCAGCAGAACGATATCAGATCTGCCGAGGATTTTCTTTGTTTTCTCAAGCCGCTTCTCAGCAAGTTCCGAGCGATCATCAAGCCCTGCCGTATCCAGAAAAAGCACGGGGCCAAGGGGAAGAAGCTCCATCGCCTTTTCGACCACATCGGTAGTGGTTCCAGGAATCGGCGAGGTAATGGCCACATCCTGTCCTGCCAGGAAATTCAGAAAACTTGATTTTCCAACATTCGTCCGTCCAAAAATCCCGATCTGAAGACGAAGTGATTTAGGGGTATTAAGCATGGCGATGTCCTAATTGCATCAACATTTCGGGCGAAAGCTGTTTTTTGACAGCCTCTTTCCCGATTTTTTCTTCTAAGAAATCCAGAAAGTGTGTGCTGCCTGATCTCTCAAATTCATGGAGGATTTCCGTGCAGCGTTCATAACCTAGCGACGGAACAAAGGCTGTCAAGATTTCCTGCGCAGTCTCAAAATATTTTTTGCAGGCCTCAGGATTGCTTTTGATTTTTGAAGCATAGTCCGCAAAAAGGACATTGATGTGTTTTAAAATATCCAAAGTCTCGAGCATGGCGCTGGCAAAAAGCGGCATAAATTCCGAGATTTGAAAGGTTCCACGGCTCACACATTCGGCCACCAAATAATCGTTCGCAAGCACTTTCATCCCTGTTTGGATTACAGCCTCAAGGAGCACAGGATTGATTTTACCGGGCATGAGCGATGACCCTGCCTGAAGCGCGGGCAGACGAATCTCCTTTAAAAGATTCATTTTGCGCAGGTCCTCAGCAATTTTGATTAGATTGACCGCATGTGCTTTCAGAATTCCCGAGACTTCCACAAAGGCATCCGCATTTGCAGTTCCATCCACTCGATTCTCAAAAGGTGTAAGACTGAGCCCTGTTATTTCGCGCAGGACTTCTACGACTCGAAAAATATAGGCGGTTGGCGCTCCGAGTCCAGTCCCAATAGCCGTGCCTCCTAAATTAATCTGCCGGATTCGTTCCTCGCACTTAAAAATTCGCCAGCGGTCGCGGCCAAAGGCCTCGGCAAACGCCCCGAATTCCGCGCCTTGCGTCATGGGAACCGCATTTTGAAGCTCGGTGCGTCCGATCTTGAGGATCTTGGAAAATTCTTTTTCTTTTTCCTGCATGACACCCTGAAGCTTCGCAATGACAGGAGCAAGGTCCTTGAGTTCCCAAAGCATGGCAATCCGAACCGCCGTAGGAAAAACATCATTGGTGGACTGATGCAGATTGACGTGATGAAGCGGATGGATCACTTCATAATCTCCAAGAGTTTTTCCAAGAATTTGTAGCGCCCGGTTTGCAATCACTTCATTCACATTCATATGAAGGGATGTCCCCGCCCCGCCTTGCAGTCCATCCAGGGGAAACGATTCCGAGTGTTCACCGTTTAGGATTTCATCACAGGCCTGTGAGATGGCCTGCGTCTGATCAGAGGTAAGAAGTTTTAATTCATAATTGGAGCGTGCTGCGGCTTTTTTGACGACGGCTAAAGCACGAATAAGAACCTCCGGCATACGGCGGCCCGAAATTTTAAAATTCTGAATCGCCCGTTCGGTATGAATTCCCCACAAGGATTCCTGAGGAATCTCAAGACTTCCCAGCGCATCATGTTCGGTTCGCATTTTCATTTTGATTTTATTCCTTTGCACACGCAGATTTGACCGAAATACCGGAGATGGATCCAAGCCGGCCGGTCAATGATCCAATCTGGTCGGTAGTGGCGTCCACAATCAAAGTGATCACCGCGCAGTCTTTCCGGACTTTAGGAAGTCCGACACGCGCGACAATGATGTCTCCGAAATCTGAAAGAATATGATTCACAGATTCAGCGCATTTCTTTCGGTCATGCAAAATGATTCCAACAAATCCAAGACGCTTTCCCATCCCATACCTCCCCCAAAATTAAAAACCGGCTTTGTCCAACCCAAAGGACAAAACCGGTCTCATTTTGTCCCTCGGCCTGAGGGCCTCGAAAAGCCCCTTTACCTCAGGTGACAGCTCCCCTGTCGGAGCTGTCATCCCCGAAATGTTT